>NZ_PJJQ01000034.1:0-464758 GCF_002929575.1 Cryobacterium sp. N21 | reverse complement strand
GGCCACCAACGGGCAGATCTCCTGGCCGTCAGCGGGCAATTCCGTGGCCGCCTACGGGCAGCTTCTCATGTCCGCCGACATACACCTCGTGCGCGGTTCTTATACGATCGCCCATAAGGCTGGTCAGTTCGAGATGTTGCCCGGTTCGCTAGCGCTCCTGTCGGCGGACGATTGGTACATCGGAACACCACACCGCACGATGGAGACGCTGACCCTATATCTCGACACTGACTACAATCAAGACCAGATTCGCTGGCTGCCCGCTGCAGCGCCTTGTCTTAAGCAAGCCCTCGCCCTTTCCAGCCCAGCTCTTCAACGTCCGCAACCGCTGCATCAACCAAAGGTCACACGCTTCCTGCACGCGATGACGGACGCATCGGTGGATGACGTCGATGCTGCACTGATTCACCTAATGCAGCTCGGGACACTGCATACATTGCCCGAGCACATGTCGGTAGGCTCAGCTCGGCGCAGTAGACGGCGGCAGATGAAAGTAGATGGGCTCGACAGCACTCATCCACCGGCGTTAACGCCGAGCCAAAATATAGCTCTTCTGACGTAACCGTGGATGGTTTCCGAGCACCCTAACGAGGGCGGTTTCACATGGTGGAAGCAACAGTGGATCTTCCCATCAACACCGCCATATAGATCCGGAAGCCCCAACTGTCGGCTCTGGCTGCTTGACTATCACCATGGACGCCGCATTACTTTATCCTGCTGGATACAACGCCGATTTCCTCCAGATTCCTCTGCCGCTCCCGACCCGTCCCCCGGGAACCCTGATTCGTGAACTGCTCTACACACATTTCACCGTGCTCCTCGACCCCGCACGGCGCCTCGCCATCGCAACCGGCGTCAACATCGACGGGGACCAGCTCATTACCGTTGACCGAGGCGACGACTGGCACCTCGACTCCCGTATCCCGCCCTACGAACAGACCGGGGAAGCCGTCTACGCCAGAAACGACCTCGACCGCGGACACCTCGTCCGGCGCCAAGACCCGGTCTGGGGCGACACAACGACAGCCCGGCGAGCGAATTACGACACCTTCGCCTACACCAACGCCGCCCCGCAAGCCGCAACCTTTAACCAATCAAAACAACTCTGGCTCGGCCTCGAGGACCACGTCCTCACCTACGCACGCACAAACGGCAACCGCATCAGCGTCTTCACCGCCCCCGTACTCTCAACCCCGGATCCGATATATCGCGGCGTAAAGATCCCCCAAGCGTTCTGGAAGATCGCAGCATGGACCACGACCACGGAAAGATCCACCGTTCTTCACGCTGCCGGGTTCGTCCTCGACCAAAGCCCACAATTAGAAGACATCGACCTCGACACGGTCCGCGCTCAAGCCCTCATGTACGGCAATCCCCCGTCGCTCGGACCCTACCGCACCTATCAAGTACCCATCGTCGACATCACCGACCTCACCGGACTCAACCTGACCGCCCTATCCGACGCAGACGTCTACGCCCAAGCCCCAGCGATCCGAGAAGGCGCCGATCGTCGAACGCGCTGGGTTGAACTGGTCGACACCGCAGGCATCCATCTCTAAACCGCACCGAATCCTCTTCCGCCAGCTCAGGCCCCGGCGCGGAGGTAGACGTAGACGGTTTCGCGGCTGATCCCAAACTCTCGAGCAAGCACAGATTTCGGCACGCCCGCGGCAGCCTTCTCGCGCAGCTCAGCCGCACGGGCCATGTCCAGTGATGGGGTGCGGCCGCGATAGACGCCACGTTTTTTTGCCAGGGCAATGCCCTCACGTTGACGTTCACGAATCAACGACCGCTCAAACTCAGCAAACGCTCCCATGACGTTCAAAAGCAGGTTCGCCATCGCGTTGTCGTCGCCCGTGAAAGAGAGCTGCTCTTTCACGAACTCAACCCGGACCTTCTTCGCCGTGAGCCGGCGCACGATCAAGCGAAGGTCATCCAAGTTGCGGGCCAACCGGTCCATGGAATGCACGAGAACGGTATCGCCATCTCGGACGAACTTGATCATCTCTTCCAGCTCGGGCCGGTTCTGATCCTTTCCCGACGCCTTATCCTCAAACACCCGATCGACCTCGACGCCAGCAAGCTGACGGATGGTGTTCTGATCGAGAGTACTGACTCGCACGTATCCAACGCGTTGACCCGTCATGTGACTTTTCCCCTGTTCCGTCAGGTTGAAGTCTAAGACCCAGTCATGAGGGATGTCCACCAATCAAAATTTGACCCTATCCTGACAATACTCGATGAGAGCGTCTGACGTCGAGTTGGGGTACACGCCAAATTGACAGTTCGTTGCTTACTTCGACGCTTTCAGCTTCCCCATTGACGCTTCTAAATGTCTCGCAAGCGTCCTTGCCTACAAAAATGGTAACGCCAGTAAAAACACACGTTTCGAGACATACCGGCTCATCCGTCGCCCTTGAACAATAATGCCCTGATCCTGGTCACTGGACGGAATGCGTTCTGCCTCGCTCTCCACAATCGTGCATGGTCGATCTGTCTCGTCAATGTGTCTCGCAGCCCACGGGTTGCGAGAAGTGGTCTCCGACGTACCGGTGGGATCTAACCAACTGCTCGATCCCTTGAGCCCTCGCCTAGATGAGCAAAAGCGCCGCCCGGATCTGACCGTCAGGAACTGCCATGATTGAAAAGTACGCTTCCGTGCGTTTCCTTTATTTACTGCCGGGCGTTGCGGTGCGTCCTATTCTGTGCCGGCTAAATTCTACGAGCACGTCGTCCAGGGCAGGCATTCTGCGGTCTCCCCAAGAGAGTCTTCTTTGTTAATCTGTGACCATCCTCTGGACACCGAGATCGCTCACTCGCCGAGCACTTCATCGAAAATTTCCGCCGTCACTGGATCGACTATGTCGGCCGTGACCACGTAGCTGTTTCGCGTGGTCTGCTCGTTGGCATGGCCGAGAAGTCGAGAGGCCAGGGTGATCCCGGCCGCCCGCTCGATCAGCGTGGCCGCCGTGCGCCGGTAGATGTGCGTGGTGTACTCGTCGACGTCGACGCCCAGTTCGACAAGACCACCACGCACATCCTCAACAAATGCGCGTAGCAGGCGCTCGTAGTTGCTGACGCTGAGGGAGCGACCAGTCCTGGTGGGAAACAGGAAAGCCTCCGGATCCTGCTCCGCAAGTGCCAGCCGCCGTCGCACCGCCGCTGCGGCCATCGACGGCAAGGCTATGCTCCGCCGTTGCCGTGACCGCTTGGGAGAGTTCTTGCGGTGCGTTCCTTGGGCCTTGGTGCTGACGATTGTGCCGTTCACGATGAGGGTAGGCGGAAGCGTCGTCATATCTACGTCACAGCGGCGCAGGCCGAGGCACTCGCCAATGCGCAGCGAGGTGCCGATCATAATATCCATGCCGTCGATCAGGGCGCGGTAATTGGGTCGGGGTCCGTCCTCGCGCCCGAGCCGCCATACCTGCATGCGACCGCGGATACCGGTGATCTGCGCGGGGGTGAGTGCGGATTCCTTTCGCGGTGACATCGGCAGGCGCTGCACGTCGCGCACGGGATTCTGGGTCATGGCGTCGTCGCGCACGGCGTAGCCACACACCAGGCTCAACACTGCGCGGGCTCGCCGGGCTTTCGAGATCGATTCTTCCTCCAGAATCCGCTGCAGGATACGGTCGCAGCGACCGACGGTCAGGTGGTCGAGCCGCACTCCACCACACCGCGGCACGATGATCACGCGGGCCGTTGTTTCGTACGATTCGTAGGTCGAGTACGACAGGCTGCCAGCCTTGGCACGGGTGAGAACCTGCGACAACCAGAGCTCGACCGTGTCGGCGATGGTGCTCGACGGCGAAAGGGCCCCGGCACCACCAGTGGCCATCGCCCTGGCTTGACGATGGATCTCGGCGATAGCGTCGTCACGGGTGTTGGCCGTCACGGCAAGGCGATGCAGTGCCCCGCTGTCGTCACGGTTGGTGGCGCGGGCACGATATCGGCCGCTGGCCAGTTGTCGCACGTCAATTGAGCCCACTTCACCGGCGGCGATCTGCGGCCTAACCATGGCGGTGTTCGTGCACCCAGGTGAGCACGTCCTGCACGTCGTACCGCACGAGCCTGCCGAGCTTGAGATAGGGCGGCCCAGTCTGCATCAAGCGCCAGTCCTCGAGCGTGCGCTCGGGCATTCGGAGCAGCTCGGCGAGTTCGCGCTGGGTGAGAAACGTGGGAGTGATTTGCGTCGTCGTGTCCATACGCAATAGGTGCGCCAGGGAGCTCGTGGGCAGCCCGACCAGGCCAGGACGAGCCCGTATCGGGCAGGGCACAACAACGACCAAACAATCCCCGAGGGGGTTTTTGGTGTAGTTTACGGTAATTCGGCCTGTTTCGGGCCTGTCGGTCAGGGTGGGCGATAAGTGATTTCGCCGCGGAATCCTGCGCCTGTTAGTGCTGGGGTACCTGGACTCGAACCAAGAACAAATGAACCAGAATCATCCGTGTTGCCAATTACACCATACCCCAATGCCTAATCCGAAGATCGGGCCGAGTAGTAGCCTAGCTCACTCGGGCCGGAGAGGCCAAACCGGGGTGTCCCCCGGCGAGTCGAAGCCCCTCCGGCCCGAGCGTCAGGCTGCCGAAATTGCAGCCAGGGCCCGATCCAGGCGGTCCAGGGTCTCGGCCTGACCGAGGATTTCCATGGATTCAAACAGCGGCGGCGAGATCTTGCGACCCGAGAGCGCGACGCGCAGGGGCCCAAAGGCAACGCGCGGCTTGAGGCCGAGGCCTTCAATGAGCGTCTCGGCAAGCAGGGCGTGTACGCGATCGGTAGTCCATTCCGCAGACGGAATACTTTCCAGTGCGGTGCGACTTGCGCCGAGAATGTCGGCGGCGTTCTGCGGGAGCGAGGCGAGGGCATCCGCTTCGAGAACCAGGTCGGCGCCGGTCACGAACAGAAATCCGAGCATGAAGGGGGCTTCGCCGAGCAGCGCGATGCGCTCCTGGATGAGCGGTGCTCCCTGGGCGAGCAGGGCCAGTTCGGCCTCGCTCGGATTCTCGCCGAACACGCCGGCGGTCACCAGGTAGGGCACCAGCCGGGCGGCGAAGTCGGCAGCATCGAGCTGGCGAATGTGGTCGCCGTTGATCGACTCGGCCTTCTTGAGGTCGAAGCGGGCCGGGTTCGGGTTGACATTCACGACGTCGAAGGCGGCCGTGAACTCATTGATCGAGAAAACGTCGCGGTCGTGCGAGAGCGACCAGCCCAGCAGGGCGAGGTAGTTGAGCAGGCCCTCGGGGATGAATCCACGGTCGCGGTGCAGAAACAGGTTCGCCTCGGCGTCACGCTTACTGAGCTTCTTGTTCTTGTCGCCCATGACGTAGGGGAGGTGGCCAAAACGCGGCACGAACGTGGTCACGCCGATGTCGATGAGCGCGTGGTACAACGCGATCTGGCGCGGCGTCGACGAGAGCAGGTCTTCGCCGCGCAGCACGTGGGTAACGCCCATGAGGGCGTCGTCGACGGGGTTGACGAAGGGGTAGAGCGGATGCCCGTTCGGGCGCACCACCACAAAGTCGCTGAACGAGCCGGCCGGGAAGGTGATTTCACCGCGCACGAGGTCGTCGAAGGAGAGCTCGGTGTCGGGCACGCGCAGGCGGAGCGCCGGGGAGCGGCCCTCGGCCCGGTAGGCGGCCTTCTGGTCTTCGGTTAGGTCGCGCTCGAAGTTGTCGTAGCCCATCTTGGGGTCGCGCCCGAGGTCGCGGTTGCGCTTTTCGATCTCTTCGCCGGTGACGAAGCTCTCGTAAATGTGGCCGCTGTCCTTGAGCTTCTCGATCACGCCGAGATAGATGTCGTAGCGCTCGCTCTGGCGGTACGGCGCCTGGGGGCCGCCGACGTCGACGCCTTCGTCCCAGTCGAGCTGCAGCCAGCGCATGGCGTCGACGAGTTGCAGAAAGCTGTCTTCGCTGTCACGGGCGGCGTCGGTGTCCTCGATGCGGAAGATCATCTTGCCGCCGGTGTGCCGGGCATAGGCCCAGTTGAACATGGCGGTGCGGATGAGGCCCACGTGGGGCGTTCCGGTCGGCGAGGGGCAGAACCGCACGCGAACGTCGGTTCCGGTGGCGGTTGAGAACGGGTGTGCAGTGGTGTCAGGCATTACTCATGATTCTAGTTGCGCGATTCCTGACCTACTTCTTTCCGGGCCCGGACCCAGAAAGCGGGCCCATGATCAATCGTGGGCCCGCTTTCATAAGATGGGCCCGGGATCCGAACTAACGTCCAACAGCGAGATCGCATCAAGCACGCCCAATGCCGCAGCCAGGGCGGGCACGCGCTCGGCCCGGACCGCCGTCACGGCGTGCAGGGTGCGATGATCACGTCCGGTCGTGGCGCGAATCGAGACACCCGCGCGCCGGCCGACGGACTCGATCGCGAGGGCCGGCAGCAGCGCAACACCGATGCCCGCTTCAACGAGGCCGAAGACGGCGGCAACGTTGTCAGTCTCGTAGCTGATGCGCGGCGCGAATCCGCGCCGATCGCACAGGTCGAGCAGGTGTCCACGGCAGCGCGGGCAGCCGGCCACCCAGTTCTCGTCGGCGAGCTCGCCCAGGTCGATCGGGGTAACGCTGTCAAGCGAATGCCCGACCGGCAGCACGAGCATCATCTCATCTCGCCGCAGGGTCGCCACCCGCAACCCCTGAGCGCTATCCCGGTGCGGATCCACCCGGTCCCCCGGGTAACTGAACGTGATGGCCAGATCGGCACGGTTCTCACGCACGGCGGCGACGGCCTCCGGCGGCTCCGCCTCCAGATAGGTGACGCTGATCTGGGAATGCCGCGCCTTCATGCGGGCCAGCAAGCTCGGCACCAGGGTAGCGGATGCCGACGGAAACGCCACGAGACGCACGAGCCCGGCGCGCAGCCCCTGCAGCTCGGCGATCTCCCCGGCCGCCGCATCGAGCGCGGTGGCCACGGTCACGGCGTGCCGCGCCAGCACGAGGCCGGCTTCGGTGAGGCGAACGCCACGCCCGACCCGCTCAACCACGGAGAGTCCGAGCCGCTGCTCAAGCCGCTTGAGCTGCTGACTCACGGCCGGCTGGCTGTAACCGAGGGCGACGGCCGCTGCGGTGATGGATCCGGTTTCGTGCACCGCCCGCACGACTCGCAGGGCGTTGGCGTCGAGGTCGGGGCTCTCGCCGGGCAGATGGATCATGCGCTCAATCATAATTGCTGGTTATGCATTGCATCGAATACTGACCGTTGTCGCATGAGTGCTGGGTGGTCACACTAGAAATATGAGCCCTGCAGCAACGAGCACGAGCAGCCCCACCGCCAATACGGCCACCCACCCGGGCACCGGCATGATCGCTTACACGAGCACGAGCACCGTGACCCTCGCCGAAGCCCGCACCCGCTACACTTCGGGCCGCGGCTACCTCGCGGCCTGCACCCTCGGACTGCCCACGATCGAAACGATCGCTGCGATGCGCGCCGATACCGAGGCCTGGGCCGGCGGCCAAGCCTGCGCCTCCCGTTACGGTGAGGTCGTCGAGCGGGTACGCGTCGGGTACGCCGATCTGGTGAACGTCACACCCCACAGCGTGGCGATCGGCTCGCAGACCTCGGTCATGGCCGGATTGGTCGCCGCCAGCATCCCCAATGGCGCCGAAGTCGTGCTGCCGCGTGGCGACTTCAGCTCGATGGTGTTCCCGTTCCTCGCCCAGGCGCACCGCGGAGTGACCGTGCGGCAGGTGGATCTGGCCGACCTGGCCACGAGCCTCACCGCGAACACGTGGCTGGTCGCGTTTTCGCTCGTGCAGTCCGCCACCGGAACCCTCGCCGACAGCGACGCCATCCGGGCCGCCGCCCGTGCAACGGGCACCTTCACCCTCTGCGACACCACCCAAGCTACCGGGTGGATGCCGGTCGACGCCTCGCTGTTCGACGCCACCATCTGCCACAGCTACAAGTGGCTCGGCGCCCCGCGCGGCGTTGGGTTCTTCACGGTCGCCGAGACTTTCGCCGCACAACTGCACCCGATCAACGCCGGATGGTACGCGGGAGACGACCTGTGGGCCTCCTGCTACGGTCCGGCGATGGCACTTGCTTCCGATGCCCGCCGGTTCGACGTGTCGCCGGCCTGGCCCGCCTGGGTCGGCGCCGAGCCCGCCATCGACCTGTTCCGCCGCCTCGACCTGGCCGAGGTGGCCACCCACAACGTGGCCCTCGGCGACGCCCTGTGTGATGGACTCGACCTGCCCCGACTCGGCCAGGCCATCATCAGCTGGCCGGATGCCGGTGGCCGCGACCTCGCTCGCCTCACCGCCGCCGGAATCACCGCATCAGGCCGCGCCGGTCGAGCCCGCGTGGCGTTCCACCTCTGGAACGATCGGGACGACGTGGACGCCGTGCTGGACGCGCTGCGCCGCGGCTAGACAACGCCGGGCGAACATTCGCTGTCAGCGACGTCGGGCCCCTNGCCGGGCGAACATTCGCTGTCAGCGACGTCGGGCCCCTGGGCCCGACGTCGCCCGCCGTTATGCCTTATCGGCGACGGCCGCGATGATCGCCTCGGCGAGGGCACCCGACGAAGCAGGGTTCTGGCCGGTATACAGGTTGCGGTCGATCTCCATGTGCGGCGCGAACGATTCACCGGCGATGAAATCGGCTCCCAGTTCGACCAGACGGCTCTGCACGAGCCACGGAGCCTTCGGAGCCAGTCCGCCGAGAACCTCTTCGGCGTCGGTGAAGCCGGTCATCCGGTAGCCGGTGAACGGCCAGCTGTCGTCGGCGCGCTTGGCAGCGAGCAGCGCGGCTGGAGCGTGGCAGAGTACGCCGAGGATGCGACCGGTGTCGAGCGCTTCGGTGAGAATGCTCCCCGACACGGCGTCGAAGGCGAGGTCTTCCATCGGGCCGTGACCGCCCGGGTAGAAGACCACGTCGTAATCGCCAACGTTGATGTCGTTGAGGCTGAGCGGTTCGTCGAGCTGAGCGGAAATGGTTCCGATGTAGTCGATGAGCTGCGCCACACGCTCCTCTCCGCCGGCCGCGTCCGCACGGAGGCTGACCGCATCGATTGTCGGAGCCACGCCGCCCGGTGTGGCGATGCTGATCTGCCAGCCGGCCGCAGTGAACAGGCGGTGCGGCTCAGCGAGCTCCTCTGCCCAGTATCCGGTGGGGTGCTGGCTGCCGTCAGTGAGGGTCCAGTGGTCAGCGGCGCTGACTACGAAAAGTACGTGAGTCATAGTGTCTCCATTTACTGTGAAATCTTTCGTGGAATCGTGCGTGTGAATTCGGCTCAGAGCGCCGGAACAGTTTCGCCCGTGCGCACGACCATCTTTCCGGTGTTCTCGCCGCGCATGAGGCCGAGGAACGCCGCGACGGTGTTCTCGACGCCGTCGACGATGGTCTCGTCGAAGACGATCTCGCCGGAAGCCAACCAGTTCGCCATCTCGGCGGAGAACGCCGGGAGGTGCGACCAGTAGTTGCCGATCGTGAAGCCCGTGAGGGTGAGGCCGCGGGTGACGATGTTGGACATATTGTTGGGGCCGGCCGGGGCATCCGTGCTGTTGTAGAGCGAGATCGCGCCGCACAGGGCAGCACGCCCGCCGTCGTTGAACGACGCGAGGGCTGCCTCGAGGTGTTCACCTCCGACATTGTCGTAATAAACGTCGATGCCGTCTGGCGCTGCGACGGCCAGCTGGTCTGTGATGGATCCGTCCTTGTAGTTGAACGCGGCGTCAAAGCCGTACTTGCTGGTGAGCAGGGCCACCTTCTCGGGCGATCCGGCCGAGCCGATGACGCGCTTGGCCCCCTTGAGCCGGGCGATCTGGCCGACCATACTGCCGACCGCGCCCGCTGCGCCGGAGACGAACACGGTGTCGCCTTCTTTGAGCTGTGCGATCTCGAGCAGGCCGACATAGGCAGTCAGTGCAGTCATGCCGAGCACGCCGAGGTAAGCGGAGGCCGGAACGCCGGGGAGCTCGGGAACGACCCTGAAGCCGGCGGCGTCCTCCTGCACCAGGTCACGCCAGCCGTACTGATGGGTGACGACGTCGCCGATGGCGAACGCCTCGTTTGCGGAGGCGATGACGCGGCCGACAGCCGCGCCGGTCATGGTCTCACCGAGCATGAACGGCGGTATGTAGCTCCTCACATCGTTCATCCGGCCACGCATGTACGGGTCGACGGAGATGAATTCATTCGCGACTCGAATCTGGCCGACTGCAAGCTCCGGCAGGTCGACAGTCACGGTGCGGAAGTCCGCATCCGTCGGCCAACCGACGGGACGATTTACGAGCTGGATCTGGGTACTGACGGTATTTGACGCCATGGTCGGCTCCTCTGCTAGTTCTAGAACGATCGTTTTACTATAAAGTAGACTCATCGGTACACAAAATTGTCCGATCGTCGGACAGGATTCAAGGAGCGAACATGGGGCGGATGCAGACCTTTGACAGCGGAGTGGTCGTGCAGGCTGCGCGAAACCTTTTCTGGGACAAGGGGTTCGACGGCGCATCCCTGGCCGAGCTGGAGGCGGCCACGGGCGTCGGGCGGTCCAGCCTGTACCACGCGTTCGGGAGCAAACGCGGGCTCTTCGACGCCGCAGTCACCGACTATCTGGAGACGGTGATCCGGCCACGGCTGGCCGGATTGCGAGCGGGCCCCCGCGATTCCTCAGCCCTGCTCGAGTACTTCGCCGGCCTCGCCCGCGCAACGGTCACGCAGGCCCCCGACTCAGCGCAGACCGGATGCCTTCTGGTCAATTGCGCGGCCGGCCTCGCCGCGCACGACGAGCCGACCCGCGCAGTCGTGGAGGGATATCGCATCGAACTGGCCGAGGCGTTAAGACACGCGCTCGAAAACGCCGCAGCCCCGTCGCCGTCAGCGGCGGAATCCGTCGACGAGCGCGTGCGCACCCTGACTTCCTTGTCGATCAGCGCGATGCTGATGGCCCGGGTCAACCGCGACGAGGCGATCGCCCTGCTGTCCACGGCGTCGAACCAGATCAGGGACTGGTTCCCGGACCCTGTGATCTGAGCCACAAGATCAAGTTATTTGTCCGGGCGCACCTTGTGTAGCCAGGCGCAGGTTATACGGTGCGCCCAGCTACCGAACCTGCGCCCGGAGCGACGGGGCGCACGAACTCAGGCCGGGCGAACGACCGGGTTCACCAGGGTTCCGATGCCTGCGATGGACATCGAGACCGTGTCGCCGTCCTCGACGGCGGCGGCGGTGTCCATCGGCCCGGCCAGAATCACGTCGCCCGGCAGCAGGGTGAACACGCTGGAGGCGTACGCGACGAGGGCCGCGACGGTCTCCTCCGTCGGGGTCGAATCGTCGTCGCCGAGCTCCACCGCCTGAAATTCCTCATCGTTGATCAGGCCGCGCAGCGGTGTGGCCGCGTCGTCGAAGTCGGTCTCAATGACGGGTCCGAACGGGAGGAAGGTGTCGAAGGCGCCGGCCCGGGTCGTATCCCGCTCGGCGAGGTCGGTCGCGGTGACGACCGTGGCGACGGTGTAGCCGAAGACGCGGCCGGTGGCATCCGCTACCGAGACATTCTTAGCAATCTTGCCGATAATAATGGCGAGTTGGCCGTCGACCTCGACACGTTCGGAGGCGGCCGGCAGCACGATAGCGTCGCCCGGCCCGACGACGGCGGTGTTGGGCTTCAGTACAAACACCGGCTCGGCGCCCGACTGCTGCACCGCGACGATCTTGGAGCGCGGAATCACCGGGGCGAGCAGTTTCACGTCAGCCAAAGCCACGCGGTCGCCGGTGGTGTCGAAGCCGGCGAACATCGGGTCACTCGCGAGAACGACCAGTTCGTGCTCGTCAACAATGCCGAACGCAATGGCGCCCTGGTAGCTATAGCGTGCGATCTTCACGTTGTGCGCCTTCCGCGGCCCCGAGACAGGGCCAAAAGCTTCAGTTTAGTCGAGTGAGCCAGCCGTGACGATCGGGCACGCGTCCATACTGAATGTCGGTGAGTTCTTGCCGAAGCGACAGGGTGATCCGACCGGCGGGGGCATCCGGGTCGCCGATGGTGAAGTCCTTCGCCTTGACCTGACCGATCGGCGTGACCACGGCGGCGGTTCCGCAGGCGAAGACCTCGGTGATGGCGCCGGATGCGACACCCTCACGCCACTCCCCCAGGGTCACCTCGCGCTCCTCCACGGTCATTCCGCGGTCGCGTGCGAGCTGCATGATGCTGTCGCGGGTGACGCCCTCGAGGATAGATCCGGTCAGGCGCGGCGTGACGAGCGTGTCGGTGCCGTACACGAAGAACACGTTCATGCCGCCCAATTCGTCGATGTGGCTGCCGGTCTCCCCGTCGAGAAAGAGCACCTGGGCGCAGCCGTTCTCATAGGCTTCCATCTGCGGCAGCAGCGAGGCGGCGTAGTTTCCGCCGCATTTGGCGGCGCCGGTCCCGCCGCGGCCGGCGCGGGAGTACTCGGTCGAGAGCCAGATCTTCACCGGGGCGACGCCGTCGGCGAAGTAGGCGCCGGCGGGGCTCGCGATCACGTAGAAACTCACCTTGTGGGCGGCACGCACCCCGAGAAAGCTCTCATTGGCGATCATGAACGGACGCAGGTACAGGCTGGTCTCGGGTGCCGAGGGCACCCAATCGCCGTCGATGGCAATCATCTGCTTGACCGACTCGATGAAGTCTGCCACCGACAGTTCGGGCAGCGCGAGGCGGTGGGCGGAACGCTGGAGACGCTGCGCATTTTTTTCGGGCCGGAAGGTCCAGATCGAATTGTCGGCGTGCCGGTAGGCCTTGAGGCCCTCGAAAATCTCCTGGCCGTAGTGCAGCACCGAGGAGGCGGGGTCGAGCAGCAGGGGGCCGTACGGGGTGACCCGCGCGTCGTGCCAGCCGGCTTCGACCGACCAGTCGATCGTGACCATGTGGTCGGTGAAGTGCTTGCCGAAGCCCGGGTCGGCCAGAATCTCTTCCCGTTCGGTCTCGGCGCGCGCGTCGGTCGACGGAGTGAGGGCAAAAGTCAGGGGGAAAGTCACGGTCATTTCAGTACCTTGTCTGTCAGAAGGGTCACGATGGCGTCTCCCACCTCAGCGGTGCTGCGTCGCACGAGAGCGGAGCGGCGAGCAAGGTCGTCGGCGACCGCCTCGTTGACGCGAGCCGCGGCATCCGTCAGCCCGAGATGATCGAGCAACAGTGCCACCGAGAGGATGGCCGCGGTCGGGTCGGCGAGTTGCTGGCCTGCGATATCGGGGGCCGAGCCGTGCACCGGCTCGAACATGCTGGGAAAGCGACCCGTCGGGTTGATATTGCCGGAGGCCGCCAAGCCGATGCCGCCGCTGATTGCCGCTGCCAGGTCGGTGAGAATATCGCCAAAAAGGTTATCGGTGATGAGTACATCGAATCTACTCGGATTCGTGACGAAGAAAATGGTCGCCGCGTCGACATGCAGGTAATTAACCGCAACCTGGGGGTACTCGGCGGCCACCTCGTTCACGATGCGCTGCCACAGGCCGCCGGCGAAAACGAGCACGTTGGTCTTGTGCACGAGGGTGAGGCGTTTGCGCTCGCGACCCTGGGCCACCTCGAAGGCGTACCGCACAACGCGTTCCACCCCGTAGGCGGTGTTCACCGACACCTCGTTGGCGACTTCCTGCGGCGTGCCGCGACGGATGGCGCCGCCGTTGCCCACGTAGGGGCCCTCTGTACCTTCGCGCACGACGACGAAGTCGACCACGCCGGGCGCGGCGAGCGGGCTCGTGACGCCGGGGTAGATCGTGCAGGGCCGCAGGTTCACGTAGTGGTCGAGTGCGAAGCGCAGGCCGAGCAGCAGCCCACGCTCGATGTTGGCGTCTTTCAGGCGTGGGTCGCCGGGAACGCCGCCGACAGCACCGAGCAGAATCGCGTCATGCTGCCGGATCGACGCGAGGTCGGCATCCGTGAGTACATCACCGGTTTCGAGGAACCGCGCGGCGCCCAGCTGAAAGGTGCTCGTCTCAATCGTGACGTCATCGCGGGCAGTGACGGCGCCGAGTACCTTCACGGCCTCGGCGACAACTTCCGGTCCAATCCCGTCTCCGGGAATGACAGCGAGTTTGATAGTACGAGACATGTGGCTCCGAAACAGTCAATGATCACCTGAATTGCGTATAGTCAAACCTTACCTTTCTCACCGAAGTGCCTAGGCTTGTCCCTAGCGCACCACCAACGGAAAGCAGGAAATCATGAGTATCGGACTAGGAATCTTTCTGCTCGTCGTCGGCGCCATTCTGGTGTGGGCCCTCGACGTGACCGTCACCGGCATTGATCTGACGCTCGTCGGCTATATTCTGCTCGCGGCCGGAGCGCTCGTGACGATCCTCGGCATCGTACTGATGACCCGCCGCCGCAATAGCGTGAGCACCACCCGCACGATCGCCGACCCGGCGAACGGCGAGCAGGTCACGCGTCGCGAGAACTCGATCGACGACCTCTAACCCACAGCTCGCGAAAGCGGGTGAAGTGTTGCTTGAGCACTCGCGAAACAACGCGTCACCCGCTTTCGCGGGCTTTAGCGGGCCCGGCGTAGCGACAGCAGCGCCACGACGGCCGCTCCGAGCACCAGCGCGACGCCGATCCAGGCGGTCAGGCCCACACCGCTGTCGAAGGCGTGTCGGGCCGACTCGAGCAGCTGCTCCCCGGCCACGGGCGAAAGATGGCCGGCCACGGACACCGCTCCGCCGAGAGTCTCCCCCGCCGCCAGCCGGTCGGCCGCGCTCAGGCCGTCCGGCAACAGTACTGCCGCCCGGTAAGACACGGTGAGGATGGTGCCGAGTACGGCCGTTCCGAGCACCGCTCCCAGTTCGTAGGCTGTTTCAGACACAGCGGATGCCGCCCCTGCCTTGTCGGCCGGCGCGGTCGCCACGATGAGCTCGTTCGAGACGGTTTCGGCCGCGCCGATTCCGATGCCGAGCAGCACGAAGGCGACGCCGATCCAGAACGCATCGATTGCACCGCCGCGCAGCGCGATCGACGCGAATCCAGCCACCGACACCAGCAGCGCCACGGGCACCACCCGCGACGGCCGTACCCGGCGTGCAATCGGCACGATCAGCAGTCCGGCCACGATCATCGCGGCCAGGCCGGGAACGAGCACCAGCCCGGCGTTCAACGGCGACAGCCCGAGCACGAGTTGCAGGTGCTGCGAGATGAAGAACAGGCAGCCGACCAGCGCCGTGACACTGAGCAGGTTGACGCCGACCGCGCCGCTGAAAGCGCCGCGTCGAAACAGCCCCATGTCGAGCATGGGGTTCGGCACATGCAGCTGTCGACGCACGAACCAGACGCCGAGCCCCAGTCCGAGCGCGATCGGGGCGACCGTGATCCAGGTCACGCCGTGCTCGGCGATGCTCTTGATGCCGTAGACGATCGGCAGCATGGTGCCGAGTGAGAGGGCAATACTGAGCAGGTCGATGCGCCCCGGGTGCGGATCCCGCGATTCGGTCACCAGAATTGGCGCCAGCACGAGCAGCGGCAGCAGAACGGGAACGGCGATCAGAAAGACCGAGCCCCAGGCGAAGTGCTCGAGCAGAATGCCGCCGACCACCGGGCCAAGGGCGCTGCCAGCCGCAAAGCCGGTGGCCCAAATCGCGATAGCGAGGCGACGCTGGTCGCGGTCGACGAAGGTGGAACGCAGCAGCGACAGAGTCGACGGCATGAGCATGGCGCCGAAGAATCCGAGGGCGGCGCGGGCGATGATGAGCCCCTCGATGCTCGGGGCGAAGGCCCCGAACACCGAGACCACACCGAAGCCGGCCGAACCGATCATCAGCAGGCGGCGACGTCCGATGCGGTCGCCCAGGCTGCCCATTGCCACGAGCAGTCCGGCCAGCACGAGAGGGTAGATGTCAACCATCCAGAGCAGCTGCACACCGCTCGGCAGGGTGGCCGTGGAGATCGCCGGCAGGGCGAAGTTGAGCACGGTGTTGTCGATCGACACGAGCAGTACCGGTAGCATGAGCACCGCGAGGGCCCACCAGCGCCTGCGGTCGTGCCGTACTGGCAAAGCGGATGCCGCGGTGCTGGCCGATCCGGCTGCCCGCGTCTCGCTGCTTCGACTCTCTGCCGCACGGCTTTGGTCGGCGTGGTTCGAGGCGATACCGGGCAGGGTAATGGAATTGGTGGGAACAGCGGGGGCAGACACGATCTCATTCACTTTCTGGGTTCTTTCTCGACCGCCACGGGCGGAGCGACAAATGTAACTGTACCGGCTAGACGGTATAGTTGTCTAGTTCGCCCGTGCCCGACCGAGAGTTTGCGTGTTCGTTACCATGGCCCATATGCCGAAAAATGCTGCCGCACCATCCGTTCCCACCCGGGATCGTCTGCTCGACGCCTTCGAAGACCTGCTGGTCGAGGGCGGCGAGCGGTCGGCGACGCTCGATGCCGTCGCGGCGGCCGCTGCAGTCTCCAAGGGCGGTCTGCTGTACCACTTCGCGTCGAAGGACGCCCTGGTCGACGGTGTTCTGGCACGGTTGGACGCGCTCGCCCTGCAGGACGCCGAAAATATTCGCACCGCCCCGGCCGGCCCAGTCGACTATCTCATTCGCACCTCGGTGCACACCGGCAGTCCCCTCGACCGCGCCTATATTGCCGGGTCGCGTTTGGCCCAGGGCCGGGATCCCCGTGCCATGCAGGTGCTCGCCGATATTCGTCGGCGCTGGCTGTCGGTGATCGAAGAGGCCGTGCACGACCCGGATACCGCCCAGGCGATCATGCTGATCAGCGACGGTCTCTACGTCAACAGTTCACTGGCCGAGAACGAGCTGGCACCGCAGGATCCCACGGATGCGGCGATGGCGCGGCTGATTGCCCTGATCGGCCGGCTTCTGCCCGGCTCCTAGAGATACACGAGTGGGCGCCTACAGGGCAGGCGCCCACTCGCATCCGTTCTAAACAGGCCTATTCGGTGAGGTCGATCGCCACCACGATCTCGGCGTCGATCGCGGCGCGCACCGCGGTGAGCAGTCCGGCCGGAACCTCGGAGTCGACGGTCAGCACGCTGAGCGCCTTGCCGCCGGCCACGTGACGGGCGATCTGCATGCCGGCGATGTTGATGTTAGCCTCGCCGAATTCGCGACCGTACACGGCGACGATTCCCGGGCGGTCGGCGTAGAGCATGACGATGAGGTTCTTGGCGAAGGGAACCTCCACGTCGTAGCCGTTGATCTCGACGATCTTCTCGATCTGCTTGGTGCCCGTGAGGGTACCCGAGACGGAGACCTGCGAACCATCGGCGAGGGCACCACGCAGCGTGATCACGTTGCGGTACTCGGGCGATTCGGCGTCGGTGAGCATGCGCACCGTGACACCGCGCTGCTCGGCCAGCAGCGGTGCGTTGACGTACGAGACGGTTTCGCTGACCACGTTCGTGAAGATGCCCTTGAGCGCAGCGAGCTTGAGCACGCTGACGTCGTACTCGACGAGTTCGCCGCGCACCTCGATGTCGACGCTCGTGAGCGGGCTGTGCGCGGCGAGGCCGGAGAACACCTGGCCGAGCTTCTCGACCAGCGGGATGCCGGGGCGCACGTAGGGGTCGATGACGCCGCCGGCCACGTTGACCGCGTCGGGAACGAGTTCGCCGGAGAGCGCGAGGCGCACGGACTTGGCGACGGAGACGCCGGCCTTTTCCTGCGCTTCGTCGGTCGAAGCGCCGAGGTGCGGGGTGGTAATGATGTTGTCGAGTCCGAGCAGCGGCGAACCGGTCGGCGGTTCGTTGACAAACACGTCGAGGCCGGCGCCGGCGATGGTGCCGGCGACGAGGGCTTCGTGCAGTGCGTCTTCGTCGATGAGTCCGCCGCGGGCGACGTTGACGACGAACGCGGTGGGCTTCATCAGCCCCAGCTGGGCGGCACCGATCATGCCGGTGGTCTCGGGGGTCTTCGGCATGTGGATCGTGACGAAGTCGGACTGGGCGAGCAGTTCGTCGAGGGTGACCGGGGTCACGCCGAGCTGCTGGGCGCGGGCCGAGGTGATGTAGGGGTCGTAGGCGATGACGTTGGTACCGAACGCCTGCATGCGGGCGGTGATGAGCGCACCGATACGGCCGAGGCCGATGATGCCGATGGTCTTTTCGTAGAGCTCGACGCCGGTGTACTTGGAGCGCTTCCAGGCTCCGTCGGCGAGGGCGCCTGACGCGGCCGGAATGTGCCGGGCCAAGCTCAGGATGTGACCCACGGTCAGCTCGGCGGCCGAGATGATGTTGGAGGTTGGTGCGTTGACGACCATGACACCGGCTGCGGTGGCGGCCTTGATGTCAACGTTGTCCAGGCCGACGCCGGCGCGGGCGATGACCTTCAGAAAGGGCGACGCTTTGATGGCTTCGGCATCCATTTTGGTGGCTGAGCGCACCAAAACTGCCTGCGCGGTGGCAAGCTCGGCGAACAGCGCGGAGCGATCCGTACCGTCGACGTGGTGAATGTCAAAGTCGGGCCCGAGGGCATCAACGGTGGCGGGGGAAAGTTCTTCGGCGATCAGGACGACGGGCTTCGACAATAAAATCGGATCCTTAGATTGCAAGTGTCGGCGGCGCGACAAAGGGCGCTACTCGATTTCCACCCTACCGGCTGCACAATAGACCAATGAGCAGCGACGTAATAGACGGACTCCAACTGGTTCTGCGCGTGATTCTCGCCGTGGTACTCATCGGCGCCGGAGTCACCCATTTTCTACCGGCGGTCAAGCGCACCATGGCGGCAATGATTCCGCCGCGCCTACGCCGGGATGGTTTGGCCAGCCCGGTCAATCTCGTACTGTTCACCGGAGTGTGCGAGATTGTCGGCGGCGTTGGCCTGCTCGTTCCCTCGACCAGGGTGCTCGCGGCCGGGGCGCTGGTGCTCTTTCTGGCTGCGGTGTTTCCGGCCAACGCCTACGCTGCGCGCCATCCGAAGCGCTTTGGGCGGGTGGCGATTCCGTTCGTCCCCCGGCTCATCGCCCAGCTGGTGCTGATGATCCTGATCGTTCTCGCGGTGCTCTGACTAGACGATCAATCGGGCCAGGCTGAATACGGCACCGAGGTCCAGCGATACAGCGGCAACCGCGCAGAGCCCGACCAACAGGGTCAGGGCCTGCACGCCGAAAGCCCGGTTACGTCCGAGCCAGTAGGCCAGCGCGTAGACCAGAATCGGCAGGATCACCGCGAAAATCAGCACGGTCCAGCCGAAAGCGCTCAGCTGGGTGTCGAGTGACTGCGCCAGCAGGTTGAGCAGGGCCAGGTTGCCGATGGCTTCCCACACGTCGTAGGCATAGAACAGCCCGAAGAAGATCGCGATCGCGAGCAGCAGCCAGCGCGGCGGTCGACGACGGATGGCTGTGGTCGCGTCGCCGGTGCGCTCGTCTGTGTCACTCATGATCCCGCTCCTGATCCGATAATGAAGGGCAGTGGGGCGAGAACGACGACGCCGATCAGAAGCCAGACCAGTCGGGCCCGCGGACGGCTCGTGGTGAGCCAGAAGGTGCCCCCGAACCAAACCAGCGGCGCTGCCACGGCGAGCCAGGCGCCGAGGGAGAACATAAATTCGGCGACCGGGTCGCTGATCGGCTTCTCGATGCGAGCGACTCCAATGAACCAGCCGATCGTGTACAGCAGGTACATGCCGGCGAGAATGCCCATGCCGACGAGGGCGACCGAACTGACCGCTGCGCTCTGCGGTTCGGCATCCGGTTCGGCATCCGATTCAGTGCCAGCATCGGCCGGCTCGGTTTCGACCGCTCGCTGGGCTGACACTGACTGCTCTGGGATAGTCCATCCCTCCGGTAGGCCGGTTGGTTCGGGCGCGGCCCGACCGCTTCCCGTCGGCACCAGGGTCGGGTCGTCGTCGCCGGCCCAGTTCAGCGCATCGTCGTCGCGTGTGGCATTCATTTTTCCAGAGTATCCGGTTGCTGCCGATGCTGACGGTTTGGCCGGCGACGGATGCCGGCGCTCACCGAAAAGGTCCACCCCAGAATCCCGACCAGGGCCACACGTTCGGCGAGACCGACGATGCCGGGCAGCCAGACACTGGCCGCGACGACCAGCAACAGCCCGGCCAGGGTGATCGCAGAGAACGCAATCGCCCAGGGCAGCACCCTCGGCAGCAGGCCTCGAACCCGCAGCCAGATCGTCAGCAGCCCGATAGCGATGAGCGCCGTGACGAAGCCGAAGGATGCGACGGCGAGATGAATGACGCCGACCGTGGTCGAGGTCTGCAGGGTGCTCTCGTGGGAAGCGCTGACGTCGGTCGGAAAGACGGCGAGTACCGCCGAGCTGGCTCCCCCGATGAGCAGCAGCGCGAGGCCCAGACCGAGTAGTACGTCCCGACGCCGGGGCAACAGGGCCCGCGCGGTCAGGGCAATCGCGACGACGACGGCAACGCAGAACACGGCGCGGCCGAGAAAGTTGAGGTTCATGATCCAGCCGTACGGGCCGACGGCGAGATTGCTCTCGGCGTCGCTGATCGGGCTGTAATGCGGCGGCAAAAACTGCAGCACCACGTCGATGAGCGCATACAGCACGACACCGACCATGGCGACGGTCGTCAGGCTATGCCGCACCACACGCAACCGGCGGGTGCTGGTGCCGGGAATTGCCATACCGACCAGTCTTTCGTTGTGAACGCACGAAGGGACCCTCGCGAACGAGGGCCCCTTCGTGATGCAGTTAAGCGGAAACCGCTAGCGCGACACGGATCCGTCGGTGTAGTCGTCGTCGTTCGACGCGTTCCACGCGAACAGCTTGCGCAGGCTGCGGCCGGTGGCCTCGATCGGGTGCTCTTCGCCCTTCTTGCGCAGGGCGAGGAATTCCACGCCGCCGTTGTCCTGGTCGGCAATGAAACGTTCGGCGAACGCGCCGCTCTGAATGTCGGCGAGAACGGCCTTCATGTTCTCCTTGACGCTCGGGTCGATGACGCGCGGGCCGGAGACGTAGTCGCCGTACTCGGCAGTGTCGGAGACACTCCAACGCTGCTTGGCGATGCCGCCCTCCCACATGAGGTCGACGATGAGCTTGAGCTCGTGCAGCACCTCGAAGTAGGCGACCTGCGGCTGGTAGCCGGCTTCGGTGAGAACCTCGAAGCCGTACTGGATCAGTTGTGAGGTACCACCGCAGAGCACGGCCTGCTCGCCGAACAGGTCGGTTTCGGTTTCTTCGGTGAAGGTGGTCTTGATACCGGCGGCGCGCAGGCCACCGATCGCCTTGGCGTAGCTCAGGGTGAGCGGCCAGGCGTTACCAGAGGCATCCTTCTCGACGGCGACGATCACGGGAACGCCGCGACCGGCTTCGAATTCGCGGCGCACAGTGTGGCCGGGTCCCTTGGGGGCAACCATGACGACGTCGACGCCGTCGGGAGCCGTGATGTAGCCGAAACGGATGTTGAAGCCGTGACCGAAGACGAGCGCCTTACCGGCGGTCAGGTTCGGAAGGACGTCGTCCTTGTAGAGGTGACGCTGCACCTGGTCGGGGGCGAGGATGACGATGACGTCGGCCCAGGCAGCGGCATCCGCCGTGGAGAGCACGGTGAAGCCAGCTTCTTCGGCCTTGGCCTTGCTCTTGGAGCCGTCCTTCAGGCCGATCTTGACCTCAACGCCGGAGTCGCGCAGGTTCTGTGCGTGGGCGTGACCCTGCGAGCCGTAGCCGATGACGGCCACCTTCTTGCCCTGAATGATCGACAGGTCGGCGTCTTTGTCGTAGAAAATCTCAGACAATGTGTATCTCTCCTCGTGAATTGATTGTTAGAAAAAGCTGAAAACGTTAGTTTTTGAAGACGCGCTCGGTGATCGACTTGCTACCGCGGCCGATGGCGAGCAGGCCCGACTGCGCGAGCTCGCGAATGCCGAACGGCTCGAGCACGCGCAGCAACGCCTGCGTCTTTCCGCTGTCGCCGGTGACCTCGATCACGACGGCATCCGTTGAAACGTCGACGACGCGGGCTCGGAACAGATTCACGGCTTCGAGTACCTGAGAACGGGTGGTGTTGTCGACCTTGACCTTGATCAGGAGGTGTTCGCGCTGCACCGACTGGGCCGGGTCGAGCTCGACAATCTTGATGACGTTGATCAGCTTGTTCAGCTGCTTGGTCACCTGCTCGAGCGGTATGTCTTCGACGTCGACCAGAATCGTGATGCGGGACAGGCTGGGGATCTCGCTGTGGCCCACGGCGAGGCTTTCAATGTTGAAGCCGCGGCGCGCGAACAGGCCGGCGACGCGCGTGAGCAGGCCGGGCTTGTCCTCGACGAGCAGACTCAGAACGTGGCTCGTCACGGTTATTCTTCTCCCCAGGTCGGTGCGTGATCTTTGGCGTACTGCACGAAGCTGTTGCTGACTCCCTGCGGAACCATCGGCCAGACCATGGCGCCGGGGCTCACGATGAAGTCGATCACGACCGGGCGGTCGTTGGTGGCGAGGGCCAGTTTGATGGCGTCATCAACCTGGTCCTTGCTGGTGACGCGAATGCCGAGCGCGCCATAGGCATCCGCCATTTTGACGAAGTCCGGCACCATGGCGGTGCCGTGACCGGTGTTGAGGTCGGTGAATGAGTGACGTCCGTCGTAGAACAGCGACTGCCACTGGCGCACCATGCCGAGCGAGGAGTTGTTGATGATCGCGACCTTGATCGGAATCTTGTTGATGGTGCAGGTCGCGAGTTCCTGGTTAGTCATCTGGAAGCAGCCGTCACCGTCGATCGACCAGACCACACGGTCGGGTTCGGCGACCTTGGCACCCATGGCCGCGGGCACGGAATAGCCCATGGTGCCGGCGCCGCCGGAGTTGAGCCAGGAGTTGGGGCGTTCGTACTTGATGTACTGCGCCGCCCACATCTGGTGCTGGCCGACGCCGGCCGCATACACGGCTTCGGGGCCGGTGAGCTCACCGATGCGCTGGATCACATACTGCGGGGCCAGCAGTCCGTCGGTCGGTTCGGTGAAACCGAGCGGGAACTCCTCCTTCAGGCCGTGCAGATAGGTCCACCACTCGGTCGTGTCGGCGGCAGTCCCCTGGGCGGCGTCGGCCCAGGCCAAAGTCAGGTCAGCAATGACGTCCTTGGCATCACCGACGATGGGTACATCGGCCAGGCGGATCTTGGAGATCTCCGCCGGGTCGACGTCAACGTGCACGATCTTCGCGTTGGGCGCGAATTCGCTGATCTTTCCGGTCACCCGGTCGTCGAAGCGTGCTCCGAGCGAAATGATGAGGTCACTTTCCTGCAGCGAGAGCACGGCCGGAACCGTGCCGTGCATGCCCGGCATGCCGAGGTGCTGCGGGTGCGAGTCGGGGAAGGCACCACGGGCCATGAGGGTGGTTACGACGGGTGCACCGGTCGCCTCAGCCAGCGCGAGCAGTTCAGCGGATGCGTGGGCGCGAATGACACCGCCGCCCACGTACAGCACGGGCTTCTTCGCGGCGAGCAGCAGCTGGGCTGCCGCCTGCACCTGCTTGCCGTGGGCCTTCACGATCGGCCGGTATCCGGGCAGGTCGAGTTTGGGCGGCCAGATGAACGGCGCGAGGTTTTGCTGCGCGTCCTTGGTGATGTCCACGAGCACCGGGCCGGGGCGGCCGGTCGATGCGATGTGATAGGCCGAAGCGATCGCGGCCGGAATCTCTTCCGCGGTACGGGCCAAGAAGGAGTGCTTCGTGATCGGCATGGTGATGCCAATGATGTCGGCCTCCTGGAAGGCGTCCGTTCCCATCGAGGTGGAGAAGACCTGGCCGGTGATCGCGAGCAACGGAACCGAGTCCATGTAGGCATCCGCTATGGCGGTGACGAGGTTGGTGGCGCCCGGACCGCTCGTGGCGATGGCGACGCCGACGCGACCGGTGGCAGAGGCGTAGCCCTCGGCTGCGTGGCCGGCACCCTGTTCGTGCCGCACCAGAATGTGGCGAATTTTGGTCTGGGTCATGAGCTCGTCATAGAGCGGAATAACGGCGCCGCCGGGGATACCGAAGACGTCAGTGACGCCGAGCAGTTCGAGGGTGCGAATGATCGCGCCCGAGCCGGTGAGCATTTCCGGCTCCGCAGAAGCGGGGGCCGAGGGCACGGGACTGGTTTCCGTGGTCATGATCGTTGAATCCCTACTTCGAAATCGGTCGTTTCGACATCTAACAATGTGCCCACCGGGCACCCGGGCTAGCCGGTACGAGTTGTTACCCCGTGATGGCGCCTTCAGCGGCGGAGTGCACGAGCTTGGCGTACTTTGCAAGTACGCCACGGGTGTAGCGCGGGGGAAGAGGCTCCCAGCCTTCTCGGCGAGCTGCCAGCTCTGCAGGTGCGACCAGTAGGTCCAGCGTGCGAGCTGCGATATCGACCCGTATCAGATCCCCATCGCGCACGAAGGCGATTGGACCTGCGTCCACCGCTTCGGGTGCTATGTGGCCGATACACAGTCCGGTTGTGCCGCCTGAGAATCGACCGTCCGTTAATAGTAGTACATCGGAGCCGAGGCCCGCGCCCTTGATGGCGGCCGTGATCGACAGCATCTCGCGCATACCCGGCCCACCCTTGGGTCCTTCATAGCGGATGATGACCACGTCACCCTTGTAGATTTTGCCGTCGGTAAGCGCGTCCATCGCGCCGCGTTCCCGCTCGAACACCCGAGCCGGTCCTTCGAACACGGTCGCGTCAAATCCGGCGGTCTTCACCACAGCCCCCTCGGGGGCGAACGTGCCCTTGAGGATGGTGATGCCACCGCTCTTGTGAATGGGGTTGTCAAGGGTGCGCAGCACCTCGCCGTCGAGGTCGGGCGGGTCGATCTCGGCAAGGTTCTCGGCCACGGTCTTGCCGGTGACGGTGAGCGCGTCGCCGTGAATCAGGCCAGCTTCAAGGAGCGCGCGCATGACGACGGGAACGCCGCCCTGACGGTCGACGTCGTTCATGACGTACTTGCCGAAGGGCTTGAGGTCGCCGATGTGCGGAACCTTGTCGCCGATGCGGTTGAAGTCGTCGAGGGTGAGCTCGACCTCGGCCTCGCGGGCGATGGCGAGCAGGTGCAGCACGACGTTAGTGGATCCGCCGAAGGCCATGGCCACGGCGATGGCGTTCTCGAACGCCTTGCGGGTAAGAATGTCGCGGGCGGTGATGCCGAGGCGCAGCATGTTGACGACGGCTTCGCCGGAGCGGCGGGCGAAGTAGTCGCGGCGACGATCAGCGGATGCCGGGCTCGCCGACCCCGGCAGGCTCATTCCGAGGGCCTCAGCGACGCTCGCCATGGTGTTGGCGGTGTACATGCCGCCGCAGGCGCCCTCACCCGGAGCGAACGCGCACTCGATGCGTTTGGCATCCGCTTCACTCATTCGCCCGGCCTTCACTGCGCCGACGGCTTCGAACGAGTCGATGATGGTGATGTCTTTTTCGGTGCCGTCGCTGAGCTTGACCCACCCCGGGGCGATCGATCCGGCGTAGAGGAACACGCTCGCGAGGTCGAGGCGGGCGGCGGCCATGAGCATGCCGGGCAGGGACTTGTCGCAGCCGGCCAGCAGTACGCTGCCGTCGAGGCGTTCGGCCTGCATGACGACCTCGACGGAGTCCGCGATGACTTCACGGGAGACGAGGGAGAAGTGCATTCCTTCGTGCCCCATGGAGATGCCGTCGGAGACGGAGATGGTGCCGAACTGCAGCGGGTAGCCGCCGCCGGAATGCACGCCCTCTTTAGCGGCCTGGGCTAGGCGGTCCAGCGAGAGATTGCAGGGTGTGATCTCGTTCCAGGAGCTCGCAATACCGATCTGGGGCTTGTCCCAGTCAGCGTCGCCCATGCCGACAGCACGGAGCATGCCACGGGAGGTGGTGGCCTCGATCCCATCGGTGACGTCGCGGCTACGGGGTTTCACATCGATCTCAGACATGCTTCCGAGTCTAGAACCTTGGCGGGCCCGGTCAGAGCGAACGGCCAGAGCGCAATGCGGCGATGCGCACCAGAACCTGGGTGACCTCCTGCGGGCTGCGCACCCGGTAGCCGGCGAGGGTTGCGCCCTGACCGATTTTGAGACCGACGTCATCCTCGTCGAGGGCGGCGAAGGCATCCTCGTCGGTCACGTCGTCGCCGGCGTAGAACACTCGGTCGGCGCCGGTGTAATCGCGCAGTTTCGCGAGGGCATCACCCTTGGTGCTGGAGCGCACCGAGAATTCCAGCACGTTCTTGCCTTCTCGAATGGTCAGCCCTGGCAGCTGGTCACCGAGTTGGTCGCGCGCCTGACCCTGCGCGGTCTGGCCGTCTTTCTCGGTGGCCAGGCGGGTGTGCAAGGCCAGGCCGGCGGGCTTGCGTTCAATCGTGGTGCCGGCAATGGACCCGGAGATGGTTTCGAGCACCCGGGCGAGGGTGTCGAGTTGCTCGAGTTCGGTGGAGAGCAGGTTGAGCTCGATCTCGGGGGTGTCCAGCTGCACCTCGATGCCGTGCGAGCCGGTGAGCAGCACCGCGCTCTGCGGCTGGGCGACGTGTTGCAGGCTGACCAGTGCCCGGCCGGAAACGAACGCGACGCGCACGCCCGGCAGGTCGAGGAGGGCCTGCACTGCTTCCCGGGTGCCGGCGATGGCGCGGGCGTCTTCGGGGTGGTCGACGTGGGGGGCGAGGGTGCCGTCGAAGTCGAGGGCGATCAGCAGATTTTCGGCGCCGGCAATGCTCTGCAGCGCCTGATCGAGGTCGTCCGGGATTCCGGCCGGTACTGCCGCTCCCCCGGTGAGCGCGCGCAGGAACGACGCCGACCAGGCAGCGACGTCGTTCTCGGCGACCTTGCGGCGGAGCGCGCGCATACGTCTGGTGCGCTCACGTTTGGGCATCTCGACCGCGCGCACGATCGCATCCTTGGTGCCGTCGATGTCGTGCGGGTTGATCAGGATGGCCTGTTTGAGTTCGTCAGCGGCGCCGGCGAACTCGCTTAGAACGAGAACGCCGTCCACGTCGAAGCGCACGGCCACGTATTCTTTGGCGACGAGGTTCATGCCGTCGCGCAGGGCTGTGACCAGCATCACGTCGGCGGCGAGGTACATCGCGACCATTTCTTCGCGCGGGTAACTGTGGTGGTGGTAGCTGATGGCGGTGTGGCTGATGGTGGAGAAATCACCGTTGAGGCGGCCGACTGCGAGTTCGATCTCGTCGCGCAGGGCCATGTAGGTGCTGACGCGTTCGCGGGACGGGCTGGCGACCTGCACCAGGGTGACATCTTCGACGCTCAGGCGTCCGTCGGCGAGCAGTTCTCCGAAGGCCTTGATGCGGTGCCCGATGCCCTTGGTGTAGTCGAGCCGGTCGACGCCGAGCATGAGGGTTTTCGGGTTGCCGAGGTCTTCACGAATCTGCCGTGCGCGGGCCTGGATCTCGGGGCGCCGGGCGAGTTCTTCGTAGGCGGCCGCGTCGATCGAGATCGGAAAGTGTTTGGCGATGACGCGTCGGCTGTCGCCGTTCTCGCCGGTCGGTACGTCGATGACGACGCCGCGGGTGGGATAGCCGTAGAGGCGACGCACCGCTTGGGAGAAGTTGCCGGCATCCGCTCCCCGTTGAAAGCCGATGACGTCGGCGCCGAGCAGGCCGTGCAGGATCTGTTTGCGCCAGGGCAGCTGCGCGTATATGCCATATGGCGGAAATGGAATGTGATTGAAGAATCCGATGACCAGGTCGGGGCGGGCTTCGCGCAGCATGCGCGGCACGAGCTGCAGCTGGTAGTCGTGCACCCAGACCGTGGAACCCGGGGCGGCCACCGCTGCGGCGGCGGCCGCGAATCGGCGATTGACCGCGACGTAGGCATCCCAGGTCTCGCGGTGAAAGCTCGGCGGCGCGATGACGTCGTGGTACAGCGGCCACAGGGTGTCGTTGGAGAAGCCCTCGTAGTAGTCCTCAATGTCGGCTTCGTTCAGCCGCACCGGTACGAGGGAGATGCCGTCGTTCTCGAACGGTTCGAAGTCGCGGTCGGCGACGCCCGGCCAGCCGACCCAGGCTCCGTGCGAAGAGCGCATCAGCGGTTCGAGCGCGGTGACCAGCCCGCCGGGCGACGTACGCCAGGTGACGGCGCCGTCGGCACCCTCCTCATAATCCACCGGCAGGCGGTTCGAGACGACGACGAGCGTGTAGGTGCCGGCCGGAGTATCGACGGGCACGATGGGCGCTGCTAGGTCAGTCTGGGACCGTGTGGATTCGGCTGAAGAAGTAATGGATCATCCGTTCCGGGCACACCCGACGTGCACACCTGTGTTGCCCTACCAAGGTTACCAGCCGTTCCGCGCCCATTCCCGGGTAACCTGATGCCGGAGGTTCACATGCGAAAGTTCGTATTCAATAGTGCGATGATCGGCGTGATTGCCGGCGGCTGGAACACCGTGCAGGCCACGCGGCACGGCCCCCGGGATTGGCGCCTGGTAATGCTGTGGCTCGGCTGGGCTCTGAGCGCCGCTGTCGCCGTCGGCACCGTCATCGAAGATGCCAATAAACGCAAGATTGCGAGCTGACTTCCGCGCTTTTGCGGCGTGTCCACCGTCCCACAGGCATTATGTCACCGAAAATGGACGAAGAAGTTTGTTGCTGGCTGCAACAGAGTGATCGTGTGTTTGGAAGGGGCTTGTCATGTTTGGTCGTCGACGCCGACGTTTGGCCGCGAGCGCAGGGATGAGTATCGCTCCGGCTCCGGTATTGCGCGACGAGCAAATCTTCGAGCTGCTGCACGACAAGCTCAGTGCGCTGGTCGGCGAGCACGGCGCCTGGACCCTGGTAGCCCGCAGCTCGGACGACACCGAGGTCATCTTTCACGGGTTGAAAGCCAGGGAGATCGCGACCGAGCTCACCGAGGCCATTACGACCGAGCAAGCCGCACTGCGCGGTGAGACCAGCGGTGAGCCAACCGCGCTGTCCTGGACTCCGGCGCCGATCACCAACTGGAGCGAACCGGGCGCAGCGTTGCCGGTGCCGGCCCCGACGAGCGATGCCGAGGTGGCCGCGGCATCCGCTGCCTGGATCGACAAGGCGTCAGCAACGCTCGCCTCGGCTCGTTTGGTCGCCTGATCCGGCTGCCCGCCGCGCCGATCCGGAGCGAATTCTCACCCTGCTGCTGACAGGATGGCCTGATGGCACTCAATATCGAGGACTACGCGCTCATCAGTGACTGCCACTCGGCGGGCCTCGTCGGACGCGACGGGAGCATCGATTGGCTCTGCCTGCCGCGCTACGACTCCGCCTCGCTGTTCGGCGCGTTGCTCGGTGACGAGAACCACGGCCGCTGGCTACTGGCCCCCGCCGATATGACAGCCACGGCCGTGCGCAGCTACCAGGGCGACACCTTCGTGCTCTCGACGGTGTGGACCACTGCTACCGGCCAGGTCGAGGTGCTCGATTTCATGCCGCACGGCGACGGTCGGGCCGACCTGGTGCGGCGCGTGCGCGGCATCAGCGGCACGGTGCAGATGGTCCAGGACCTGCGATTTCGCTTCGGCTACGCCACGACCGTGCCCTGGGTGCGGCAGCTGAAGGGCGAGAAGGTGCGCGGCCTCGTGGCGATCGCCGGCCCCGACGCCATCGTGGTGCGCGGCCCCAAGCTACGCGCCTCGGATCATCGCCACGTGTCGCACTTCGAGGTCACCGCCGACGAGACGGTCGACGCGCAGATGACCTGGTATCCCTCGCATCGCGAGGTTCCGCCGGCCATCGACATTGACGCTGTCCACGCCTCGACCTGCGCCTGGTGGCAGAACTGGGCGTCGAGTTGCAGTCACGAGGGGCCGCTGCGCGCCGAGGTCGTGCGCTCGCTGCTCGTGCTGCGCGCCCTGACCCACGAGCAGACCGGCGGCATCGTGGCGGCGGCGACGACGTCGCTGCCCGAGCAGGCCGGCGGCACTCGTAACTGGGACTACCGCTACGTCTGGCTCCGCGACGCCTCACTCACGCTCGAAGTACTGCTCAGCCACGGCTACGAGGTGGAAGCCGACGGCTGGCGGGCCTGGCTGCTGCGCGCCATTGCCGGCGATCCGTGCGATGTTCAGGTCATGTACGGACTCTCCGGCGAGCGCTATCTGCCCGAGCGTGAACTTACCAGCCTGCCCGGCTACGATGGCGCCTCCCCCGTGCGGGTCGGCAACGGCGCAGTCGACCAGTTTCAGTCCGATGTGATCGGCGAGGTTATGGTGGCCCTGCACGCTGCCCGCGCGGCCGGGGTGCAGGAGAACGAGTTCTCTTGGCCGCTGCAGCGTGCCCTTATGGGCTTTCTCGAGAAAAACTGGCGCCGTGCCGACCAGGGAATCTGGGAGGTGCGCGGTCAAGCCCGCGAGTTCACCCACTCGCGGGTGATGGTCTGGGCCGCCTTCGACCGTGCGGTGCGCGGCATCGAGAAGTACGGCCTCGACGGTCCGCTCGACCGGTGGAAGACCCTGCGTGACGAGGTGCGCGCCGACATCGAGAGCCGCGGCTTTGACGTAATTCGAAACAGCTACGTGCAGTACTACGGCAGCACCGAAGTGGATGCCTCCCTCCTCGTGCTCCCGCAGGTCGGCTTCTGCGCGCCCACTGATCCGCGCATGCTCGGCACCGTGGCCGCGATCGAGGCGGATCTCAGCCACAATGGCCTGCTCCTGCGGTATCGCACGCGCGCCGCCGTGGATGGCCTGCCGCCGGGTGAGCATCCGTTTCTGGCCTGCTCGTTCTGGTTGGTCGAGCAATACGCCGCCTCGGGACGCCTTGACGACGCCACCGCGCTCATGGACACCCTGCTCGGCTTCGTGAACGATGTGGGGCTGCTCTCGGAAGAATACGACGTGACCAACGGACACCAGATGGGCAACACTCCGCAGGCGCTCTCACACCTGGCGCTGGTGCGGGCAGCGGATGCGATCATGGCCAGCCGCGCCGCCTCGGTGCTCGCCGACTCGGCGGCGAGCACCGAGGCGGCACGTAGGTCGCACCGCCTGATCGTCGGGTAGAGCCCCTCGATCGTCCCGCCCCGTCGGGACCCAAGGTGCGGAGCCCAACCATCTCGTCGGTTGAGCTTGTCGACCGCAATCGTCCAACGCGACCGGTCTGAGCTGGCCGCCGCGTAACGCTACTGCGGCGCTTCGAGCAGCGTCGGCTCCTGCATGAGCGGGTTCTTGCTGGGCAGCGCAATCAGGGTTCGCTCGGGATCAGTCTCGACCGGAGGTTGCAGCCAGTATGTTTCGTCGAGGAATAGGACCCGCCAGTGCCGGTTGTGCAGCAACAAATGGTGCAGAACACAGAGCAGTATGGCCTGGTCGATGTTGGAAAAGCCCAGATCAACCCAGTTTTAAATGTGGTGAGCTTCACTCCACGAGGGTGGTTGGTCACACCCGGGCCAGCGGCATCCGCCGTCGCGCGCGGCGAGGGCGCGGCGTTGCTCGCGGTTGAACAGGCGTGCATCCCGGCCAACGTTGAGGGGTTGCCCGGCTTGATCGAACAGAATACCCAGATAGCCCGTGTCACACAGATGTCGGGCAATAGTCTCCGCTGACACCGGAGCCGGATTGCCCTCGATATAGCCGAACACCCCCGTTCCTGGCGCGGCCGGGGAAGGCTGCGTGCTCGGCATGGCCATCGTGGCCGTCCCGGCCGTCCCGGTGGACTGGGCCCGCGTGGCCGCGCTGCGATCGGCGGTTCCGGCGACCTCGGCAGTGTCGGCAGTCTCGGCAGGCTGCGTGGCGGTGGTGGCCGTGGCGGCCGTGACCGGAGCATCCGTTGGGGTAGTAGGCGGCCGCGTGGGTGCGGTCGCGCTGGGTACCGCCGCGCGGGGGTCGGGGATGGTGGTGGGGCGGTCGTGGTCGGTGACAATGATCTGCACGACCGGGCGGCGTCCGCCGAACAGGGTGTTTGGGTCGGCCTCAGCGCCGAGCTTGAGCAGCTGGGTGAACGAATCCGCAGCGATCTGATCGACGGTACGCGGGTCATCCTTCACGCTCCGCGCCCACGCCGCCCGCTCCGGATCCACGAACCGCACCCCACCGCGCCGCGGGCTGGTCAATGCGTCGTAGGTGGCGATCCACAGCTCGCCCTGCTCCGGCGGCAGCAACGCATGCAGCGTGACCATGCCATCGGCCCGCCGCCACAACGACCACCGGGTGTCGTCGCGGGCCTGCTTCTCCCGCGCGAGGATGCCCGCAGCATCCAATTCATCCCGCATCCGCCTGGCCCGTTTGAACGCCTGCTCCGTGTTCAGGCCCGGAGCCTCCACCAGCAACACACGCAGCGCGACGCCAAGCTTCTCCGCGGTGATCGCCTGATCCAGACTGCCCAGGCCTCGCAGCAGGGCATCGCCGACGCCGGGCGAGAACGTGCCGGCGGCGACGGCGTGCACGATCGGCGCCTGCCACGGTACGATCACCGGCGGCACCAGGGGCAGAGGCGGCACCGGTGTGGGCGGGACGACCGGCGCCACGGCGACCACCGGCACGGGGCGGGGTGGACCCTCCGGCAGCGGCAGGCCCGGATACAACTCGGCCCATGCCGCGGCCCGATCGGCCTCCCGCGCCTCCCACTGGGCCGCTGCCCAGTCGGATGCCCGCTGCGCGTCGGCCGCAGCATCCGCGGCGGCCTGCGCGGCCTGCGCGACCCGCGCCGCCTCCCGGGCGGCCGCCCCCTCGCGCTCCGCTGTCTCGGTCTCACTCATCAGCACCCCGACCGCCAGCAGCCGACCGGCCTCAATGCGGCTGAGGCCGGTGGCGTGCTGCACCATCAGCGTCGGGTTGCCAAACCCGTGGCGTGCCGCCAACCCGGACTGGCCCAACTGCGGCCGCGACCGCTCCGCAATCGTGCCCGCGAGCAACGCCGCCACCGTGTTACTCAGCCGCAGCAACGCGGCAATCGGGGCGCGCGCCGCGAGCACCTCCGCATCGGAGAGACCGGCGAACTCAGCACTGGACCCGCCCAGCGCTACGACAGCGGCCGCTGCCCGGGTGAGCTCCATCGCCATGCTGGTCATGATCTAAGACAACACCCGACCACCGACACGAGGAAATGTCATGCATATAGGCACTAAATAGGTAGACCCCGCCAAAGAAGACTCAACGAGCTGATTCCAACGGGCCACCGGAGCCACCGGAGCCACCGCCATAAGGCTGGCACGGTCACGTCCGGGCCTATCGTGTTCTCGTTGAAAGACGAGCACCGACACCGAACACATCGCTGTCTGCCGCACTCTTATCCTGAATTCGGCGCGTGCACCACGCCTGTGCATAACTTAAACGGGATTATAGCAATCCGGTCGAGGGTGACCGCATGCGAACCCGACCGCGTCGTCGCCCCATGCACAAAGCCGTGCATATCGCTTCAATGGTGTTTCTCGCCGCCGGCACACTGAGCGGATGCTCGGCCGCTCCCACTCCGTCTCCCCACGGCTCGTCGGAACCCGCCGCCGAGGCGACGGCAGCGCCGACCGAGACTCCCCCGTTGTTCGCCTCGAACGAAGATGCCCTCGTGGCCGCGAAGGCAACATACACAAAATACCTCGCGCTCGGTGACACGGCCGATGGAACCGATTCCGGCTCGTGGAAGGAGTATTTGTCCCTCACGACGGGTTCGGAAAAGCAAGGTGTCGAGCGAGCTAGAGATCTGATGGACAAAAACGGCTGGTCATTCACGGGGGTCACCCTGTTTGATTCGATGACCATTCAATCGTCCCAAGCCTTGGCAGATTCCACCTGGGAGATTCGCACTTATCTCTGCCTGGATCTCAGCTCCTCTGACACGGTCAATACGTTGGGTGAATCTGTTGTCAAAGCAGATCGCCCCGGACGATCACCCATGGTTGTCGTTTTCGTTACGCCGAATCGGAATTCCCAACAACTACTGATTTCGGAGTCTCCAATATGGTCCGGTTCAAACTTCTGCTCGTAATCGGCCTTTCCACGGTGATGGTGCTTAGCCTCGCACCATCATCGCCTTCTCACGCCAACGCTCCGGGGTGCACTCCTGCCGAGCAGAAGGCGGGTGTCTGCCCGGAGGCGCCCGAGACCGGCGGTAAGGCAAACGGTGGGAGCGTTGACCTGACCGCCGATCAAACCGAAACCTCGAAAGGCTCAGGACATTCACCCCATGTCCGTCGGTGGCGGGCTGGAGACCCCGTACCCGCAGTCCCGAGGGTGTGCGCGAACGGCGACCCGAAAATGCTCGGCGTGACCTGGGCTCCGTGCGGTAACGACTCACACTTGCCCCTGATACGTTCCCAAGTGGCCGCCACCCCCTGCACGGTCTGCTCCCCCTCGACCATCGTGCGCGTCTCCGACCTGCAGAACTTCCCCGCCTACGCCGCCGCCACCGGCATGGAACCCAACGGCTGGGCCATCGTCGGACTGCCAGCGAATTTCTGGGCCGGAGCATCCTCTCAAATCGGCGAAGGCCTGTTGCTGGGCGAACCCGCACAGGTCATGTTTACCCCGATCGGCTACCGCTGGAACTACGGCGACGGCAGCACCGCCTCTACCCCGACCGGTGGAGCCAGCTGGGCCGACCTCGCCGTCGCCGAATTCTCCACCACCCCCACCAGCCACAAATACACGAAGAAGGGCACCTACACGGTCACCCTCACCGTCGAATACCGCGCCGACTACAGCTTCGGCGACCAGGGCTGGCGACCCGTCGAAGGCATCGTCACCGTTCCCTCCGCCCCTTTCACCGTCGTCGCAGCGAAGGAATCCACCGTGCTCGTCGCCGAAGACTGCAACACCAACCCCCACGGCCCCGGCTGCTGAGGCGCTCAAATCACGACCTCTACAGTTCCCGGCATTTTGTTGTAGGTATTCTTCAGCGGCCGGCGGGCACCGAATTCTAGATTTGAAACCATGACCGATACCGTTCTCTCGAGCACCCGTTCTCGACGTATTCTGCCCGCCCGCGATCTCGCCCAGATCGCCATTTTCGCCGCCCTCATCGCGGCGCTCGGCCTGGCCGGACCGCTCAACATCGGGCCGGTACCGATCACCCTGCAGTCACTCGGAGTGATGTTCGCCGGGGCCATCCTCGGCCCGCGCAAGGGAACCCTCGCCGTGCTGTTGTTTCTCGTGCTCACGGCTGTTGGACTCCCCCTGCTGGCCGGCGCGCGCGGCGGCATCGGCGTGTTCACGGTGAGCCCGGCGGCCGGCTATCTCTACGGCTGGCTGCTCGGCGCCTTCGTCACTGGTTGCCTCACCGCCCGGCTGCTGCCGAAGTATCCGTTCTGGCTGGCTCTCGGTGCCACGATTCTGGGCGGAATCGTCGCCGTCTATCTGGTTGGAGTTCCGGTCATGGCCCTGAACCTCGGCCTGCCGCTGTGGACCACGTTGGGCCTGAACGTCGCGTTCATCCCCGGCGACCTGATCAAGGTCGTGCTGACCGTGCTCGTCGCCGGCCAGGTACACAAGGCCTACCCCGGGTTGATCGCGCTGCCGAAGGGTCGTCAGGCCCGAGCGTGAGTATTATCCACTTCGAGCAGGTCGGGCAGTCCTTCGGCGACCGCACCGTGCTGCACGATGTGAACCTCAGCCTGACCGAGCATCGCATCGGCATTGTCGGCGCGAACGGTTCGGGCAAGTCCACGCTCGTGCGCATGATCAACGGGCTCGTCACGCCAACCACCGGCGTCGTGACGGTCGACGGGCAGAATGTGGCCCGCCACGCCCGCGAGGTGCGCCGCAAGGTCGGGTTCATCTTCACCAACCCCGACAATCAGATCGTGATGCCCACCGTGCAGGAAGACGTGGCATTCACCCTGCGCCGTCGCGGCCTGTCTGCCGCCGAGATCGCCGAGCGCACGGCCGCGGCCCTCGAACAGTTCGGGTTGAGCGAGCACGCCGACCATCCGGCGCACCGTCTTTCCGGCGGTCAGAAGCAGTTGCTCGCCCTCGCGGCCGTACTGGTGGCGGAGCCGGCCACAATCGTGGCCGACGAACCGACTACCCTGCTCGACGCCCGCAATGCCCGACGCATCTCCGAACTGCTGCAGACGCTCCCCCAACAGGTCATCGTGGTCACCCACCACCTGCACCTGGTCGAGGAGTTCGACCGCGTGATCGTGATCGAAGAGGGTGCCGTGGTCGCCGATGGCGCGCCCGCCGACTCCCTCGCTGCCTACCGCGCCCTGTTGCAGTGAGAAGCCGCGCGTGATCGGCCTCTACAGCCCCGGAACCTCACTGATTCACCGGGCACCGACACTGCTCAAGTTGCTTCTGCTCTCGCTCTGCGTGCTGCTGATCGGCACCTCGTCTGACCCGTGGGTAGTCAGCGGCGCTGCGGCAGGAGTCGTACTGTTGTTCCTCATCGCCCAGGTGCCCCTGCGCGCGGCCGTCGCCCAGATCGCGCCGATTCTGCTGATTCTGTTGGTAGCCGTACCGATTCAGGGTCTGCTCTCGGGCTGGACTGTCGCCGCACTGATGGCCGGCCGCCTTGTCGTTGCGGTGGCCCTGGCCGCCCTGTTCACGATGACGACCACGGTCACCGCGGTGTTGGAAGCTTTCCAGACCCTGCTGCGTCCGTTCAATCGGTTCATCGACGCCGACCGGGTGGGGCTGCTGGTGGCCCTGACCATCCGTTGCATTCCTCTTGTCTCCGACATCGTTCGCGAGGTTCTCGAGGCCCGCACGGCCCGCGGTACCCAGGGCTCGCTCTTGTCGATCGCCGTTCCGGTGGTCGTGCGCTCGCTCTACGCAGCGGATGCCCTGGGCGAGGCCCTGATCGCCCGCGGTCTCGACGACTGAAGTGCGCTGGGCGGCGCGCCGTCGCATCCACTCAGCCGGTTCATAGGCGAACCGTGGCAGAGTGGGCACTTGGCCGTCTGCGCCACCAAGACATTCACCAATCAGTGCTTGCCCACAGCTACGTTCTCGAAAGAGGCCCCGTGTCGAAAATTCCCGCGCTCCTGACCATTGTGGGCCTCACGCTCGCGCTGACCGCCTGCGGAAGCAGCGGTACTCCCGAGGCAACCAGTTCCGCCCCTGCAGCGGATGCCGCCTTCAGCGAGTGCACCGCGCCCGGCGCTGTGTCCGATGGTGTCGCCGTGACCGGCGACTTCGGCGCCGTGCCCGCGTTCAAGTTCGCCGAGCCGTTGACGCCGGCGGCCACCCAGCGCACCGTGGCGATCAAGGGAACGGGCACCACCGAGGCTGGTGCCGGCTCGTTGGTTGGGGTGTCACTCTCGGTTTACAACGGGACGACCGGCGCTACGGTGCAGGAAACGACCTACCCGACCAGCGGTACCAGCGAGACCATCACCGTCGGCGAAACGTTCCTCAAGGGGCTGGTACGGGCCGTCAACTGTTCCGTTGAAGGCGACCGCATCGTCACCGTCAGCACTGCGGACGACGCGTTCGGCGCAGACGGAAATACCCAGCTCGGAATCGCCGCCGGGGACTCGGTCGTTTTCGTCACCGACGTCATCTCGATCACGAACCTCGCCGACCGCGCTGACGGGGTGGACCAGCCGGTCGTGCCTGGCCTGCCTACCGTTGAGCTCGCCGATAATGGCGCTCCCACCATCACCATCCCCGACACCGACCCGCCGACCGATCTGCAGATCGCCACGACGAAGCTCGGTGACGGCGCCGTCGTCGCCGACGGCGACACCGTCTCGGTCGAATACACCGGAGTCATCTGGGGTACCGGCAAAACCTTCGACTCATCCTGGACCACCGTTGGCCCGACCACGTTCGTCACCAGCCAGGTCGTTCCGGGCTTCGGTGCTGCACTCGTCGGCCAGACCGTCGGATCCCAGGTCATCGCCGTTCTGCCGCCGAGCGAGGGCTATGGCGAAGCGGGCAACACCCAGGCTGGCATCAGCGGCACGGACACTCTCGTCTTCGTCGTTGACATCGTCGGCACGGCAGCGACGCCCGCCGCGTAGCATTGTCTCCCTGGCACCGTCCATCGACCTTCGGGTCGGCGGGCGGTGTTTTTTGCTCCGGTTCCTGAGTGTCTGCCCAGCCGCAAATGGGAACGGCATGAGAGTGTGGAGGGAGAAACGCATCCGTTCGGCCAGCGCCGTACGCCAACTCCACCACGAAAGAGGCTATTCACCTGACTTCCACACTCATCTCAACGCCCGCTCCCGCCACCGTCGCATCCGCTCACAAGCCGACCACGATCGACGAATACGTCGCCGCTCCGGCCGAGCCGCTCGCGAGCGTCGTCTCCCTGCTCCGCGACACGTTCGACCTGGGCCTGCCGGAGACGTCTACGGAACTGTGGCACGGGCATCCGGTCTGGCTCGACGACGAGCTGCCGGTAGCCGGATTCAAGGCCTACCCCACCTTCGTCACGGTGTTGTTCTGGCGCGGCCAGGCCATCACCGATGATTCGGGCAAGCTCAATGCCAGTGGGTCGGCAGAGATGAGTGAGTACAAGCTGCGCGGCGTGGATGATTTCGACAGCGATCTCTTCAACGGCTGGCTGCGGCAGGTGCGCGAGCTCGAAGCCGCGTAAACATTAAATAGAACGGCCCGCGTCCAAGGACGCGGGCCGTTTTTCGTGCAGAATCCGTGACTAGCTGGTGAGGCCGTCTACGTATTCCTGGTTGTCTTCGATCCACTTGGCGACGATCGGCGCGTAGTCCTGACCGTCGTAGTTGACGAACATTTCCTCTTCAAGGGAATACAGCGTATCGAGGTCCATCTCGAAGTTATTGATCCACTCGGCGGCCTGCGGGAAGTCAGCTTCAAACTCGGTGCTGCCGTAGGAGTGGATGCTCTCGATGTTCTCGAGAGTTCCCTCGGGGTCCTCAAGGTTCTTGATCGGGAACGCTCCGTAGGCCCAGTGCGGCTCCCAGAGGGTAACGACAATGTTCTCGCCGTTGTCGGTCGCGTTGGTGAGTTCGGAGAGCATCCCCGCGGTCGACGACGTCACGTTATCCATACCGTCGAGGCCGTAGGTCGGGATGACCCGCTCTTCCATGGCCTCATTGAGGCCTGAACCGGGCTCGATGCCGACGATCCGGTTGGAGAACAGGTCGGCGTTTTCGGCCAGTTCCGCGAGGGAGTCGATCGGGGCATCCGCATTCACCGCGACGGTGAGCTTGGATTCGGTATTCCATGCACCGAGGTCGACGATGTCATCGCCATACTTTTCGAGGTAGGACGCATGGGTGTCAGGCAGCCAGATGTCCATGCTGAGGTCATAATCGCCGGTGGCCAGGCCCGAGTAGACGGGGGCCTCCGCGGCGTATTCCAGCTCGACGTTGTAGCCCTTCTCATCGAGAATGGCTTTCCACAGCTCGGAAACGGCGATGCCCTCGTCCCAGCCGTTGAATACAGCCAGGCTCATATCCGCGTTGTCGCCGTTGGAGACAGTGGCAGTTTCAGCGGAAGCGCACCCGCTGAGGGCGAGGAGCGAAATGGCTCCTCCTGCAATGAATGACTTGGTACGAATTTTCATGTGTTTCCATTCTCGACACCCGCGAAGGGTGGCAGGGTTGGCTCTTGGTGCTGGCGGCCGATCTGAGTGCTATGACAACCGCCGATGGACACGGGCGCTCGCTCGCCCGTGAGTGTGTGGGTTACAGACGAACCAATTCGGGTTCGACCGGAGCTGCGGTTTCCACCGAAGCGGATGCCGGCGCGCGGCTCTTGCGCAACGCGATGAAGCGACTGATGGGCGTCTTGCCGGTACCGAGCGCGGCGGTGACTCGGTCGAGGAATATGGCGAGAATTACGACGGCCAGACCAGCCTCGGAACCAAGCACGATATCGATCCGGCTAAGACTCGTCATGATCTCCGCACCGAGGGCGCCAGCGCCGACCATTCCAGCAATGACGACCATCGAGAGTGACAGCATGATGACCTGATTGATGCCAGCCATGATCGTGGGCAGGGCGAGGGGTAGCTGGATCTGGCGCAGGATGCGCCCCGGTGAGGCACCGAAGGCAGACCCGGCTTCGACGATCTCTGGGTCGACCCCGCGAATCCCCAGCTCCGTCAGGCGCACCCCCGGCGCCATCGCGAAGATGATAGTCGCTACGATTCCCGGCACCTCACCGACGCGGAAGAACAGGAGCGCCGGAATCAGAAAGACGAAGGCGGGCATCGTCTGCAGGAAGTCGAGCACCGGACGAATGACGCTCGAGGCTGCCTTCGACTTGGCCGCCAGAATACCGAGTGGGATGCTCATCGCAATGGCGATCACACTCGCAACGAGCACGAGGGCAAGCGTGTCCATGGCATTTTCCCATTGATTCATGCCAACGATCAGCAGGAGGCCGACGACTGTCCCGGCCAAGAACTTCCACCCCCGAGCCGCCACGGCCAGCAGACCGGCCAGACCGATGATCACATAGAACGGCGGGGAAACCAGCAGATAGTCGACGGTCTCAAAAGCGCCAGCAAAGGCAAGACGAACGAAGTCGAAGAAGAAGCTGAAGTGCTCGGTTACGAAATCAAACAAGACTTCGACCCAGGAACCCACAGGGATTCGGAACTCGTTCACGCTTCAACTCCTTCCAGCGCGGTGTCGCCCAGAATCTCGGCGATCTGGCTGACCGAGATGGTGGCCGGTGGCATCACGACGGGCAACGGGCCGGTATTGGTCGTGACGTTGCCGATCGCGGCGAGCAGGGTGACTCGCGGAATCACGCCGAGCAGGCGGTTCTTCTCATCGACGACGGCGATGGGCAGTTCGCTCTCGACCGACGGTTCGACCAAGTCGACCAGGACGGTTTCGGGCAAGACCGCGGTGGCGTCATCGCGGATGATGGCGCGAAGGTCGGTCTCGCCGCGCTTGACAAGCTTGAGAACGTCGCGATCGCGCACGATGCCGGCGAAGCTGCGATCGCGGTTGAGTACGAAGGTGACGGATGTCTGCAGGTCGCGCATTGTACGCAGCGCGGCCCGGGGGCCGGCTGTCTTGGTGATGACCGCTCGCACGGGTTCCATCACGCTCGCGGCGGTGAGCACGCGGGCCCGGTCGACGTCCTGCACGAACTGGGCGACGTAGTCGTTCGCCGGGTCGGTGAGGATCTCTTCCGGTGTGCCGATCTGAACGATGCGGCCGTCGCGCATGACCGCGATACGGTCGCCGAGGAACATGGCCTCGTTGAGGTCGTGCGTGATGAAGATGATGGTTTTGCCGAGCGCGGCCTGCAGCTCGATCAGCTGTTCCTGCATCTCGCGGCGAATGAGCGGGTCGAGAGCCGAGAAGGCTTCGTCCATGAGCAGTACGTCGGTGTCGGCGGCGAGGGCACGGCCGAGCCCGACCCGCTGCTGCATGCCACCGGACAATTCGAAGGGCAGGTTGTCGGCCCAGCCGGCCAGGCCGACCAGATCGATGATCGTCCGCGCCTTGGCGAGGCGTTCGGTACGGCCCATGCCCTGAATTTCGAGCCCGTAGGCGACATTGTCGATCACGGTGCGGTGCGGCAGCAGGGCGAAGTGCTGGAACACCATGGAGATGCTCTTGCGGCGTACATCGCGCAGTTCCTTGGCGGACACGTCGGTGATGTCGGTGCCGCCGACGCTTACTGTGCCGAAGGTAGTGTCCCAGAGTCCGTTGAGCATGCGAATGAGGGTGGACTTGCCCGATCCCGACAGGCCCATCACGACGAAGATCTCGCCCTTCTTGACCTCGAAGGAGGCGTCGATGACGGCGGCAACTCCGTGCGACGAGATCTCAGCGCGGCTCTTGCCGGCCTTGAGCTTCTTGACGATCTCGTGCGGACGGCGTCCGAATGCTTTGTAGAGGTGATCTGCCTTGACGGCAATGGTTTCTTGAAGAGGAATACTCTCGGTCACGCGTTCTCCGGTGCACGCCAAACGTAGCCAATTTCACGACTGACAATGGGGCGAGCTCTCTTGGCGGACGGGTTGGCGCCGAGCGGCCCGCGGGCTGGAGCGATCATGGGATCGCATCCTTCGGTACCACACCATACGAAGGCGGCCGTTCCATCTCAAATGGGGGCTACGCGTGCGCGTCCTGGTGAAGGGTTGTAAGACCGTAGACAATCCTAACACACTGACTTTGAGGCATGCCGAAATCACCGCTTAAACGGGGGTGCCGCCCGGGAGGACTCCTCCGGACGGCACCCTTAGCGCGAGTCTAGTGCTGGCTATTTTTCAGCCAGCGATTTCTGCTAGACGCGGTCCAGGATCTGCGACTGCGCGGCCTGCTCAGTGCTGCGCTGGGTCTCGGCGGCGCTCACGTGGCCGTGGGTCAGCATGGTGCGCTCATCGAACGGTTCGAGCTTGTCAAGCACGCGATCCACCTGCACCCGGTCCATCTCCTTAGTCCAGGAGCCGATCATGACGGTCGCCACGGCGTTGCCGGTGAAGTTGGTCAGCGCGCGCGCCTCGGACATGAACCGGTCGATGCCCACGATGAAACCAACACCGCCGACCAGTTGCGGGGCGTGCGCCTGCAGCCCGGCGGCCAGGGTGGCGAGACCGGCACCGGAGACTCCGGCGGCTCCCTTGCTGGCGATGATCATGAAGACGAGCAGGCCAATCTGTTCGCCGAGGGCGAGCGGCTGGCCGAGCGCGTTGGCGATGAACAGCGACGCCATGGTGAGGTAGATCGCGGTGCCGTCGAGGTTGAAGGAGTAGCCGGTGGGCACGGTGACACCGACGACGGGCTTGGAGATGCCGAGGTGTTCCATCTTGGCAATCAGGCGCGGCAGGGCGGCCTCGGAGGAGGAGGTTGACACGATCAGCAGGTATTCGCGGCCGAGGTAGCGCATCAGCTTGAAGATGTTCACGCCGGTGACGATCTTGAGCAGGCCGCCGAGAATGACCACGATGAAGATGATGCAGGTGATGTAGAAGGCCACCATGAGTGTGAACAGGCTGATCACGGCCTGGATTCCGGTGGCGCCGACGACGGCGGCGATGGCGCCGAAGGCACCGATCGGGGCAAGCCACATGACCATGATCAGAATGCGGAAGACCAGAGCCTGCACGTGGGCGATTCCCTCGAGAATCGGTTTACCGGCCGGTCCCATGCGCTGCAGGGCGAAGCCGGCGATGAGGGCCACCATGAGAGTCTGCAGAATGTTGCCGCTGGTCAGCGACGAGAACAGGGTGGTGGGCACGATTCCGAGCAGGAACGACTGGGTGTCAGCGGATTCGGTGGCCTTGTAGGTGGCGTCGGCGAGGTTGATGCCCTCGCCCGGGTGAATCATGTTGCCAACGACCAGGCCGATGCCGAGTGCGAAGGTGGACATGATCAGAAAGTAGCCGAGGGCCAGGCCGCCGATTTTGCCGACGGTAGCAGCTTTGGCGATCGAGCCGATGCCGAGAATGATCGTGCAGAAGATGATCGGGGCGATCATCATTCGGATCAGCGCGATGAACAGGTCACCAAGCGGCTTGAGCGAGACCGCGAAGCCTTTCTCTCCGCCCCAGACCAGGCCGACGACGATACCGAGCACGACCGCGACGATGACGGCCATGTAGAGGTAGTGCGACGAGTCGATCTTCTTCTTCGGCTTGCCGGACTTGATGAGTTTGGTACGGGTTGATGGCGTCGATGCCATGTCAGACTCCTATGTCTAGGCTTAACCTGGCCCACCACGGGCTCCGGCTGCTGCAATGGATCCACACTGGTCGCTGCCGCTCGTTCGCGCACGGTTACGGTCATATTGTTCACGAAACGAAGAGAGGGGCCGGCAGTGCGTAGGGAATGGAGCATCGCCAAGCGGCTCTTTTTCGCGCACGCGCTGTTCATCGTGGTGCTCACGGTCTTCGTCGGAACAGCATTCTTCGTGGATGCCCGCGATCGCGGCTACGACGAAACCAGTGACCGGATGCTCGCGGTCGCCACCGCCATCGCCGACAGTCCGCTGGTACTCGCGGCCAGCGAGTCGGCCGACCCGAGCGCGACGCTGCAGCCCTATGCCCTCGATCTCACCCAGGATGCCGGCCTCGACTTCATCACGATCATGGCCCCCGACCGCACCCGCTGGACCCATCCGACGCAGACTGAGATCGGCAAGGATTACATCGGTGCGATCGAACCGGCTCTGTCCGGAACGGCCTTCACAGAAATCAGCACGGGAACGCTCGGGCCATCCGTTCGCGCCGTCGTACCGGCAACGGATGCCGGCGGCACCGTTCGCGCGCTGGTCGCGGTGGGCACCACGACGAGCAACATCACGATCGCCCTGAACGCCCGGCTGCCGTCGGTACTGGGGCTGGCGCTCGGGCTGCTCGCCTCGGGATCGGTAGTGACCTGGCTGCTCGGCCGCTACCTGCGGCGAGTCACGCTCGGGTGGGGTCCTGAACGTCTCGCGCAGCTGTTCGTCTACTACGACTCGGTGCTGCACTCGGTGCGCGAGGGACTCGTGCTCGTCGACCTGCACGGCGACCTCGTGCTCTACAACGACCAGGCGGCGCAGCTGCTCGGCATTCCGCCGCGGCCGGCTGCTGGCAGCGCCACTCCCCCGCCCGCCCTGGCCGAGTTGAGCCTGCCGCCGAGCCTCGGTGAGTTGCTGCGGAGCGGTCGCTCGGCGCACGATGAGATTCATGTGACCGGCACGAGGGTGCTGGTGGTCAGCCAGGAACCGGCCGTGGCTTCGGCCAGTCGCTCCAGGGCGACCCCGATGGGATACGTGGCGACGATTCGTGACCACACTGATCTGCAAACCCTGGGCAGCGAGTTGCAGTCTATGCAGACCCTCTCCGACGCGTTGCGGGCGCAGACCCACGAGCATTCCAACCGGTTGCACACCATCGTGTCGCTCATGGAACTCGGTCGCACCGATCAGGCTCTCGACTTCGCCACCGAGGATCTCGAGTTGAGTCAGCGGCTGGCCGACGAGATGGTCGGTTCGGTCGACGAACCGGTGATCAGTGCCCTGATCATGGGCAAATCGGCGCAGGCCAACGAGCTGGGGATCACCCTTACCGTGACGGCGTCTGGCACGCTCGCCGAGTCGGGGCTGTCCATTCAGGATTTGGTCACGGTGCTCGGCAACCTGGTCGATAACGCCCTCGACGCGGCGGCCGCCGGCGCGGACCCGCGTCGGGTGTCGGTCACCGTGTCATCGACCGAGCAGGCCGTCACGATCGAGGTGGCCGACAGCGGCGCCGGTGTGGCACCAGAGGTGATCGACGATGTGCTGCGGCTCGGGTTCAGCACCAAGGGTACCGGCGTCACGGGTACCGGCGTCACGACGCCCGGTCGCTCAGTGGGTGGTCGAGGTCTCGGCCTCGCCCTGGTTCGGCAGGCGGTCACCCGCCTCGGCGGCACGCTGACAATCGGGCGACGTGAGGGCGCCGTCTTCACGGTCGTCATTCCCGCTGTCATTCGTGCATATCCTGCCGAGGTCGACCATGCCTGAGTCATCGCTGCCGCGCATTCGCGTGCTCGTCGTCGAGGACGAACCGCTCGCTGCCGAGGCCCATGCCGTCTATGTCGGGCGGCTGGCCGGGTTCGAGCTCGTCGGCACGGCCGGTACCGGCCAGGACGCGTTTCGCCGGGTCGCGGCGGCCGCCTCGGCCGGCACTCCGATCGACCTCGTGCTCATGGACATGAACCTGCCCGACAGCCACGGGCTCGACGTGAGTCGGCGCATTCGGGCGGCCGGTCTGGCCACGGACATCATCGCTATCACCGCGGTGCGGGACCTGGAGAATGTGCGCGGGGCGATCGCGGCCGGGGTGGTGCAGTACCTGATCAAGCCATTCACCTACTCCACCTTCGCCACGAAATTGTCCAGTTACCGTGATTTTCGTGCGGAACTGAATGGGCAGGCATCCGTTGTGACGCAGTCAGCGGTCGACCATGCCTTTGCGAGCCTGCGCGCTCCGACCGACATACCGAGGCCCAAGGGGCTGGCCGAGTCGACCCTGAACCCGGTGGTCGCCTACCTTCAGGCACAGGTCGCGCCGGTGTCGGCGAGTGAGCTCATGAAGCCGCTCGGGTTGTCACGCGTCACGGCGAGGCGGTATCTGGAGTATCTGGCCGACACCGGCCTCGTGCTGCGCGCTCCCCGCTACGGTACGCCGGGGCGTCCCGAGAATGAGTACAGCTGGAAGACCGCTAACGGTTCGTGAAGACCGCGGGGCGCTTCTCGACGAAGGCGGCCATTCCCTCGCTCTGGTCGTCGGTGGCGAACACGGAGTGAAACAGGCGACGTTCAAAGTGGATGCCGGCCCCCAGCATCGTCTCGTAGGCCGCGTTCACGACCTCCTTGGCGAGCATGGCGATCGGCGCCGATTTCGCGGCGATCTCGGTGGCCGTGGCGAGGGCGTCGGCGAGCAGGTCGGCGGCGGGCACGATTCGGGCGACGAGGCCGGCGCGTTCGGCTTCGACGGCGTCGATGGTGCGGCCGGTGAGGATCATTTCCATGGCCTTGGCCTTGCCGACGGCGCGGGTGAGGCGTTGGGAGCCGCCCATGCCCGGGATGACCCCGAGCTTGATCTCGGGCTGGCCAAAGGTGGCGGTGTCGGAAGCGATGATGAAGTCGCAGATCAGGGCGAGTTCGCAGCCACCGCCGAGGGCGTGGCCGGAGACGGCGGCGATGACCGGGGTGCGCACGGCTGCGAGGCGGTCCCAGCCGGCGAACCAGTCCTTGAGATACATATCCATGTAGCTCATGGTCGACATCTCCTTGATGTCGGCACCGGCCGCGAAGGCCCGCTCAGAGCCGGTGATGACGATCGCGCCGATCTCGGGGTCGGCGTCGAGCCGGGTCGCGGCACCGACGACGTCCTGCATGGTGGCGAAGTTGAGGGCGTTCAGCGCCTTCGGACGGTTCAGGGTGATGACGCCGACCCGGCCGTGGCGTTCAAGCAGAATGTTCTTGTAGGTGTCGATGCTCTCGGGCTGGGTGCTGTCGCTCACGCGGTGGCCTCTCGTTCGGTGGTCTGTCTGGTTTCGTGGGTCTTACTGCGCGGCAAGCGCAGTTCGCGCTCTCCCAGCGGTGCGAAGTACGCCTGCATGTCGGCGTCGGAGACGTCGGACAGCGTGCTCGGCTGCCACGCCGGGTTGCGGTCCTTGTCGATGACCTGGGCGCGAATACCCTCGATCACATCGTGGCCGGCCACCATGCGCAGCGACACTCGGTATTCCTGCTCGAGCACCTCTTCGAGGGTTCTGAGATCGCGGGCGCGACGCAGGGATTCGAGGGTGACGCGCAGCGCGGTGGGCGACTTGGCCAGAATCGCGGCGGCCGCGTCATCGGCCGCAGTGACGGATGATGTCTGCAACCGGTCGATGATCGTGGCCACGTCGTTGCCGGCATAGCACTCATCGATCCAGGCGCGCTCGGCCAGCAGTGGGGCCGGCGGCACGGTCGACGCGTGCTCGGCGATGGCCGCGGCAGCGGGCATCCGCTTGAGGGCGTCGGCGAGGGATTCGAGTTGGGTGGATTCGACGAAGCTGTCGGCGAGGCCGAGAGCGATGGCGTCGGCGCCGGTCATGGTTGCGGCGGTGAGGGCGAGGTGGGTGCCGAGTTCGCCGGGGGTCCGCGAGTACAGGTAGGTGCCGCCGACGTCGGGTACGAAGCCGATGGTGGTCTCCGGCATTCCCAGTTTGGTGCGTTCGGTGACGACGCGGTGCGAAGCGTGACCAGACAGGCCGACTCCCCCGCCGAGCACGATGCGATCCATCAGGGCGACGAACGGTTTGGGGTACCGCTTGATCTGGGCGTTCAGGGTGTATTCGTCGGCCCAGAATCGGGCGTTCTCGTCGGGGTCGGTGCGGGCGTCGCGGTAGACCGAGACGATGTCGCCGCCGGCGCAGAGGGCGCGGTCACCGCTGCCGGTGAGCAGCACGGTCTGCACGGCGGGGTCGTCGGCCCAGTCGGTGAGGGCTGCGGCGATGGTGCGGATCATGCCGTGCGTCAGAGCGTTGAGGGCATTCGGCCGGTTCAGGACGATGCGGGCCAGCGGGCCGTCCCGCTGCAGCAGCACCTCGTTGTCAGAGACAGCGGATGCGCCGGCGCCGGTCGCCGACGCCGCCCTCGTGCTGTCATCGGAGGTTGTGGTGATCGAATCCGTGCGGGGCATAGGGACCTTTCCGCGTCGCTGCGGGTCGGAGGTGCGGTGCGGCCCAGTCTAACGAGGTGCGGTGGCGCGACATTCTTCATGGCCCGCGTTTGAGAAGTTGGCACGTGTTCAAACCAGTGCCACCTTCGCAAACACGTGCCACGAGATCGGGCGCGCAGAGCCGCGAAACGGTACAAAAAAGCCCCGCCGCACTGCAAAAGCAGTGACAGCGGGGCTGGTGGTGCACCCCCCCGGACTTGAACCGGGAACCCACTGATTAAGAGTCAGTTGCTCTGCCAATTGAGCTAGAGGTGCGTATGAAAGCCGGGAATGACCCGCGGCAACGTGTAACCCTAACACCCTACGGGGGCCCGACGCCAATCGAGGCGGGAACGCACGAAGGACCGGCATCCGCTCACGAAATTACTATCCTTGGAAGGGTGACCGAACCGCGAATTTACGCCCTCTCCGACGACCTCCAGCTGGCCCTGGCCCTCGCCGACGCCGCCGACACCATCTCCCGCGCCCGCTTCACCGCGCTCGACCTCGTCGTGACGACCAAACCCGACCGCACCCCGGTAACGGATGCCGACCAGGCCGTCGAGCGCGCCATCCGCGCCCTGCTCGCCGAGCACCGCCCCGACGACGGCATCCTCGGCGAAGAGTTCGGCACGGCCGGGTCGACCACGCGCCAGTGGATCATCGACCCCATCGACGGCACCGCCGGGTTCCTGCGTGGTATCCCGATCTGGGCCACCCTCATCTCCCTCGCCATTGACGGCGTGCCCGTTCTCGGCGTGGTCAGCGCCCCCGCCCTTGGTAAACGCTGGTGGGCCGCGGCCGGCAGCGGCGCCTGGTCAAGCGATAGACGAGAAGCGGATGCCGCCCCCACCCGCCTGCACGTCTCCGGCATCGAGACCCTCGCCGAGGCCTCCATCAGCTATGGCAGCCTGCAGCAGTGGGACCAAGCCGGGCACCTGGACGAGCTCGTGACGCTCTCCCGCCAGGTCTGGCGTACCCGCGCCTATGGCGATATGTGGTCGTACATGCTGCTGGCCGAAGGCCACCTCGACGTGGCCGGCGAATTCGACCTGCAGCCCTACGACATGGCGGCTCTGGCCCCGATCGTGCAGGAGGCCGGGGGCACCTTTACCTCGGCCGACGGCCAGCCCGGCCCGTGGCACGGCAGCGCCCTGGCCACCAACGGACTGCTGCACGCGGCGACGCTCGCGGTTCTGAATCCCACGCAGCCCAGTTAGACCGACGCACCCGGATCGTCGGGGAAAATGCCGTTGCGGGCGTTGCGCGCGTCGAGCCGGCGCTGGCGCCAGGCCCGGGGATTCAGCAGCAGAATGGGCTTCGGTATGCGCAGTGCGTAGCCGGTCGGCAGAATCCAGCCGTAGCGTTTGGCCAGCAGCGACAGCCCCGAGCCGCTGAGAATGGCTACGGCGGTTCCGATCGCCACGAACCCGAGCTTGCTTAGAATGACCATCTCGGTACTCGCCAGCAGGGCGCTCGTGGCATAGAGCGTGTTGCCGCCGAAAATCGTCGGCACCTTGAGCAGCATAATGTCGCGCACCATGCCGCCGCCGACCGCGGTGATGATGCCGAGCAGAATGGCCGGCAGCCAGCCGAGACCGGCCTCGAGCGCTTTCTGGGCACCCACCGCCGACCAGCAGCCCACGGCGAGCGCGTCGAGCAGCAGCAGCACGCGTCGGGTCCAGCGGCCGTTGAACGTGACGAAGTACGCGATGACCCCGCCGAGAATCGCGCAGATCAGGTAGGCCGGGTCAAGCAGGGCGGCCGGGGTGCCCTGCTGCAGCAGGGTGTCGCGAATCATTCCGCCACCGAGCCCGCTCATAATCGCGAGCACCACGAAACCGACAATATCGAGGCGTGCGGTGCGGGCCGCGACGCCGCCAAGAATGGCGTTGGCCAGCACGCCAGCCAGGTCCACAAAGCGGATTATCTCAAACAGCGTCTCCGACTCAGTGTTCACTTACCCCATTCTCTCTCATATCGACAGTGGAACCGTCGCCCTTACAGTTGAGGCATGAGGATCAACGCTTTTGCCGACGTCTGCCTGCGGGTGGTCATGCTGCTTACAGCGGCACCGGAGAGCGTGACGTTCACCTCGCGGGTCGTCGCCGCCGAGGTCGGCACGCCCTACAACCACGTGAGCAAGGCGCTGCTGCGCCTGCGCGAACTCGGTCTGGTCGAGGCGCTGCGCGGCCGAAACGGCGGCGTGCGTATCAGCGCGCTCGGCCGTGAGGTCACGGTTGGAGCGCTCCTGCGCACCCTCGACACGCGCACCGACCTCGCCGCCTGCGACACCCCCAACGGTCCCTGCCCGTTGATCAGCGGATGCGGCCTCCGCGGCGCCCTGCGCCGCGCGCGGGAAGCCTTCTACCGCGAGCTGGATGACCTCGTTATCTCCAGCCTCCCGCACGGAAAAGCGAACGGTCCAGTGCTGGTCGAACTGGGTTTGGTGCGGTAGGACTAAAGTCCCTAATTTCTACGACTTGTAGAAAACACCCGTTTAATTGGTATATCAAATGCTACTTTAAATGAAGGCCCCCACAAACGGGTGCCGACACGCAGAAGGAGTATTCATGCTTTCGCCCCAGTCCCAACCACTCATCGAAGCGACCCTGCCGCTGGTCGGTGAGCGGATGCCCGAGATCGCGAAAAACTTCTACCACCGCATGCTCACGGCCCACCCCGAACTGTTCGACGGGCTGTTCAGCCGGTCCAACCAGAAGAATGGCTCGCAGCAGCAGGCGCTGGCCGGCAGCATCGCCGTCTTCGCGACCCATCTGCTGCAGAACCCCGACACCACGCCAGAGGCCATGCTCTCCCGCATCGCCCACAAGCACGTCTCGCTCGATATTCAGCCCGAGCAGTACGACATCGTCTACAAGTACCTCTTCGAGGGCATCGCCGACGAACTCAGCGACGTCATCACCGCCGAGATCGCCGCCGCCTGGACCGAGGTGTACTGGCTGATGGCCCACGCCCTGATCAAGATGGAGAAGGGCCTCTACTCCGGCCTCGCCAGCGATAAGCCGCTCGCCCCGTGGATCGTCGTAAAGAAGGAAGCGGCCGGAACCGACGCCATAACGTTCACCCTCGAACCCGCCGACGATACCCCCGTGACGCCCGCCCTGCCAGGCCAGTACGTCAGCGTCACCGCGGTCATGCCCGACGGCATCCGTCAGGTGCGTCAGTATTCCCTCTCGGCCGGCACGGCCACGACCCGCGTCTTCACCACCAAGCTCGATGCCGACGGTGAGGTCTCCCCCGTGCTGCACCGCGACGTGCAGGTCGGCGATACCCTCATCCTCTCCGTTCCGTGCGGCGACATCACCCTCGACCACGGCACCGGACCGCTGATCCTGGCCTCGGCCGGAATCGGCTGCACGCCCAGCGCTTCCATCCTGCGCTCCCTGGTGGACACCGGCTCCAAGCGCGAGGTGCTCGTGCTGCACGCCGAGAGTACCCTCGAGCGCTGGGCGCTGCGCGACCAGATGAACGAAGACGTCGCCCTGCTCGAGGCGGCCGAACTCGAGCTCTGGCTGGAGATCCCGAGCGCTGGCCACCACGAGGGCTTCATGTCCCTCGCGAACGTGACCATCCCGGCGGATGCCTCGATCTACCTGTGCGGACCGCTCCCGTTCATGCGCAGCCTGCGCTCCCAGGCGCTGGAATCCGGCGTGCCAGCCGATCGCATCCACTATGAAATCTTCGGCCCCGACCTGTGGCTCGCCAACGCCTGACCCACCGCACGGTTCAAGCCTGGCGCGACCGCGCTAGGTTTGAACCGTGGACGCTAATGGTGGTATCGAGATAGAACTTAAGTTTGACGTCGACGAGCTGGCCCTGCTGCCGCGCTTGAACAATCTGCCCGGCGTGCAGGCCGTCGCCGAACCGGTAACCCATGACCTCGCGGCCGTCTACTTCGACACGAACGACCTCGTGCTGGCGCGTGCGCACATCACCCTGCGCCGCCGCACCGGCGGCGACGACGCGGGCTGGCACCTCAAACTGCCGCAGGGCGTCGGACGCCGACGCGAAGTACACGCTCCCATCGGCAAACACCTGCAGGACGAAGCGGATGCCGTACCCGGGTCGCTCGCCCAGCTCGTGCGGGTCTACACCCGCGACTCCCCGCTCGTTCCCGTGGTGCACCTCGGCACCACCCGCGTCGTGCACGCCCTGATCGGCGCCGGCGGCGAAACCCTCGCCGTGCTCTGCGACGACCGGGTCGAGGCCCAACGGCTCCTTCACGAACCCGCCTCGGCCGCCTGGCGTGAATGGGAGATCGAACTCGTCGACGGACCGGAGGACCTGCTCGATGCTGGCCAGTCTGTGCTCGCGAGCGGCGGCATCCTCGTGTCACAGCACGCCTCCAAGCTCGCCCGCGCCCTCGGCGACCGGTTCCCGGCAGAGAGCACCACAAAGCAGCGCCGTCCCACCCCGAACGGCCCGGCCGGCAACGTTCTGCTGGCCAGCCTGACCGAGCAGATCGGTGTCATCCGCCGGCACGACCCGCAGGTTCGCCAGCACGCTGCCGGCTCTGTGCACGCGATGCGCGTGGCCACCCGTCGGCTACGCTCGGTGCTGGCCACCTATCGTTCGCTCGTTGATCCCGGGGTCGTGCAGCATCTCCGCACCGAACTCGGCTGGCTCGCCGCCGTGCTCGGCGGCTCTCGCGACGAAGAGGTACTGCAGCGGCACCTGGTCGGCCTGCTCGATCGCGAATCCCCCGCGCTGCTCCTCGGCCCGATTCGCGAACGCCTCGAAAGCCGCTCCGAAACGGATGCCCACTCCGCGCAACTCACGCTCGTCACCGCCCTCGACAGCCACCGCTACTTTCGACTGCTCGACGCCCTCGATTCCCTCGTCGCCACTCCGCCGTTCACCGCCGCGGCCGACCAGGACGCCCGGGTCGTCGTACCGGCCCTGGTCACCAAGGAGTGGAAGAAATTGCGCCGAGCCGTGCGCCTGGCCGCCAAGACCGTGCCTGGATCGGAACGGGATCTCGCCCTGCACACCGCTCGTAAGCGCGCCAAGCGGCTGCGCTACGCGGCCGAGACGGCGCATCCGCTCAGCCCCAAGCGCTCGGCCCGAGTGAGCCGCTTCGCCCAGAAGCTGCAGACCATCCTGGGCGAACAGCACGACAGCGTCATCGCCCGTGATCGCCTGCTCAAGCGCGGCGGGGTCGAAGCCTACCTGCGCGGGGAGAACACCTTCAGCTATGGCCGGCTGCACGCGAAGGAGCAGGAGCAGGCTTCAAGCGCCCAAGCCCGCTTCTGGAAAGCATGGTCGCGGCGCCCCTGACGCTGTCAGGCGCTGGATCAGACCTGGTCGGCCCCGATCAGGGGCGGGGCGGCAACGGTGCTGCGATTGACCCGATCGGCGAGAACGATGGCGATGACGCCGAGCAGGATCATGCCGCCGATCCGCACCAGGCCGTCCAGTCCGATCAGAACCCAGACCACCAGATTCGGTCCGGTCAAGGTGGCCAGGCCCGCGCCCAGCAGTTGGGAGAGCAGCCAGGTTGCGGTGGCCGCGCCTACCGCCCAGGCCGGCACCCAGTTGAACGGGGACGGCACGGCGCCGATCCGGGCGATCTGCATGACGGCCACCAGCGCGAGGGCGAATTGCACGTACGAGTCCGCGTAGGAGAAGGCCATCAGCAGGGTCGGAGCGGGATCGTTCGAGAAGAAGTCGCTGATGACGACGCTCTGCACCGACCCGAGAAACAGCCAGAACGCCAGCAGAACCAGAGCTGTCGTGCCCACCGGACGGCGCGCTGTGACGCTGCCCACGCCCCGCACCCCGAAGGCGAACACCAGTAGGGCCGCGGCGAACAGAGCCGGGCCGATCAGTCCGATATAGGCGAACAGTGCGGGCTGCGAGATCACCGTGACGACGACCGAGGCGAGCAGCAGTCCCCCGCCGACGAACCCGGTGAGGGAGGACGCGGACGCTGAATTGTCACGAAGCTGTGAGTTTGCCATACACCCCAGTCTACTCAGACTCAGCTCCAGAGGGCCACGTGCACCTTGCTGCCGCGACGCGCGACGCCGCGGGAACCGCCAGGAGCGAGCATCGCTGCGGTGGCCTCGGCGGTCGTCACGAACCGCTGCAGGGTGCGCGCTGCGGCCGGTGCCCGACCGTGATCGAGGGTGCTCGCACACCACAACCCGGCAATCGGCGTGTTCGGCATCGGCAGCACCACGAGCGATCCGGCCGCCACCTCGGCCCGCACGATGTGCATGAACGCGAGCATGATGCCCTCGCCGTCGCGAACCGCGGCGAGGGCATCCGTTTCGCTGCTGAGCGGCACGATCTCTGGCACTCCGAGCGCTGAGGCGAGAAACGATGCCGCCAGCCAGCGGCTCTCGGCGGTGAACTCCTCCACCCCGGCCGGACCGCTGAACCACAGTTCTTTCAGGAGTGCGGTGAGCGACGCCGGCAGCCGGGTGAGCGGATGCTCCGGCGCGGCCACCAGCACCCGCTGGTAGCGCAGAAAGGGCACCACTTCCAGCTGGTTTCCCTGCGGCGGCCTCGCTCCGAGCGCCACGTCGCAGGCGTGGTCCTGCAGCAGCGACCCCACGTCATCGGCGGACTCGACCACCACATCGATGCCGCCAGAATGACCGGGCACCCGACGGGTGAACGCGTCGAGCAGCCGACCGGCCGCGTGCTCGGCGAACCCGGCCGTGGCGACGACCCGAAGGTTCGCGGTGGATTCCTCGGCGTGCGACACCTCCCAGCGAACCTGGTCGGCCAGGCCCACGATCTCCTGGGCGTGGTCGGCGAGCGCCCGCCCGCCGGCGGTCAGGGCGATGCCGGCGCCGGCACGCACAAACAGGGCGTCACCGAGGTCGAGGCGCAGCGCGGCGAGCGACGACGACACCGCCGGTTCGCTGATGTTCAGGGCGGCCGCGGCCGCACGCAGCGACCCGAGTCGGGCCACCAGGGCAAAGGCCCGCAGCTGATTCAGCGTCATTGCCACAGCTCATAACCTTTCCCTTAGGTCGATATTGACAGTCTCGGCAGCGGGGAGCAAGCTGTGGCACACAACGGTGTCGCGCAACGATGCGCGGTGCCATGGAAACTTCTCAGTGAGGAGAAGCCCGTGCAGATTCCGGCTCCGTTCGACTATGTTCGCGCCAGTTCGGTCGACAACGCTCTCGCCCTGCTCGACCGTCACGGGGCCGAATCCCGGGTCGTCGCCGGCGGCCACAGCCTGCTCCCCATGATGAAGCTGCGCCTCGCCCGCCCCGACTGGCTGATCGACATCAACGACCTGTTCGAGCTCGACTACCTGCTCGTCGATAAGGACGTGCTGCGTATCGGCGCGATGACCCGACACACGACCCTGCTGGAATCCGACGACGTCAAGCGCCTGTTTCCCATCATCACCGACGCCGAACGGGTCATCGCCGATCCGATCGTGCGCAACCGCGGCACCATCGGCGGTTCGCTCTGCCAGGCCGACCCGGCCGAAGATCTCTCCACGGTCTGTCACGTTCTCGAAGCGGTGGCCGTCGTTCGCGGTCCGGCCGGTGAGCGGATGCTGTCCATGGCCGACTTCCACCGCGGCCCCTACGAGACGGCCGTTGCCCAGAACGAACTGCTGATCGAGGTGCGCATACCCATTCGCTCCGACTCGAGCAGTGCCTACGAAAAGGTCGAGCGCCGCGTCGGCGACTGGGCCGTCGCCGCGGCCGGCGCTTCGGTCAGCCTCGACTCCGCCGGCGCGATCAGCCAGGTGGCCGTCGGACTCACCGCCGTCGGACTTGACCGCAATGTCACCGAGGTCGAAGCGGTGCTGGTCGGCCAGGCTCCCACCGAGGAACTCTTCACCGAGGCCGGGCGCCTCGCATCCCTCGCCTGCGATCCCCTCGCCGACCAGCGCGGCCCGATCGACTACAAGCGGCACCTCGCCGACGAACTGACCCGTCGGGTCTTGCGGGCGGCCTGTCGTCGCGCCGCGGCATCCGTTTCCGAGATTACGATTTAGGAGTTGAGCCCAATGCAGATCAGCATGACCATCAATGGAACCGACGTCACTCGCGAGATCGAACCGCGGGTGTTGCTCGTGCACTTCATTCGCGACGACCTGCGACTCACCGGAACGCACTGGGGCTGCGACACCACCAACTGCGGCACCTGCGTGGTGCTGATGGACGGCCAGCCGGTGAAATCCTGCACGGTACTGGCGGCCATGGCCGACGGGCATGCGATCACGACCGTGGAGGGACTCGCCAACGGCGCCACCCTCGACCCGGTGCAGCAGGGCTTCATGGAGGAGCACGGACTGCAGTGCGGTTTCTGCACTCCCGGCATGATGCTCACCGCCCGCGCGCTGCTCGACCACAACCCGCATCCCGAACCACTGGAGATTCGCGAAGCCATCTCCGGCCAGATCTGCCGCTGCACCGGCTACGCCACCATCGTGCGGTCCATTCAGTGGGCGGCCGAGCATCCGGTCGGGGCCACCGCTGAAACAACTGATGAAGAGGTGCACGCATGACCATCCTTGAGGACCGCCCGTCGAACCCGGCCGCCGGCGACCACGATCGGCCCGTCGGCCACGGCCGCATGCAGCGTAAGGAAGACCCGCGCTTCGTGCGCGGCAAGGGCCACTACGTCGACGACATCGTGCTGCCCGGCATGCTGCACGGTGCCATTCTGCGCGCTCCCGTCGCCCACGCCCGGCTGGTCTCGATCGACACGACCGAGGCCCTCGCGCACCCCAAGGTGCTCGCCGTGATCACCGGCAGCGACCTGCAGGCACTCGGCCTGGCCTGGGCGCCGACCCTGTCGATGGACGTTCAGGCCGTTCTCGTCACCGACAAGGTGCGCTTTCAGGGCCAGGAGGTGGCGTTCGTCGTCGCCGAAGACCGCTATGCGGCCCGCGACGCCCTCGAACTGATCCAGGTCGAGTACGACGTACTGCCGCCGGTCGTCGACGCCCGCAAGGCCATGGATCCGGGCGCTCCGGTCATTCGCGACGACCTCGAAGGCCGCACCGACAACCACATCTTCGACTGGGAAGCCGGCAACAAGGCCGAAACGGATGCCGTCTTCGCCAGCGCCGACGTCGTGGTCACGCAGGAGATCGTCTACCCGCGCGTGCACCCGGCGCCGATGGAAACCTGCGGCGCCGTCGCCGACTTCGACCCCATCGACGGCCGCCTCACCCTGTACGAAACCACGCAGGCCCCGCACGCCCACCGCACCCTGTTCGCGATGGTCTCCGGCATTCCGGAGCATAAGATTCGCGTGGTCTCCCCCGATATCGGCGGCGGATTCGGCAACAAGGTCGGCATCTACCCGGGCTATATTCTCGCCGTGGTCGGCTCGATCGTCACCGGCAAACCGGTGAAATGGGTCGAGGACCGCTCCGAAAACCTGATGAGCACCTCGTTCGCCCGCGACTACATCATGCAGGGCGAGATCGCGGCGACCAAGGATGGCAAGATCTTAGGCCTGCGCACCAACGTGCTCGCCGACCACGGTGCCTTCAACGCCACCGCCCAGCCCACCAAGTATCCGGCCGGCTTCTTTCACATCTTCACCGGCAGCTACGATCTTGCCGCTGCGCACTGCACCGTCACCGGCGTGTACACCAACAAGGCACCCGGCGGCGTGGCCTACGCCTGTTCGTTCCGGGTCACCGAAGCGGTCTATCTGGTCGAGCGGATGGTCGACATCCTGGCCCGCAAACTCGAGATGGATCCCGCCGAGTTGCGGCTGAAGAATTTCATCAAACCCGAGCAATTTCCCTACCCGAACAAGACCGGCTGGGAGTACGACTCCGGCGACTACGAACCCACCATGCGGCTGTCGATGAAGATGGCCGGCTACGACGAACTGCGCCGCGAACAGAAGGAAAAACGCGAACGCGGCGAACTGATGGGCATCGGCATCTCCTTCTTCACCGAAACGGTCGGTGCCGGCCCCCGCAAGGACATGGACATTCTCGGCCTCGGCATGGCCGACGGCGCCGAACTGCGCATCCACCCCACCGGCAAGGCGGTCGTGCGCATCTCGGTGCAGAGCCAGGGTCAGGGCCACGAAACGACGTTCGCGCAGATCGTGGCGGAGGAGATCGGCATTCCGCCGGAGGACATCGACGTCGTGCACGGCGACACCGACCAGACCCCGTTCGGCCTCGGCACCTACGGCAGCCGGTCCACCCCGGTCAGTGGCGCCGCCGTGGCCCTCGTGGCCCGCAAGGTGCGGGAGAAGGCCCGGTTCATCGCCGCGGCCATGCTCGAAACCCGCCCGGAAGACCTCGAATGGGAGAAGGGCCGCTGGTTCGTCAAGGGCGACCCGAGCGTGGGCAAAACCATCGCCGAGATCGCGATGGGCGCCCACGGCACGGTCGCACTGCCAGAGGGCATCGACGGCAACCTCGACGCCGAAGTCACCTACGATCCACCCAACCTCACCTTTCCGTTCGGCGCCTACATCTGCGTCGTCGACGTCGATCCGGGCACCGGTCACGTCAAGGTACGCCGGTTCATCGCCGTCGACGACTGCGGCACCCGCATCAACCCGATGATCATCGAGGGGCAGATTCACGGCGGCCTCACCGACGGCGTCGGAATGGCGCTGATGGAATTCATCGAATTCGACGCCGAGGGCAACTGCCTCGGCGGCTCGTTCATGGACTACCTCATTCCCACCGCCATGGAGGTGCCCGACTGGGAGACCGGCTTCACCGTGACTCCGTCGCCGCACCACCCGATCGGCGCCAAGGGCGTCGGCGAATCGGCCACGGTCGGTTCTCCCCCGGCCGTCGTCAACGCCGTCGTCGACGCCCTCGCCCCGTTTGGCGTCGTGCACATGGACATGCCCTGCACGCCCGCCCGGGTGTGGGAGGCCATGCAAGGCCGCACGAGACCTCCGGTGTAAACCGTGGGCCAGGCAACCCTGGAGCGGGAGCTCGTTGCACGCCGTGAGGCCTTCGTACACGCGACGGTCGTGCGCGCCCAGCGCCCCACGAGCGCGCACGCCGGGGACACGGCGCTTGTGCGCGCGACCGGCGAGATTGACGGGTTCGTCGGGGGAACGTGCGTGGAGGCATCCGTTCGCCTGTACAGTCTGCAGGTACTCGAAAGCCGCCAGCCGCTGCTGCTCAAAGTCGTGGCGGGTGCGCCGTCGAGCATTGTGGAAGACGGCGCCGTCGAGGTCTCCAACCCCTGCGTGAGCGGCGGCGCGATCGAGATCTTTCTCGAACCGCGCATTCCGCTGCCGAGCCTCGTCGTCGTCGGGTCGACCCCCGACGCCGACGCACTCGCCGCCCTGGCACCGCTCGTGGGTTTCGACCTCGTGCAAGCGGATGGCGCGACCGCCGCCCCGCAGGCCGGCGACGCCGCCCTCATCGTCGCGTCCCACGGCCGCGACGAAGAGCCGCCGCTGCTGGCCGCCCTGGCTGCCGGGGTGCCCTATATCGCGCTCGTGGCCAGTCCGAAGCGGGGCGCGGCGGTACTCGCCTCGCTCGACGTGTCGCCCGAACAGCGCGCGCGGGTGTTCAGTCCGGCCGGGCTCGACCTCGGGGCGCGCACGCCCGGCGAGATCGCGGTGTCCATTTTCGCGCAGCTGGTGCAGGAACGGGCCGGGCGCGGGCATCCGTCTCATGCTGCTGCAGTTGACGCGGCGAACGCCGCTGAACCGGCTGGCAACGCGATCGACCCGGTCTGCGGCATGACGGTGGCCGCGCTGCCCTCGTCATTGCAGGTGGAGCATGGCGGCGAGAACGTGTATTTCTGTGCGGCGGGATGCCGCACAGCGTTTCTGGCGAATCCGGAGCGGTATGCGACCGCGCGCTAGAGCCCTGCCTTGTCGCCAATGGTGCGAGCAATGAGCGCGGATTCCGTGGCCGAACTGGTCCCCTCCGTCGCCGCGCTGCAGAACGCCCTCGACGCCGAGGACTATCTGGCCGATGAGGGCCTCGCAACGGCGGTGTTTCTGGCCGTGCGCATGCGGCAGCCGCTGCTGCTCGAGGGCGAACCCGGGGTCGGCAAGACCGAGATTGCCAAGGCGCTGGCCCGGCTGCTCGACACCGAACTGTTTCGGCTTCAGTGCTACGAGGGAATCAGCGCCGGAGAAGCCCTGTACGAGTGGAACTACCCGCGGCAGCTGCTCGGTATCCGTTTGGCGGAGGCGCGCGGCGTTGAACTGGCCGAAACGGAATTGTTCGGGCGGGACTACCTGCTTCGCCGCCCGCTATTGCGGGCGATCGAGCATGCCGGCCCGCGCCCGGCCGTGCTGCTGCTCGACGAAATCGACCGCGCCGACGCCGAGTTCGAAGCCTTCACCTTCGAGCTGCTTGCCGAGGCGGCCGTGACCATTCCCGAGCTCGGAACCGTCGAGGCCACCCACCCGCCGATCGTGATTCTCACCAGCAACCGCACCCGCGACCTGCACGATGCCCTCACCCGGCGCTGCCTGTACCACTGGATCGACTACCCCGGTCCGGAGCGGATCGCGCAGATCGTGCGGCGTCGGGTGCCCAGCAGCTCGCAGGCCATCGCGACGGATGCCGCGGCCGCGATCACCCGGTTGCGCTCGCTCGACCTGGTCAAACCGCCCGGAATCGCCGAGGCCATCGACTGGGTGAGCGCCCTCGGCGTGCTCGGAATCGAACAGCTCAGCGCCCGCGCGGTCGAGCAGACCTGGGGTTCCGTGCTGAAGAACCGGGACGATCTCGACCTGGTAGCGTCCCGCGGCTCCGCGTGGGTCGCCGAGGCTGCCGGTGCCTGACCGCGTGCGGCACCCACCGGTCGAAGCGGCGGCTCTCGCCGCCGGCTTCAGCACCGCCCTGCACCGGGCGGGGCTTCCGGTCTCGCCCGACCGGGCCGCCCGGCTGGCCGAGGCGCTTCGACTCATCCCCCCGACCGACCGGGCCGCCCTGTACTGGGCCTGCCGCATCGTGTTCGTCTCCCGGCAGCAGCACCTCAACCGCTTCGACGCGGTGTTCAGCGCCGTGTTCGACGGCCGGCTCGACCCGGCCGAAAGCCGCGGCGACCCCAACGCTCCCCCGGCGATCGGCTCCGAAACCCGCACGAAGGCCGCCCCGCCGACCAACCGACCGGCCGGCGCTCCCGAGCCTCAATCCGAGGCCAGCCCACCCGCGCCGCTGCCCGGCGCGGACTCGAGCGACGACAGCGACGGCCCCGAGCGCGATGCCATTCTCGCCATGGCGTCCCGTGACGAGCACCTGCACGAGATGGCCTTCGCCGATCTCGCGCCCGAGGAGCTGGCCCGGTTGCGCCAGCTCGTGGCCCGCATCGTGTTGTCGACGCCGACCCGGATCAGTCGGCGCGCGCATCCGACGCCACACAGCCGTGACCGGCTCGATCTGGCCCGCACTGTTCGGGCCGCGCAGCGCACAGGCGGCGACCCGATCGCCCTGCACTTCACTCGGCGCCGCCCGAAACCGCGACGGCTCGTACTGCTCTGCGACGTGTCCGGTTCGATGGAGCCGTATACCCGGGTGTTCCTCTCGCTGTTGCAGGGCGCTGCCTCCGGCGCCCGCGCCGAAGCCTTCGTGTTCTCGACCCACCTCACCCGCCTGACCCGGCAGCTCGCGCTGCGCGACCCGGACCAGGCGCTCGCGCAGGCGGCCGCCACCGCGACCGACTGGGCCGGCGGCACCAGGCTGGCGACCAGCATCCGTCGGTTCATCGACGACTTCGGACGCCGCGGCCTGGCCCGGGGAGCGGTGGTCGTGGTGTTCTCCGATGGCTGGGCGCAGGACGACCCGGGCGACGTCGACGCTCAGATGGCGAGGCTCCGCCGTCTCGCGCACCGCATCGTCTGGGTGAATCCGCGCAAGGCCGCCGTGGACTACCGGCCACTGGTCGGGGGCATGGCCGCCGCCCTGCCCTACTGCGACGCCTTCGTCAGCGGGCACAGTTACGTCGCCCTTGCCGAGGTGGCGGCCGCAATTCGCGGCGACCTATCGGAGAACAACCCGCTGGCATCCGCTCGCCGACCAACTTCCCACCCAATCGTCATGACTCAGCAGAGGACACCCTGATGCAAATCGACACCACCTTCACCGTCGCCGCCCCCGTCGACACGGTGTGGAACACCCTGATGGACTTCGAGCGTGTCGCCGGCTGCGTGCCGGGAGCGCAGATTCTGAACAAGCTCTCCGATGACAACTACCAGGTGGGTATGAAGGTCAAACTCGGCCCAGTGACCATGCAGTACCGCGGCCAGATGAATGTCGACGAGCGCGACGCTGACACGCACCGCGCCGTCTTCTCGGGCAAGGCTCAGGAAACTCGCGGGCAGGGCACGGCCCAGGCCACGGTCACGCTCGTGCTGGTCGAAACCGACGGCGTGACCCAGGGCACGGTCAGTGCTGACTTGTCCCTGTCGGGCAAGGCTGCGGCCATGGGTAAAGGCGTCATCAGCAGCGTCACCGAGCAGATGATGGGATTGTTTGCCGGCAATCTGCAGGAGCTGATCGAGAGCGGCGGGTCTGACGACGGCAGCACTGCAACTCCCGTCGGCGACCACGTCGACGATCCAGCCACCCTCGCGCAGGCCTCCCCGCGGGCGGTCACCGATGTGACCGACATTCCGCCGGGAGACGCCCCCGCCGCCGACACGCTGCCCGACGTCACAGCGGATGCCCCGGCCCGGCCCGGCCTGCCGCCCCGCCCGGTGCCGCCCCGCGTCGCACCCGCCGGCGGGCACCGGGCGGCCCCGCACCGTTCGGCACCCGCTGCGGCGCCGAGCCTGGACGCCATGACCCTGGTCAAAGGCGTCATCACCGACCAGCTGAGCGACCCGGTGAAACTTCTGGGACTGCTGGCCACGGTAGCGTTCATCGCATACCAAATCGGTCGGCGCGCGTCCGGCCGCTAGAGCGAAGGGAGACCACGATGCGTGAAGTACTGGATACTCTGTTCAGCGGTTGGCAGAACGGTGCTACCGCCGGTCTGGCCACGGTTGTGCGCACCTTCCAGTCCGCGCCGCGCCCGGCCGGTGCCTCCATGCTGGTCAGCGCGGACGGCACCGTGGCCGGCTCGGTCTCGGGCGGGTGCGTCGAAGGCGCCGTCTACGAACTGGCCACCCAGGTGGCCGAAGACGGCGTGCCGCAGCTCGTGCGCTACGGCATCAGCGACGACGACGCGTACGCGGTGGGGCTCACCTGCGGCGGAATCCTCGATGTCTTCGTTGAACCCGTCTCGCGCGACACCTTCAGCCTGCTCGAAGGGGTGCACGACGACGTGGCTGCCGGGCGTCCGGTCGGCGTCGCGACGGTGATCGAGCATCCGGACGCCGCCTGGATCGGCCGACACCTCGTGGTGCGGCCGGACGGGTTCGAGGGTGACCTCGGCTCTGATCGTGCGAACCACGCGATCGGCGATGACACCCAGGGACTGCTCGCCGCCGGTCGCAACACGACGCTGACCTACGGCCCGGATGGCGAGCGACGCGGCGAGGGCATGCAGGTGTTTTTCGCGAGCTACGCGCCCCGGCCCCGCCTGCTCGTGTTCGGGGCGATCGACTTCGCCACCGCCCTGGCCCGCCTCGGCACCTTTCTCGGCTACCGGGTCACGGTCTGCGACGCCCGCGGGGTCTTTACCACCCATGCCCGGTTTCCCGGCGTCGACGAAGTCATCGTCAGCTGGCCAGACCGCTACCTGCGGGAGCAGATCGTCGGCGGCCTCATCGACCCCCGCACCGTCATCTGTGTGCTCACCCACGACCCTAAATTCGATGTTCCCCTTCTCGAAGCGGCCCTGCACGGCCCACCGGTGGCGTACATCGGTGCGATGGGATCGCGGCGCACGCACCTCGACCGCCTGGAACGCCTGCGCCAGGTCGGCGTGACCGACACCGAGCTCGCCCGGCTGCGCAGCCCGATCGGGCTCGACCTCGGCTCGCGCACGCCCGAAGAGACGGCCGTCTCGATCGCTGCCGAGATCATCTCGCTGCAGTGGGGCGGAAGCGGCGAGCCTCTGCACACCCTCGTCGACGCCATCCACCACGACGACCTCGTCGATCCGTACCCGCCGTCCGGCCACCGATTGATTGACGTATGAGCATTCTCGACTCCGTCACCTCGGTGCTGTTCGTACACGCGCACCCCGACGACGAGACCATCAGCACCGGCGGGCTGATCGCGTATCTGGCGAGCCGCAGCATCCGTATCAGCCTGGTCACCGCCACGCGCGGTGAGCGCGGTGAAGTCGTTGCCGGGTCGCTCTCGATGCTTGCCGGCACCCCCGCCCTGGCGGAAGAGCGCGAGCGCGAACTCGAACGCGCCGCCTTCACCCTCGGCATCAACGACGGCTTTTGGCTCGGCGACAAACCGGCCCGCGCGCCCGGGCTGCCCGCACGCCGCTACCGTGACTCCGGCATGGAGTGGATACGTCCCGGGCTGGCCGGCCCGGCCGCCGGTTCAGAAGCGGATGCCCTCGCTCGCGCACCGCTCTCCGAGATCACCACTGACCTCGTCGCCATTCTCCGACACGTGCGACCGAGCCTCGTCATCAGCTACGACGCCACGGGCGGCTACGGCCATCCCGATCACGTGCGCGTGCACGACGCCGCCCTCCGCGCCAGCCGCAGCCTCGCGATCCCCTACGCCGAGATCATCGACACCCCCACAGCGGATGCTGAATGGTTCGACCTCGAGACCCAACACGACACCGTCGCGGCGGCTCTGCGCTGCCACGCGAGCCAGCTCACGGTCGACGGCGACTTCATCGTGCACTCCGGGGGTCAGCGCGACCCCATCCGCACCGCGATCGGCCTGCGCCTGCGCTGACCCACCACGCCCTGAACGCTGCACCTGCGGAGATTTCCGCGAAATCGGCCTGGAAGTGCCGAAATCCACAGCTCTGGACAGAAATTTCCGCAGTTCTGAACGCCACCACCGCTACCAAGACTGTCCCGGCACGATCAGGGTGCCTAAATAGTGCGCTGAAAATACTGAGGCCGCCCAATTAGGCGGCCTCAGTAGAGCGCGGAAGCTCAACAGCGTGTGACAGAACCTATGGTGGAGATGCGGGGAATTGAACCCCGGTCCACTGCTGTGGTCATATGCCTTCTACGGGTGTATCCAGTGAAATCGCTTTCTCGGCCCCGGAATTTGCCACTGGCATCTACTCCGACAGGCCCAGCCTTCGTTTAAGTCCCTCTACGCCCCGTGGCTCAATGTAGAAGCAAGCTCTCTAAATGGCGTCAGGATCAGGGTAGAGAGCATTCCCGGTCTGGCGGACTTCGTTAGTGCTTTCGCTTAGGCAGCGAGAGCGAAGTCAGTGCGGTTTGATTTGGCACTTATTGTTTTGCAGAGATCGTTTACGAGATAACCCTGCATCCTCGACCCGCTTCTCACAATTGCGCAAACAATGTCGAAACCGATCATCCCCATACACATCGCACGCCTTAAAGCGCAGAGCGACGGGTTCGTGTCACACGCTGTTGAGTTACCAATCTGCACCAGTTTCGGTGCAGCCCCCTATCTTACAACAGAAGGCCTGGGGCGCCTAGTCGCCCAAGTGGCGCTGCGCCGACATGGCGCGATCCGATTCGCGCTTGTCGGTGCGTTCGCGCAACGTCTGGCGCTTGTCGTACTCCTTCTTGCCCTTGGCCACGGCGATCTCCACCTTGGCCCGACCGTCCGCGAAGTAAATTCGCAGCGGAATGAGCGTGTAACCGCCCTCCTTGGTCTTGTGGCTGATCTTCACGATCTCTTTCTTGTGCAGAAGGAGTTTGCGCTTACGACGCGGCGGGTGATTGGTCCACGATCCGCCGGAGTACTCCGGAATGTGCACCGCATCCAGCCAGGCCTCGCCGCCCTCGATGAAGGCGTAGCCGTCGACGAGGGTCGCTCGCCCGGCGCGCAGGGACTTCACCTCGGTGCCGCTCAAGACCATCCCGGCCTCGTAAGTGTCACTGATGAGGTAGTCATGTCGGGCCTTGCGGTTGGTCGCCACGACCTTTTCGCCACGTTCCCTGGGCATGCACCTCACCTCAATTCTTTTCATTCAAACGGATGCCGCCGGCCGATCCGGTAGACAGCCCACCAGTCTAGCGGCATCCGCTTAAACGTTAGACCTTGAGGTAGCGGGTGATCGCGAAGTTCGCCGAGAAGGCGGCCAGCACCGCACCGACCACGAGCAGGATCGGCACCACGACGAGCGCATCATCCATGCCGACCAGGGCGAAGCCGGTGAGCCTCGCGCCGAGATAGCCCTGCACGAAGAAGTATACGAGCGCCACGATCGCACCTCCCGCCAGCAGCGAGCCAAGCAGGGCAGCGAACACGCCCTCCAGAATGAACGGTGTCTGAATGAAGCGGTTGCTGGCACCGACCAGCCGCATGATGCCGAGTTCTCGCCGCCTGGAGAACGCCGACAAACGGATGGTCGTGGCAATCAGCAGCGCCGCCGCAATCAGCATCAAACCGGCGATTCCGATGGCCGTATAGCTGGCCACGTTGAGCACTGAGAAGATCTGGTCAAGGTATTTACGCTGGTCAGCGACATTTTCAACACCAGCGACCCCCGATAGGCTCTCCACCAGCACCGCTGACTGCGACGGATCCTTCAGGTTCACCCAGAAGGTCTGGTTGAGCTGGTCGGCCGTGACATAGTCGGCGACCGGGTTGCCGGCGAACTGCTTCTTGAAGTTCTCGAACGCCTGCTCGTGCGTCTCGAAATAGTAGTTGTCGATGAACGGCGCCAGTGTCGGCGACTTCAGCTGAGCCTCGACCGCGGCGATCTGCTCCGGCGACGCGTCGCCGCCGGTGCAGGTTTCGCCGGGCGAGATGTCGGAGCACATGTAGATGCCGACCTGAGCTTTGTCGTACCAGAAGTTCTTCATCTGGCCGATCTGCATCTGCATGAGAATGGCCGCACCGACGAAAGTGAGCGAGATAAAGGTGACGAGCACGACGGAGACGACCATCGAGGCGTTGCGCCGCAGCCCGTTCGCAGCCTCGGACAGCACCAGACCGAGCCTCATCGGGTCGGCCCCACGTTCTGCTCGCCCGTTTGGTCGGGTTTCTCCCCCGGCGCCCGCAGGCCGAGTTTCTCGGCGAGGGTGAGCTGCTCTGGGGCATCGTTTGGGGCAACCGGAAGCACCGGGCGCGTCATCGGCGGAACCTCGTCGTCAACGGCGGGCACCGGGGCCACGCGGGTCGCGGCGACCGGCTCGGGCTCCGCGGTCGACGCCGCCGCGACGGCAGCTGCCGCAGCCTGGTGGAGCGACACGCTGGTCTCCGGAACCGGGGCAGACGGATGCGTCAACGCTGGTTCGGGTGCAGCAGCCGGCCGGGCGTAGACCGACGCGACGGGCGCGGGGGCGCTGGTGGGGGCATCCGCTATGGCTGCGGGAAGTACGACGGGAATAGAAGCGGTGGCGTAGCCGCCCTGGCGTTCGTCACGCACGATCTCGCCGTTCACGAGTTCGATCACGCGGCGCTGCATCTTGTCGACGATGCCGGCCTCGTGGGTGGCCATGATCACGGTAGTGCCGCCCGCGTTGATGCTCGCGAGCAGCGACATGATCTCGGCGCTCGTGGTGGGGTCGAGGTTTCCGGTGGGCTCGTCGGCCAGCAGAATCTGCGGCTTGTTCACGATGGCGCGGGCGATGGCCACGCGCTGCTGCTCACCACCGGAGAGTTCGTGCGGCAGGCGCTGGGCCTTTTCGGCCAGCCCGACCATTTTGAGGGTGTCGGGCACGGCTTCCTGAATGAAGCCGCGGCTCTTGCCGATCACCTGCAGGCTGAACGCGACGTTGTCGAACACCGTCTTGTTCGGCAGCAGGCGAAAGTCCTGAAAGACCACGCCCATGTTGCGGCGAAAGTAGGGCACCTTGCGGTTCGAGATCGACCGTAGGTCCTGGCCGAGCACGTGAATGCTGCCGCTGGTGGGCTTTTCCTCCTTGAGCACGAGCCGCAGGCAGCTCGATTTGCCCGATCCGGAGGCGCCGACCAGAAAGACGAATTCGCCTCGCAAAATCTCGACGTCGATCGAGTTCAGTGCCGGCCGAGTGGTGCCGGGGTACTTCTTGGTTATGTGATCAAAACGGATCATAGCTCTTAGAGCCTAGGCATCCGTAGGCGTTTTCCCTACAGCGACATACCTGAGGGGCCGAAGCCTCAGCATCCGTTTAGTCTTCGGGAGCTTTCTTGCGCCAGCGGATGCCGGCCGAGATGAATCCGTCGAGGTCACCGTCGAAGACGTTGCTGGGGTTGTTCACCTCGTACTCGGTGCGCAGGTCCTTGACCATTTGGTAGGGCGCGAGCACGTAGCTGCGCATCTGGTCGCCCCAGCTCGCGGTGATGTTGCCGGCCAGCTCTTTCTTGGTCGCTGCCTCTTTCTCGCGCTCGAGCACCAGCAGGCGCGACTGCAGCACGCGCATGGCGGCGGCGCGGTTCTGAATCTGGCTCTTCTCGTTCTGGCAGCTCACCACGGTGCCGGTGGGCAGGTGGGTGATGCGCACGGCAGAGTCCGTCGTGTTGACCGACTGGCCGCCGGGACCGCTCGAGCGGAAGACATCCACGCGAATGTCACCGTCGGGCACCTCGATCGACTCGGTCTGCTCGATCAACGGCACCACCTCGACCGCGGCGAACGAGGTCTGCCGTTTGCCGGCCGAGTTGAACGGGCTCATCCGCACGAGGCGGTGGGTGCCGGCCTCGACGCTGAGCGTGCCGAAGGCATAGGCCGCGTCGACCTCGAAGGTCGCGCTCTTAATGCCGGCCTCTTCGGCGTAACTGATGTCGAGCACAGTGGTGCGGTAGTCATGCTGTTCGGCGTAGCGCAGGTACATACGCAGCAGCATCTCGGCGAAGTCGGCGGCATCCACTCCCCCGGCGCCGGCGCGAATGGTGATGACGGCGTTGCGCTCGTCGAACTCACCGTTGAGCAGGGTCTGCACCTCGAGCTCGCCGAGCAGTTTCTGCAGGCTCGCGAGCTCGACGGTGGCCTCATCGGCCAGTTCCTGATCGCCCTGGCCGTCGTTGGCCATCTCGACGAGAGTCTCGAGGTCGTCGAGCCTGGTCGTGATGCTCTCGATGCGCGCCAGTTGCGCCTGCCGGTGGCTGAGGTCGCTGGTCACCTTCTGGGCGTGGTCGGTGTCGTCCCACAAATCGGGCATGCCAGCCTCGCCGCTGAGGTCGTCGATGTCCGCGCGCAGTCGATCAATGTCGATCACCGAGCGGATGTCGCCGAACGTGGTCCGCAGCGCGGCGATCTGTACTGAGAAATCCAAGTCAATCATGTTCCGTTCAGCCTACCGGGCGAAGTTTGCGGCGGGGCCGGGTCGCCGGGAGTAGCATCGAAACCGATGAGCAACGCCGACCGCCCCTTCAGCCTGCGCTCGGTCGCCCTAGTGGCGTTTCTGCCGACCCTGCTCTTTTCGATCGGTGAGGGCTCGATCATCCCTTTGATTCCGGTGGTGGCGAGCAATCTCGGGGCGTCTCTCGCCATCGCCGGCGTCATCGCGGCGATGGTCATGCTCGGCGAACTCGTCGGTGACATTCCCAGCGGATGGATCGTCTCGCGTATCGGCGAGCGCAACGCGATGATCGGGGCATCCGCTCTGACCATCGGTGCCGTGATCGTCTGCATTGTGGCTCCCAACCCGCTCGTGCTGGGTCTCGGTATTTTTTTGGTTGGACTGGCCACGGCGATCTTCGCCCTGGCCCGGCACGCCTTCATGACCAACTATGTGCCGTTGGTCTATCGAGCGCGGGCGCTCTCGACCCTGGGCGGTGTATTTCGGGCTGGCTGGTTCGTAGGCCCCTTTCTCTCGGCCGGACTCATTCACCTCACCGGTGGCACCCAGGCCGTGTTCTGGGTGTTCATCGTCTGTTGCGTCGGCGCGTCGGTCATGCTGTTGCTGTTGCCGGACCCGTCGAAAACCTTCGCCACTCCGTCCGCTGATGAGACTGTATTCGACGCCACCGACACAAGCACGGGCGCCATCAGCAGCACCGGAACGGCGCGACCGGCCGTGCCGGTGCAGGGATTATTCCAGACCATTTGGAGTCACCGTGAAGTACTGTTGCGGCTCGGCACCGGCGCCGGTCTGATCGGGGCGATGCGAGCCAGCCGCACGGTGATGCTGCCGCTCTGGGCGGTCAGCATCGGCATCAGCGCCCCCGACACCGCGCTGATCATCGGCATCGCCGGCGCAATCGACTTCGCCCTGTTCTATGTCAGCGGCCAGATCATGGACCGGTTCGGCCGCATCTGGAGCGCCCTGCCCTCGATGATCGGGCTCGGCGCGGGCCACCTGGCGCTCGCGTTCACCCACGACCTGCCGAGCAACGTGGAGTGGTTCATCGGCGTGGCCATGTTCCTGTCGCTGGCCAACGGGATCGGCAGCGGCCTGCTCATGACGCTCGGCGCCGACCTGGCGCCGCGCCCGAATCCGGCACCGTTCCTCGGCGCGTGGCGGTTCACCGCCGACTTCGGCAGCGCCGCGGCACCGCTGGCCGTGGCTGGGATCACCGCCCTCGTGTCCCTGTCGGTGGCCAGCGGGGTCATGGGAGCTATCGGCCTCTGTGGCGCCGTTCTGCTGCGCCGCTACATTCCCCGATACGCGCCGCACCGCCCTGGCCGCCTGCTCTAGCCAACCTGCCATACCCCACTCCACCTACTCAGGCAGCATAACTCCTGCAATTTGCGCGCCGGCCAGAAGACTCTCGGGAGATTACAGGCATCCGCAAATCAGGCCCACGATTTGCAGGAGTTATGCTGCCCAGGCCGCGTTACCAGGAGTGTCTCGACTCAAGTACGACTCGCCGTGGCCAGCCGGGCGGAATGTTCCCGGCGGCCGGCGCGTTACGGCAGGCATGCCCCTCATCGGAGAATACGAACCAAGCACCTCCCAGTGGGTGCGCGACCAGGTCGACCAGATAGAGAAGTCCGGCGGCACCGAGGGCACGACCCTGCGCGGCATGCCCGTCATCGTGCTGACGACCGTCGGCGTGAAGAGCGGCAAGCTGCGCAAGGCGCCGCTTATGCGCGTTGAGCACGACGGCCAGTATGCCGCTGTCGCCTCGCTCGGCGGTAGCCCCACGAACCCGGTCTGGTACGCGAACGTTGTGGCGCACCCCGAGGTCGAGCTGCAGGACGGCCCGCAGAAGTGGGACATGCGCGCCCGCGAGGTCACCGGCGACGAGAAGGCCGTCTGGTGGGAGCGCGCCGTGGCGGCATTCCCCGACTACGCGGCTTACCAGGTCAAGACCGACCGCGAGATTCCCGTCTTCGTACTCGAACCCACCGCCTGAGGGTGGCGAAGGCCAGCACCCACAGAGTGCCCAGCACCCGCAAGGCGTCCATCGACCGCATCACCCTGCCTGACCTGACCGACGACGACGGTTCGCAGCTGCGCTCCGGCGACGGTCGGGAGGCCGAACGCTACACGGACGTCGACCTCGATGGCCGCGACCTGACCGGCATCTCCTTCGGGGAGTGCGAATTCGGCAAGGTGCCTTTGCACGAGGCCAAACTGCGCGGGGCATCCTTCGCGGAGTGCCTCATGACCGACCTGCACGCACCGGTGTTCAGCGCGCCGCGCTCCAGTTGGCGGGACGTGCGCATCGAGCACGCCCGGCTTGGCTCGGTCGCGGCCTACGAGGCGACACTCCGGTCGGTGCACATTGACGGCTCGAAGCTCGATTTCGTGAACCTGCGCAACGCCACGCTCACCGATGTACTCCTGAGCAACTGCATCATCGAGGAGTTTGACCTCGGTAGTGCCACCGTGCAGCGCCTGGAACTGCAGAATTGCCGCATCGGCACGCTCGATGTCGGCGGTGCCAAGCTCAAAGATGTCGACCTGCGTTCCAGTGATTTCTCGGCCGTGCACGGCCTCGAAGGACTGCGCGGCGCCACCCTCGATGACGCCCAGCTGAGCCTGTTGGCGCCGCTGCTCGCCGCCCACCTGGGCCTGCGCATCGAATAGCACGGCCGGACACCAGTGCCCGATAGGCCCCCGCAGCTGAGACCGGCTCAGGGAATGGCGGTCGCGGTCAGCTCGAGGTCGGACGTCGGCCGGTCGCGCTGGGTCGCGATGGCCGCGCCGGCCGCCACACACACGACCACGATGGCAATCTGCTGCAGCAGGGTGAAGGTCTCACCGAGCACGAGCGCGCCGAAACCGGCCGCGATGACCGGGCCGAAGCTGGTGATGATCGCGTACAGGCGGGGGCTGATCCGACGCAAAATGTAGGTGTCGAGGGTGTACGGAAAGGCCGAGGAGACTACGCCCACGAGCAGCAGCAGCCCGACGATACCCCAGGTGAAGGCCGACAGATCCAGGGTGAACAGGGCGATGGGCACCACGATCACGAGGCTGACCAGGCTGGCGATCGAGATACCCTCGAGGCCGGCGAATTCGGTCGCCACCTTGCGGGTCAGCAGAATATAGCAGAACCATGAGGCCGCCGCGGTGAGCGCGAGCACGATGCCGAGCGGGTCGAGCGTGCCGTCCGACCAGGTCAAGAGGAACACTCCCCCGGCGGCGGCCGCAGCACACACGAAGTCCAGGATGCGGCGGCTGGTGACCAGGGCCAGGGCGAAGGGTCCAAGAAATTCGATCGTCGCCGCGATGCCGAGTCCCAGCATGTTGACGGCCTGGTAGAAGGTGAGGTTCATCACGGCCAGCACGACGCCGAGGGCCAGCGCTGGCCAGATTCGGGCCCAGGTCAGATTTCTCAGCCGGGGCCGGGCGAGCGGCAGCACGACGATGACCATGACGATCTGGCGGGCCGCGACGACGATGGGCGAACCGACGACCGGAATGAGCAGTCCGGCCAGTGAGGAGCCGAAATTGATGCTGACCTCGGTGGCGAGCTGAGCTCCCGCACCGCTCAGTTTGTCCCGCCTGGTACGCACATTGCTCCTGTCGGCGCCGTCGAGGCACCTCCCGACAGTACCGCTCGCGGCATCCGCTCTGAAATGCGGGCGCAAACTTGGGTCTACAGTTGCAGCGGGATGAACTGGTATTCGCTGATCAGGTGCTCGTGCTGGCAATCACCGCAGTACAGCACGCCCGACACCCGCATCGCGTCAACGCGCGAGGAACACTGGATCACTTTGGGACCGCAGCACGGTGAAATCACCATGAAACCGCCCGACTCGGCCGGATCATGACCACTCAATCCGCGGTCGTGGTGCACTCCCTCACAGGGGAGAAGGGACTCGAAGTCGAGCTGCTCCACAATCTGAGCGTCCAGTAGTGCATCCATGATTTCACAGCCGATCTTGGTGTTGCTCAGCCGCCATCCTGGGCCACGTCATCCGGCGGCGACCAGCCCGGATGAACGACGACCCGAGATCGCCGGCACTACCAACCGGGACCGGGGTCGGCACGAGTGTCGACTTCCTGCAAAAACGCGAAGCCCCCTACGAGGTAGGAGGCTTCCATTGTCGACTACGTTTCTGTGCATCGTACGCTTCTATTCTGAAATTACCAGTGCGACTTTTCGCGACCTCACGGGCAGAACTAGTGAAAGACCGCTCGGGAGACCACCGTCACCTCCAACGGCACGCCGTCGGGCACGACGAGGGTGAGTACCGGTGGGCGCCACCAGGATCGCAGCGTCACCGACGCGCTCTGCCCGTCAGCGGATACCGCGCTCGTCACGGCCAGCGCCTCGAACGAGTCGTGCGGAACGAGCCGCAGGTACTCATCGACCGCCGCGGAAACGTCGTCCGAGCGCAGCGATGGCCGCGGCCCGAGCACCCCGACCTGAACCGCATCGAGGGTGAACGCCTCGGACCCGGCGAGCGCCGCACCGTCGGCGAGGCCGAGCAGCCGTTTGTGTTCGAGATAGAGCGACGTCGCTGACAGGGCCACGAGTACGAGGCAAAGCGCCAGAAAGCCGTAGAAAATAATGAGCAGCAGGGTGGAGCCGTCCTCGTTCGACGCGGGCGGCAGACGTCTTCTCATCCGAGGCTGCCAAACCGGGACACGAGCTGCGACGACTCCGCAGTCATGGGCACACTCGCACTCTGGTTCAGGGCGAGCAGATCCGGCACAAGCGGCAGCGCGATGCCGATGCGCACGGTGACCGTCACGAGCCCCCGTGGAGTCAGGCAGTGACTCGAACCGCCAGCGCACTCGATCTGCACCTCGGCGTCCCCGACCGAAAGGCCGTAGTCCTCGAGCGCGAACGCGACGGCTCGGCGGGCACGCACCGTGGCCGTGGCCTCGTCCGGGGACTGTACGTAGACCCTGGCTGCCTGCCGGGCGGCGCCCTCCACGGCGAGAGCACCACCCTGCAGGGCTGACAGTGCGAGCACCAGGTAGACCAGGGGAACCAGCAGAATCATCCCGGCCGTGATGAACTCCAGTGAGGCAGAGCCAGCCTCAGAGCGGCTATTCCAACGATTCGACCGCAGCATGAGCGACCACCTCCAATCCGCGCGGAGCACCGAGCAGCCCCATGAGCGGCAGCGGTGCGATCACCCGCACTTCGACACTGGGAAACCCGGCGCTCACTCCGAACTGGGCCACGACATCGGTGGCATAGCTCGCGCCAATGGCCGTCGTGATCAGATCGCGCGTGCGCTCTGCCCCCGCGGACAGACTGCTGTCGGCGAGGGTCGCGTAGCGGGCACCCTCGGCGGCAGCGTCGAGCACGGTGTTGCGAATGTGCAGCGCGAGGGCCAGCTGCATGACCATGAGCGTCAGAAAGGTCAGCAGCGACACCACCATGACAAATTCGGCCACGGCGGAACCAGCCTCGTCCCGCAGCCGCTGAGGGCCGGGCCAGGCGAGGTGTCGCATCCGGTTACCGAGTTTGTCCACGCCGACCGGTCAGAAACTACTGACGCGATCCATGGCCTGCTGGAACACCCCGCTGAGGGCGGGGCCGGCGAGTCCCCAGATTATGAGTACCAATCCGGCCGTCATTAACGTGATCAGCACCCAGCCGGGCACGTCACCCGTTTCATCGCGAAGCAGACCCTGGAGGCGAAGCATGATTCGGTTCATAGCATTCTCTTTTCTGGTGGGAGGGAGGTACGGGCGGTGCGTTCAGAACCCGGCCTGCAGAACAACCAGCCCGGGAAAAACTGCGAACAGAACGGTCATCGGCAAAATCAGAAAGACCAGTGGCACGAGCATCGCGACTTCTTTCTTGCCGGCCAGCTCGAGCAGTGTGCGTTTGGTTTGGTCGCGGGAGTCCTGCGCCTGCGCTCGCAACACCTCGGCCAGCGGCGACCCACGGTCGAGTGCACCGGTGACCTGGTCGACAAACCGGGTCACCTCCGGCAACTGGATGCTGCGCGACAGTGACTGCAGCGCCGCCCCGATCGGCACCCCGATGTGCACGTCGGCGACGACCCCGGCGAATTCTCGCGACAGCTCCCCCGAGCTCGTACGCGACACCCGGCGGATCGAGTCCAGGATGCCTTCCCCTGCCGACAGGGACAGGGTGAGGAATTCCAGAATGGTCGGCAGTTCGCTGCGCATGCGCGTCAAGCGTGCGGTCGCTGCGCGCTGGAGCAGCCAATCCCGCAGCATCGCCCCGCCGATCGCTGCAACGAACGGTACAACCAGACGGGCGGGCAGCAAAAGTTCGGGCAGGGCAACGATGGTGACCACCGTTCCAACAGCGAACGCGAGCAACGCCCAGACCAATTGCACGGAGCGAAACTCCAGGACAGTTTTCGCCGAGCCGGACTGGTGCAGACGCCGGGCAACGGTGTCGCTGCCGCCGAGAAGACTCGACAGCCCCCGAGTGAGCGCGCCGAACAGTGGGGCGAACAGGCTGCCGAGCACGGGAAGCGGGTTCACCGTTCGCCGGGCCACAATGTGGCGCGCTTCCGGGGAAATATCGAGGATGTAGGGCACCACGCGGTCAATCAGTCGGGGCCGGGTCAGCCGCGGCGTCAGGCTAACGAGCGACCACAACCCCACACCGAGGCCGGTACCGCACAGTACGGCCCAGCCCAGTGCAGACGAACTCAGGGCAGACGAACTCAGGGCGGCGCTCATCGACGACACCCGCCTACGAAAACCATCGGCGTTCCTCCGGCAGACGGCCGAGGGCGATCATCACTCGGTAGGCGATGACAGACAGGGCCAGGCCGCTCGCGATCACCACAATGCCAGCCGGCGAGTTGTAGGCGATGGCGGCTTCGGGGCGGGAGGCGAGCAGAACCAGAATGATCCACGGAGCTGCGACGCCGAGGCGGGCCGCATTGACCACCCACGACTGGCGGGCTTCCACCTCGAGCCGCACCGCGGCATCCTGCCTGAGCCAGGCGGCAAGGCTGCGCAGCACGAGGGTGAGGTCGCTTCCGCCGACCTCTCGCGCCATCCGCAGGGTTTCCAGAATGCGATCGGCGACCGGGTCGGCGAGGGAACGTTTGAGCTCGTCAACGCAGTACGTGAAATTGCCGGTGGCGCGGTATTCACGCTCGAACTGCGCGAACGCGGTGCGCGTCGCCGGCGGTCCGGCCTGGGCGAGGCTGCTCACGCTGTCGGGCAACGCCAGCCCGGAGCGCAGAGCCGACACCAGATGGTCGACGACGTCGGGCCACACCGTGCGGTTGGCGCGACGCCTGGCCGCCGCCCGCCACGACACGATCAGCCACGGCAGCAGCAGCCCGACCAGCCCGGCGACCGCGCTGAGCGCGAGAACAGCGAAGATTCCGTGCACCAGGGCAGCGGATGCCACCCCCGCGATCGCAGACAGCGCCAGGAACGCCGGCACCGGCACCGACCGCAGGCCGCCCTGAACCAGGCGCACCCGCATCCGCTCCCCCACTCCGGCACGTTTGGGCGTGGATCCGGCCGGCCAGAGGAACGGGGCGAGAACGAGCACGAGACCGCTACCCAGCAGGCACCCCAGTACGAGAGTCATGCGGCCCCCTGCCGCAACACCGACGCCGGGTCGACGCCGGCCGCACGAAACTTGGCGAGCTTCGTGGGGTGCGAACCGGTGGGCTCGAGGTGCCCGTGCGGCGAGAGGAACAGCGGGCTCGCCTCGATCGTCGACCCCGCCAGCTGGCCGCTCGGGGCGATGATCTCGGTGACCCGCCTTCGGCCGTGCCGGTCGATTTCGCAGTGCACTACGATATCAATGCAGCCTGCCACGGTCGGGAGCACGAACGAGGAGTCGATGTTGCGGCCGGCCAGCAGCGGCAGGGTCGAGAGCTTCGCGAGCGCATCCCTGGCACTGTTGGCATGAATCGAACACATCCCGGGCAGACCACTGTTGAGGGCGATGAGCAGGTCGAGACTCTCAGCCTCGCGCACCTCGCCGACGACGAGCCGGTCGGGGCGCATCCGCAGCGACTCCTTGATCAGGCGCCGCAGGGTGATCTCCCCGGTGCCCTCCAGGCTCGGCTGGCGGCACTGCATGGCGACGACGTCCCGCGCCGACAGATCGAGTTCGAAGGTTTCCTCGACGGTCACGATGCGTTCGCCTGGCCGGGTCGAGGAGAGCAGAGCGTTCAGCATCGTGGTTTTGCCGGTCTGCGTGGCACCGGACACCAGAATGTTCTGCCCGCCGAGCACGCAGATCCGCAGAAAATCAGCGGCCTGCTGGGTGAGCGCACCCAGCCCGACCAATTGGTTGAGGTCGCGGATGCGCCGGGTGAACTTGCGAATATTCACGGCCCAGTATTTGCGCGTTATGTCGGGGATCACCACGTGAAGACGGGAACCGTCGGGCAGGGAGGCGTCGACGAAGGGCGACGAGAGGTCGACGCGGCGGCCGGAGGCCTGCAGCATCCGCTCGACCAGGTCGCGCACGTCCTGCTCGGCGAGCAACAAAGTCGTGAGCTCTGGCACGCCGTCGCGCGCCACGAATACTCGGGCCGGACCATTGATCCAAATTTCTTCGATCTCCGGATCGTCGAGAAACGGCTGCAGCACGCCGAAGCCGGTGAGCGCTGCCACAACCTCGCGGGCGGCCTGGTGCTCGTCAGCGATCATTGGGGCGAGCCCGCCTAGCGCCCGCTCACTGTAGCGGCGCAGTTCGTCGCGCACATACTGCTCCACCAGGGTGTTGTTCGCTGCCAGGTCGACGCCTTCACGGCGCACCCGCATTCGCACTTGCTCTGTGATGATACGAACGGCTTCGGTCATCCCCGAATGATGGCCTGTTTTAAGAATTCTCGGGCAAGTTATGCACAGGGCTTGTTTTTCTGTTCCCTGAACAGCAAAAATGATCGCAACGGATGTCGGGCATCCGTTGCGATCATCCGTCAGGGCCAGCCTGGCCGGTGCAGTATGTCGACTCAGCGTCAGCGGGCCGACCAGCCGCCGTCCATCGTGTAGCTCGAACCGGTGACCATGGCGGCGTCGTCGGAGGCGAGCCAGGCCACGAGCGAGCCGACCTCGGCCGGTTCCACCAGCCGCTTGATCGCGCTCTCGGTGAGTATGATCTTGCTGAGCACCTCGGCCTCCGGAATACCGTGCACGAGTGCCTGGTCGGTGATCTGCTTTTCGACCAGGGGCGTGCGTACATAGCCCGGAGCCACACAGTTGCTCGTAACCCCGTGGGCGCCGCCCTCGAGCGCGGTCACCTTGGACAGGCCCTCGAGCCCGTGCTTGGCCGCCACGTAGGCGCTCTTGAACGGCGAGGCGCGAATGCCGTGCACCGACGACACGTTGATGATGCGTCCGAAATTGGCCGCGTACATCTGCGGCAGCACTGCCCGAATCAGCAGGAACGGCGCCTCCAACATGAGGGTCAGAATATTGTGAAAATCGGCCGGCGCAAAGGACTGGATCGGATTGATCCGTTGGATTCCGGCGTTGTTGACCAGAATGTCGACGCCGTTCAGTGCCGTGGCCAGGGCCTCGTCGCTGAGGGCCTCGGTGTCCATCAGGTTGACGGTCCAGATCGACCCGCCCACCTCCTCGGCCAGTGCCGTAGCACTAGCCGTGTCGATGTCGGCGACGACGACGTGCGCGCCGCGGGCGGCGAGCGCCCGCACGACGGCGGCGCCGATGCCGCTCGCACCGCCCGTGACCAGGGCGCGACGCCCCGCGAGGGGCTGTTCGGCGGTGGGAATAGCGCTGACGCTGACGGCGTCGGTGAGATCAGTCATGATGTTCCTTAGATTGCACGATCGCTGCACGGGGCGGGTCGGCGAGAGGCGGGGCACCAACGGCGCCCCGCCTCTCGGACCGGGGTTACACAAGCCGGGTCAGTTGCCGGTACTCACGGGCTCGAGCCCGTGCTTGCGGGCGTCCACGGCGTCGACCTCGCGCAGCGACACTCCCTTGGTCTCCTTGAGAGTGACTACGGCGACCACCGTGATCGCGCAGGCGACCATGATGTAGATGGCAACCGGAACCCAGGTGTTGTACTGCTGCAGAAGGGCGGCCGCGATGATCGGCGCCATGGAGCCGGCCAGAATCGACGTGACCTGGTAGCCGAGCGACACCCCCGAATAACGCATGCGGGTCGGGAACATCTCAGCCATGATGGCGGGCTGGCCCGCGTACATCAGGGCGTGGAAGCACAAGCCCACCGTGACGGCGAGGATGATGAGCACGGGGTTCAGCGTGTCGAACATCGGGAAGGCGAAGAACGCCCAGGTGGCACCGAGCACAGCACCGGCCAGGTAGACGGGCTTGCGGCCGATGCGGTCGGAAAGCCGGCCGACCTGCGGAATCACGATGAAGTGCACGACGTGCGCGATGAGCAGGGCGATCAGCAACTGCCCCGTGTCGTATTCGTGCACGGTCTTCAGGTAGACGATCGTGAAACTCACGATGATGTAATACAGGATATTCTCGGCGAACCGCAGCCCCATGGCTCCGAGAATACCCTTCGGGTACTTGCGCACGACCTCGAGCACGCCGTAGTTGATGGCCTTCTCAGCTTCAACCTGCGCGCGGGCCTCGAGAAAGATCGGGGCTTCGCTGACATGGGTGCGAATGTAGTAACCGATCACGACGATGATCGCAGAGAGCCAGAAGGCCACACGCCAGCCCCAGCTGAGGAACTGCTCGGGCGGAAGGATCCACGTCATAGTGAGCAGCACGAGCGTGGCGAGCAGGTTGCCCAACGGAACGGCGGCCTGCGGCCAGCTCGACCAGAAACCGCGGGACTGGTTCGGGCTGTGCTCGGCGACCAGGAGAACGGCGCCGCCCCACTCACCACCGACGGCGAAGCCCTGGATGAAGCGGAGGGCCACGAGCAGCGCCGGAGCCCAGTAGCCGATGGTGTCGAAGCCGGGCAGACAGCCCATCAGGAAGGTGGCGGCACCGACCATGATGATCGTCACCTGCAGGGTGTGCTTGCGTCCGAGCTTGTCCCCGATCTGACCGAAGACGATGCCACCAAGCGGGCGGGCGATGAATCCGACAGCATAGGTGAGGAACGCGGCGATGATGCCGTCAAGCTCACTGCCGGCGTTAGGAAAAAAGACCGTGCCGAAAACCAGGCTGGCGGCAGTCGCGTAGAGGAAGAACTCGTACCATTCCACGACCGTGCCGACCATGGAAGCGGCGACAATCTTCTTGAGGCCGGATTTCTCGGTTTCGCTGCCAGCGGTGCGCGTGGCCTTGCCGGAACCGGCAGCCCCAACGCGTTGATTGACACTCATTATCTGTCTCCTTTGTGTCGTCAATGACACGTACTTGGCGTGAGGTGTGCGGGAAGGATTCGGTCGTCTACAACAGAAGCACGACTTGACTGAGTATTCACGCACGACGGTCGGGCAACAAGAGCCAAAACGACAGAACGCGTGTGCATAATTGCAGATATGACCTTTCCAGCGATAGGTACCGCTCCCAATCCCGACGATCTGCTCATCTTTCTGGCCGTCGCCCGCACCGGCCGGTTCACCACCGCGGCGGAGGGCCTGGGCCTGAACCACACCACCGTGTCGCGGCGCATCGCGGCCCTCGAAAAGGCCCTCGACGGTCGTCTGCTGGCGCGCGCCGTCGGCGGCTGGGAGCTGACCGAGCTCGGAGAACGCGCACGCACCGCGGCCGAGGGAGTGGAATCCGCCGTCACCCTGCTGCGTGGCTCCGACAGTGAAGCCCAACAGATCTCCGGCGTGGTGCGCATGTCGGCGACGGACGGCTTCAGCGCTTACATCGCGGCTCCGGCCGTGGCAACCCTGCAGCGACGGCATCCGCTGTTGCGGGTAGAAATCGTCACCGTCACCCGCCGCGCCCTGCAGCACCGTTCGGGGCTGGACATCGAGATCGTCGTCGGTGAACCCCAGGTGCACCGGGCCGAGTCCATTCTGCTCGGCTACTACAACCTCGGAATGTACGCCTCACGCCAGTACCTGAAGACCCACGGCACACCGACCACCATCGCCGAGCTGACCGAGCATCCGCTGGTCTATTTTGTGGATTCGATGCTTCAGGTCGACGACCTCGACGCCCCCCGGCGGCTCGTCCCGCAGATGCGGGAGTCGCTCAGCTCCACCAACGTGTTCGTGCACGTCGAGGGAACCAGGGCCGGCGCCGGAATCGGATTCCTACCCTGCTTCATGGCCGATCAGCACAGTGATCTAGTGCGCCTGCTGCCGGAAGATTTTCAGGAACGATTGCCGTACTGGATGGTCCTCCGCACCGAGTCACTGCGGCTGCCGGCGGTGGCGGCGCTCGTCGCTGCGCTCCGCGCCCAGATGGAGTCCTATGCGGCAGCGCTGCTCGGCAACGACCCCACCATCTAGACTAGGAACACACCCGCGGGAGTGGTGGAATTGGCAGACACGCAGGATTTAGGTTCCTGTGCTTTCGAGCGTGGGGGTTCAAGTCCCCTCTCCCGCACATGGTCCCTATTTCAGCACTCGACAGCACGTTGAACGACGTACTCTCACATACGGGCGCCGTTCTTTTCTACCTGCTCATTTGGGGTCTGGTCTTCGCCGGAACAGCACTTTTTCTGGGCGTGTTCATTCCGTTCATCACCGGTGACTCGCTGTTGTTCGGTTCCGGCCTCGTGGCCGCTTCCACGGGCAACATCAACATCGTGATCCTGGTCATCGGCACCGGCATCGCGGCGTTCCTCGGCGACCAGGTCGGGTTTCTGCTCGGTCGTCACTACGGGCGCGGCTACCTCGAACGTCACGGCGGTCGACGCACCCAGGCCGCGATCATCAAAACCGAATCCTTCTACCGCAAGTTCGGCTGGTGGTCCGTGGTCATCGCCCGATTCATGCCGTGGGCTCGGGTCTTCGTTCCGGTGGTCGCCGGCGTCGGCCGCATGAATTACTACAAATTTCTCACCAGCAATCTGCTCGGAGCGCTATCCTGGGGCGTCGGGCTCACCCTCACCGGCTATTACGCGGCGACGATCCCCGGCGTCAAGAGTGCGGCGTACATTATCGCTGGCGTGCTCATCACGGCGTCGATCGTGGTCGGGTTTCGCACCTGGCGCATCGACCGCGCCCAGCGTAAAGCGGATGCCACGGCCAGAGACCTCGAAATCAGCCCCCCAGTCGGCTGACCTACCCCCTGTTTCAGGGGGTGGCAGCCCGGCATTTTCTCACCATGAGGCGATACCCTGTGTCTCGGCATCCGCCGTCGTTACCCGAACGTCTGCCCCCCGCCGACTGGAGTTCCCCGCGTGATTCACACCGCACTGATTCCCTGGCTCGACCCGACGCACATCATCGAGTCGGCCGGCCCCTGGGCCCTGCTCGTCGTCTGCGCGATCGTCTTTGCCGAGACCGGCCTCCTGGTCGGGTTTCTGCTGCCGGGCGACACCCTGCTGGTCATCACCGGACTGCTCGCCTTTCCCGCCGCCGGCGTCATCCGGATCGACATCTGGTGGGTGGCGCTGGCAATCGGCTTCGCGGCCTTCCTCGGCGGTGAGGTGGGCTATCTGATCGGGCATAAATTCGGTCCCCGCGTCTTTGAACGCAAGGAATCCGGCCTGTTCAGCATCAAGAACGTAGACCGCACGAACGCATTCTTCGTGCGATTCGGCGGCGTCGCCGTCATCGTCGCCCGGTTCGTTCCGATCGTGCGCACTTTCGCACCGGTCGCCGCCGGCGTCGGCCACATGGACTACCGTAAATACACCCTATACAACTTGATCGGCGCACTGCTCTGGGGGGCCGGCCTCACCTTCGGCGGATACTTCCTGGGCTACATTCCACCGGTGGCCGAATTCGTCACGAAGTACATCGACCTGATCCTGCTCGGCGCAGTGGTCGTCACCCTCATCCCCACGGTGTACCACTACGTGCAGTCCGTCGTGAAGGCCCGCCGGCTGCGCGGCCAGCCCACGAGCGAGACCGGCAGCCACCTGCTCGACCCCGAGACGTTCAAGACCAACCACAACGGGCGCCACGAGGGCTGATCGGCTCAGGGCTCCAGCAAATTCAACGGTGCTGGTGGTCTTCGTGCTCGGCGTGCTCGGTTGGTTCCAGCTGAAACGTCGAGTGTGCGACGTCGAAGTGTGTGCTGAGGCATCCGGACAGCTCATCGAGCAGAGCGTCAGTGCCGCGTGCGAGCACCGTCGCCTCCACGACAATGTGTGCGGTGAACACATGGGCTCCGCTGGTGATGGCCCAGACATGCACATCGTGCACGGCGACCACACCGGCAGTGCCGAGGAGATGGCGTCGAATCTCGCAAATATCGGTGTCGGCCGGCGTCGATTGGCTGAACACGCGCACCACGTCACGAAGCAGCACAAAGGCGCGCGGCACGATCATGGCGGCGATGACCAGCGAGGCGACGGCATCCGCCCCGGTAAAACCGGTCAGGAGGATGACGATGGCCGCGACGATCACGGCGACCGACCCGAGCGCGTCCCCGAGTACCTCGAGGTAGGCGCCGCGCATGTTGATCGACCCAGCGGCCGCCGGGCGCAGCAGCATTATTCCGGCGATGTTCGCCGCCAGCCCGATGATGGCGACGATGAGCATGGGAGTGGGCAGCACCGCGCTCTCGCTCGGACTAATGAGACGCGCGATCGCGGCGACCGAAACGGCGCCGGCCACGCCGAGCAGAATCAGACCGTTGATCAGCGCGCCGAACACCTCGGCCCGTTGAAAGCCAAAGGTGGCCCGGTCGGTCGCCGGACGTGCCGCGACCACGGTAGCGGTCAGAGCGACGATGAGACCGAACAGGTCGGAGAGCATGTGGCCAGCATCGGCCAGCAGCGCGAGCGATCCGGTCAGAGCGGCACCGATCACTTCGAGCAGCAGCACGGACGCCACGATGCCGATGGCGAGGGTCAGTCGCCGCCTGTTCGAGCCGGTGCCGTGCGCGTGATCGTGGCCCATGGCTCAAGATTAGGGCGGGGAGGGGCCGGTCGCCAGCCGCTGGGCTAGTTGGGAATGAATGCCGTTCTCAGCACGCTAGGCCTGACCGAGCACCTCGCGCAGCACCGGTACGAGACCCTCCAACGCGATCGCCCGATGACTGACCTGGTTCTTCACGTGGGCCGACAACTCGGCGGCCGAAATGGCGTAGCCCTCGGGCAGAAAGATCGGGTCGTAGCCGAACCCGTTGGCGCCGGCCGGTTCGAACAGAAGCTGCCCCGGCCATTCGCCGGTCACGGCCCGCTCGGTACCGTCGGGCAGGGCGAGGGCGGCCACACAGGTGAAGTGGGCGTCGCGGTGTTCCTCGGACACGTCACTAAGCTGCCAGAGCAGCAGGCGCAGGTTCTCGCCGGCGTCCTTGGCTGGCCCCGACCAACGCGCCGAGAAGATTCCGGGTGCGCCGCCGAGAATGTCGACGCAGATGCCCGAGTCGTCAGCGATCGCCGGCAGTCCGGTGTGCGCTGCGGCGGCACGAGCCTTGATCAGGGCGTTTTCGGTGAAGCTGATGCCGTCCTCGACCGGTTCGGGGCCGTCATAGGCGAGCACCTCCACACCGGGAAGTTGCGGGGCCAGAATGCGCCGAAGTTCCTCGACCTTATGGGCGTTGTGGGTGGCCAGAACGATCTGCACGATCAGCTCGCCAGCGCGCTGGTCTGGAATTCGGTCAAGGTGACGGCGCCCTTCAGTGCGAGGTCGAGCAGAGTGTCGAGCTCGCTGCGGTCGAACGGCGCAGCCTCGGCGGTACCCTGCACCTCGACGAACTTGCCGCGCCCGGTGACGACGACGTTCATGTCGGTGTCGGCGCGCACGTCTTCGGTGTAAGCGAGGTCGAGCATGGGCACCCCGCCGATGATGCCGACGGACACGGCCGAGACACTGTCGATGAGCGGCTGCGCCTTCTGCGAGATGAACTTCTTGGTGCGTCCCCACTCGAGGGCGTCGGCGAGGGCTACGTAGGCGCCGGTAATGGCTGCGGTGCGGGTCCCGCCATCGGCCTGAAGAACGTCGCAGTCGAGCACGAGGGTGTTCTCGCCGAGCGCCTTCATGTCAACGACGGCGCGCAGGCTGCGGCCGATCAGGCGGCTGATCTCGTGGGTGCGACCGCCGATCTTGCCCTTGACCGATTCGCGGTCCATGCGGCTGTTGGTCGAACGCGGCAGCATCGAGTACTCAGCGGTGACCCAGCCCTTGCCCTTGCCGCTCATCCAGCGCGGAACGCCATTGGTGAACGACGCGGTGCAGAGCACCTTGGTGCGGCCGTAGGAGATCAAGGCCGATCCTTCGGCCTGGTCGCTCCAGCCACGCTCGATCGTGATCGGGCGCAGTTCGTCGTTGCTGCGCCCGTCGGCGCGCAGGGTTTCGGTCACGGTGTACTCCTAATGTTTCGGGTGTAGTGGGGACTGTGGGGGCAGGCCACTGGCTGCTGCCAGGTCGGCGAGGTTGAGCGTGCCGGTCTCGATCAGGTCGACCCGGCTGACCTCCGGCCCGATCAGGCGATGGGCGAGGGCCAGAAAGTCCTCGGCGCTGTCGCCGGTGGCCTCGTACCGGTAGCTGGGCGGACTGGTGCGTGAACGTTCCAGGCCTTGGCTCACGAGCACCCGATAGACGTCATTGGCCGTTTCGGTGTCGCTTGAGACGAGGGTGACGCCCTCCCCCATCACGTAGGAGATGGCGCCGCGCAGAAAGGGATAGTGGGTGCAGCCGAGCACGAGGGTGTCGACCTGCGCTGCGCGGAGCGGCGCGAGGTATTCCTCGGCGACGGCGAGTACCTCGTCACCGGTCGTGACTCCGGCCTCGACGAACTCGACGAAGCGCGGGCAGGCCTGGCTAAACAGGGTGATCTGGGGCGCGGCGGCAAAGGCATCGTTGTAGGCGCGCGAGTTGACGGTGCCGAGGGTGCCGATGACCCCCACGCGCTGGTTGCGAGTGGTGGCGACGGCGCGGCGCACAGCGGGCTGAATAACCTCGATCACGGGCACGCTGTAACGTTCGCGGGCATCCCGCAGCATCGCTGCTGACGCGGTGTTGCAGGCGATCACGAGCAGTTTCACGTCGTGCGCCACGAGATCGTCGAGCACAGCGAGGGCGAATCCCCGCACGTCGGCGATCTTCTTCGGCCCGTACGGCGAGTGGGCCGTGTCACCGATATACAGAATGGATTCGTTGGGTAACTGGTCCTTGATCGCCCGGGCGACGGTCAGGCCGCCCACTCCGGAATCGAAAATACCAATCGGTGCATCCGTCACGGTGATCAAGCCTAGCCCGACCAAGCGGATAAGCTGTGCCGGGTGACCCCGTCCCCCGCGTTCCTCGCTCCAGCACACCGTGGCCCAGCCGGCCTCACACCAGCACTGCGCACCGATCGGTACGAGCTCACGATGGTGGATGCCGCCATCCAGAGCGGCACCGCCGATCGTGCCTGCATGTTCGAGGCCTTCGCCCGCCGCCTGCCAGCCGGTCGCCGCTACGGCATCGTTGCCGGCACCGGTCGCCTGCTCGAGCTGATTCGTCAGTTTCGCTTCGACACCGACGAGCTGACCTGGCTCGCCGAGAACTCGGTCGTACGCACTCCCACCCTCGACTATCTGGCCGATTATTCCTTCAGCGGTAATGTCTGGGGCTACCAAGAGGGTGAAGCCTATTTTCCCGGATCGCCCCTCCTACTGGTGGAGAGCACCTTCGCCGAGGGCGTCATTCTGGAGACCCTCATTCTCAGTGTGCTCAACTACGACATCTCCGTTGCCAGCGCCGCCGCGCGCATGGTCTCGGTGAGCCTGGGCCGCCCGATCGCCGAGATGGGATCCCGGCGCACCAACGAGCACTCGGCGGTCGCCGCCGCCCGCGCCGCTTTCATCGCCGGCTTCGCATCGACCAGCAATCTGGAGGCCGGCCGCCAGTGGGGTCTGCCGACCATGGGTACCGCGGCCCACTCGTTCATTTTGCTGCACGACAGCGAGGAGGAAGCGTTCCAGGCGCAAGTGGATGCCTTTGGTTCCGCCACGACACTTCTCGTTGACACCTACGATGTACCGGCCGGCATCGCCCTGGCGGTCAAGATCGCGGGGCCGGACCTCGGCTCGATTCGCATCGACTCTGGCGATCTGCCCACCGTCGTTGCCGCAGCACGCGCGCAGCTCGACGCACTCGGCGCGGTCAACACGAAGATCACGGTCACCAGCGACCTCGACGAATTCGCCATCGCGGCCCTGTCCGCCAGTCCGGTGGACGCCTTCGGCGTCGGTACCTCCGTCGTCACCGGGTCGGGCGAACCGGCCGCCGGCCTGGTCTACAAGCTGGTCGCGCACAAGGGCCACGGCGACGACTGGATCTCCGTCGCGAAAACGTCGACCGCAAAGCTCTCCATCGGCGGCCGCAAGAATGCACTCCGCCGAGTGGATGCCGTCGGGACCGCCCAGGAAGAAATCGTGCTGCTCGGCGACGGCCCCGGTAGCCCGTCCGACTCCGGCAGCGGCCTGGAGCGGGCGCTGCTGGTTCCGCTGATCCAGGACGGCCGTGTCGACGAACGGTACCTGGGAGCAGCCGGAACGCTGCGCGCACGCGCACACAACGCATCCGTTATGCAGGAACTGCCAATCGAGGCTTTTCGATTGGGGCGCGGCGAAGCCGTTATTCCCACCTCATACCGCTAGCCGCGGAGCTACTTGGCCTTCATCTTCTCGTAGATGGCCTTGCAGGTCGGGCACACCGGAAACTTCTCCGGGTCACGGCCCGGTAGCCATTTCTTGCCGCACAGGGCTTTGACCGGCTTGCCCGAAATGGCAGATTCGAGAATCTTGTCTTTCGGGACGTAGTGCGAGAACCGTTCGTGATCGCCGGGCTCGATCTGCTCCTGGTTCAGGAGTTCTTCGAGCTCACGGTCGAGCGTGGACGTTCCGCCGCCGGGCTGGCCGGGTTCTGCAATGCTCGCACGAATTTCAGTCATGAGAACAGTCTAAGCAGTCGGCCGGTCAGGCGCGCTGGGCGGAGGCGAGCATCTCCGGACCGCGCCGGTCGAAGGCGCGAGATCCGACCCAGATTCCCACGACCACGGCGAGGAGGCCGAGGCCAAGGCCCGCGCCGAGCGCGCGCAGATGCCAGGCCGGATCCTCGAAGATTCCGAGGTAGGCGAAGATGAGCGCGGGCAGCGCCACCACGATCGATCCGGTGAAGGTCAGCGACTGCACCAGCGCCGAAGCGGTTTCTGAGGCCTGCGGCTGGGCGAACGGGCTGTCACCGGGTTTGGTCACCGGGTACGGAAAGCGGGTGGACGTATAGCTGGAGAAACCCAAACCAGCCAAGAGGATGCACGTGCTCACCCCCAGCATTGACGGCAACACCGACCAGTCTCCGTAGAACGAAATACTGATGGCCGAGCCAATACCGATGAGCAGGATGCCCATGACGAGCGCGGGAACGAGCCGGCCGATACGGTCGGCCAGGCCGCGCGTTCCGGAAGCCACGTGCAGCCAGATGGCCGTGCTGTCGTAGGCAACGTCGTTGTGCATGGTCCAGCCGAGAAAAATGCACATGAGCGGCACTGGCACGAGAGCGAGGTAGTGCAGCGGCACGCCGACGATACTCAGCGGCAGGATCGCGATGATCGGAACGATCGGAATCATGATCAGCGACACCCAATACCGCGAGTCGCGCGCCCAATAGGTGAAGGTGCGTGCGGCGATCGCGCCAACGGAACTGTGCGGCAACCGGTCGAACCAGCCCAGCCCTGAGTACTTTTTCGCCGCGGCCTCACGGCCAGGCGAGACCAGCATGCGGGCAACGACGAGCTGCCAAATGAGCCACAGGGTGTAGGCAGAAACCGCAGCGATGAGCAGCTTGAGAATGGCAGCGCCCCAGGCGCCTGTGGAGGCATCCCCTGGAGCAGCCCACGCTGCGCCGAGCGGCGTCCAGCCCAAAATCGTGGCGAGGGTGGCCAGCAGGCCACGGCCATGGCGACCCCAGTCCGTGCTGAGCAGCACCACAACGAGTGGAGAAATCACGACCAGCAGGACGACACCGATCATGCCGGTAAACTCCCGCGAGCGTCTGGTCGACAGGAGGAAGGCTGCCAGGGATGCGCTCACCCGCGACAGCAGAATGCAGGTCGCGAGGATCAGCGCGGCGGATACCAGAGCGAGCAGGGTCTGTCCGATGCCGCGCGACCAGGTGAAAACGGTGCCGAGCAGCACGATCGAAAGGGTGAGTGCCGGAACGCCGATCAGCGCCGAGCCGGCTAGACCGAGCGACAATGAACGGTTGGAAATTCCGAGGAACGCAAACTTGCGTGGGTCCATGCTGTCGTCGATGCCGACCACGATCGGGATGACCAGAAAGCCCAGCGCCACGGCCGATCCGGCCACAATAAGCGAATCACGAATGAGTGCGGGGTCTCCGACGAACCGCAGGGCGATCAGCGCAACGAAAATTGTGATGGCGACGCCGAGGCCGTAGAGCAGTCCGACGACGAGGCCGACGACCTGCCAAGGACTACGACGGAACAGGTTGGCGAGCAGCCGGAGTTTCAGTCCGAAAAATTGTGCAACCATTCCATGCCCTCCGCGACCTTGCGCCCGCCGGCGAGTTCGACGAACCGATCTTCCAGCGTCTTCTCTCCACGCACCTCGTCGACGGTTCCCGCCGCCAGGACACGGCCCTGCACGATGATGGCAACGTGATCACAGACGCGCTGGATCAGGTCCATGCCATGGCTGGACAGCACGACGGTTCCGCCGGCGGCGACGTACTTCTGCAAAATCTCGGTGACGTTGACCGCGGAAACCGGGTCGACCGACTCGAACGGCTCGTCGAGCACGAGCACACGCGGGGAATGAATCATGGCGCAGGCGAGGGCGATCTTCTTGGTCATTCCGGCGGAGTAGTCGGCGACCAGACGGTTAAGGGCGTCCTCGAGGCCGAACGCTGCTGCCAGGTCGGCCGAGCGGGCGCGCACGGTGTCGTTGTCGAGGCCGCGCAGGGTGCCCGCGTAATAGAGGAGTTGTGCGCCGGTGAGGCGGTCAAAGAGGCGAAGTCGGTCGGGCAGAACGCCCATCACGCGCTTGGCCTCATTGGGCCGGGCCCAGACGTCGATACCGTGGACCAGGACTTTTCCGGCGGTGGGCCGCAGCAGCCCGGTGATCATCGATAGGGTCGTGGTCTTTCCGGCCCCGTTCGGCCCGACGATGCCATAGAACGAACCGGCTCGAACGCTGAGGTCGAGATCGGAGACCGCGACGTTGTGACCGTACCTCTTCACGAGTCCGACGGCTTCAATGACGATCGGGGCTTGCACGATCGAAGTCGCATCGGCGGCCGGCTTCACGGTCGGCTTCACGTCTCGGGGGCTAACGGACTTCACGGCTGGCTGTGCGGCCGTGCTGAGAGTGTCCGTGGTGGGCGTTGTCTGGACGGCCGGATCGCTGGTCGGTTCCGGCAGCGGTGCCACCGGCGTAGCAAGCGACGCTTCCGCTTCGATCGTGACGAGCGCATCGCGGGTCGCGTAGGGCCGCGTGGTTTCGTCGGTGGAATTCTCGGCGAGCGTCTGTTGATTCGGCCTGACCGACCCGGCAACGGCAGGGGATTTCGGCGTCGTCGGTTTCTTCGGCGTCGTCGACGTGCTCACGGTCGGCTTGAGCACCGCGGGTTTACGCACCGCGGGTTTGCGCGCTGCTGGTTGACGCACGCCGGCAGCCGGCCGGACAGTAGCCGCCTTGGTCACCGCAGGCTTGGCAGCAGGCTTCACCGCTGCCGGTTTGTCGGCAGTCGGCTTGGCAACAGCAGGCCTGGCAGCAGCTGGCCTGGTAGTCGCCGTCGTGCGCACGGCTGGCTCACGCACCGCCGGTTTGCGCACGGCTGGTTTGCGCACGGCTGGCTTGCGCACGGCTGGTTTGCGCATGGCTGGCTTGCTGGCCAACGGCTTAGCGGCGAGCGGCGCCGTCGACTCGGCTGCGCGGTTCGCGACAGACTCGTCGTCACGTTCGGGGTGGGGCGGCACAAAAGTCACTCCGCTAACCTACCAAGGACCGCTGCCCCGGGGGCGCGGAAGACGTCGCAGCCACCGTTTCAACCTGTGAGCACGCTCCACGCCGGGTCACGAAATGGACACGTGCTGAGCAGATTCTTCCTATGGAACGACCCAAAAGGTTATGGTGAGATTGACATAACGGTGTGTCTTTACGTGAACATGTGGGTGAATCCTAAGCAAACTCTTCGCAACTGAGTGGGTTTTGCGGCGTAGCCCCAACCATTCTTGAGGAGATAATCGTGACGACGCAGGCAAAAGTGCGCGCAGTCAAGACGCAAGTTGTCATTCTGGCGGCCGGCATGGGCAGCCGCCTTGGGCGTTCGCTGCCCAAGCCGCTCACCGAACTGAACGACGGCCGCACGATCATGCAGCAGCAGTTCGACAACATCAACCACGCCTTCGGCAACGCTGCCAAGGTCACGATCGTCGTCGGGTACAAACTCGAGCACATCATCGAAGCATTCCCGCAGGCTTCCTTCGTCTACAACGAAGAGTACGATCAGACCAACACGTCGAAGAGCCTGCTACGCGCCCTGCAAGCGTCGAAGCCCGGCGGAGTGCTCTGGATGAACGGCGACGTCGTCTTTGACCCGGCCATTCTCGACCGCGCGGCCGCCATGATGGCCCGCGACCAGTCTTTCGTCACCGTCAACACCGACAAAGTGTCCGATGAAGAGGTCAAGTACACCACGAGTGCCGAAGGCTACATCAAGGAACTCTCCAAGACCGTCAAGGGCGGCCTCGGCGAAGCCGTCGGCATCAACTACGTGTCGAGCGCCGACAAGGCCACCCTCATCCGCCAGCTAAGCAAGGTGGCCGACCAGGATTACTTCGAACGCGGCATCGAGCTGGCCATCGAGCAGAACCGAATGCTGGTGGAGCCGGTGAACATCTCCGATTTCTACGCCGTCGAGGTGGACTTCGCTGAAGACCTTGAGCGCGCCAACTTGTTCGTCTAACCGGCACACCACACGACAAAACCCTCACGCTTCGGCGTGGGGGTTTTGTCGTTCTGGAAAGGTTTAACCGTTGCCATCGTGCCCACACTTCGCGGGTACAAGACGCCCCGAGTGAAGCCGGTGCTGATCGCGACGGGACCCATGCACGTGCGGTCGTGTTATGCCGACGTCGGCATAAGTCGTGGGACATTGCCGATCTGCGCACTCCGTGGCGGGGGAAGCCTTCAAGGCCCACTCGATCTTCGACATCTGGTCTCGCAAGATCGTCGGCTTCCGGGTCGAGAAGCGCGAGAGCAACCATCTAGCGGTGGACATGTTCGAGACCGCGTGGCGAGAGGCCGACCTCAAGCGTGAGCTCACACTACACGCCCACCACCAGAAGAACCCGGAATGATTCCGCACACAACCGAAAACACCCGCGCGAGCTGGCGTCGTCGGGATCAATTTGCCCGAGAAAATCGCCAGAAATCAACCCAAGGGACTCCAAACAGCTTGACGTTGATACTGGAAACAGCCGTTCGGGGCATGACCCTCAACTTGGCTGTCGGCCCCGCGAAGGGTCTGTCTTTGCTTTCGGCTTGCCCGGCGGATGCCGGATTCGCTCCACGCAAGGCAGAGAATGAAGGTGTCGAAGTGGGTCGACAGAACGATCGAACAAAAATGTGAGCGCGCCGCTGGCGTAGATTTGAACTAGGAGACTTTCAGAGGATGGACCGACGTGGCGAAGGATAGCTTGACCGACGACCGCAACACTCTAGAGGTCGAGACCGTGGTGTTGGTCGCCGAGGACGGAACGCCCATCGGTACGGCCGACAAAGCGCTCGTGCATGACCTCGATACTCCCCTGCACCTTGCTTTTTCCTGCCATGTATTCGATGAGCACGGGCGCATTTTGGTCACCAGACGGGCGCTGATAAAAAAGGCCTGGCCCGGCGTGTGGACAAACTCCTTCTGCGGTCACCCGGCACCCGGTGAAACCCTGGCGGATGCTGCCCTACGCCGGGCGGGCCATGAACTCGGCATCGGGCTGACCGAACTCACCCTGGTCTTGCCCGATTTTCGGTACCGTGCAGTCGACGCGTCGGAAATCGTGGAAAACGAAATATGCCCGGTTTTCACGGCAGTCACGTACTCGACGGTTGAGCCCCGTGCCGACGAGGTCATGGAATGGCGGTGGGTGACTCGCGACGACCTTGTGATGGCGGTGCGCACCACCCCGTGGGCGTTCAGCCCCTGGCTGACCCTGCAACTTCCCCTGCTCTTTCCGCACGACTAGTTCGGCCCGATCGAACTCGGTTGTTTCACCCGCGAGCGTCAGCCCGGGACGAAAATGGCCACGTGAACGCTGCATCGGCATCCGGAGTTGCCCGCAATGTTGTGGTCAGTGCGCCGCTGCACGCTTTGGCTCGAGATCATTTTGGTGACCATCGACATCGGCCTGGCCGCCCACTGTTTTGCGCGAGTCGGGCGCGCCCAACTCTAAGCGGTGTCAACAGCAGCTCGCGGCTACGCCGCCCATCATTCTGCCAGAGCCTGGCCTCGTTTCTCAGGGAGTCCGAAGGTGCCGAGCGCGGCAACCACGAAGAACCCCGCGAAAACTGCAAAAAGCAGCCCCGTCCCGCCGGCCTCGCGCAGTAGGGGCACGGCCAGTGGTGCAAGGATGGCGGCAATGCGGCCATTGCCGGCCGCCCACCCCGCGCCAGTAGCCCGAATGCGAGTGGGATAAACCTCCGGTGTCACCGCGTAAAGTGCTCCCCACGCTCCGAGGTTGAAGAACGAGAGCAACATGCCCGCTGCGATCACTTGGCTGCTATCCGTTGCGATGCCAAACAGGGCAGCCGAACTGGCGGAGCCGATCAGGAAGACAGCGAGGGTGCTACGTCGGCCCCACCGTTCGATCAGATACGCCGATGCGGCATAGCCCGGAAGCTGCGCCACGGTGATGATCAACGTATACGCGAAGGAACGCACCAGCGAGAAGCCGGAGGCGACCAGCACGGTAGGCAACCAGATGAAAGCACCGTAATAGGAGAAGTTCACGCAGAACCAGACCAACCACAGGGCGGCCGTGCGGCCACGCAGGCTCGGCGACCACAGCGCGGCCAAGCCCCCTGTGGAATCTTTTCGTTCGACTCCGCCCTGAACGGCCGGGTCCGATTCTGGGGGTGGAACCGTTACTTTGGCCGAGAGTTCGAATCGGCGAACGGTCGACTCTGCCTTTACAAACCGCCCACGCGACTCGAGAAAACGAACCGACTCCGGAAGTCGCAGGCGCACGAACACGGCGTAGAGTGCCGGGGCCGCACCGACAGCCAAGGCCCAGCGCCATCCGTTCTCTGATGACGGCACCACGAGAAATCCGATCACGGCCGCTATGGTCCAGCCAATCGCCCAGAACGATTCCAGCAGCACGATGATGCGACCGCGAATCCGTGGCGGCGCGAACTCGCTAACGAGGGTCGAGGCGACCGGAAGCTCGGCTCCCAGGCCGAGCCCCACGAGGAATCGCCAGGCGATCAGCACGGCCACCGATCCGGAAAGAGCGGATGCTCCCGTCGCCACGCCGTAAACGAGGAGGGTCAGCGCAAATACCTGGCGGCGTCCGATGCGGTCGGCCAATAGTCCACCGAGAACGGCGCCCACTGCCATGCCGACGAAACCGGCGGACGCGATCCAGGATAATTCCATGCCGGTCGTGTTCCATTGCACCGCTAATTGGGCCAGCACGAAGGAGATGAGCCCCACATCCATGGCATCCAACGCCCAGCCCAGGCCGGAGCCGACCAGAAGACGTCGATGTTCCCGCGTAAACGGCAGGGCATCCAATCGGGCGGTACGCGTCAATCGTGCCGGGACGTTCACGGGCACTGCTCGATTGACATTTGCGGGAACTTCGGCCACACGGTTTCCACTTCACTTGGACCAGAACAATCAACCAATATTTTACGCGCGTGATTACCGTGGCACCGAGCCCCGGCGCGGCAGCCGAGAAACGGTTACTGTGGCTGCGGCGCCCGCGTCTGGCGGGACGATCACGACTTGCCTGGCCGGAATATCGCAGCCGGCCGTTCGCACCAAAAGTTCGGCCGTTGGATCGGTGCCGCGTTTGATGACCGCGAGCGCGACCGTACCTAATTCAAAATGCCGGGCGACCGAAGTCACCCGCCCGACGATCTGGTCCGCACCGTCTTTGTTCGGTGCCACAACTTCGTCGCCGCGCGAGGGCCGCACACTGTGTTTATCAACACTGTGCGCATCTTCCGGGTAGAGCATCACGAGTCGGCGCGGGGGATGCCCGATGTTGTGCACCTTGGCCACCGTCTGCTGGCCGCGATAACCGCCCTTGTTCAGGTGCACGGCTGTGCGCAACCAATCAAGTTCATGGGGAATCGTCTTTTCATCAACCTCCGAGGAAAAATGCGGCCGCCAGGCTGCTATGCGCAAGGCCTCGAGGGCGTCCAGTCCAGCGACAGGAATATCGGAGGCGACGATCCCCGCCAGGGCGCTTCGCGGCACCAATACCTCGCTGTAGGTCCAGCCCGCCGCCGGATGCCTGGTCGCCTTCGCGTACTGAAATCCACCCGGGCCAACGCTCATCCACCGGTCCCGCCAGACCACGGGAAGCCCATGAGGGGCCGTCACCGGAAGCGTCGGCTGGCCGAGGGTGCCGATGGTCGCGAATTCGATGGAACGATCCAGCAGTTCTACCCGCAGCGCGAATTGCATGCTGCCCAACCATGTGAGCAGCCCTGCTACTTCGTTTCGCTCCAGCAGCAGCCACAGATCGGTTCCGTCATCAAACAGGCGCACCGCATAGTCGATCCGCCCGGTCATATTGAGTAGAAGGGTCTCCGAGGATTCGCCCGGCGCCAAACCGGCGACACTCTGGCTGGTCAATGAATTTATCCAGCTGAGGCGATCTGGACCGCTGATGGTAATCACGGCCCGGTGTGAGAGGTCCACGATCGCGGTTCCTGCAGCCAGTGCGCGCTGCTCGGCGAGCGGGTCCCCATAGTGGGCGGCCACTCCGGCATCGACCGCCTGGTCGGCACCGACCGCGCCGGGCCGGTTCAGAAATTCGTTGAACACGACCGGCGCGTTCCCGACGGAGATCTGCGGAGCGAGCATTCCCTGCGTTGAATTCATCTGTCTCCATTGGGCGCCATCAACTGCCCGATATTGTCGTGCCTGGTTAGTACATTCCGAGTTGGAGCCGAGCGGCTTCCGACATCCTGTCCTGGCCCCACGGTGGGTCCCAAACCAGTTCGATATCGATCTCGCCGACGCCCGGAACCGCCTGAATTGCGGTGCGGGCATCCTCTTTGAGCACATCGCCCATGCCGCAGCCCGGAGCGGTCATTGACATGTTGACTTCGACCCGGTGGGTGCCATCGGGCAGCGGCTCCGCCTGGCACAGATAGATCAGACCCAGATCGACAACATTGATCGGAATTTCCGGGTCGAACACGTTCTTGAGCGCATCGAGCACCTGGTCCAGGTCAAACGGACCGTCATTCATATTCACGGTTTCGGCGACCGGTCGGCTCAGACCGAGCGCGGCCGAGTCTTCGGCACTGATCCGAACGAGGTAGCCCATTGCGGTTTGGACGGTGACGCTCGCACCGAGGGTTTGCGTTATGACAACCTGCTCGCCGGCCTGAAGCAGCATCGGCTGCCCGCCCGGAATCACCGTCGCCTGGCAGCTGTGTTCGAGTTCGACGATCTTGTATTGGCCTGAGTCCATCGGCTACTTCTCCGTCCCGACGACACGGCTGCCGTCCGCGCGGTCGTCACCTTCCAGCGCATTGCGCAACGCCTGCCAAGCCAGGGAGGCGCACTTGACCCGGGTCGGGTACTCCCATACGCCAGAGAGCACCGCGAGCTTGCCCACCTCGGCCAATGCCGCTTCCCCCTCGGATTCGCTGGTGAGCATGGTGTGCACGCGAGCGAACAGCGTCAGGGCTTCCTCCTCGGCCAGACCCTTGACGGCCATGGTCATCATGGAAGCGGATGCCTGGGAAATGGTGCATCCGCTCCCCGTGAAGGCAACGTCGGTGATGACGCCGTCGGTGAGTTGAATGGCGAGAGTCAACTGATCGCCGCATAGCGGGTTAACGGCCTCGATCGAGCACGTCGCACGGTCGATTGTGCGAAAATTCCGTGGCCGGCGGCCATGGTCGATGATCATTTCCTGGTAAAGACCCGCGATTCCCGCACTGACCGAAGCGATCCCTGGGCCGGCCGTCATGGAGCGACCACAGTGGCGTCACTCCCGAACCGGGTGGCGACCACGCGTTCCAACTGGGCGCGCAGTGGATCCAACTCGATCCGGTCCACCATTTCGTGTACAAACGCGTAGATGAGCAGGCCCCTGGCCGCTTCCAGCGGGATGGCACGCGTCTGAAGGTACAGCAGAGCCTCCTCATCCATTTGGCCCACCGCAGCACCGTGCGTGCACTTCACATCATCGGTATAGATTTCCAGCCGGGGCCTGGTGTCGACTTCGGCGCGGTCGGAGAGCAGTAAGTTCTTGTTCTTCTGGTTCGCATCGGTACCGTCAGCGCCATGACGAACCATAATGTGGCCGTTGAACACACCGTGTGCCCGGCCGTCCAACACTCCCTTATACAGCTGGTGGCTTGTGCAGTCTGTCGCGGCGTGATCGACGAAGATCGTGTTGTCGTGGAGTTGATCGCCCTGGGGCAGGTAGACGCCGTCGAGGCTGACCTCGGCGCCGACGCCATCCAGTTGAACTCGCACCTCGTGCCGGGCGATGCTGGCGCCGAGCATGATGGAACGGGAAGAGAATCGGCTGCCCCGCCCTTGCCGCACGGACAGCAGCGCCACATGGAAAGCACTCGTCGGCTCGTTTTGCACCTTGTAGTGCTCAATGTGGGCGTCTTCGGCGAGGAGGAGTTCGGTGACGGCGTTGGTGCAATACACGTCGGAATCGACCCCGGCGTAGGTCTCGACGATCGTGGCACGAGAGTGCGAATCGGCGATTATCACCGAACGTGGGCTGGATATCAGCGGGACTCCACCGGTGTCGGAGAAGTAGACCAGCTGAATCGGCTCGTCCACGATGGTGCCGCTGGGAAGATGAATGAATGCGCCATCCTCGGCCAGAGCGTCATTGAATGCTGCGAAGGCGTGACGCACTCCCGGTGCATGCGCGAAAAAGGGTTCGAGGCGGTCAGGCCCGGCTGCCAGCACCGCGGCCAGGGTCGTGACGACCGCACCGGCCGGCACCCCGGTCACTCGCGAGAATTCGGACGAGAAATGGCCGTTGACGAAGACCAACCGTGGACCACCGAGATCGACCGCAGCCTCGTCGATCATTTCTGCCGTCACCCGGATGCCAGATGCCACCGTGGCGGCATCGAACGGTACGGCGAGGATCGGGGCCAACCCGGTGTATTTCCAGTCCTCATCCTTGTGGGTCGGGAAGCCGTGCTCACCCACCCACTGGAGGGCGGCTACCCGCGCCTCGGCGAGCCAGGCGGGATCACGCGCGCCGAGCCGAGGTTCGAAGCCAGCGAGCACTCCGCTGGCCGCGCTCAGAACGGTCATCGCGATATCCCGGCCGTGCTCAATCGACCTGCGTCAGCTTCCTGGGTACCGGTGTAGCCGTGCGCTTCGAGCTCGACGGCCAGGTCCTTGCCCCCGGAACGCACGATCCGGCCGGCGGTCATCACGTGCACCTGGTCGGGCACGATGTAGTCCAGAAGGCGCTGGTGGTGCGTGATGACGAGCATGCTGCGGCCTTCGCTCCGGAGGGCGTTCACCCCGCTGGCGACCACCCTTAGAGCGTCGATGTCCAAACCGGAGTCGGTCTCATCCAAAATCGCGAGTTTGGGTTCCAGGATCGCCATTTGCAGGATCTCGTTGCGTTTCTTTTCACCGCCGGAAAATCCCTCGTTGACCGAGCGATTCATGAAGGTCTGGTCCATCTCAACGAGCTTCATCTTCTCCTGAGCCAGCGCCAGAAAGTCCACCGGATCCAGTTCTTCTTCTCCACGCTGGCGGCGCAGGGAGTTCAAGGCGGTGCGCATGAAGTACATGTTTCCGACGCCGGGAATCTCAACCGGATGTTGGAAGGCCAGGAATACACCGGCGGCAGCGCGCTCTTCCGGTGACAAGGTCAGCAGGTCCTGACCCTCATACGTGACGCTGCCAGAGACCTGGTACCCCTCGCGGCCGATCAATACACTGGCCAAGGTGCTTTTTCCCGAACCGTTCGGGCCCATGATCGCGTGCACCTCACCCGGTTTCAGTTGCAGATTCACCCCTCGCAATATTTCTTTGTCCTCGATACTGGCGTGCAGTTCTTCGATTTTCAGCATTAGCCAACGCTTCCTTCCAGGCTTACGGTTAACAGTTTTTGCGCCTCAACGGCGAATTCCATGGGCAGCATCTTGAATACTTCACGGCAGAAACCGTTCACAATCATCGACACCGCCTCTTCTTCCGGGATACCCCTCTGCCGGCAATACAGGAGTTGTTCCTCGCCGATTTTGGAGGTCGATGCCTCGTGCTCAACCTGCCCGGTCTGGTTCTTCACCTCGATGTACGGAAGCGTGTGTGCACCGCTGTCCTTGCCGATCAACAGCGAATCGCACTGGGTGAAGTTGCGGGCTCCGACGGCCGAATGTCGCATGTCCACCAGACCGCGGTAGGTGTTCTGCCCGTGACCGGCTGAAATAGCCTTCGAGATGATGGTGCTCTTGGTGTTCTTGCCGATGTGCACCATCTTGCTGCCGGTATCCGCTTGCTGACGTCTGGCCGTCAATGCCACCGAGTAGAACTCGCCGACCGAGTTGTTACCCTTAAGAACCACGCCGGGGTACTTCCAGGTGATCGAGGAGCCGGTTTCCACCTGGGTCCAGGAAATCTTTGCGTTGCGGCCGGAAGCCATACCCCGTTTGGTGACGAAGTTGTACACGCCGCCGTTGCCGTCGGCATCTCCGGGATACCAGTTCTGCACCGTCGAGTACTTGATCTGGGCATCGTCCAGTGCCACCAGCTCAACCACGGCGGCGTGCAGCTGGTTCGTGTCACGAACGGGTGCCGTGCAGCCCTCGAGGTAGCTGACATAAGCGCCGTCTTCGGCGATGATCAGGGTTCGCTCGAACTGGCCGGTGTCGGCGGCGTTGATGCGGAAGTAGGTGGACAGCTCCATCGGGCAGCGCACGCCCTTAGGGATGTAACAGAACGAACCGTCGGTGAACACCGCAGCGTTCAGGCAGGCGAAGAAGTTGTCGTTGTACGGAACCACGGAGCCGAGGTACTGACGCACCAGATCCGGATGCTCCTGAACGGCTTCCGAGAAGGAGCAGAAGATCACTCCAACCTCGGCCAACTTGTCTTTGAACGTCGTGGCAACCGAGACCGAATCGACGATCGCGTCGACCGCCACGCCGCTGAGACGCTCCTGCTCACCGAGCGAAATGCCGAGCTTGTCGAACATCTCCCGCAGCTCCGGGTCGACCTCGTCCATGCTCTCCACGCGTTTTTTCGGCTTGGGAGCGGCGTAGTAAATGATGTCCTGGTAGTCGACCGGCCCATAGGTGACGTGCTGCCAGGTCGGTGCCGTGAGCGTGGTCCAGTGCCGGTAGGCACGGAGCCGCCATTCCAACAGCCAATCCGGCTCATTTTTCTTGCTCGAAATCAGTCGGATGATGTCTTCGTTCAGCCCGCGGGGTGCGACGTCAGTTTCGAGATCGGTCACAAATCCATACTGGTATTCCTGGTTCGCTAATGCGCGGACCTCGTCAGAGATACCAGTCGAGGTTGTGGGTGCACTCATTTCGTCTCCATGTCAGTTGTTGTTGGCTGCGAGCAGCCCGATCGTTTCGGTCAGCGACGCTGTGAGGGAAGTGCCGCGATCAGCGGGTGATCCTTGGCGTATGGGCCGACCTTGGCCGCTCCACCCGGGGAGCCGATGTCGTCGAAGAACTCAACGTTGGCCTTGTAGTAGTCGGCCCACTGCTCCGGCACGTCATCTTCGTAGAAGATCGCCTCGACCGGGCAGACTGGTTCACAGGCTCCGCAGTCGATGCACTCATCGGGGTGGATGTAGAGCGCCCGGTCACCCTCATAAATGCAATCGACGGGGCATTCATCAATACATGCCCTGTCCTTGACGTCCACGCAGGGCAAGGCGATGACGTAGGTCACAGTACCTCCACCCCGAACACCGCCGGGACCTGGTCGAGAGCGTTGAGCAACACGGTGATCTCGGCGACCGTGTTGTAGGCCGCGAAGGTCACTCGCGTGGTCGCGGCCACGTCCAGACGCTGGTGCAATGGCCAGGCGCAGTGGTGGCCGACTCGCACCGCGACTCCGGCATCGTCGAGGATTTGGCCAACGTCGTGCGCGTGCACGCCGTCGACCACGAAAGACACCACACCGGTACGCTCCGCACCGTCGGCCGGTCCGACGACACGGATCCAGGGGCGTTGGGCCAGGCCGGCCAGCAGGACTTCGGTGAGGGCCTGCTCATGGGCGCTCACCCGCGGCATCCCCAACCGGGTCAGGTAATCACAGGCCGCAGCCAGGCCAACGGCCTGCGCGGCCACCGGGACACCCGCCTCGAAACGTTGCGGCGGCGCGGCGTAGGTTGAGCCTTCCATGTGCACGGTGTGGATCATCGAGCCTCCGGTGAGGAAGGGGGGCATGGCTTCCAGGAGGCGAGAGCGGCCCCAGAGCACACCGACCCCGAGGGGGCCGAACATTTTGTGGCCACTGAAGGCAAGAAAGTCCACGTCGAGATCGACGACGTCGATCCCCAGGTGCGGCACCGACTGGCTGGCGTCGAGCACGGTCAGAGCCCCGACCTTCCGGGCCCGAGCCACAATGGACGAAACCGGATTGATGGTACCCAAAACATTGGACACGTGCGTGAAGGCGACCACCTTGGTACGGTCGCTGATGACCGTCTCCAGATTGTTCAGGTTTAAGCGACCGTCATCGGTGACACCGATCCACCGCAGGGTAGCGCCGCTGCGCCGGGCAAGTTCCTGCCAGGGAATGAGATTGGCATGATGCTCCATCTCGGTGATCACGATCTCGTCGCCCACGCCGAGCTTGAACCGCGCCGCGACATCCGCTTCGACGCCGTCCATGGCCCCGGTAGCGGCCGCGTTGCTGAACGAATACGCCACGAGATTCAGAGCTTCGGTAGCGTTCTTGGTGAACACCACCTCGTTAGTTTGTGCGCCGATGAACCGTGCAACGGTCGCGCGCGCCGATTCAAATGCTTCGGTGGCTTCCTCGGCCAGCTGATGAGCACCACGGTGAACCGCGGAGTTGTGTTGCTCATAGAAGGTGCGTTCGGCATCGAGTACCTGGTGCGGTTTGTGTGACGTGGCCCCGGAGTCGAGGTACACCAATGGTTTTCCGCCACGCACGAGACGCGAGAGAATCCGAAAATCGCTACGGATGGCGGCCGACTCCTCGATGCTGAATGCCGCGTTCGCGCCGACGTCAGAATTGATGGCCTCGGGGCGGGTGATCGGATGCACTCCCGTGATTAGTCCTGCACTGGTACTCATGCATTTGTCCCGTCGTTACAATTGTTCGTGTCCGAGCTGGTAGTCGTGGCCAGAGCGTCAAGGGGGATGAACGTCGCGCAGCTGTGTGCGCCCCCAGCCAGAGTCGTGCGTCGTTGAACCGGAACTCCGAGCAGCCGGGAGAATGCCTCGGTCTCAGCGTCGCAGAACTCCGGAAACTCGGCCGCGACATGCAGAACGGGGCAGTGCCCCTGACACAGCTGCACACCATTCGCTGGCAGGTCAGCTCCGACCGGCCGGATCGTCGCCGCGAAACCTTCATCGCTCAGTACCGACGCCAGTGCCTCTGCACGGGCGCGGACATCTCCGCCGGTCGAGGGCAGTTGTGCGGCGTAGCCTCGCTCGAGTTGTGCGCTGCGTTCACGGGCGAACTCGCCAACGGCATCCGCTCCGGCACGTTCGGCGAGAAAGCGTAACGCCGAGGTCGCCACATCGGCGTAGTCAGCCCCCAGACCGGCATGACCGGACGCGGAGAGGACATAGGCGCGGGCCGGCCGGCCGCGGCCACCTGACGTAGCGGGCACGTGTTCTTCGACGGCCCCTTCCTCGGCGAGCTGGTCGAGGTGGCGGCGAACGGCGGCGGGCGTCAGTCCCAAGCGCGCGGCCAGATCGGCTGCGGTCAGTGGGCCATCCTCGGCGAGCATCTGCCGCACGCGGTCCCAGGTGCGTTCCTCCAGACCATTCGCTCCAGGGTTCGACCCGTCTGTGCCAGCGGTTCCACGGCGGTGAGCTATTAACATGACATAAGCATGTCCTAATTCAGCTCGGCTGGCAAGTCAACGCGCCGGTCCACCGTCTGGCAGCAACTAGAGTCGAGCAGGCGGTGGGGTCGTTACCCTCGAGTCAAAGGAGAACGCGTGCTTTTTCGCCAACTGGAATATTTTGTCGCTGTCGCACGGGAACGACACTTCGCGCACGCGGCTGCGGCCTGTCACGTTTCCCAGCCCGCCCTTTCCGCGGGAATCAGCAAGCTGGAGCAGGAACTCAATGTCTCACTGATCAACCGTGGTCATGCTTTTGAGGGGTTGACGCCGGAGGGCGAACTCGTGGTGATGCGGGCCAAACGGATTGTGGCGGAGCGTGACACGCTCAAGGCGGAGGTTCACGCTCTCAAATCCGGCGTGACCGGCGTACTGCGTCTTGGCGTCGTGCCCAGCGCATCGACAACGGTCGCGCTACCGGTTGCGGCGTTTTGTGCCGCGCATCCGCTGGGCGCGACACCTGCCAAACCGGCGTCATAGAAAGAGGCCACATGGCCAAGATTCTTCTCGTCCTCTACCCAGATTCTGTCACCGGGTACCCGCCGCAGTGCGCACGCGACAGCATCTCTGTACTTGATAACTACCCAGAACGGGAACTCGCGAGCGCTGACATCGTGATTTCCCAACCATTCTAGCCGGCCTATTTGACCGCAGAAAGGATCGCGAAGGCGCCAAAATTGAAGCTCGCGATCACGACCGGCATCGGTTCGGATCACGTTGATCTCGACGCAACAATCAGCCACGGCATCACCGTGGTCGAAGAGACCTATAGCAACAGCATCAGTGTCGCCGAGCACGCTGTTATGCAAGTCCTCGCTCTCGTTCGCAACTACCTCCCCTCGCACGAAGGGGTCGTCACTGGTGGCTGGAACATAGCCGACAGCGTCGAGCGCGCCTATGACATCGAGGGAATGAACGTCGGTGTCATCGCGGCCGGCCGCATCGGTCGTGCCGTTCTGCGCCGACTCGCACCCTTTGATGTTCACCTGCACTACACCGACAAGAACAGGCTGTCCCCCGAAATCGAGCGCGAACTTGCGCTGACCGTCCACCCGGATGCGGCCTCGCTCGTGCGGGCCGTCGACGTGGTACCGATCCATGCACCGCTGCATCCACAGACGCATCACCTCTTCGACGACGCCCTGATCTCATCAATGAAACGAGGCTCGTACATCGTGAACACGGCCCGAGCCGAGATCACTGACCGCGACGCGATCGTTCGCGCGTTGGAGTCCGCGCAAATCGCCGGATATGCCGGCGACGTCTGGTATCCGCAGCCGCCAGCGGCCGACCACCCCTGGCGCACGATGTCGCACAACGGCATGACCCGCCACGTGTTTGGGTCGACTCTGTCCGCTCAGACAGCGAGAGCACCGATGTAGTACTGGGGAACGCCGCGATGACTGCGGCGGGATTCCAATCCGCGGGTTTGGAACTGCTGCCCGGGTCAGAGCGTGGTCAGCACCTGCTCACGCACCTGTTTGCGCAGGATCTTGCCGAGCAGGCGCGCGGGGTTGCATCCACCGGTGATAGTGAGTGCTTTAGCGCGGTCGACGATCGTGGGGAAGCCGTCCTTGTCGACGGTCGCGACGTCCCCGGTCACGACGCCAGCCGCCCGGGAACAGCGTGGTTCTCTCCCAGGTCGTGGCACGCGTTCCAACCAGTGCCGCGGTCGCAAACACGTGCCGCGAGCGCCGGGTCACCGCAGAAACGCCGGTTTTACCCGTGGGCGGCGAGCAGCTCGCGGGTGAACGGATGCTGCGGCGCCGCAAAGACATCGACCGCCGGCCCCTGCTCCACAACAACGCCCTCCTTCATCACGAGGATCTCGTGGCTCAGTGCCCGAACCACGGCGAGGTCGTGCGAGATGAACACCATGGCGAGTCCGGTGGATTCCTGGAGAGAGGCCAGCAGCGCGAGCACCTGGGATTGAACCTGCGCGTCGAGCGCCGAGACCGGCTCGTCGCACACCAGGATGCTCGGCCGCCGTGCGAGCGCCCTGGCGATCGACACGCGCTGCCGCTGCCCGCCGGAGAGCTCGTGCGCGCGCCGGCCAAGCAGCCCTGTCGCCAGCGCCACCTGCGCGAGCAATTCCACCGCCCGAGCAGTGCGCCACCGGCGCGGAATCCCGTCGAGAGCGATAGCCTCCGACAGAATCTGCAGCACCGTCGCCCGCGGGTCGAAGGCGCTCAGCGAGTCCTGGTGAATGATCTGGAGACATCCCCGCCGGGCCCGGCGCTGGGATTCCGGCAGGCCGCTCCAGGGCTCACCGTGCAGCAGCACCGAACCGTGGTCGGGCGACTGCGTGCCCAGCAGCATCCGTGCCACGGTGCTCTTTCCCGAGCCTGATTCGCCCACGATGCCCACGGTGTGGCCGGCTCGCAGTTCGAACGAGACCCCGTCGACGGCCGTCAGCGTTCCGTATGCCTTGGCGAGGTCGTGTGCGGCGAGCACCACGGGGCCCGGCTTCGGCGCCGTGGCCGTGCCCAGCGCGGCAGCGGCCAGCAACTGACGAGTATACGGATGCTGCGGCGCGGCAAACAGGGCGTCCGCGGCCTGCACTTCCACGAATCGGCCGTCCTTCATGACCGCCACCTGGTCGGCCAGCTGGCAGATGATCGACAGGTCATGGCTGATCAGCAACAGGGCGAGGCCAGATTCCTTCAGCTCACGCAGCAGTCGCACGACCTGCGCCTGCACCGTCGCGTCGAGAGCTGTCGTGGGTTCGTCGGCGATCAGCAGCGACGGCGATGCCGCCAGTGCCGCGGCGATAAGCGCGCGCTGGCGCAGCCCGCCGGAGAGCTCGTGCGGGTACTGCCGGGCACGCCGGGCCGGATCGGGCATGGCCACCTGCCGGAGCAGCTGCAGCACGCGGCGAGAACGGTCGACACGGCCGAGCTGCGGTTCGTGCACCTCGAGCGGTTCGGCCACCTCGGCGCCCACTCGGCGCAGCGGGTCGAGAGAGACCAGAGCGTCCTGGCTCACGAGCCCGACCCGCGCCCCGCGGAGGCCCCGCCAGCCTTGAGGGGAGAGGGCGCGGGCGTCGACGCCGGCCACCGTCAGTTCGTCAGCGGTGACCCCGGTGCCGGCGAGCCCGATCAGGCTACGCGCGGTCAGGGTCTTACCGGCACCGGACTCCCCCACGATGCCGAGGCACTGCCCAGCCTCGATGCGAAACGACACCCCATCGACCACGGCGGCCCCGCCCGGCACGACGACGCGCAGGTTGCGCACACTCACGACGCTCATCGTTGCCGCCCCGCCGCGCTGGCCTGCAGGTGCCGTCCGAGAACGCTCGTCGAGACCACGGTCGCGGTGATCACGATTCCAGGGAACACAGCGATCCACCAGGCTGTAGCGAGAAAGTTGCGTCCCTCGGAGAGAATGAGCCCCCACTCCGGTATGGGCGGCTTCGGTCCGAGGCCGAGAAAACTGAGGCCGGCGGCGGCCGTGATGGCCGTGCCGATTCCCATCGTGGCCATCACGAGCAACGGCCCGAGCGTGTTCGGCACCACGTGCCGCAGCACGGTGACCGCCGGCGACACCCCGAGTGTGCGGGCGGCCTCCACGTAGCCGGCCCGCTTCACCACCAGGGTCTGTACCCGGGCGACGCGGGCATACGACGGAATCACCGCGATGGCGACCGCGATCAGCAGACTCGCCTCCCCTGGCCCGATGATCGCTATCACGATCAGCGCTAGCAGAAATTCCGGAAACGCCATCACGATCTCGATCGCCCGGCTCAATACACCGTCGCCGACCCGGCGCATCAGCCCGGCCAGAGAGCCGATCACCAGGCCCGCCAGGAGGGCAATCAGGGTAGCCCCGAAGCCGATCGCGAGCGAGTAGCGCGAGCCATAGATGACACGTGCGAACACGTCGCGGCCGGCCTGGTCGGTTCCAAACGGATGCCCAGGGCCGGGCGCCAGCAGCGCAGCGCCGATGTCCGTGCGCACGGCATCAGCCCCGGTGAACAACCGAGGAAACAATGCGGACAGCAAGAGGAGCAGTAGGAAGCCGGCGGCCACCCAGAGGGCCGGTGTGGGCATCCGGGTCACGCGTCGGGTGCGGGCGGTTCGGGAGCGCGCGGCGGCGAGAATGCTCACGCGTAGGCCTGCTCGGTCGCCAGGCGCGGGTCGAGACGGTCGGCCACGAAGTCGACCAGCAGGTTGACCAACGAGAACGACACTGCGGCGAGCACAATAATGCCCAGCACCACAGGCACATCCCGATTGACGATGGCGTTCAGGGCCACGCGTCCGAGTCCGGGACGGGCGAAGACGGTCTCTACCAGCACCGAACCGCCGAGCAAGGAACCGACGATGTAACCCGTGAGGGTGACGCTGTTCGCTGCGGCGTGGCGCAGGGTATGCCGCAGCACGAGGCGGGTCTGGCTCGCTCCACGGGCGCGCACGGTGTCGACGAAGGGCAGAGCGGCCGCGTCGTCGAGGCCCTGGCGCAACACCTGGCTGAGAATGCCGGCCACCGGAATGGCGAGGGTCACGGCGGGCAGCACGAGCGCGCCGAACCCGGCGGTGGCGACCACGGGGAACCAACCCAGTCCGAAGCCGAAAACACCAATCAGCACCAGGCCGATCCAAAACGTGGGCGAGGACACCGCCACGAGCTCGAGCAGGCCAGCCACCGGGCCGGTGCGCCTGCCGCGGCCGAGCAGCGCCGACCCGAACGCGAGCAGCACGGCGAACGAGATGGCGAGGCCCATCAGTTGCATCGTCGGCGCGAGTTGCTGGCCGATCACCGCGGCGACGGGTTGCTGCATGCGATACGACGTGCCGAGGTCACCCTGCAGCAGGCGGCCGATGTAGTGGAAATACTGCAGGAGAAGCGGGTCGACGAGGCCCCAGTCTGCTCGGATCTGGTCGCGCACTCGCTGCGACACGTTGCCGAGCCCCACGAGCACGTTCACCGGGTCGCCGGGGATCAACCGCAGCGAGAAGAAGCCCACGGTGGCGGCGCCCCACACCACGAGGATCATGCCGCCGATCCGGCCGGCCAGGCGGGCGCCCGGTCGGCCGGATCGACGCGCACGGCCCTCGCGGTGCGCGGTCACGGCGCGGTCGTGAGGGACGCCTCGTAGAAGAGCGGCTGCCCGTACAGATCGAAGCTCAGGTTCTCGATGGTCTTGATGTAGGCGGTGATGGCGGTGGGTACCGTGATCGGCACCATGACCACATGGGTCGCGTTCCACTGCTGCAGCTGCTGGTAGAGCGCTTCGCGTTCGGTCGGATCGCTCGTGGCGATGGCGTCGTCGAGCAGCTGGTCGACGACCGGGTCGGCCGTAGACGAGCCGTTCTTATAGCCGCCGCTGTGCAGGTGGGCGCGCAGGACGTCGGCGTCGACGCTGGGGAAACTCCAGTCGGACAGGTCATAGTCGCGTGCGTCGAAGGCCTCGTAGTATTGGGCGATCTCACGGTTGTCGCGCACGATTTCGAACCCGATGTCGCGCAGGTCAGACTGCACCACGTCGCCGAGGCTTGCGTTGGCGTCGGAGACCGGGGTGTAGGCGAGCCACTGGGCGCTCAGTCGGGCTCCACCTTTGGTGCGGTAGCCCTCGGAGTCGCGCTCGGTCCAGCCGGACGCATCAAGCAGCGCATTGGCCTGGTCTGGGTCGAACGCCCAGCTGTCTTCGAGGCTCGGGTCGTAGGAGTTGGGCGTGGCCGGGGAGAGGATGCTCCAGGCGCGCTCCGCTTGTCCCTGGTAGATGGTCTCGACGGCCGGACCGATGTCGACCCCGAGCGCGAAGGCACGGCGCACGTTCTCGTCGGCGAAGACGCCGTGCGCCTCGTTCAGGAACAGGGTGTACGGCAGGCCAGGCATCGTCACGTTCTGGATGGAGAAGTCGTCGCCGATCTGGCTGACTGTGTTCGGAGTGATGTCGCTGGCGATCTGCGCCTGGCCGCTCGTGAGGGCGCCCGTGCGCACCGAGGATTCGGGAAGGATGCGGAACTCGAGCGTGTCGATGGCGGGCGCGCCCTGATGGGAGCTGCCCTCCGGCGCCCAGTCGTAGTTTTCATTTGCGGTGAAGACGATGCTCTGGTCTGGCGTATATTCGCTCAGCACGTAAGGTCCGGTTCCCACCGAAATGCCCGGTCCACCGGCCGAAAGCTGCGCCGCGTTGTCCCGCAGAGTGGCCGGCGAGTAGAAGCCAAGCTTGGCGGTGCTCACCGCCTGCAGGAATGGCGCGTACGGCTGGCTGAAGTTCACCCGAACGGTGAATTCGTCGATGACCTCGGTGCCAGCGTAGAAGCCGCCGGTTTCGGCGTACCCGATCAGACTGGCAGCATCCGCTGACGCCGTCTCTGGGGCGACGACGTGCTCGAAATTAGCCTTGACGGCCTCGGCGTTGAAGGGTTCGCCGTCGTGGAACGTGACATCGCCCCGCAGATCGAACGTGTAGTGCAGGCCGTCGTCCGAGATCTGCCAGGACGTGGCGAGCCATGGCACGAACGAGCCGTCGGCTTTCTCATAGACGAGGGAGTCGAAGGAGTTGCGCATCACCAGGGCGGTGACCTGGAACGCCGACGAGTGGATGTCCATCTTGCCGCCGCTGAGCGTGCCGCCGTTGATGGCGTAGGTCAGCGTGTTCGCGTTGGCGGGGGCATTCGGGGAGGTGGCAGCGCATCCGGAAACCAGAGCGATGGCGGCAATGACGGCGGCGGCGGCGCGAAGTCGGGATGTTGAATGTGCGCGAGTGCGCATAGGTGGGGTCTCTTCTCAGATACTGGTCGAACGGTGACGCATGTTGACTCCGCCTAGCGGTGGGCTATTAACATGACGTAAGCATGTCCTAATTTAACAGCGACAGCAAATGACCGTCATCAACTATCTACCGAATCTCGGTCAGGTAGGTGGTGTAACCGGCCCCGCGCAAGGCGGCACGGATCGGTTCGGCGCCAGCAGACCCAGCCACGGCGATCATCGCGCCGCCTCCGCCTCCGCCGGTCAGCTTGGCACCGAGGGCACCGGCCCGGCGGGCGATGGCGACCATCTGCTCGAGCTCGGGACTCGAGACTTGCAGGGCATTGAGCAGGCCCTGGTTGATGTTCATCAGCTCGCCCAGTTCGATAGTGTCGCCCCGGCGCAGGGCGTCGGCCCCCTCCCCGACCAGGGAGTCGATCTGATCGAAGATCGCATCGTAACGCGCGGGGCGCTGCTGCCACGCCGCGCGCACGGCGGCCACGGTGTGCGAGGTCAGGGCGTGCATACCGGTGAGACCGATCACGATCGGAATCGGATTCGGTGTGACGATGTCGCGGATTTCGTGACCACTCGGAGCATCCGTTTTTTGAAAAAGAATCGGCCGGCCGAACGTGGCAACGGTGTTGTCGATGCCGGACGGTGTGCCGTGCACGATCTTTTCGCACTCAAATGCCAGACTCGACACTTGCTCGTCGCTGAGCCGAATGGAGAAGCACTCGGCGGTCGCCCGGATGAGAGCGACGGCGAACGCGGCCGACGCCCCTAGACCGCTCGCTCGCGGCAGCTCAGAAAACACGTCGACCCGCACGCCGGATTGCGGCAAACCCAGACGTGCGGCGATCAACGTGGCGACCCGGTGTGAGACGTCGACGCTGATCGGTTCCTGCACCGAACCATCCGCGTCCCAGTCGGTGATGATCGGCGCCTGCCCAGGCGTACCGCGCCCGACCTCGGCGCGCACCGTGAGGCCGATGGGCGCGGCGATGGCCCGCCGACCGTACACCACGGAGTGTTCCCCGAGCAGGATGATCTTGCCGTAACCGACGTGCCCGGCCGCACCCTGCGGTGCACGCGTGGGGGGCATGGCTGTTACTACGGCGGCGGGGGCGCTGGCGGCCAGCGGCGGGGCTTCAAGGTCTGCCAGAATTTGCCGCGCCTTCCACACCTTGATCTCGCCGCCGACGACGAGCTGCTCCACAACCTCATCGAAGCGCGCCGGGCTGGTGCCGGCGGCCACCGCGACCGCCCGGGCGTGCAAGCGCATGTGCCCGTGTTGGATTCCCGTGGTGGAGAGCGCTTTGAGCGCGGCCAGGTTTTGGGCCAGCCCCGCCGCCGCCATGACCTCGGTCAGTTCGCGCGCCGACCCGATTCTCAGGATGCTGTGGGCGATTCGCACGGCCGGGTTTGATTCCACCTGCCCGCCGACCGTGCCCACCTTGAGCGGCATCGTCAGCTCGCCGACCAGGTCACCAGCCGAGTTCGCCCGCCAGGTCGACAACGGCGCGTAGTGCTCACCGCGAGCGGCATAGGCGTGGGCGGCCGCTTCGATGGCTCGCCAGTCGTTGCCGGTCGCGATCGCGACGGCGTCGATGCCGTTCATGATGCCCTTGTTGTGGGTGGTAGCCCGGTAGGGATCCAGCTCGGCGAATTCGGCAGCCAGAATGATGCCGTCACGAACGCGGTCACCGGAGTACTCCCCGGTGGCCAGCGCTGCCTGCGGGATGACCGCGCGGGCACGCACGAGGGCACGATCAGTCAGGTTCGAGAGAATGCGCAGGAACACCCGCCCCGTGCTGATTCGCTCGACCAGGGGCGCAATGCTCTCGCACATTGAGTTGACGAGATTCGCCCCCATCGCATCGCGGGTGTCGACCAGCAGGTGCACGACCAGCAGCTCACCGTTCTGCGCCGTCGCTCCCCGCAAATACACCTCGACACCGCGCGCGCCGCCGCCGCGGGCGACCATCTTCGCGTGGCCGCTGTTGGCGAGCCGCAGAATTTGTTCCGTCTGCGCGAGCAGAGCTAGACGCGCCAACGCCGGGTCGGCGACGTCAACGACCTGCACCTGGCCGATTAGTAGCGGCTCATCGGCCGTGCTGGTAAAACCGCCGTTTTGGCGCACCAGAAGCGCGGTGGAACTGACCGCCGCCACGATGGACGGTTCCTCCACCACCATGGGAATCAGGTAGTCGCGACCGTTGATCTGAAAATTGAGCCCGAGCCCCATCGGCAGGGAAAACACGCCGATCACGTTTTCGGTCAGTCGGTCAGCGGTTTCGGCGTCGAGCAGCCCGGTACCCGGCTGCAACATGGCATAGTCGGCATCGTTCAACGTGCCGCGTTTGTGCAACAAATCCAGTCGTTTCTGCACCGACAGCTGATAGAACTTCGCGATGCGGGAGCCGGTCATAACCGGGCCCCTAACGCGCCGAATTCCAACGGCACAACGGATGCCCCGGCGTCGGCCAGCGCACTTTCGAGGCGTTCGGCGGGCGCGCCGCTCGCGCTGAAGGCGAGCCCGACGTCGCCGCCGCCGGCGCCGGAGGTCTTGAACACGCCGCCAGCACGCTCGGCCACCGCGCGTAGCTCAAGGTGGCGCTCGGTCACGATGCCGGCCTGGGCGTGGGCGTCGAGCAGGGCCAGCGCCGTGAAGTAGTCATCGACCAGGCGCAGAAAACCGTCGCGGTCGGCGAGCGCTGAGTGCGCCGAGTGGGCGAGGCGGATCAGGCGCGCCAGGTCCTGGTCGTGCTGCGCCGGATTCTGCACGGCAAAATCGTTGACCCGACCGACCAGATCGGTCGTCGCCGAGCCAGCACCGGTAATCACGGCCACAAGGCTGAGGTCGCTGGGCCACTGCATCTGCACGGGCGGAGTCTCGACGGTGTAGGAGAGCAGACCGCCGTACACGCTCGCGGCGACATCCCCGCCGCTGCCCGTGCCGTGTTGCGCGGCCCGATGGGCCGAATGAGCCAGAGTGAACAGCGCCTGCCGATCGAGGTGAAGCCCGGAGGCCTCTGCCAGGGCCGCAGTGAGCGCGCTGGCCACCGCGGCGCTTGATCCGAGCCCCAATTTATGGCCATCGCGCACGAATGACGAGCTGTCCATGCTGATCTCGAACGGGCCAGAGCCGGCTGTACACGCCCGCACCGCCACACGCACCGCGTCGAACAGGCGCAGGGTCGAACGGGTATGCGCGTCGAGGGTGGCGGGAAGGCGACCTTCCTCATCGAGGTCGAGATGCTGGATGCCCACGCTGGGGGCGTGCAGCCGCCACGACCCGGCAGGTATGACGGTAACGGTCACCCGACGATCGACGGCTGCCAGCAGCGCCGGCGCCCCGTGCAAGACGGCATACTCCCCAAGCAGAAACAATTTTCCGGGTGCCGACGACGAAAAGGATGCCACGTCAGTCCAACCGGTAGGCGCTCGGGCCGAGAGCACTCGGGCGTACCTCGTGCACTCCGGCAACGTTCGACAGCGCCTCCTGAACCAGGGGCACATCCCCGGGTAGGCAGAGCACCTTCAGCTGCGGCCCGGCGTCGATGGTGAAGTAGGCCGGCACGCCGGACGCGCGCAGATCCCGAACGGCGTGCATCGCCGCGACCGTCGCGGCGTTCCAATAGATCAGCGCCGGCCGGGTGGTCAGCATCAGGGCGTGCAGCTTGAGGCAGTTGTACTCGGAGAGTTCGCCCAGCCGCACGAAGTCGCGGGCGGCGATCGCGGCCCGCATATCAGCGAGATCACCGGGGGCCGTCGCCAGCCAGGCCGGATAGAACGGTGAACTGGCAGCGCTAGCCCCCATTCCGACGGTGGAGGTGATCGTTTTCGCACCCAGCTCGGTAATGACGACAACCACGGCGAGCGGCCAGTCCGCGCCGGTCAGCAGCTGCACGGCGTAGGAATCCGAGCCGTCAGCGGCGCTGCCGGCATGCATCTGGGCGTAGCCCCCGAAGATGGAACGGGCGGCCGAACCGGAGCCGTGCCTGGCCAGAATCGACAGTTGCCGGTCGGTGAGCGTGAGCCCGGCAGCGCCACTGGCAGCGACGGCGAGAGCGGCGAAACCGGATGCCGACGAGGCCAGCCCGGCTCCGGTCGGAAAATTGTTCGCGGACTCCACGACGGCGAACAGGTGCGTTCCTCGGGCCTGACGCACGAGATCGAGAACGCGGGCGACCTTGGTGGCCTCCTGCCGGCATCCGCTCAGCCAGAATTCATCGGCAGCGAGACCCGAACGAAAGGTCACCCGGGTATCAGTGAAGAGGGCATCGAGGGTGACGGAAATCGATCCGACGGCTGGGGTATTGAGAACGACATCGTTCTTACCCCAATATTTGACCAGCGCGATATTGCTATGTGCGCGGGCGCGCGCCGTAGCGCCGGCCTCGAGGGTCTGTGACACAGGGCTGCTCCGATCGGTTCTGCCTCTATTTTAGCCGGGAGCCCCGACGGTATCCGGCCGAACCAGCCCGCGCCGGACTACTCGCAGCTTCGCCGACTAAAATGACGGTGTGTTCACGACCCGGTGCGGTCAAGCAAGCACCTGAAAAGTTAAGTAGACTCAGTTGGCTCCTGGAATAAGTGGTTTTTCCCTCTATCTCCCGCCGTATCGCGTGCAGCTCGAAGCGTGGTGTGCCTGGAATGACCAGCCTTGGGAGAAATTCCGCTCGGTGGTCGGCCGAAGTTTTCGCATGCGCGCCCCCGCGCAGAGCGTGTACACCTTTGCCGCCAATGCGGTGTGGCGCCTGATTCGGGACTACGACATCGACCCGTCCCAGGTTGGGCTGCTCGCGCTCGGCACCGAGTCGAGCACCGACAATTCTGCCGGCGCGGTCATCGTCAAGGGCATGGTCAATGAGGCCCTGGCCGCGGCCGGCCTGCCTCAGTTGGCTCGGGACTGCGAAGTGCCCGAATTCAAACAGGCCTGCCTGGGCGGCGTCTACGGCGTGAAAGCTGCGCTGCGCTATCTGGCAACGGATGGCCGCGGTCGCCAGGCCATCGTGGTGTGCGCCGATATTGCGGAGTACGCGCGCGGCGGCAGCGGAGAGCCCACGCAGGGTGCCGGCGCGGTCGCGATGCTGCTGGAGAGCGACGCGCGCCTGCTCGAAGTGGACCTCGCCGCAGCCGGCAGCGACTCCGACTACCGCGTGGCCGATTTTCGCAAGCCGTTTGCCCGTTTTCGCAATCAGCCGGCGCGCGATGACGGACAGGTGCAGGATCTGCCCATGTTCAACGGACACTATTCCACCAGCTGCTACATCGATGCCACCCACCACGCCATGACGGCCATGCTGGAGAAACGCCCCGGCCGAAGCCTCGACTATTTTCACGACATCGACGCGGTTTTCATGCACCGCCCATACCACCAGATGCCAACGACCGGGTGGGTCATGGCCTTCCTGTTCGCTCTGGCTCATGATGACGACGGCCATGACCAGTTGCGCGCACTCGCTGCCGACGCCGGTGTCGATGCCGATCTGCTCCTCGAGGAGCTGCTCGCGCCATCACCGTTTCACGGTAACGGCGCCGATCTCGCCGAAAACACCGGCGACGTTTTTCCCCTGGCCCGCAAGGTGCGCAACCAGCTGCGCAAAACCCCGCTCTGGGACACGCTCGTCGAGGACAAGCTCAGGCTGGGCTCCGAAGCCATGCGCGACCTCGGTAATCTTTACACCGCTGCTCTTCCGGCCTGGCTCGCCGCTGGCCTGCAGCAGGCCCTGACCGATCGCATCGAGCTGACCGATCAGAACTGGTTGGCCCTCGGCTACGGCAGTGGCGACGCTGCGGAGGCGCTGCCACTGCGCGTTGTCGCCGGCTGGCAAGAAGCGGCCAGGCGAATCAATTTTGAGTCAGCCTTGGTTGGCGCGATCGATCTGAACGAAGCGCAGTACATCGATGTGCACGAGGGACGCCGCATCGAAAATATCGCCCCGCCCGCCCGCGATGAGTTCGTGATCGATCACGTCGGCACGTCGAATGGGCCGGACTTCTTCGATGAGGGCGTCGAGTACTACCGCTACGTCGTCGGCAGCGCCGAATAAACCAAACGGGGCAGACCTGCGCCGACCGCGTTCTGCCTCTCGCTCCTACTCGGTCGTGCCGATCGCGGGCTCGCCCTGCGCGTGCCGGGCACGCAGCCACGGAATGAGGCCGCCGACCAGGAGCATCTCAATCTGGCGGGTCGAAAGCTCGTGCCGCACGGAATAAGTCTCATCGCGGGTGGTGTTGCGAACGATAATCTCGGTGCCGTTGGTGAGAGCCTCGCGAATACCGTCGAGCACCAGCACGTCGCCCTGGCCAATGCGGTCGTGATCGGCGGCATCCGTGAATTGCAGCGCGAGCGCGCCGAAGTTCGCCAGATTCTGCCAGTGGATACGCGCAAACGAAACCGCCAGCACAACCCGCAGCCCGAGGAATCGCGGGGTGATCGCTGCGTGCTCGCGAGAAGACCCTTGCCCGTAGTTCGCCCCAGCGACGATCATGTGACCGGTCGTGTCTCGGGTGAGTGCGGCGCGGGTTGGGTAGGTAGGGTCGACCTGATCAAAGGTGAATTCGGCGAGCTTGGGAACGTTGCTGCGAAACGGCAAGACACGCGCACCGGCCGGAAGAATCTCATCCGTTGAAATATCATCGCCGACAATCAGGGCAACGGGAACCTCGATGCGTTCGGCGAGCGGACCGAAGACGGGCAGCGACGAAATGTTTTCGCCCTTGACGAGCGCGACGGTGAGCGATTCCGCAGCGGGCAGCGGCGCCTCGAGCATAGTCAGGTTGACGCTGGAGAACTCCGGCAGGGTGATCGACGGATAGTCCATGTTAAACAGGTCAGCGAGATCTCTCGGGTCGGTGATTTTTCCGGTCAGCCCGGCTGCAGCCCCGGTCTCTGGGGAGCAGAGGTAAACCGAGTCTTCTTGCGTGCCCGAGCGGCCTGGGAAGTTGCGCGGCATGGTGCGCAGGCTGATGCTGCCGTTGGCCGGGGCCTGTCCCATTCCGATGCACCCCATGCAGCCAGACTGGTGCAACCGCGCACCGGCCCCGATGAGATCGAGGGTGGCGCCCATCTTGGTCAAGTCCTGCAAAATCTGGCGGGAGCTTGGGTTGACGTCGAGGGACAGCCCGGGGAACGACTGCCGCCCCTTGGTGATCGCCGCGACGATCGCGAAGTCTCGCAGACCTGGGTTAGCGGATGACCCGATCACCACTTGCTCGACCGGTCGGCCAGCGACTTCGCTGACCGGAACGACGTTGCCCGGCGAACTGGGCAGGGCGATCAGGGGAACGATCGAGGCCAGGTCTATCTCCTCGGTCACGTCGTAGGTCGCATCAGCATCGGCGAGTAATTCCACGAAGTCGTCCTCGCGCGCCTCGGCGCGTAAGAATGTGCGCACCTGGTCATCGGCCGGGAACACTGTCGAGGTCGCGCCGAGTTCGGCACCCATGTTCGCGATCACGTGCCGATCCATGGCGGTCAGGGTGGCCAGCCCCGGTCCGTAATACTCGACGATGCGGTTGACGCCGCCCTTCACACCGTGGCGACGGAGCATTTCGAGAATGACGTCCTTGGCGCTCGTCCACGGCGGCAGCTGCCCGGTCAGGCGCACGCCCCAAATTTGGGGCATGCGAATGTAGAGCGGTTCGCCGGCGATGGCGAGCGCCACTTCGGTGCCGCCGACGCCGATGGCGAGCATGCCGAGCGAGCCGGCCGCCGGGGTGTGGCTGTCCGAACCGACCATGGTCTTGCCGGGGATGCCGAAGCGCTGCATGTGCGTCGGGTGCGATACCCCGTTACCGGCTTTGGAGAACCAGATGCCGAAGCGTTGGCAGGCGGATCGCAGAAAGTCGTGGTCTTCGGCATTTTTGCTGTCGGCCTGCAGCAGGTTGTGGTCCACGTATTGCACCGACACTTCCGTGCGGGCATAGTCGAGACCGAGTGCCTCCAGTTCGAGCATGACCAGGGTACCGGTCGCATCCTGGGTCAGGGTCTGGTCGATTCGCAGGCCGATTTCGGTGCCGGGAACCATCTCCCCCACTACCAAGTGCGAGGCGATCAGTTTCTGAGCGACGTTGTAGGCCATATTGACTCCCTTGCTCGTGTGCGGGTCCGGTGTCGACAATCACGCATCGACGTTGTGCGCAGAGTCTCAATCTACGCGAATGCGGGATTAACGACCAGCGTTTGAGGGCGTGTGAGCAAGAGACCAGTAAGGGCCGGCTGGCAAGGGACCAAGTCAGGCTCCCATACGATAGATCACGTGAGTAGTTATGCCCAGGTGCGCCCAGAACAGCGCACGCCGATCGCACGGTATCGGCATTCGCTGTGGTTGCTGACCGAGCGCGACCTGCGCGTGCGCTACTCCACCTCGGTGCTCGGCTACTTCTGGTCCATTCTCGATCCGCTCGTGATGGCCGGCATCTACTGGTTCGTCTTCACTCAGGTGTTTGACAAAAACGTCGGCACCGACCCGTACATCGTGTTCCTGCTGGCCGCCCTGCTGCCCTGGATGTGGTTCAACGGCGCCGTCTCGGACTGCACCCGCGCTTTTCTGCGCGAGGCAAAGCTCATCCGTTCCACCCGCATCCCCCGCACCATCTGGGTGAACCGCCTCGTACTCTCCAAAGGCATCGAGTTTCTCGCCTCGATTCCGGTGCTTGCCCTGTTTGCCATTCTGTACGGCGCCGAGCTGAACGCCGACGCGCTGTTCTTTCCCCTCGCCATTCTGATTCAGGCCGCCCTGACCGCGGGTGTCGGCCTGCTGGTCGCCCCACTCGTGGTGTTCTTTCGCGACCTGGAGCGGGCCGTCAAACTCATTTTGCGTTTTCTGTTCTACGCCTCCCCCATCATCTACAGCACCACGGACCTGCCGCCCGAACTGCACTTCTGGGCCGCCTTCAACCCGTTGAACGGCATCTTCAGCCTCTACCGGGCAGCGTTCTTTCCCGAGCAACTCGACTGGTTCGCGGTCGCGATCAGCGCAGGTCTGTCCCTCCTTTTTCTCGGGCTCGGACTCCTGGTCTTTCGCCGCACCGAACGCGCCGTTTTGAAGGAGATCTAGTGGCCCAGGGGAAAGCGCCCATTCCAGGAATGCCGGTGATCTCGCTACAGGATGTCGGCATCCGCTTTCGCAGGAATCGGCGCGGACGTCGCAATTTCAAGGATCTCTTCGGCGCCAGCAAACGCCGCAGCCGGCCGGGTGAATTCTGGGCCCTGCAGCACGTCACCTTCAGCGTGCAACCGGGCGAAGCCATCGGTGTCGTCGGGCGTAACGGGCAGGGCAAGTCCACCCTGCTCAAACTCGTCACCGGCGTTGTGCTGCCCGATACGGGTACGGTGCACGTGATCGAGGGCGTCGCGCCGCTGATCGAAATCACCGGCGGGTTTGTCGACGACCTCAGCGTGCGCGACAACGTGTATCTGACCGCGGGCCTGCACGGCATGACCCGCAAGCAGATCGCCGCACGCTTTGACGAGATCATCGAATTCGCCGAGATCGCCGATTTCATCGACACCCCGTACAAGCATTTGTCGAGCGGGATGAAGGTGCGCATCGCCTTCGCGGTGATCTCCCGGCTCGAAGAACCCATTCTGCTGGTCGACGAGGTGTTGGCCGTGGGCGACAAGGCTTTTCGGGAGAAATGCTATCGCCGCATCGAAGAACTTCTCGCGGGTGGTCGCACCCTGTTCATCGTCTCGCACAATGAGCGCGATCTGCGGCGCTTTTGCACCCGCGGTCTCTACCTCGACAAGGGGGACTTGGTGCTCGACGGGCCGATCACCGACGTGCTCGCACGCTATAACACCGACTACGGCGTCAAGCCGGCAGCCTGACCCTACCCAAGTCGCCGAGTCGCGAGAGCTTCCTGGGAACGACGAAAGTCGATCGCGATGTAGGCGTCGCGAGTCGGCGGTAGCTGCTCAACTGCTAGACCGGTCACGAGCTCACTCAATTCGAGTTGCAGCACGGCCGCCAGCCGAATAAGAGTGTACATCGTCGGGTTGCCGTGACCCCGGTCGATGCGGGCGTAATTCGAAACGTTGAGTCCGGCGAGCAGAGCGACGGACTCCTGATTGAGCCCGAGCGCCAGGCGGCGCTCCCGCAGGCGGAGGCCGAGCAGTCGGGAGGCTTCTGATTTGGGCTCGAGCATTCCTCAGTTGTAGTGGCACAGAGGACTCTTGACTAGCGGGTGGACATTTGGCGAAACATAGTATTTGTAGTTCGGCGCCCGCCCGCGCGTCCAACGCGCGCCCCTCTGCACCACGTACACTCAACGAGACGCAACCGAGGAGAGCGAGCAATGGCCAGGAAGAGCACACCGATGCTGTCGTCGACCGGCGGTACTCCACAGGGCGGCGCGCTGCCGAACGGGTTCGTCAGGGGCTTCGATCGGGTTCTGGCCGTTCACCGACCGGTTGTGCTCGCCCATATTCGCAGCATCCGACGGCGCAATCCCTACGCCTCCCCCGAGCAGATCGTGCGCATTCTGGAAAAACGCTATCTGGCAGCCGTCACGGCCGGCGGCGCGGCTGTGGGCGCCACCGCGGTCATCCCCGGCGTCGGCACCGGCATCACGCTCGCCCTGTCTGGAGTGGAGACCGCCGGCTTTCTCGAGGCGACCGCGCTGTTCACCCAGTCGGTGAGCGAGGTACACGGCATCGCGGTCGAAGACCCGGAGCGAGCCCGCGCCCTCGTCATGACCATGATGCTCGGCCGTGAGGGCAGCGATCTGGTGCGGCAGCTCGCCGGGCAGGTGACCGGCTCGGGAACCGCACGAAACACCTACTGGGGTGAGCTCATCACCAACAGCCTGCCCCGCGCAATACTCGGCCCGCTGACCGACCGGCTCAAGAGTGCTTTTCTGCGCCAGTTCGCCACCCGCGGCAGCGGCAGCCTGCTCGGCAAGGCCCTGCCGTTTGGCATCGGAGCCGTGATCGGCGGTGCCGGAAACCACATTCTGGGCAACAAGGTCATGCACGCCTCACGCCTCGCCTTCGGCCCGGCACCGGCCGGTTTTCAGCCGGATCTGGAGCCCCGGGTGCGCGAGATCACGGTACGCGAAACGCGACGGGGCAGGTCGGTGGCCGCCGTGCCGACCGCGCCGCCGGCATCCGCTTCGTGGCCGACGGATCCCTCAGCCACGTAGCGTCGCGCGCCCGCCTGCTGCACGCGCTGTGAGCGGATGCTCGCGCTGCCGGCCTGCCACGCGCGCGCGCAGCAGAGGACCGCGCGTGCAGCACCTGGCCGCGTCGCTTCACTACTCGGCGTCGGGAATCGACGCCGGATCGGGCACAATCGCGATATCAGCGTCATGCACGGCCGCGAACCGATCCCACTCCTCCATCAGGTGCGCAACGGCCGCGTGCAGTCGCTCCGTCGCGACGCCCGGCGTGGTGTCGCCGAAGTAGCGCTGCACCCACCCCTGCAGGCGTTCCACCACAGCCTCATCGTGCGTGAGCCGTTCGACGGCAGCCGCGATGCCGGCGGCGTTCTCGGCGTGCAACCACTCGCAGTCCGAGAGATACCCGCTGGTGTCGATCACGGCCGTCGGGTTCACCGGACGGGTGATGATGAGCGGCTTACCGGTGGCGAGTCGGTCGTAGACCATGGCGGAGATGTCGACGATGGCGACATCCGCTGCAGCCAGTTGCCAGCCGAGGTCAGGGCCCGCGTCGTAGACGTGCTGCGCGTGCGGGTTGCGGGCGTTGGCCGAAGCGATGGCGGCGATGATGCTCTTGTTGGCGGCACCGTAGGTGTGGTCGACGACACCGCTGCGCGGGTGCGGCCGGTAGATGACCCGGTGGGTGCCGGTAGCCAACAGGGCGGTGACCAGGGCGACCCCGTGGGTCGCGACTGACCCGTAGGCGGCAGCGCCCCGGTCGCCCTCCCAGGTGGGGGCGTACAGCACGACCTGGCGTTCATCTGGCGTGTACGGCAGTTCACCACTGAAGTAGTCGGCCTGGGGTCGCCCGATCTTGATGGCGCGCTTGTCGAAGTCGTAGTCCCAGAGCACGCGGTCCAGGCGGGCGAGAGCCGCGTCCCCAGCGACGAAGGAATAGTCGTAAGCCTTGAACTGATTGGTGATCATGTACATCTTGTCGCTCTCACCGTGGTTGATGAAAACGTGCCAGCAGCGCCCGTAGCGCATCATCTGGAAGTTGCGCGGGTTCTGGTTGACGTAGAACACGATGCGAATGTCCTGCTCGGCCACAATCTGCTCGAGCTGTGGAACCGTGCGCACATAGGCAACGGGAACCGGTGACTCATCCATGAGCTTGAGGGTGCCGCCACCGGTACGGCTGAGCAGGAGCACCGGCCAGGTCTTGGCGAGTGTGGCGAGCGGCTGGTACCACTGCCGCATCTGGTAGATGTTGACCGGCCCGTCGGCAAAGTAAACGGCGATCTTGAAGTGATTATCTTCGCGCAGCTCGCGCGCCTTCAGCGGACCCTGGAGTCTGTGTTGGGCCTTGCGGGAGGCCACAACATCCTTGAACAGTTTGACTGCACGCCTGACGTCTTTCCGAATTACCACCGAACAAGACTACCTTCCGTTAAATGATCGGCGGGCGTCCGGCGCGGGTCATCCGCCAGACCGTGCGGGCTCGGAGCGGATGCCGCGGCCCCGGATCGCTCTGCCACCCTTCGCGCCAGCCGCCGAACCAGGCGCGCAGCGCCGGCCGGTTGCGGGGCGCCCAGCGCAGCACCTGAATGGCCGTCCACGAGCCCACGTACAGAGGTACCAACAGGGCGGGCAGATTGCGGCGGGCCAGCCAGACCCGGTTGCGGGCGTTCAGCCGGTAGTAGTCGGCGTGCCTGGTGGGCAGTATCACCGGGTGGTTGGCGACCAGGTCGCCGGCATACCAGGCGACCCGGCCCTGGTCCCAGACCCGCCAGGCCAGTTCAATTCCTTCATGGGCGTAGAAAAACGGTTCGGCCCAGCCGCCGGTCGCGTCGAAAACCGCGCGCGGCAGCAGCACAGCCCCCTCCCAGACCGAGAACACCGGTCCGGGCGTGGTCGCTTCACCCTTACGGATGCGGGGAATCCACCGCCGCGGCGATTCGATTCCGGCCGGGTCTTCGACGCGGGGCTGCAGCAGCCCGATCGTCGGGTCGGAGCGCAGCTTGCCGATCGCCTCGATCAGAAAATTCGGGTCGGGAATGCTGGCATCGTCGTCGAGAAAAAACAGGTACTCGCCGGTGACGCGCGACACCCCCCGGTTGCGGCCGGCCGGAATGCCGAGGTTGCTGGGGAGCCCGAGCGTCTGCACGCCGGCCGGCAGCTCGGTCGGCTGCCAGCCGTTGCCGACACAGACCACGTCGAGCGTCACGCCCTGCTGTGCCAGCACCGAGCGGATGCCCCGGTCGAGGTCGACCGGACGGGTGCCCTGCGTGAGCACGACAACACCGACCGTCGGGACGGCCTCGTTAGGAACGGACACGTTTGGACGCCATGATGGCCACGAAATGCCCGATGAGTGACAAGAAAGCGAGGGGAACCAGAACGGCCAGCACGGCCCGGTCGACGAGCGGCTGCCCGACGAACAACCCGATCACGGCCGCGGCGAAGATCACCATGGTCAGTTCGACCGAGTGGTACAGCCGGTGGAATGGTACGAAGCGGGCCAGCCGGCGCACCCGGGCGATCAGGCTCGAGGTGGGCGTCTTCTCACCGTGGGTATCGGCGAGCTTGGTCAGGCCGGCATTGGAGCGGGCGACGTGCACCATGTCGTTGAGCGCCTTGTTCAGCACGATGATCAGGGCGAGCAGCAGCGCCAGGCTGGTCCAGAGAAAGTCGTCGGGCGATTCGAACGGGTAGGCGGCCGCCCGAATGCCAAGCGCGATGGGAATGAGCGACTCGGTGGAGTAGTGCCCAACCTTGTCCAGGAACACCCCGGCCGGCGAGGAAGTACCGCGCCACCTCGCCACCTCGCCGTCGCAGCAGTCGATGAGCATCTGCACCTGGCTGAGTGCGAGAGCGAGTAGCGCCCCCCAGATTCCGGGGATCAGCAGGGCCGCAGCGGTCGACCAGCCGGCCAGGATCATCAGCGCGGTCACACCGTTAGCGGAGATACGCGTCTTCAGCAGCATCCAGGTGAGGTACGGCGACAGGTCGCGCAGGTATAGGCTCGCCGTCCAGTGCTCAGCGTTGGCGCGCAGGCGCACCTCCGGCGGCTGGGCGACAGCGCGCAGATGCGCGATCGACTCCGGCCTGACAGCGGGGTCGCGGGCGATATTCGGCGAACTGGTCATCTGCTCACCTTCCCGTGTGTGCCGTGATATTGCTGGTGAGTTTCAGGTAACCGAGCACGAACCCGATCCCCCAGCAGAAGTGAATGCAGGGTAAGACTACGAGAAAATTGAGGGACGCACGAAATCCGTCCGGCCGGGCAACTGCGAGCGTCGCAGCGACCACGATGAGCAGATACCCGGCGGGAACGATCAGGCCCAGCAGCAGCCACGGCGCCGCACCGAGGGCGGCCTGCACCACGCCGACGATGCCCAGGAGCAGTCCGAGTGCCACTCCCAGCACCATCGCCGGCGGCACGAAATAGCGGATGCCGTTGGCCGCCGGATACCGCCTGGCCAGCTCACCGCGCCAGAGCCCGGTCGAGAGCATCTGCCGGGCCAGCTGGGCCAGGGTCGGCCGCGGGCGATAGAGCACACGCAGTTTCGGGGTGAACCAGACCGTGCCGCCTGCTTCGCGGAGGCGACGGTTCAGGTCCCAGTCCTGGCCCCGTTTGACGCCCTCGTCGAACAGGCCGACGTTCAGGATGCTCTCGGTGCGAAAGCAGCCGAGGTACACCGTTTCGGCGACGCCTTCCGCCCCGCCAACGTGATGCGGTGTGCCACCGAGCCCGATCCGGGTGCCGTAAGCGCGGGCCACTGCGCGCTCGAATGCGCTGATGCCGCGGGCATCCATGATGCCGCCGACATTGTCTGCTCCGGTACGTACGAGGGTCTCGACGGCGATGCGGGCGTACTCAGGAGGCAGCACGGAGTGCGCGTCGACGCGGATGACCACCGCGTACTGGGAGGCACGGATGGCGATGTTCAGGCCGGCCGGAGTTGATCCGACCTCGTTGGCTACGACCCGAATGCGCGCGTCAACGGCGGCCATTTCCTCGACCAGTTCGGTCGTGCCGTCAATGCTCGGTCCGAGCGCCAGAGTGACTTCGAACGTTCCCTGGTAGTCCTGGGCGAGCAGACTTTCGACGGCGGCTCGCACGTGCGTCGCCTCGTTGAGAACGGGCATCACATACGACACCCCGGGAAGAAGACCCGTACCACGTTGGTGCACCTGGCTGGCCAGCTTTCCGGTTATTGGGTAGGACGATCGAGCCTACCAGCCCACGAAATGGCCGTGCGCCCGGTGGTACGCACCCACTGACAAACACATCGCGCCGCCGGCGAGCCGGCGACGCGATGTGGGAAGGAACAGAAGCGAGCGGTTAGCTTGAGAGCTCGCCGACCGTGACCGAGACGGTGATCGACTTGCCGTCCCGCACGTAGGTGAGATCGGCGCTGCCGCCGGCCGGGAGCACCCGCACCTGCGCGGTGAGGTCGATCGAGTCCGTGATCGGCACACCGTTGAAGTTGGTGATGACATCGTCGGCGGCCAGACCGGCCTTGGCAGCGGCGCCACCGGAGGTGACCTCGCTGATGAGCGCACCAACCGTGCTGCTGGTCGAACTGGACGCGTCCTTCACGCTCGCACCGAGCAGGCCGTGGGTGGCCTTTCCGTTGGCGATGATCTCGTCGGAGATGCGCTTGGCGAAGTTCGACGGGATGGAGAACCCGACGCCGATGCTGCCGGCGGCCGACGAGGAGGTGGTGCTGCCGGCGCTCGCTATGGCCACGTTGATGCCGACCAGTTCACCGCTGCCGTTGAGCAACGCGCCGCCGGAGTTGCCGGGGTTGATGGCGGCATCCGTTTGAATCACCGGGAGCGCAATGCTGGCGGTGGCGGCCTGCGAGCCCTGCGACGGGGTGCCGTCCTGGTTCGGAAAGTCGAAGAAGAACGGGTTCTGGCTTTGGCCTTCGTCGGGCGTTGTGGTGTCTGGCGAGGTGGGGGCGGCCGAGCTCGCGACGGTGATGCTGCGATTCAAAGCGCTGACGATGCCGTCGGTGACCGTGCCGGAGAGGCCGAGCGGGGCGCCGATGGCGATGGCGCTGTCACCGACGTTGAGCTCGGAGGAATCGCCCCAGGTCATGGGAGTGAGACCGCTCGCGTCGGTCAGTTTGATCACGGCGAGGTCGGAAATGGGGTCGGTGCCGACCAGGGTCGCGGCGTAGAGCTTGCCGTCGTTGCTCTTGACCTCGATTTTCACATCGGAGGCTGCGCCGTCGAGGGTGACCACGTGGGTGTTGGTGAGCACGTAGCCGTCGTCGGTGAGAATGACGCCGGAGCCGGTTCCGCCCGCTGAACTGCTGGACACGTCGATGGTCACGACGCTCGGCGAGGCCTTGGCCGCGACGGCGGTGATCTGGTTGACGCTCTTGGTGTTGTTCACCACGACGTTGCTCGGGCCGGAGGCCTGGCTGACGGGTACACCGTTGTTCTGGCCGTTCATCATGAGGGCGGTAATGCCGGCGCCGGACGAACCGCCGACGAGCGCACCAATGGCGAGGGCCGCGATCAGCGCGACACTACCCTTGCGGCGACCGGATTCCTTGGTCTTAGCGGCGAAGGGCTGGCTGGTATAGGCATCCGTCGGGTAGGAGTCTGCTGTCGCATAGGCCTGGGGTACGGCGTTCGGGGCGTAGGCGGAGGACGACGCTGTCGGGGTCTCGATCGGGCGACCGAAGGCATCCGTCGGGTCGGAATCCGTGGGGTAGGCAACCGTTTGGTTGGCGGCGGGAGAGCTGTCAGCGGGGACGTTGTCTGCGGGCCGGTTCTCGGCGGATGCGTTCACGACGGGCTCCGGTGAAACGGATGCTGCCGGCTGGCTCGGTGCTGCAACGACCGGTACGGCGTTCGATGGCGGCGCAGTAGGGGCCGAGGGCGCGGCCGGTACGTCGGTCGGTGGCACCGTCGGTGGTGTGCTGGGCGGGGTAGCCTCGCCGGAATCATTCACTTCAAAAGCGGCGGCATCATCGGACCTGTCGGGGGTGGTGCCGGAATCATTGGTGTTGTCAGTCATCGGGTGCTCCTTCCAAGCGTTGCCAGCTTTGCGCCCAAACCTGAACGTTCGATATGTACACACTGAGAGCATTCAATGATCAAGCCGAGACGTTGCCGAGGCGATAGTTTGGAAACCATGCAGCACTCTTCACGGGTCGAACCAGCCCTGACCATTTCCGGCGCCTGGCAACGCACAGCCAGAGGTGCCGGACTTCTCGCCGCGGACGGCAGCGTTGCGGCGAGCATCTTCGCCGAGATGAGCGCTCTCGCCGCGCGCACCGGTGCGATCAACCTCGGACAGGGCTTTCCTGATGAAGACGGGCCGGCCGTGGTGCTCGAGGCGGCCCGCCAAGCGATCAGCGACGGAGTGAACCAGTACCCGCCGGGCCGAGGCCAGCCGATTCTGCTCGAGGCGATCGCCCGGCACCAGCAGCGGTTCTACGGACTGACTCTCGACGCGGGAAGCGAAATCCTGGCGACTGCGGGAGCGACCGAGGCTCTCGCCGCGACGATTCTGGCACTGATCGAGCCCGGAGACGAGGTCGTCACCTTTGAGCCCTTTTACGACGCGTATGGCGGTCTGATCGGCTTGGGCGGAGGCATCCATCGCACCGTGCCGCTGCGTGCCCCCGATTTTCAGCCGGACCTGGACGCGCTGCGGGACGCGGTCACCGACCGCACCCGGCTGATCATCGTGAACGATCCGCACAATCCCACCGGAGCGGTCTTTCCCCGCGAAACGCTCGAGCTGATCGTGGAGCTCGCCCACCAGCACAACGCACTCGTCGTCACCGATGAGGTCTACGAACACCTGACCTTTGGCGCGCCGCACATCCCGATCGCGACCCTGCCGGGAGCGTGGGAACGCACGGTCACCATCTCCTCGGGCGGCAAGACGTTCAGCCTCACCGGCTGGAAGGTGGGCTGGCTGAGTGCGCCGGCCGCCATCGTCACGGCGATTCTCGCGGTCAAGCAGTTTCTCACCTACGTGAACGCGGCGCCGTTCCAGCCGGCGATCGCCGTGGGGCTCGGCCTGCCCGATGCGTACTTCGATGGAATCGCCGCCGATATGAAGGCCAAACGTGATGTGCTGGCGCCCGGTTTGCGGGCGGCCGGTTTTGAAATCAGTGTGCCGCAGGGCTCGTATTTCATCGTGGCGGATGCGACACCGCTCGGCTTCACCGATGGCACCGAGCTGTGCCGAAAGCTGCCCGGGCTGGCCGGGGTGGTCGCGGTGCCGATAGCCGCGTTCTGCTCCCCCGGCAACCGGGCCGAGTACGCGCCCCTGGTGCGTTTCGCTTACTGCAAGAAGGAGCCCCTGCTCGAGCAGGCCTCGGCCCAGCTGGCGGCCCTCTCCCGTTCATAACTCCTGCAATTTCTGCGACACCGGGTTCTGAACGCCGCAATGACACGGAACTTTCGCTGACGGCATAGGAATTGCAGGAGTTATGCACCCCAGCGCATGAGTGGGGGTGACGCGGGGTTACGACGCTAGAGCGGGGTAGTCGGTGTAGCCCTCGGCACCGTCGGCGTAGTAGGTGAGCGGGTTGGGGTCGTTCACGGGAAGGTCGTTCTGCCAGCGATGCACCAGGTCGGGGTTCGCGATGGCGGCGCGCCCCACGACCACAGCGTCGGCCACGTCGTCCCGCACCAGGGCCAGGGCTTCGTCGCGCGCGGTGATGGCGCCGAATCCGCTGTTGACCAGGAACACGCCGCCGAAGCGGATGCGCAGGTTCTGCACGAATTCTCCGCGCGGGTCGGCGTGCAGCACGCTGAGGTAGGCCAGGCCGAGCGGAGCCAGACCGTCGACGAGGGCACCATAGGTGGCCGCGAGGTCGGTGGCATCCGTTTCGAGCGCGTCCTGAATGTTGTGTTCCGGTGAGATGCGGAGGCCCACCTTGTCGGCGCCGATCGCCGCGGCGACGGCGGTCACGACATCGATGACGAACCTGGCGCGTCGTTCGGGTGAACCGCCCCAGGAGTCGTCGCGCACGTTGGAGGCCGGTGACAAGAACTCGTGCAGCAGGTAGCCGTTGGCGCCGTGCAGTTCAACGCCGTCGAATCCGGCCGCGATGGCGTTCTGCGAGGCGAGCACGAACTCGGCGATGATGCCGGGCAGTTCCTCGGTCGTCAGCGCGTGCGGCACCGGGTAAGCCTGCTTGCCGTCGTAGGTGCGGGTGGTGCCATTGATGGCGATGGCGCTCGGCGCGACGACGGGGAAGCCGCCGTTCGTGGCCTCGTGAGTGACCCGGCCGGCGTGCATGACCTGGGCGACGATGCGACCGCCGGCGGCGTGCACCGAGTCGGTGACGGCTTTCCAGCCGGCCAACTGTTCCGGCTCGACCAGCCCGGGCTGGCCGGGGAAGCCCTGGCCGGCGTGGCTCGGGTAGGTGCCCTCACTCACGATCAGGCCGAGCGAGGCGCGCTGCGTGTAGTGCAGGGCAACCAGGTCTCCGGGCACACCGGACTGGCCGGAGCGGATGCGGGTCAGCGGCGCCATGACGAGACGGTTGGGGAGTTCGAGGTCGCCCAGGTTCAGCGGAGAAAAGAGATTCACGGGCACTTCTTTCACAATCAGCCGGCAATCAGACCGGACACGTTCGTTGGGGGCACTAGGTGGATCCTGGGTGCCCGTAGGCAGCAACGGGCCACAGGCGCGCGATATTCCTGCCTGTCAATTGGCTGGACGGCCGCGTGCAGTTGGATGGCCAGGCGGGCAATCCGGTTGGTCTGCGGCACCGAACTACCACCATGAGCATCTTGATGTCCCGACCAGCGATCCGAAACCACGCCGTGTCACCGCTCTGCGCTCTGGACTCACCGAAGCCCGGTCCGCGCCCCGGCCCCCACGTTCCCGCCCGGCCAAAACCGGCACCACCGGCCACCGCGCTGGGCTACAGCCCGTTCCCGCTCGACTCGGATGCCCGCCACTTCGGCCTCACCACGAGTTCCATGCGGCTTAGGGGCGGAACGGTCACGGTACGGCACGGACGCCGCAGCGCGAGTACGACCGCGACCATCCTGCTGCACGGCGCCGCCGGGTCATGGACCACCTGGACACCCCTGCTTCAGGCCGCCGATGCGACCGCCCGCGACCTGACCGATCTCATCATCCCCGACCTGCCGGGGTGGGGTGACTCGCCACTTCCGGCCGACCGTTCGACGCTCGGCCTCGAGTCGATGGCCGAGCTGGTCGCCGACCTGGCGCGCTCCCTCGGCTACGAACGCTGGAACGTTGTGGGTCACTCCATGGGCGGGTTCATCGCACTGGCGCTGGCGGCGAGCGAAACGCGCGCCACGGCATCCGTCGGCCTGGTCTCGGCCACCTCGTTTTCGGTCCAGGACAGCGTTCGGCACCCAGTTCGCCGGTTCTTTGCGCTGCCTGCTTTCTCAGCGCTGTTCCAGACCATGCGGATGCTGCAACTCGCTGGCCCGCTCGGCCGCGACCTGGTACGGGCGGTCACGCGCTTCGGCCTGCTGCGCTTCCTGGTGGCTCCACTGTTTCGGTACGGCCAAGCCGTCGATGCAAGCGTGGTCGCCGCCCTCGGCGCCGAGATGCGGCCGGCCGGTTTCGTGCTGGCGGCGACCCGTGCCGGCGCCTACGACGCCTCCGCAAGCTGGGCGCAGATCAGCTGCCCGGTGCGCTCCGTGCACGGCGACCGAGACGTGTTCGTCACGGCCCAGGACGACCGAAAGCTCCGTTCGGTCGTGCCGCAGTGCGTGATCAGCACGATCGCCAGCGCCGGGCATTTCGGTCAGATCGAGCGCCCGCTCGAGGTGCTGCTGCGGCTCGAATTCGCGGCCCCACTACCGATCGTATTGACTTCGAGTCAGCTGGGCACTTCCTGAAAACCTTGTATTTACCCCCCAAACGGAGGACAGTCATCAGCAGTGCCCGGTTCAATTCCAAAGTGCATTCTTCGCTTTCATTCGTTCCGGCTCCCGGCTCTCAGTGAGCGCAACCGATCGCAGCGAAATGGAAGTGGCAATCATGGGTTCTCTCACGTACGACCGTGTCGTCGTGGAATTCGAAGATCGCATGCTGGCACACCTGCAGCTCGTAATCATTCAAAAGCTTCGCCGCGGCGAAAGTTTTCTGTTGTCCTGGCGTGATGCCGCCGTCGTCGGCGACGGCCGCAGCTCTGCCTGGCTGCACCCGGCGATTCCGCTCTATTTCAAGTTTGCCGGCGGCCACGCACCGAGCATCAACCCGAACTGGGTCGCCCAGCTGACCCGCTCGGCCAACAGCTCGCAGGGGCTCGTGGTAACCGCGGAAGAAAGCGCCGCCGTTGACGCCAATGCGACCCCGAAGCTAGAACCGGCCATCGGCATTCGAGCGGCCGCGCAGACCCGCGCGACCAAGGCCAGCGTCACCGAACGCTGATTCTCATAGGTGCCGCTTCGCGCGGCACGACGGTGAAGCGTCGGAGTGCGAGGGCCGGATTGATAGCGCGCACGGCGGTGACTCTGGCCGGTGTGAGGTACGCGACGGCGACATCCGCTGCCTCGCCGAGGCTGACCAGCGCAACGCCCATCGGGTCAATGATGAGGCTGGTACCAACGCCGATCGGCGGGGTCTGATCGGCGGCCGCCACAAAAACGGTGTTCTCCAGCGCCCGGGCCGTCAGCAGGGTACGCCAGTGGTGTTCTTTGAGCGGGCCACGCACCCACTCCGACGGCACGAGCACGAGGGTGACTCCCGCGTCGACGAGTCGACGCGTGACCTCGGGAAAGCGGATGTCGTAGCAGGTCTGCAGCCCCACCCGCAGGCCGCCGACATCGAAGGTCTCGGGGTCGGTCACGGTGCCGGGCAGCACCCACTCCGATTCACGGTCGCCGAACGCGTCGTACAGGTGCAGCTTGCGGTAGGTCGCCACGAGGTGCCCGGTGTCATCGAGAGTGACGAGCGTGTTCGAGAACCTGGCCGGGTCCACGGTCGTTTCGAGCATGCCGGCCACGATGTGGATGCCGAGTTCGGCGGCGAGCGCGGCCAGCGCGGTCACGAATTCTCCGTCGAGCGGTTCGGCGGCCGCCACAAACGACGGTCCGAGTTTCGGTTCGAAGAATGCCGAGTACTCGGGAAAAACGACGAGCTGGGCGCCACGACCGGCGGCCGTTTCGGCCAGCTGCCGCATGGTGCCGAGGTTAAGCGCCCGATCTGGCCCAGGGGCGAACTGGGCAACGGCCACGCCGACCGCATCGGAATCGATCGTTGCGGATTCATGCGTTGCGGCGCCTGGAGTCATGGCGAAAGCCTAGCTGGCCGCTCGATCAGCATGCCGATACCGATGCCAACCGGCGAAAGGTTTGATCTTCGCAGTCAACTGAGGGGTTATCGAAGGCTCCCGTTAACATTTGCTGGGTAGGTTCATAGGGTGACTTCCGTTATCGCTCCGCATCTCGTGGCCCCTCCGGTGCCCGGACGACGCCTGTGGCGACGGCTTTCACCCGCCTGGTCAGCGGGTCTCGTGGGCCTCGTGGCCTTTTTGGTATCGTTCGCCTGGTCCTGGCAGCCGTCGTATTGGGGCGATGAGGCGGCCAGCGTCATGTCGGCCGAACGATCGCTCCCCTCGCTGTTCGGCATGCTCGAGAACGTCGATGCCGTGCACGGCCTCTACTATCTGTTTCTGCACGGCTGGATCGACCTGTTCGGTGCGTCCGAGCTCGCCACCCGGCTGCCGAGCGCGATCGCGATCGGCGTCGCGGCTGCGGGAACGGTGGTTCTGGCGCGATTCTTCATGGGGTCTCGGGTTGCCATCGCCGGCGGACTGGTCTTCGCGATAATTCCGCGGGTGACCTATATGGGCTCCGAGGCGCGATCCACCGCCATCGCCACGGCCATCGGGGTCTGGCTGACCGTGCTTCTCGTGCACGCTGTCCGAAGCAGCGCCGGGAGTCGGCGCCGGCAGATCCTGCTCTGGGGTTCCTATTCCGTGCTGCTCGCGCTCGGCATCTACGTCTTCCTGTTCCTGGCGCTGCTGCTGCCGGTACACGCGGTGGCGGTCCTCGTTCTTGGCGGCCGGCATCCGCTGTGGCGCAGCGTTTTCTTCTGGGTCGGCGCCAGCGCGATCGGGCTGCTGCTGGCCGCCCCGATAGTGCTGGCGGGCTCAGCGCAGCGGGAACAAATCGCGTTCATCGGCCGACGACCCCAGGTCAGCGTGAGCGAAGCGGCCGTCATGCAGTGGTTCGACACCATTCCGGTGGCGATCATGGCCTGGTCGCTCATTCTCGTGGCTGTGATCGCGGTATTCCTGCGCCGCCCCGGCAGGCCTCTTTCGGCCGGCCTGCCGCGCCGCACGGGACTGACGATTTTTCTGGCCTGGATGCTGGTGCCGAGCGCGATTCTGCTCATCGGCACCCACCTGATCGCGCCGATGTATTCGTTGCGCTACCTCTCGCTCTGCGCCCCGGCGGTGGGCATTGTGATCGCCGTGGGCGTGGCGGCACTGGCCAGCAATTGGTTGCGCGTCGCGAGTGTCCTGGCCCTCGTGGCCGTGATCGTGCCCGCCTATGCGGTGCAACGCGGTGACTACGGCAAGAATGAGGGCAGTGACTGGCGCCAGGCAGCCGACATCATCGCCGCCCGGGCAACGCCGGACGACGGCGTGGTCTTCGACCAGAGCGTGCGCCCGTCACGCCTGCCCCGGCTAGCTATGCATCTCTACCCCAACGCTTTCGCCGGACTGCGCGACGTGACCCTGACCCGCCCGTACGCTGACACGACCTGGCTGTGGGACGAGGTCGCACCTCTGACCGACGTGCTGCCGAGCGTAGTGAACCTCAACACGGTGTGGCTGCTGCAATACTCGGGGAGTGCAGATTCGCGGAAAGAAACGGATGTCCACACGCTTCAACTCCAGGGTTTCCGCGTCGCCGACACGACACTGGTCAACCGCACCCGCATCATCGAAATGACGAGGTAACGTCGTGCCCACCACCACCAACACGCTGGTACTCGTACCGACCTATAACGAGGCCGAAAACATCGCCTCGATCGTGGATCGACTGCGCTCCAGCGTGCCCGAGGTGCACATTTTGGTCGTCGACGACGCTTCGCCCGACGGCACCGGCACCCTCGCCGACGCGATCGCGGCTCGGGATTCCAGCGTTCACGTGCTGCACCGCACCGAGAAGACCGGCCTCGGCGCGGCGTACCTCGACGGCTTCGGCTGGGGCCTCGGCCGCGGCTATACCCGGTTGGTGCAGCTCGACGCAGACGGCTCCCACCTGCCGGAGCAACTCGCCACGCTGCTCGATGCCGCCGTCACGGCTGACGTCGTGATGGGCTCACGCTGGGTTCCCGGCGGGGCCATCGAGAATTGGCCCTGGCACCGGCGCGCACTCTCCCGCGGCGGCTCCTGGTATTCCCGTCTGCTGCTGCGGCTGCCGCAGCGCGACGCCACCGGCGGTTACCGGGTTTACTCGGCCAGGGCACTCGAGCGTATGGACCTCTCGAGCGTCGACAGCCTCGGCTACTGCTTTCAGATTGAGATGCTGCTGCACGCGGTGCGCGCCAACCTGCGCGTCGTCGAGGTGCCGATCACCTTCGTCGAGCGGGTACGCGGATCGTCGAAGATGAGTCCACGCATCGCCATCGAGGCGATGGCTCGGGTCACTCTGTGGGGCGTGACCGGAATGGGCATCAGCCGGTCCGGCGCGCGGGAGGCCGCCGCGGCCGCACGCGGAGCCTGAATCGGAAACATTTCGGGTGTTTGAGTCAATTTGACTATATGATGAATCCAGCAGTTAAAGTCACACTGACCTTTACGACTGGATCCCCGTGCTGGAGCACCACCTGACCGAGAAGAGTCTGCTGGAACGCGGCAGCGCGCAGGCGACCCTGGCGGTTTCGACCGTGATCTTCGCCCTGCGCCCCGACGACGAGTCGGGCCTGAAGACACTCTGGCTCCCGCTCGTGCGCCGCACCCGCGACCCGCACCGAGATCTCTGGGCGCTGCCCGGCGGATGGCTGCCGGCCGACGAAGAGCTCGCAGCCGCTGCCGGTCGCACCCTGCGCGAAACCACGGACCTGTCGCCGCGCTACCTGGAGCAGTTGTACACGTTCGGCGATATCGACCGCTCCCCCGGCCTTCGCGTGGTCTCCGTCGTGTACTGGGCGCTGGTGCGTTCGGAGGTCGCGGAGCGAGCATCCGTTGGTGAAAACGTTCGTTGGTTTGCCGCGGACCAGCTGCCGCCGCTGGCGTTCGACCACAACCGCATCGTGGAATACGCCCTCTGGCGGCTGCGCACGAAGGTCGAATACGCCCGCATCGCGCACGCCTTTCTCGGCGACACTTTCACCCTCGCCCAGCTGCGCGACGTGCACGAGGCCGTGCTTCAGAAGGCGCTCGACCCGGCCAACTTTCGTCGCTCGATGGAGTCGAGCGGCACCCTGATCAGCACCGATCAGCACGTGGCGGGTGCCCGCCACCGGCCCGCACGGCTTTACCGGTACGACGATCGGGCCAACGAGCACGACCCGCCGGGACCAACCCGCTAACTCCCCCCACCCCTCTTCATTCTCAAGGAGCACGACCATGACTATTCCTTCGGTCGAGACCACCATTCGTCTCATCGGCACCGGCAAAGCCGCCGGCAGCACGTGCAGTCCCGATCTGGCGACTGCGCCGTGGGAATTCGACGCCGGCACCCCCGGTTACGGCCCCGGCTCCTCGATGGGCGACGTGATTCCGGCCGGATCCCCCCGTCAGGGCGCCCTGCCGGAGCGCTACCGCACCGCCTCACCCGAGGAACTCAGCGCCCGCATCGTCGAGGCCAAGAACGTGCTCGGCGACTCGGTCGTGATTCTCGGCCATTTCTACCAGCGCGATGAGGTGCTGCGGCACGCCGATTTTGTGGGCGACAGCTTTCAGCTCGCCCAGGCCACGCAGAGCCGCCCCGACGCGGCCGCGATCGTATTCTGCGGCGTGCACTTCATGGCTGAAACCGCCGACCTGCTCTCCGGGCCCGATCAGGCCGTGATTCTGCCGAACCTGGCTGCCGGCTGCTCCATGGCAGACATGGCCGACATCGACTCGGTCACCGAGTGCTGGGAACAGCTCGAAGAGCTGTACGGCACCGGGGCGGATGCCTCCGGCCGGGTTCCGGTGATTCCGGTCACCTACATGAATTCCTCCGCCGCGCTCAAGGGCTTCTGCGGCGAGCACGGCGGCATCGTCTGCACCTCGTCGAACGCCAAGACCGTGCTGGAGTGGGCGTTCGAGAGCGGCCAGCGCGTTTTGTTCTTCCCCGACCAGCACCTCGGTCGCAACACCGCCAAGGCCATGGGCGTGCCCCTGGAGCAGATGCCGATGTGGAACCCGACCAAACCGCTCGGCGGCAACACGGCTGCCGAACTCGACGAAGCCCGGGTCGTGCTCTGGCACGGTTTCTGCAGCGTGCACCGCCGCTTCACCGTGCCGCAGATCGACGCCGCCCGCGCCGATCACCCCGGCGTGCGGGTCTTGGTGCACCCGGAATGCCCGATGGCGGTCGTCGACGCTGCCGACTCGGCCGGTTCCACCGACTTCATCGCGAAAGCCATCGCCGCGGCCCCCGCCGGCACGACCTTCGCGATCGGCACCGAGATCAACCTCGTGAACCGGCTGGCTGCCCAGCACCCCGAGCACGAGATTTTCTGCCTCGACCCGGTGATCTGCCCCTGCTCCACCATGTACCGCATCCACGCCGGCTACCTGGCCTGGGTGCTCGAAGCGCTCGTCGGCGGCGGCGAGGCACCGGGCGAAGTTCTCAACCAGATCACGGTGGCCTCCGATGTCGCCGGTAACGCCCGGGTGGCCCTCGAGCGGATGCTGGCGGCCCGGCCGCCGGTTCTGGTCGGCGCCTGATGTCATCCGTTCTCGTCATCGGGAGCGGCCTCGGCGGCCTGCTGGCCGCTGTGCGCGCAGCGGATGCCGGGCACCGCGTGGTGCTCGTCACCAAGTCGGTGCTGCCGGAGAGTAATACCCGGTACGCGCAGGGCGGCATCGCCGCTGCCCTGTTTCGTGACGACTCGGTGGACGCCCACGCGCTCGACACGCTGCGCGCCGGCGCCGGACTGTGCGACCCGGCTGCGGTGCGAGTGCTCTGCGAAGAGGGACCGGCGCGGGTGCGCGACCTCATTCGGTTCGGCGTGGACTTCGACCGCGACGAATCCGGGGTGGCTCGCGGACTGGAAGCTGCACACTCGCGCTCCCGGGTCGTGCACGCCGGCGGTGACGCCACCGGCGCCGCGGTCGAAGCGGCGCTCGTCGCGACCGTTCGGCGCCGGGCCGCGATCGAGGTATGGGAACACACCATGCTGGTCGACCTGCTGGTCGACGACGCCGGCGCAGCGAGCGGCGCCCGGGTACTCGGCCCCGACGGCGTGCAGCGCTCGCTCGAAGCCGACGCCGTGATTCTCGCCACCGGCGGTGCCGGCGCCCTCTATACGCACACCACCAACCCCGCGGTCGCCACCGGGGACGGCGTGGCGGCGGCGTGGCGGGCCGGGGCATCCGTTACCGATCTGGAGTTCTACCAGTTTCACCCCACCGCCCTCGCGGTGCCCGGCACGCCGCTCGTCTCGGAGGCGGTGCGCGGTGAAGGCGCCGTGCTCAGAAATCAGCTCGGCGAGCGCTTCATGCTGGCCGAGCACCCCGACGCCGAACTCGCCCCACGCGACGTCGTCGCCCGGGCCATCGCCCGCCAGATGGAACGGCAGGGCGGCGCCCCGGTGTTGTTCGACGCGACCGCGCTCGGCCGCGAGCTGCTCGAAAACCGGTTCCCCACTATCACTGCCGCCTGCCGTGCCGCGGGCCTGGACTGGGCGGTCGAAGCCATTCCGGTGGCCCCGGCCGCGCACTACTGGATGGGCGGCGTCGAAACGGATACCTGGGCTCGCACCACCCGGCCCGGCCTGTTCGCCGTCGGCGAGGTTGCCCGCACCGGGGCGCACGGTGCCAACCGGCTCGCCTCCAACTCGCTGCTCGAGGCCGCCGTCTTCGCCGACCGCGCGGTGCGCGCGCTGGACCAGTCCTGGCCCACCGGCTCGGAAGGTCACGCCCACTCGCCGGTCTCTGCCTTCTCACACCATTTCGACAAGGCGATCCGCTCTGCGGATCTCTCCCACCCGTCGGTCGAGCCCGTCGAGACCGCCATAGGATCACCGTCAGCCGATCGAGCAACGCTGGTCGACCGCACAACACTCCAGCAACTCCTCTGGCACTCCGCCGGGGTCCACCGCTCCGGCGCCGGCCTGGCCGCAGCCGCCGCCAACCTCGCCGAGTGGACAGCCCCCGACCCCGCCAGCACCGCGGTCGCCGCCCTCGAAGACCGCAACCTGCTCGACCTTGGCCGCCTGCTCGTGACCGCCGCCCTCGCCCGCGAGGAGTCGCGCGGCGCGCACTACCGCTCCGACTTCGCCGAGACCCGGCCCGAATTGGCCCGCTCAGTCTCGCAAGCACGCAGCTCCCAGTCACGCCCGCAATCACTCGAACTCGTTCCGGCCCAGGAGGCCATCGCATGCTAAGCAATCACTCCATCAACGTTGTCGTGCAAGCCGCCCTCGACGAAGACGCCCCCTGGGGCGACCTCACCTCGGCCGTGCTCATCCCCGAGGATGCCGTCGCGACGGCCAGGCTCGAAGCCCGCGAACCCGGCGTGTACAGCGGCAGTGCCGTGTTCACCGCCGCCTTCGCCCTCACCGACCCCCGCATCGAGGTACGCCAGTTCGTCGCCGACGGTGACCACTTCGTCGCCGGCGCCACGCTGGCCGAGGTGACCGGCCCGGCCCGCGGCATCCTGCAGGCTGAACGTATCGGGCTCAACTTCGTGCAGCGGATGAGCGGAATCGCCACCCTGACCGCCCGGTACGTCGCCGAGACGGCCGGCACCAAGGCCCGCATCGTCGACACCCGCAAGACCACGCCGGGCCTCCGCGCCCTGGAACGCGCGGCCGTGCGCGACGGCGGCGGCCACAACCACCGGTTCAGCCTGTCCGACACGGTGATGGCCAAGGACAACCACCTCGCCATCCTCGCCGCCGGGCCGCTCGGCCTCACCGAGGCACTGCGTGCCGTTCGCGCTCGTCTCTCGCACACCACCCACTTCGAGGTAGAGGTCGACCGGCTGGACCAGATCGAAGGCGTGCTCGCTGCGGGCATCGACACGATCATGCTCGACAATTTCAGCCCGGAAGACCTGCGTACGGGCGTGCAGCAGGTCGCCGGTCGCGCCATCGTCGAAGCCAGCGGCGGAGTATCGCTCGAGACCGTACGCGACATTGCGGCATCCGGTGTCGATGTCATCTCGGTCGGAGCACTCACGCACAGCGTGCACTCGCTCGACCTCGGCCTCGACGTGGCCATTCGGGTGAACACGCCGGCTGGGTTTGCTCTCTGACCCATGATTTACCTGGATAACGCCGCGACGACCCCGGTGCGCCGCGAGGCCCTCGAGGCCATGTGGCCGCACCTCACAAGCGGCTTCGGCAATCCATCGAGCCACCACCAGGTCGGTGAGGCCGCCGCTGCCGCCCTGCTGGAGGCGCGCCGCAGCGTCGCCGCCTCGCTCGGCTGCCGGCCCGGCGAGGTCACGTTCACCAGCGGCGGCACCGAAAGCGACAATCTCGCGATCAAGGGCGTTGCCCTCGGCGCCCCGCGCGGCCGCCACATCGTGACCACTCCGATCGAGCACGAGGCTGTGCTCGACTCCTGCGACTACCTGCGGCGGCTGCACGGTTTCGAGATCACCCTGCTACCAGTGGATGCCGCCGGCCGCGTCGACCCCGCCGACCTGGCCCGCGCGCTCCGTTCCGACACGACCCTGGTCTCGGTGCACTACGCCAATAATGAGGTCGGTACCGTGCAGCCCGTGGCCGAACTGGCCGCTGTCGCGCAGGGTGTGCCGTTCCACACCGACGCGGTGCAGGCCGGCGGTTGGCTCGACCTGAACGTGACCACACTCGGCGTGGACGCGCTGAGCCTCTCCGGCCACAAGCTCGGCGCTCCCCCCGGCATCGGCGCGGTTTTTCTGCGCGGACGCCTTCCGATCGAACCGCTGCTGCACGGCGGCGGCCAGGAGCGCGGCAAACGCAGCGGCACCGAGAACGTCGCCGGAGCGGTCGCCCTCGCCGTCGCCCTGCGCCTGGCCGGTGAGGAGCGCGTACTCGCCGCCGCCCGCACCAGCACTCTTCGCGACGAGTTCATCAGCACCGTGCTGCGCGACACGCCCTCGGCCCGGCTCACCGGCCACGCCACTGAACGGCTGCCGGGCACCGCGTCGTTCGTATTCCCGGGCACGAGCGGCGAGGCGGTGCTGCTCGAGCTTGAGCAGCACGGCATTGTCTGTTCGAGTGGGTCCGCCTGCGCGGCCGGCAGCAGCGAGCCCTCGCACGTTCTCACGGCCATGGGCCTCACGGCCGAGGTCGCTCACACTGCGGTGCGGTTCGCGCTGGGTGTTGGCACGAGCGCGGCGGACGCGGTCGAGGCGGCGGCATCCGTTCGTGCAGCGGTCGCTGCGGTCGCCAGCCTCGGTGCCTGACCCGCCTCCTGACAGCGTCGCTATGACCTGATAATGTCATGACAACTAGCCAAAGCTCTTGGCTTGTCAGTGAGGTGTCAGGTGAGCGCGCAGGAAGAAAACGTCCTCCCTATGGGAATGTTCATGGATCTGGAGCGATCCGGGCCGATTCCCCTGTACTTTCAGGTTTCGCAGCGCATCGAAAAGGCCATCCTGAGCGGTGAACTGCCCGCCGGGTCACGGCTCGAGAACGAGGTCGCGCTCGGCCAGCGACTGGGCCTCAGCCGGCCCACCGTGCGCCGCGCCATCCAGGAAATCGTCGACAAGGGTCTGCTGGTACGTCGCCGCGGCATCGGCACCCAGGTCGTGCACGGCCAGGTCACCCGCAGAGTCGAGCTGACCAGCCTCTACGACGACCTCACCAACACGCACAAGGTGCCGTCCACCCACCTGCTCACGCTCGAATCCCAGCCAGCGGATGCGAAAACCGCCGAGCGTCTCGGCGTCGACGAGGGCAGCCCCACGTTGCACCTGCGCCGCGTGCGCCTGGCCGACGACGTGCCCGTCGCCGTAATGGAAAACTGGCTCCCAGCGGAATTCATCGGTATCGAGCCCACTGATCTCGTCGCCCACGGCCTCTACCAGGTGCTGCGTTCACGCGGCGTGACGATGCGGGTGGCCCGCCAGCACATCGGCGCCCGCAAGTCCACCGCCGAAGAGTCAGCGCTACTGGAGATCGAGAAGAGCTCAGCCCTGCTCACGATGGACCGCACGGCCTTCGATAATTCGGGCCGCGCCGTTGAGTTCGGGCAGCACTGCTACCGCCCCGACCTCTACTCCTTCGAAGTGACCCTGGTCGAAAAATAGCCAGCGTTTCGGAAACCGTGCAACGAAGACTGGCCGCCTGACCCCCCAAGGTCAGACGGCCAGAATTCTTTGTGCAGCCAGCGTGGTTCAGGCGCGGGCGAGCTCGTGGGCGAGGGCGTCGAGTTCCGCTCCGCCAGCCATGAGCTTCGTCATCTCCTCGATGGTAATCTCGCTCTTCTTGAAGTCCCCCAGGCTGGTTCCGCGTTTGAGCAGCAGGAACCGGTCACCGACGGGATAGGCGTGGTGCGGGTTATGCGTGATGAATACCACGCCAAGGCCGCGGTCGCGCGCCTGGGCGATGTATTTCAGCACAACGCCGGCCTGCTTGACGCCCAGAGCCGAGGTCGGCTCGTCGAGGATAACGACCTTCGCGCCGAAGTACACGGCTCGGGCGATGGCCACCGACTGGCGCTCACCACCCGACAGGGTGCCGATGGGCTGGTCGACGTCGCGCAGGTCGATGCCCATCTTGGCCAGCTCTTCCTTGGTGATCCGGCGCATCCCCTTGACGTCCAGCTGGCTGAACGGACCAAAACCTCGGGTCAGCTCGGAGCCCAAAAAGAAGTTGCGCCAGACCGGCATGAGCGGAACTACGGCCAGGTCCTGATACACCGTCGCGATGCCCAGATCCAGGGCTTCACGCGGGCTGCCGAAGGTGCGCTCGACCCCATAAGCGAGGAGCTTGCCGTGGGTGTGCGCGTGGGCCCCGGACAGAATCTTGATGAACGTGGACTTGCCGGCACCGTTGTCCCCAAGAACGCAGAGGACCTCACCGACACCGACCGAGGCCGACACACCCTGCAGCGCCAGAATGGAACCATAGGTCTTGCCGATGTCCCGAACTTCAAGAATCGGCGGGTCAGCGGATGCCTGTGCGTCTGTCATGAGCGAACTCCTGCCTGGCGGCGTACATAGAGGTTGACGAGTACGGCAAGCAGCAGCATGCCACCGAGGAACGCTTTGAGCCAGTTATTGTCCCACTGCGCGAACACGATGCCCTGCAGGGTCATGCCGTAGATCAGGGCACCCAGAGCGGCACCGATGGCCGATCCGTAGCCGCCGGTCAGCAGGCAACCGCCAACAACAGCGCAGATGATGTAGATGAACTCCTGGCCGATGCCGGTCGTGGCCTGCACCGTTGACACGTCGAACAGCTGGAGCATTCCGACGAGCCAACCAGCGCCAGCCGTGGTCATGAAGAGGCCCATTTTGACCTTCATGACCGGCACGCCCACCTGGCGCGAGCTGGTGATCTGGCCACCGACCGCGAAGATCCAGTTTCCCGAGCGGGTACGAAGCAGAATCCAGGTGGCCAGCGCGGTTAGGGCGATCCACCAGACGATGGAGATTTTCACGTCCATGCCAAGGAGTGCGAACGAGGAACCGAAGAATACCTTGACGGCATCGAAGCCGGGTACGGCGCTCATGCCCTGAATGGAGACCGTACCGGTGATGATCTTGGTGACCGCCAGGTTCACCCCCTGCAGAATGAAGAAGGTGGCGAGGGTGACGATGAAGCTCGGCAGCCCGGTCTTCATGACCACGAAGGCGTTCGCCGCACCGATTGCCAGTGCGATCGCCAAGGCGATCACGAGGGCGAGCCAGATGTTGACGCCCCACTCGGTCGTGACGATTCCGACGATGAGTCCGGTCGTACCGACCATGGCCCCGGCGGAGAGGTCGAACTCCCCGCCGATCATGAGCAGGGCCACGGCGACGGCCATGATGCCGAACAGTGATGCCGAGTAGAGCCAGGTGGCCACGCCGGCAGGAGTCAGAAAGGCCTGGGTCGAGACCGAGAAAAAGATGAAGATGGCGAGGGCGGCCACCGCCGCGCCGACCTCGGGTCGGCGCAGCAGCGTGATGATCAGACCGGCGGGCTTAATCCGTTCGTCGGTAACCGCGGGTGCGGTACGGGTCATCGCGTTCCATTCTTCGCGAACTTCGCGACCTGCTCCGCGTTGTCCTTGGTGACGAAGCCGGGGCCGGAGTAGACCGGCATGCCGCCACCGACGACGTCGCCATTGCGAGCCTGCAGGGTGAGGAAGGTCACCGGCAGGTAGCCCTGGGAGTACGGCTGCTGGTCAACGGCGAACAGAATCTTGCCGTCGAGGATGAGCTGGGTGACGTCGGAGGACACGTCGAAGGTCGCGAGTTTCGCCGAACTGGCCGCTTCTTCGATCGCCTGGCTGGCCGCTACAGCGATACCCGGGTTCAGGGTGAGGACGCCATCGATGGACGGGTCAGCCAGAAGGCTGCTCTTGATCGTGTTCTGGGCGTCGGCGACGTTCGCGACGTCGACCTGAACGTTGGTGACGCTGCCGCCGAGGGTGTCAGCTGCGCCCTTGCAGCGTTCTTCCAGTCCGGTGTTGCCGGCCTCGTGAATGACGCAGATGACGTTACTGACATCGGCAGCGGCGAGCTGCTCGCCCGCACCCTGACCGGCGATGAACTCGCTCTGACCGACGTGGGTCTGGGCACCGAATTCCCGGGACTGTTCCAGGCCGGAGTTGATCGTGATCACCGGGATACCGGCGGCGACGGCCTTTTCGACGGCGTTCTTGACGCCGTCCGGGTTGGCCATCGAGACGATCAGACCGTCGGGGTGAGTCGCAACGGCGGCGTCGATGAGCTGGCTTTGCTTGACCGGGTCACCATCGCCCTGGTAGGTGACAGTGGCGCCGAGGTCTTTTCCGGCCTGCTCCGCGCCACTCTTGACGACGTCCCAGAAGGTGTCTCCCGGGGAGCCGTGGGTTACGACGGCGATCGTGACCGGGTCGCCCGAGGCCGCAGCGTCGGTGGTGGCTGCCGTGTTCGTTGTGGACGTGCAACCGGTGAGGGCGAGCGGCAGGACGACGAGCGCCGCCATCCAGCGAGATTTGAGCTTCATAAGTGGATCCTCCATTGGATACATTGTGACTGAGGCGGTGCCGTGTGTGGTGCGGATTGTGATGTCGGTCGTGAAGAGTCTTAGGGAGTCGCCAAACCGGCGATGAAATCGATGCTGGTGCGCACATCCGCGAGTGGGCCCTGGCCCTCTGCCGGGTTCTCGGTCAGGATCGTGTCCTGCTCGAGCACGTAGTAGCCCGCATAGCCGGCCCCTTCGAGGAAGGTGACAATTGCCCGGATGTCAATGTCACCGGTACCGAGCGGTGTGTACAGGCCCTGGCGCACCGCATCGGTGTAGGTGAGTTCCTTGCGCTGCACCTTCTCGGCCAGGGCTCGGCGCACGTCTTTGAGGTGCACGTGGCTGATCCGAGTGGCGTTGTCGCGGGCCAGTTCGACCGGGTCGGTCCCGCCGATGAGCAGGTGTCCGGTGTCGAGGCACAGCCCGATCTGTGAGCCGTTCAATACCCGCTCGACGTCATGGCTCGATTCGATCATTGTTCCGACGTGGGGGTGAATCGAGGCCACCACGCCGCGGGCGGCCGCGGTCTGCACGAGCCGATCGAGGTTGGCGAGAAGTGTGTCCCATTCCTGCTCGCTCAGCGTCGGGCGGGAGTCGTAGCCGACCTGACCGGTGTCGGCCGAGAGAACGAGGCGGGTCGCCCCCGCTGCCAGAAACGAGTCGAGTTCGGCCTCGATAGCCGGAACCGGGTCGTTTCCCGCGTCGTGCAGCACAATCGGAACGAAACCACCGACGGCCTTCAGACCGGCAGCCGCCAAGGTTTCGGCCTTGTCGATCGGACCAGACGGAAGAAAACCCTCGGGACCGAATTCGGTGGCCACGACGCCCAGGTCGCGCATCTCACCGAGAACACGCTCAGGCGCGAGCTGAAACCCCCAGTCGGGAACCTCGCAGACCCCCCAGGAAATCGGTGCGGCAGCGATGCGGCTCAGGAGATGAACGGATGCTTCTGCCACGGTCATCGCCTGACTTCATCGAGGCGCACCAGGCGTCCCTCGGCACGGGACAGTTCGGCGGCCTCGGCGATGTACAGCGCTTCCAGTGCATCCCGAGGGGTGCACGGGCTGACGGTCTCGCCCGCGGCGACGGTGACGAATCGGGCCAGCTCCGCAGCGTAGGCGGAAGCGAACCGCTCCTGAAAGTTGGGCCAGGCAGACTCTCTGGGAAAGCTGACGCCCGGCTCTGCACTGGTCAGCGGAACGCGCTCGTCGATTCCGACCGAACGGTTTCCGAGGCTTCCGGACAGTTCCATGCGCACGTCGTAGCCGGCACCGTTGTAACGTGAACCCTGCACGGTAACCAGGGTTCCGTCATCGAGTGTCAGCAGAGCAGCGGATTCGTCAACGTCACCGGCATCACCGAAGAAGGAGGCGCCGCGGTTGGCACCGGTCGCGAAGACCGTAGCGACCTCGCGGCCGGTGACCCAGCGCAGAATGTCAAAGTCGTGAATGTGGCAGTCGCGGTAAATTCCTCCGCTGGTGGGAATGTACTCGGCCGGGGGCGGCGTCGGGTCGCAGGTCAGCACGTGCATCCGTCGCAGTTCGCCGATGTCACCGTTCTGCAGGGCACGCTTGGCCTCGGTGTAGCCGGCGTCGAAACGGCGCTGGAACCCGATCTGAACGGGAATGTCGTGACGCTCGACCTCCTCGACGAGCGCGATACTCGAGCTGAGATTCTCGGCGAGGGGCTTCTCGCAAAACGTCGGGATGCCGGCGCGCATGGCCCGCACGATGAGCTCGGCATGGGCCGAGGTCGGCGCGGCAATGACGATGCCGTCTGGCTTCGAGGCGAACGCCTCGTCGATCGTGGCGGAGGCCGAGCCGACCGAGGCCGCCGCGGACGCAGCGCGGGCCGGATCGAGATCCGCGATCAGCAGGTCGGTGACTCCGGCCTGCGCCTTCAACGTGCCGACGTGAGAGAGCCCGATCCTGCCGGCTCCCAGAACTACGAATCGCACTTTATAGCCTCCACATTGAGTTTGTTTTAATGTCCTAATGTTGTTGCTTTTGACCACGGTATACGCTTGCCAAGCGGTCGTCAAGGCTTTGTCTTAACATACTTACAAATCTTGGTCGGATGAGCTAGGACCCCAGATAGGGGCGTTGATTCTCACGTTGCGCCACATAATCACGGCGCGCCTGCGTCGTGCTGTCCAGGACCGACACCTCGGCCACAGGAACGTCCCACCAGCTCTCCGTGTCCGGTGAGAACAGCAGGGGGTCACTGTTGACATGAATGAGCGTCGCTGTCACGGAGGCCTTCGCCCTGGCCACGGCCGCGGCCAGATCAGCGATGGCGTCTGGCCCGGGCTCGACCCTGATCACTGAAATACCCAGGCTGGCCGCGTTGGCCGCCAGGTCGATCGGCAGCGTCGCATCCGTTTCAAAGTTGTTGTGGGCCGTGTCGCGAAAACGATACTGCGTGCCGTACCGTTGCGACCCCACGGTGTCACTCAGATGACCGATCGAGGCGTAGCCGTGGTTCTGCACCAGCACGATGATGACTTTGACGCCCTCAGCCACCGCCGACACGATCTCGGTGTGCATCATGAGGTACGAGCCGTCGCCGACCATGACGATCGCGTCACGGTCGGGGGCAGCCCGGCGCACGCCGATGCCCCCGGCAATCTCGTAGCCCATGCAGGAGAAGCCGTATTCAACGTGGTAGCCGAGTTCATCTCGCACCCGCCACAGCTTGTGCAGGTCGCCGGGCAGCGAGCCGGCCGCGCAGACGACCACGTCGCGCGGGTCTGCGGCGTGCTGCACCGCGCCGATGATTTCCGACTGGGCCGGCAACGGCCGACCACTCGGGGTGACGGCCTCGTCGACCACCGCGTTCCACTCCGCTTTCTCCAAGCGGATGCGATCGGCAAATTCGGCGTCGACCCGGTAGCGATCGAGACCCTCGGTGAGTTCCAGCAGCGCTTCCCGGGCATCCGCTACCACCGCGATGGCTGCGCCATGCTTAATCGCGTCGAAGGACGCCACGTTGATGTTGACGAAGCGCACGCCGGGATGCTGGAACGCGGTGCGGCTGCCGGTCGTAAAGTCACTGTACCGAGTGCCGATTCCGATGATGAGGTCGGCGTCCCGGGCGATGCGGTTGGCGGCTGTCGTTCCGGTGGCGCCCACGGCGCCGAGGCTCTGCGGGTGGTCCCAGACGAGGGAACCGACGCCGGCCTGCGAGGTGCCAACCGGAATGCCGGTGTGCAGGGCGAAGGCGGCGAGCGCCGCTGCGGCGTCGGAGTAGATGACGCCGCCGCCGGCCACGATCATGGGGCGCTTGGCCTCACGGATGGCGCGCACGACCTGGTCGATGACGCCCCGATCCGGCCGGGGGCGACGGATGCGCCACTCCCGATCAGCGAGAAACTCCACCGGCACGTCCAGAGCCTGTGCCTGCACGTCCTCGGGGAGGCACAGCGTGACGGCGCCGGTTTCTACGGGGTCCGTCAGCACCCGCAGGGCGCCGATCGCGGCCGAGAAAAGCTGTTCGGGGCGCTGCACCCGGTCGAAGAAGCGCGACAGCGGTTTGAAGGCATCATTCACGCTGATGCTCGCGTCGTGCGGCAGTTCCAACTGCTGCAGCACCGGGTCGGCCACCCGGGTGGCGAAGGTGTCGGACGGCAGCAGCAGCACGGGCAGCCGGTTGATCGTGGCAAGGGCGGCCCCGGTCAGCATATTGGTGGCACCGGGGCCGACCGAGGCGGTGCAGGCGAAGGTCGACCGACGTCGGCGCATCCGGGCGAAAGCCACCGATTCGTGCACCATTCCCTGCTCGTTGCGCGCTTGATGATACGGCATGAGGGTTGGGTCGTCCACGGACAGCTGCTTGAGGGCCTGGCCGATGCCGGCGACGTTTCCGTGTCCGAAGATGCCGAAGGTGCCCGCGATCGTGCGTTGGCGCACATCGCCGTCCACGGTGTACTGGTGGGCGAGGAACTCGATGAGTGCCTGGCTGACTGTCATGCGTCGGGTTGTCACGCTGGTGTGTCCTTTCGGAGTACTGCGGGTTCTGAAGTGTAAGGAAGCCGGGAATCGAACTCCTGGCCCGACCAGGTGCCCCGAATCCAGCCGTGCGCCGGATCATCGCTGATGCGCCACGAGCGGTCGGGGTCAGGGCCGGCCATCACGTTGAGGTAATAGAGGTCGTAGCCGGGCGCTGCAACGCAGGGGCCGTGCCAGCCGAAGGGCACGAGGGCAACGTCGCCGGTGTGCACTTCGGCCGAGATGTCGATATCTCCGGCTTCGGATGAATAGGTGCGCATGAGACCGAACGGGCGCGCCGTCTCCGGCGCGACCTGGCCTCGGGTGACGTTGCTCTCGAAGTAGTAGATCTCCTCGAGCCTCGACTCCACGCCCTCCCGGTGCTCGTCGTGCTTGTGCGGCGGGTAACTCGACCAGTTCTCGGCCGGCGTAATCACCTCACACACGATCAGCCGGTCGGCCGCGAGACTGGCCGGGGTGCCGAAGTTGTGCACCTGGCGGCTGGAGCGACCCGCCCCGCGCAACTCGATCGGGACATCCGCTTTGGGGATATACGCCACCGGCAGCGCCTGATCGGTCGGCGCTTCGGCCACCGCCACCCGGCCCGCACCTTCAATGGACAGCGCGGTTCCGGTGGGCAGGTAGAGGGTGTCGGTCGGGCCGTGAAAAACGGATGCCCGTCCCGCGAGAACCTGCACCCGCGGCTCGGCCTCCCCCGCGAGGGTGTAGCGCACCGTGAACGCCCCGGCGAGGGGCACTACGATGCGTTCGACGGCCTCCGCCGCCAGCTGTGCTGAGCCACCCTCGGGCACCGCGGCGACGCGGATGCCGGTGTAGCGCCATCCGCTGATTGCGGTGTCGACGACGGTTTCCCAGCCGTCACGCTCGAGGGAGCCCCGGGCGTAGAACCAGTCGCGCGGGTGAGGGGCAGCGGATGGCGTTGTCATGGCGGGGCCTAGGCGTTCTGCGGGAAGCCGAGGTTGATGCCGCCGTGGCTCGGGTCGAGCCAGCGGCTGGTGATGGCCTTGCCGCGCGTGAAGAAGTGCACGCCCTCAACGCCGTGGGCCTTGATGTCGCCGAACAGTGAGTTTTTCCAACCGCCGAAGGAGAAGTACGACACGGGCACGGGGATCGGAACGTTGATGCCGATCATGCCCACCTCGATCTCGTTCTGAAAACGGCGGGCCGCGCCGCCGTCGTTGGTGAAGATGGCGGTTCCGTTGCCGAACGCTCCGGAGTTGATCAGGTCGACGCCCTCTTCGTAGCTTGCCACGCGTACCACTGAGAGTACCGGTCCGAAGATCTCCTCCGTGTAGGCCTTGGAGGTGACGGGCAGGGCGTCGATCAGGGTCGGGCCGAGCCAGAATCCGTTCGGGTCGCCGTTCACCTCGATGCCGCGGCCATCGACGACGATCGTGGCGCCGTCTGCGGCGGCGATGTCGATGTAGCTGGCGACCTTGTCGCGGTGCACCTCGGTGACGAGCGGGCCCATGTCGCAGGAGCGGCGGCCATCGCCAACGGTGAGGGTGTTCATGCGGGTCACGATCTTTTCGATCAGCACGTCGGCGACCGGTTCGACGGCGACGATCACGCTGATGGCCATGCAGCGCTCCCCCGCGCTGCCCCAGCCCGCGTTGATGGCCGAGTCTGCGACAAGGTCGAGGTCGGCGTCTGGCAGCACGAGCATGTGGTTCTTGGCTCCGCCGAGGGCCTGTATGCGCTTGCCGTGGCGAGTGCCGCTCTCGTAGACATACTGGGCGATGGGGGTCGAACCAACGAAGGAAATGGCCTTCACATTGGGGTGCTCGAGCAGGCCGTCGACGGACTCCTTGTCGCCCTGCAGCACGGTAAACACGCCGTCGGGGAGGCCTGCTTCCTTGAGCAGCTTGGCCATCCAGATGGCCGCGCTCGGGTCCTTCTCGCTGGGCTTGAGGATGACGGCGTTGCCGGCCGCGAGGGCGAGCGGGAAGAACCACATGGGAACCATGGCCGGAAAGTTGAAGGGGCTGATCACGGCGACAACGCCGAGGGCCTGGCGGGTGGAGTACACGTCGACGCCGGTGGAGACGTTTTCGGAGTAGTCGCCCTTGAGCAGATGCGGAATACCGCAGGCGAATTCCACGACCTCCTGGCCGCGGGAGACCTCACCGAGGGCATCGGAAATCACCTTGCCGTGCTCGCTGGTGATAATCTCGGCCATCTCGCCCTTGCGGGCGTTCAGCAGTTCGCGAAAGCTGAATAGAACCTGCTGGCGCTTGGCCATGGACAGGTCGCGCCAGGCTGGGAAGGCGGCCTTGGCGCTCGCGATGGCGGCTGCGATCTCGGCCTGGTCGGCGAGCGACACGTTTTTGCTGACCGTGCCCAGGGCGGGGTCGTAAACCGGGGCGGTGCGACCGGAGATTCCCGGTTGCTCCTTTCCGTTGATCCAGTGCGCGACGAGGGCTAAATCCGTGGTTGTTCCGGGCATAGTGGTCTTCTTTCTGAACGAGAGTGAATGAACGTTTCAGACGCCGTGCACGAGTTCGGCAGCGGTATCGATGGCCGCCTCGACGTTGCCGTCGCTCGGGTAGAGCAGGCTGCGGCCAACGACGAGGCCGCGCACGCCGGGCAGCCCGAGGGCGTTCCGCCAGGAGTCGAACGTTTCTTCCTGTTCGCCGACCGGGTCACCGCCGAGGAGCAGGGTCGGCAGGGTGGTGGCGGCCATAACGCGAGCCATGTCGGCAACGACCGGCAGCTTCAGCCACGAGTAGGCGCTGGAGTTGCCGAGGCCCTCGGCGATGGCAATCGAGAGGATGACGGCATCCGTTGTGAGGTCGTTCTTGACGCGACCATTGGCCCAGGAGCTCATGAACGGTTCGAGCATAATGGGAATGCCGCACTTGGCCGCTTCGCTGACGGCGAGCGCTGTCGCCTCGAGGGTAGCCAGCGAGCCGGCGTCTTCGAGGTTGATCCGCACGAGGTTCTTGGCGAAGTCGAGCCGGTCGCGCTTGATTTTGTCGATGTCGTAGGCGGTGTAGCGGTCGTCCATCTCGAACGACGAACCCCAGAGCCCGCCGCGGTTCATCGAACCGACCACGATCTTGTCGTCGAGCAGACCGAGCAGGGCCAAGTCGTCGATGATGTCGGGGGTGCCCAGCACGCCGTCGACGCCCGGGCGGGAGAGCGCGGTGGCGATGCTTTCAAGCAGGTCATAGCGGTTGGCCATGGCGTTGGCATCGTTGCGCACACCGAGCGCACCGCGGGCGCGGTGGTCGGCGGCCACGATGAACAGGCGCCCGTCGCCGCGAATCAGCTCGCGGCGGGTGCGGCTGGCAAGAATTTCGCCGATGCGCTCGGGCTGCGTCGCGCGGGCATGCCGCAGGGCGTCGAAGTCCAGCGTGGTCATGCTGACAGTCCCTTCAGAATTTCTTCAACGTCCGTGGTCGTGGGCATTGCTGTCGAGCATTCGCGGCGGCCGGCCACGATGGCGCCGGCCACGTTGGCGAATTGCAGAATACGGCGCAGCGGCCAGTCCTGCAGCAGTCCGTAGCAGAGTGCCCCGCCGAAGCTGTCGCCGGCGCCGAGGCCGTTGACGACGTCGACGAAGTACGGCGGCACCTCGACGGTTTCGGTGCGCGTTTTCGCGAGCACGCCCTTGGGACCCTGCTTGACGATGGCCAGTTCGATGCCGCGTTCGAGCAGTGCGTCGGCGGCCCGAAGCGGTTCGGTCTCGCCGACGGCGACTTCACACTCTTCCTTGTTGCCGACGGCAACAGTCACCTGGCCGAGGGCGAGTGCCACCTGGGCGCTCGCCTCTTCGGGTGAGGCCCAGAACATGGTCCGGTAGTCGAGGTCGAGAATGGTTAGCGGGCTGCGACCACGAGCCTGCCAGGCCGCGAAATGAGCGGATCGGCTGGGTTCTTCGCTGAGGCCGGTGACGGTCGACCAGTAGATGCGGGCGTTCTTGATGGCGTCCAGGTCGAGTTCGTCTGCATTGATGACCAGGTCGGGAGCTTTGGGTGCCCGATAGAAATAGAGGGGAAAGTCGTCGGGCGGAAAGATCTCGCAGAACACGACCGGCGTGTTCAGGTCGGGCACGCCGGAGACGAACTCGTCGCTCACGCCGAGGCGGCGGAGCTCCTGGTGAATGTAATTGCCGAAGGGGTCGTTTCCGGTGCGGGTGATCACCGCTGAGTTCAGTCCGTGGCGCGCAGCCGCGACGGCGACGTTGGTGGCGCTGCCCCCGAGGTACTTGCCGAAGGTCGAGACATCTTCGAGGCCGACACCGTCCTGCAACGGGTAGATATCAACGCCGACGCGGCCGATCGTGAGCACGTCGTGGGGGGATCGCGGTGAAGTCGTCATACGCCGATGTACAACTTTCTGAACTAGAAGTGGTCGGCTTGTCGCCGTTCCTCCACAGTAGCGCCCATTGAGCTTAATGTCATGACATATTCACAATAAGTTTTTCAGAGCCAGCGCGGTGCCGCCGGAACGGGTGTCTCAGCTGAAGAAATGCTCCGCGTCGTTCGCCCCGTCGCCCAGCCCGTGAGGTTGGCGAGACTCCCGGAGACAACGCTCGCAGCGTCGTCATCACCGATGGTTGTCGCGTAGGGTGCAGCGACGACTAAACGGATGCTGCCCGCCGGCCACAAAGGTGGTGGCTGCTCGCGCATCGGCCAGCTCGGTGTCGATGGCCATGGTCGCGTCATTGCTCATGACGGCAACGCTACGGCACTGCCACGGATAAGGAGACCGGCACGAAAAAGCCCCCGGAACCAAGGGTTCCGGGGGCATCTGTTGCGGGGGCAGGATTTGAACCTACGACCTCTGGGTTATGAGCCCAGCGAGCTACCGAACTGCTCCACCCCGCGCTACAAGTACAAATCTAGCACACCCTGAAAGCTCGGTTGACCACTTTGGGTTGATATCGCCAATTGGGCACCGAATCTGCATCTCTAATGGCATCAAACACCATGGAATGGCTCGCCGCAAGGAAAATATTCAAAATCCCCCTCCCGCGGCGCAGCGCACAAAGGCCGCAAGCCCCCACCCGAGACGGGTGAGGGCTTGCGTCCGGTTGTTCGGGGTACGAACTACTCGCCGAGCAGGGCGAGCATGCTCGCGATCGTCTGGGAGAGCTTGGCGTCCGCCGTGCCGTAGTCGGCGAAGTTGCCGGCGGCGAGTGCGGTTGCCTTGTCGGCAATCGCGGTCTTGGCGACGGCGAGCAGCGACTTGAGTTCAGCATCCGTTGCCGGATCGCCGGTCGAGGTGCTGGGCACGTCCGTGCCCGTGGCCGGCGTCTCACCGGTCGCACCACCCGTGGCAGCCGTGTCCGGTACGGCCGTGTCACCGGCCGTCGCACCAGAGTCGCCGCCGAACAATACGTCGAGGGCACCGTTCAGGGTATCTTCGAATGCGATCTGATCACCGAAGGCCACGAGCACCTTCTGCAGCAGCGGGTAGCTGGTCTCACCCGTTGACTTCACGTAGACCGGCTGCACGTAGAGCAGTCCGCCACCGACCGGGAGGGTCAGCAGGTTACCGTTCAGCACGGTCGACGATCCCTGCCGCAGCAGGTTGAGCTCGGTCGAGACGGTCGGGTCGGCGTTGAAGACGTTCTGCACCTGGCCGGGACCGGGCACGGTGCCGTCCTTGGGCAGGTTGAGGAGTCTCAGCTGGCCATAACCATCCGCTCTGACACCGTCTACTGATCCAGCGTCGGCGTCCACGGCGAGGTAGCCGTAGAGCACGTTACGACTGGATTCACCGGTCGCTTCCGGCTGGAAAGTGGAGTACATCGAGAACGACGGCTTGTCCGATCCGGGTACCTGCATGGTGAGGTAGTACGGCGGCTGCAGGGTGGGGTTGGTCGCGGGCGAGTCGGGGTCGTTCGGCGAGATCCACGCGTCGTCCTTGGAGTAGAACGAACCCGGATCGGTGACGTGATACTGGCCGAGGATGGCCCGCTGCACCTTAAACAGGTCGGCTGGGTAGCGCACGTGGCTCATCAGGTCGCCGCTCATCTCGCTCATGGGCTTGAGCGTGGAGGGGAAGATCTTCTGCCAGGTCTGCAGCAGCGGCTCGGTGTCATCCCAGGCGTAGAGGGTGACCTCGCCGCTGTAGGCGTCAACCGTGGCCTTGACCGAGTTGCGCATGTAGTTGATGCTGTCCAGCGCATACGGCTGAGCCGGCGTCTGCGTGTCGGCGATGGCGTCGCTCAGGCTCACCGGGGTCGAGTACGGGTAGCTCGCCGACGTGGTGTACCCGTCGACGATCCACTTCACGCGCCCGTCGACGACCGAAGGGTAGGCGTCGGAGTCCAGTGTCAGGTACGGCGCAACTTTTTGCACGCGGGTCACCGGGTCACGATCGTAGAGAATCTCTGACTTGTCGTTGACCGACGCGGCCAGGAAGATCTGCTCGGACTGGAACTTGAGCGCGTAGATGAGCTTCTTGAACGCGTTGTCGAGTTTCGGTCCGCCGTCGCCGGAGAACGTCGTATAGGTCTGCCCGGCACCCTCGGTGCCCGACGGATAGTCCAGCTCGATCGGATCGACGCCGTCTTCGGCGCCGACGATGGAGTACTCGGGCGAGGTCTCGCCGAAGTAGATGCGCGGTTCGAAATCACCGAGCGCACCGCTCGTGGGAATGCCGGATTCGAGGAACACGGGCTGCCCGTCGACCGAGCGCTGGTTGCCGTAAGCGGCCACCACACCATAGCCGTGGGTGTAGACGGTCTTCGAGTTGACCCAGGTGTTACCGGTGTTCAGGCCGTCAAGGTTGAGGTCACGAACGGCGACGACGGTGTCCTGCGACACGCCGTCGATCATGTAGCGGTCGACATCGAGATTATTCGGGAACTGGTAGTACTGGCGGAACTGCTCGAGCTGGCCGAACGAGTCACTCACCAGTGCTGGGTCGAGGATACGGATGTTCGCGGTGGTCGCGGCGTCGGCACGCAGGGCGCCCGGCTCGGCGGTGGTCTTCGCGTCGTAGGCGATCTCCTCGATGTTGGCGACGCCGTAGGCATCACGCGTGAGGTCGATATTGCGCTCGATATACGGGGCCTCGAGGGCCTTGGCGCTCGGCTCCACCTGGAAGCGCTCGACGACCCAGGGGTAGAGCGAGCCGATCAGCAGGCTCGACACGATCAGCAGCGCGGTTCCGATGACCGGCAGGCGCCAGCGGCCGATGATGGCCGTGAGAATGAAGAGCAGGGCGACGACGGCGGCGATGCCGGCCAGAATCGCACGGCCGGGGATGGTGGCGTTTACGTCGGTGTAGCCGGCACCGGTAATGAGCGAACCCTGGTTGGTGAGGGTGGAGTACTGGTCGAACCAGATACTCACTGCCTGCAGCAACAGGTACAGCGCCGCAGTGACGGCGATCTGCACACGTGCTGCCTTGGAGATGAGCACCTCGCGGCCGGACACCCGAATGGAACCGTAGAGGTAGCTCGTCGCGACCGTGACGAGGGCCGCGATGAGCACCACAGCGGATGCAAAGGCGAGCACGGCCTGGTAAAACGGCAGGTCCATCAGATAGAAGGAGATGTCAAAGTTGAACTGCGGGTCAACGCGCCCGGTCTCGGTGCGGTTGAGCCACATGAGCACGGTCTGCCAGCGGGTGGCTGCGGCCACACCGGCGAAGAGGCCGAGCAGGGCGGGGATACCGTACATCGCAAGGCGACGCAACGGCTCAATGACCTGCTGGTAGCGATCAAGCTGCGAGTTGAGCTTCGCGTAAACCGGGCGCAGGCGGTAGGCCAGCTGGATGCTCACCCACACCGGCACGGCCATGGCGACGAACCCGATCAGGAACAGCACGCTGCCGGCGATCCACTGGGTGGTCAGCACATTAAGGAACCCGAGTTGGTCAAACCACAACACATCGGTATACAGTCCGGCGAAGATAAAGAACAGGATCACCAACCCTGCGATAATTGCTGCGGTGATTGCTAGCGGGGCTCGGCTGCGCCGTGGGGCGTTGTCGGCTGCTGATGAACTCACGAATTGGCCTCTTGCGCTCAGTCGTTGGGTACAGGGTGATCATTGACTACATGATCAGGGTCAGCCTCTATCTTACTTAAGCGCCCCTGAGAGAGTCATCACTGCCACGCGTCGAGGGGACTATAATCTTTCGCTATTTAACCGGGCAGGTGGGCAGGTCGCTCGTGTCGCCGGTCTTGATTCCCTCGAGGGCCGTGAGCGCCTGATCGAGCGTCGAAACCGAGAACACGGTCAGACCATCGGGGATATTGCCGGTCACCTCGTCGCAGTTGTCCGCTGGGGCCAGAAACCAGGTTGCCCCACTCTCAAGTGCGCCGTGCAGTTTCTGCTGGATGCCGCCGATCGGTCCCACCGCGCCGGACTGATCGATGGTTCCGGTGCCGGCCACGTTTTCGCCGCCCTGCAACTGGCCAGGGGTGAGCTTGTCAATGATGCCAAGCGCGAACATCATCCCGGCACTGGGGCCGCCGACCTTGTCGAGTTGAATCTGCACCTCGAACGGAAAGTCATAGGTGACCGACACGTTGACTCCGGCCACCACCGTTCCGTCGTTGTCGATCGGCGTGACCGAGACGGTTTGCGCGACACCGCCGCGCAGGATGTCGATGCTCGCCGCCTTATCAGCGCCGTTGACCTGCAGGGCAGCGCGCAGTTCGGCGACATTGGCCACCGCTTGGCCGTTCACCGCGGCGATCTGGTCCTTGCGCTCGATGACTCGCGCGGCCGGAGAACCATCGGGCAGGCTGACCACCGTGACCGTCGTGGGGTAGTCGTAGCCGAGGTGCGTGAGTGCGGCGGCGATGGCATCCTGTTGGGAATTGATCATGTCGGCGCTCGACTGCGCGTCGCGCTGCTCGGTACTGACGTTCTCGGGAAAGACCTGATCAATGGGCAGTACGGCCTCGCTCGGATCGAGCCAGGCTCCGGCAACCGTGAGCCAGCTCGGGCGGTTCTCCCGATTGCCGAGCAACGACACGGTGAGCAGATCCAGCGTGCCCTTGGTCGGGTAGACCGTCTCGTCGGGGATGGTGATGAGCAGCGTTTCGACGTCATCGGCGTCGGTGGCAGAGCCGAGGGTGTTGAAGACCGGGCCTGGCTTCTCGATGACGTAGGGGGCCGGCATGATACCCAGGATCACCCCGGCGACGAGTGCGATCAGCAGCGCCATCCAGCCGAACGATGGGCGCCGGCGCCGTGCACTGGTGGGTGCCGGTGAGTCATGGGTGAAGAGAGCCACCGTGCTCCTTCCGTGTTGGTACTGGTCTGGTTACGGGTCGTGTTCGCGACGGGCGCACAGCAAGCCCTTCAGCCTAGGATATTTCCCTGCCCCGAGCGGGCTACTCGCACTAGCGTAGAAGTATGCAACTGAGAGGGGCCTGAAGTGGCCGACGACTCCCTACCCCCGAACGATCAGAACCCGAACGAGCCGAGCGACGAGTTTCGTGACATGCTGCGCGACATTCTGAGCGGCAAGAGCGGAATCGACCCGAGCCAGCTTGCCGGTGCTGCCGGCCTGCCGAACGATCCGGCCAGCGTGGCCGCCCTCATGCAACAGCTCCAGGGTGCCATGAACTCCCAGGGCACCGGCGTGGACTGGCAGATTGCGCTCACCCAGGGCCAGCAGCGAGCGGCCAATGGCCAGCTCATGGCGACCGATGAGCAGCAGACCCAGTTGCGTCAGGCCTTTCACATTGCGGCGCTCTGGCTCGATGACGTCATCTCCGTGGCCGAACTGACCGTTGAACCACGCCTCATGACCCGCCGCGAATGGGTCACCGCGACCATGCCGCTCTGGACTCAGCTGGCCGAACCCGTTGCCACGAGCATCTCCGACTCTCTGACCCGCGTCTTCGCCGAGCAGGTGCCCGAGGAGATGCAGGGCATGGTCGCCAACGCGAGCCAGCTCGTGCGCAGTATCGGCGGCACCCTGTTCGCCATGCAGCTCGGCCAGGTCGTCGGCCAGCTCGCCAGCGAGGTCGTCAGCGGCGGCGACGTCGGCATTCCGCTGCTCGGCGAGCAGCAGGCTGCACTGCTCCCCCAGAACGTTGCCGACTTCGGCAACGGCCTCGACGTTCCCGCAGACCAGGTGCAGATCTACCTGGCCGTGCGCGAGATCGCCCACGCCCGTCTGTTTCGTCATGCCCGCTGGCTGCGCCTGCACCTGACCAGCGCGGTCACCGCTTACGCGCGCGGAATCAGTATCGACTCCAGCCGGCTCGAAGAACTCGCCGGAAGCTTCGACCCGTCGAACCCGGAAGACCTGCGTCAGGCCATGGTCGACGGTTCGCTCATCCAGCAACAGGACGAGTCACAGATTTCAGCCTTGGCCCGCCTCGAAACGATGCTCGCCCTGGTCGAAGGCTGGGTCGACATCGTCACCGCTCGCGCCACCATCCGACTGCCCAAAGCGGATGCCATCGCCGAGACGGTCAAACGCCGCCGAGCCTCCGGTGGCCCAGCCGAATCCGCCTTCGCGACCCTCGTCGGTCTTGAGCTTCGCCCGCGCCGATTGCGGGAGGCTGCTGCCATGTGGCAGGCCGTGACGGATGCCGTGGGTAACGAAGCGCGCGACGCGCTCTGGTCGCACCCCGATCTGCTGCCCACCGAGCAGGACATCGACGATCCCCAGAAGCTCATTGCTCGCCTCACGAGTGCGGCTCGTGGCGAGCCCGACGTGCTCGACGACGTCGACCAGGCTCTCGAAGACCTGCTGCGCGATGACGGTGCCGAGCGCCCGCACGAGGAATAGAACACTTTTCTACCCCTCAGGGGGGCGCAACGTTGCGGCAACCTTTGCTGATCTACCGTCGTGCAACGGACGAAATGTCCCAAACGAAGGAGTTTGGCAATGACGATTACCGAGAGCGATCCGAAAAAATCCACCCGGGTGCCCACGACCATGCACGCGGCCGTCGTGCACGAGTTCGGCCAGAACCTCACCATCGATGAGGTACCGGTACCAACCCCCGGCCCCGGCCAGGCCCTGGTCAAACTGATCAGCAGCGGTGTCTGCCACACCGACCTGCACGCCGTTGAGGGCGACTGGCCGGTCAAGCCGAGCCCGCCATTCATTCCCGGCCACGAGGGTGTCGGCGAGGTCGTCGCCCTCGGCGCCGGCGTCGATGACCTCGCCGTCGGCGACCTGGTCGGCAACGCGTGGCTCTGGAGCGCGTGTGGCAGCTGCCAGTACTGCCGTACCGGCTGGGAGACCCTCTGCGAAGCGCAGCAGAACGGCGGCTACAGCGTCGACGGTTCGTTCGGACAGTACATGCTCGTCGACTCCCGCTTCGCCGTGCGCATTCCTCACGGCGCCGACCCGATCGAAATCGCCCCGGTGCTGTGCGCCGGCGTCACCGTCTACAAGGGCCTCAAGATGACCGAGGCCCGTCCGGGCCAGTGGGTCGTCATCTCCGGCATCGGTGGCCTCGGTCACATCGCCGTGCAGTATGCCAAGGCGATGGGCCTGCGCGTTGCCGCCGTCGACATCGCCGACGACAAGCTCGCGCTCGCGCGCAAGCACGGTGCCGAACTCGTGATCAATGCTCTCGACGGAGACCCGGTCGCCGCCATTCAGAAAGCCACCGGCGGAGTGCACGGCGTACTCGTGACCGCGGTTCACCCGGCCGCCTTCGGCCAGGCAATCGGCATGACCCGTCGTGGCGGCACCATCGTCTTCAACGGCCTGCCGCCGGGAGACTTCCCAGCCCCGATCTTCGACATCGTGCTCAAGGGCCTCACTATTCGCGGCTCCATCGTGGGTACCCGCCAGGACATGGAAGAAGCCCTGCAGTTCTACGCGCGCGGCCAGATTCACCCCACGGTCTCCGAACGCCGCATCGACGAGGTCAACGAGGTACTCGACGAGATGAAGCACGGCAAGATCGACGGTCGCGTGGTCATCCGCTACTAGGTTGCCCCACCACGATCTGCACTGAGGTGCGGGCTGCGGATACGTTCGAATCCCAATGTTCGAGCGTGGTCGCGCCCGCACCTCTGGTGTGCCTGTGGATAACTTCTCCGCGTTCTGGCCAGGTGCGTCATCATGTCGGCATGGCCCTCCGACTGAACCCACGATACCCACTGGTCTGGCGCACACCGGATTGCGTCCAACTCGGCGTGGACCACGCCATCGTCACGATCGGCGGGCTCACTCTCGCCCACGAAGCCGTGCTGTCAGCCCTCACTGCTGGGGTGCATCGATCGGGTGCGCTGCTGTTGGGAACCCTCGCCGGGGCATCCGCTGCGGAGGTGGCGCACCTGCTCGAACTGCTCGAGCCGGCACTGCTGTACGTGCCGGACGATGCAGAACCCAAGGTCACGCCCCTGCCCCGCACCGTGCTCGTTGACGGCGTCGGGCCGACCGCTTTTCGGGTGCGCACCCTGCTGTCCAACCTCGGCATCGAGGATCCGCTGCCCGGCGACGAACCCGACCTGGCCGTGCTGGTCGGGCAGTACGTTTTCTCACCCGAGCGTCACGGACACTGGCTGCGCCGTGATATTCCGCACCTTCCGGTGGTGTTCAGCGACAGCGCGGCGCGGGTCGGGCCGCTGGTCGAACCGGGCCAGGGGCCCTGCCTGACCTGCCTGGAACTGGCACACGTTGACACTGATCCGGCATGGCCGGCCATGGCCTGCCAGCTGGCCCCGCGACAGGCCCCGAGTGAAACGCCCAGGCTGAGTTTTGAGGTGGCCGCCCGAGTGGCCGGGCTCGTACAGGATCGCCTGGAGACGGGCCGGTCAGCGGTGTTCGCCCGGTCGTTGAGCATCGACGCCGTCACCGGTACCGTCACGCGGAGCGAGCACCGGCTCCACGAGCGGTGCGGCTGCCAAGCTCTTGCAGAAAACGAGACCGTTCCCGAGGCGCGCGAGCCTGCACACCCGACGACGACCAGCTGAGCGCGAGTCGGCGGCGGGCCCGGGTGATGCCGACGTAGAGCAGACGACGTTCCTCGTCGATCTGATCGAAGGTGCTGGCATAGCTGATCGGCACGAGACCTTCGCTGAGCCCGACCACGAACACGTCATCCCATTCGAGGCCCTTAGCTGAGTGCATCGTGGCGAGCGTCACGGCCGACACGGTCGGTTCGTGCTGGCCGGCCTGGCGTTCCATCAGCTCGTCGGTGAACTGGCGAAATGTGGTTCCCGGTGCGGCTTGGTCGACCAGCCCCATCAGGGCATTGAGGGATTCCCACCGAGCCTGCACCGCGCCGCGCGTCTCCGGCGCCGTCTGGCTCCAGCCGAGCGAACGCAACACGTCGCTGACCGACTTGAACAGCGGTTCCCCGACGATCGAAACGGATGCCGCCCTTAGGCTCATCACCGCCTGCTTCACCTCCGGCAGGTCGAAGAACCGTTTGGCCCCGCGAATCTGGTAGCTCACCCCCACCTCGGTCAGCGCCGTTTCGAGCAGCGCGGCCTGCACGTTGACCCGGAACAGAACGGCCACGTCTTCGGGTTTGGTGCCGGTGTCGATGAGATGCAGGATCTGCTCGGCGACGCCGCGCGCCTCGGCCATATCGGAGGCATAGCCGCGCACTGTCGGATCGGGGCCGCCGTCGGACTGTGCGGCGTGCAGGGTCAGCGCGCCGGAACGGCCGCGCATGAGCTGGTTGGCAGTGGCCACGATCGGCGCCGTTGACCGGTAGTTCTGCTCAAGCCGCACCACGGTGGCGTCCTCGTAGTGTTTGGGAAAGTCGAGCAGGTAGTCGCTGCGGGCGCCGGCGAAGGAGTAGATGGTCTGGCTGGCGTCGCCGACGACGCAGAGGTCGCGGCGGTCGCCGAGCCAGAGTGCGAGCAGGTCGTGCTGAAGCGGGGAGACGTCCTGGTATTCGTCGACGACGAAGAATCGGTACTGTTCGCGCACCTGCAGTGCCACCGACGGTTCGGCCTCGATCATGCCAGCCATGGCGAGCAGCACGTCTTCGAAGTCGATCTGTTTGCGATCGTCTTTGAGCTTCTCGTAGGTCTGCTGCAGGGCGACCACCTGGTCCACATCGAGCCGACCGGGCAGGCTGCGTCTGGCGATGCCGGCAGCGTACTGCTCGATGCTCAGGCCGCTGGTCTTGCGCCATTCCACCTCGGCGGCGAGGTCGCGCAGGGTGGCGGTGTCGATTTTAAGGTGCAGGGCTTCGGCGGCGTGGCCGAGAATGCGCCCCTTGCCGTCAAGGATGCGTGGTGCCTGCCCGCCGACGACGTGCGGCCAGAAGTAGTTCAGTTGGGACAGCGCGGCGGCGTGGAAGGTGCGCGCGGCCACTCCCCCGGCGCCGAGCTGCCGCAGACGACCGCGCAGTTCGGCGGCCGAGCGGCTCGTGAAGGTGAGCGCCATGACCCGGTTGGGAGCATAGGCGCCGGTCAGCACGCCGAGCGCGATGCGGTGGGTGATGGCGCGGGTCTTGCCGGTGCCGGCCCCGGCGAGCATGCAGACCGGGCCGATCAGCGCTTCGGCGGCAATCCGCTGCTGCTCGTCGAGGCCTTTCAGTAAGGAATCGGCGGTCACCGTCACGGTCGGATCAGTTCCGTCGCGGCGGGCAGCGGGGCGCCGAGCCAGCGCTCGATCATGGCGTGCGCGATCGAGGACGGGCCGGGCAGCAGCATCCACTCGCCGGCGTCCTGCAGTTCCTGCCGGCTGAACCAGCGCAGCGCCAGAATCTCGGCGCCATCGGGCAGCAGGTCGTGGGCGGGCTGGTCGTCGGCTAGCCGGGCCGTGAACCCGCACATGACCGAGGCCGGAAACGGCCACGGCTGCGAGCCGACATAGGCCGGGTCGGTGACCCTCAGGCCGGATTCCTCAAACATTTCGCGGATCACGGCCGATTCCAGGGCCTCGCCGGGTTCGACGAAACCCGCGAGCAACGAATATCGGTTGTTCTCCCACATAGCGTTGGAGCCGAGCAGAATGCGATCGTCGGCGTCGGTGATGAGCACGATCACGGCCGGGTCTGTGCGCGGAAAAACCTGGCTGTTGTCGACCGGGCAGCGACGCACCCAACCGCCCTCTTCGACCACAGTTGCGGCGCCGCAGCGCGGGCAGTGAGCGTGTGAGGCGTGCCAGTTGAGCACGCCGAGGGCCTCGGTAAACAGGCCGGCGTCACGGTCATCCAGCACGGTCGCGACCGTGCGCAGGCCGACCCAGCGCGTGGAATCGGACTCGAGGCCGACAGCGGCGGCATCATCGAGCTGCACGGCGACGATTTGCGTCCCGAATGCTTCGGGCAGGTCGGTCGAGAGCGACCGGCCCAGGTAGACGCGCAGGCTCGGGTTCTGTGCACTCATCGGCAGGCTCGTCGGCGACAGCAGGGCGAGGTGCACGGCGCCGGTGTGGTCCTTTGGCGCGAGCAGAATTTTACCGTGCCAGACGGGCAGAACGCGGGTGGCGGCATCCGCCCAGAGCTGGTCGAACAGCCCGGGAACGCCACGGCTGAGATGATCGCGGTCGATCGCGTGCCGAGACAGCGGCAACCGCGTCGTGAAAGTGAACGACATGGTGAATCTCCGAGCTCTGCGAGAACGTGGGTGTGGAGGCGTGGCGAATAACCAGCAGGTGCGTAATTCGATCTAACCTAGTAGGCATGGCCAGAACTCAACTCACTCTAGCCGCGTTAGCCACCTCCGCTGTTCCGGGGCTCGACGTGGCCTACGCCCGTAAGCACAGTGCCGGCGCGCACGGACTGTTCGACTCGGCGCTCGTCATCGACAGAGACGGGCGGGCGCTGATCATTCGCGTTCCTACCAGCCAGTCGGCCGAAACGGAGCAGTCCGCTGACCTCGTGGCGTTGCGCGCGCTCACCACCGGCAATCGCAGCCGGCTGCCGTTCGACGTTCCGGAATATGTCGGCCAGACGCCGATTCAAGGTACCCGCGCGGTCGTCTACGAGCTGCTGGCCGGTGACAGTTTCGATGCGGATGCCCTCACCGGGCACGAGGGCGTCTCCGGGTCGATCGGGCGGGCCATCGCCGCGATCCACTCACTGCCGAGCGCCTTCATCGGCACCGCCGGGCTTCCCCAGCAGAGCGCGGAACAGTGTCGCAAGGATACGATCGACCTGATCGACCGCGCCGCCAACACGGGCTACCTGCCCGCCGCGCTTCTGCGCCGCTGGGAACAGGCCACCGACGACGATGCGCTGTGGCAGTTCGCACCGGCCGTGGTTCACGGGTCAATGTCGGCCGATTCCATTCTGATCACCGACGACGCCGTGTCGGGCATTCTCGGCTGGTCGGGCCTGGCCGTCGGTGACCCGGCCCGCGACCTGCACTGGTTGCTTGCCGCGCGCGGTGACGCCGCCGAACTGGCCATCGATGCCTACTCGAACGCACGCCAGGGCAGTGATACCCACATCACCCAGCGCGCCATGCTCTATGCCGAGCTCGAGCTGGCCCGCTGGCTGCTGCACGGCGCGAGCAGCCACGACCAGTCCATCGTCGATGACGCCGTCGCCATGCTCGACGGGCTCGTCGATACCGTGCACAGCCATACCCAGCAGCCGCTCTCCCCCGAAACCGGCCCGATCATGACCGTCGACGACGTGGAGACCATGCTCGACCACATGCCGCGCGCCGCTCGGGATTACGACCAGCACGCAGCGATGCACACCGACAGCTACAACTTCTCGGGACTGACCATCGATTCCGAATCCGACGACGACTCCGAGGATGCTTCGTCGAGCACCGGGGTCATCGCCCCAGACCAGGCGGCGAGAAGGTCTGCCTCGGAGTAGAGACGCTCCGGGGCTATGACGGTGTCGTCGGCCACGAAGTAGAACACCGCGTCGACAATGCTCGGATCGATCCCCTTCCACCGGGCATAGGCCAATCGGTAGAGCGCGAGCTGCGTCTGCTTGAGTTCGAGGTCGGCGGCGTTTTTTGGTGCCCGCCCGGTTTTCCAGTCGACCACCTGAAACCCGGTCGGCGTTTGGTAGACGGCGTCGAGCTTGCAGACAAAGACCTGGCCGCCGAGCACGTGGTGAATTTCAATCTCGACGTCGACGGGCGCCCGATCGGCCCATTCGGACCGTTCGAAGGTAGCTTGTAGTACCGCGAATTGCTCCTGCTCCGGCACCCCGAGGTCGCTCAGCGTGCCGGTACCGCCGTCGTCGTCGGTGCCGAAGTCGAGTTCGTTCAGTGCGGCATCGACGCGGTCGCTACCGGTGGCACCGCCGGCGCGGCTCTCCACCCAGGAGTGGAACAGAGTTCCCAGCCGCGTGGCCCGATAGGGACGCTGCGGCATCGGGCGCCGCAGCTCGGCGGCGACTCCGGCCGGGTCGTCGACGTAATCCTTGAACCGGGAGGCCGGAATGCGGGTGGGTACGGGGGCCGCCGCGCCACCGGCCAGCCGCAGGGCGCGTTCCTCGAGCAGCAGGGTGACCGCGTGGGACCAGCGGGTGGGGGCATCCGCTTGGCTGCCCGCCACGCGGGTCGCTGCGGCTTCAACGAGCGCGCGACGGGTACCGAGCGGGTCGAACGGCCACAGTTCGGTGCCGTCCTCGGCGGAATCCGGCTTGACGACCTCGTCGCTCGTGTCGGGGATGGCGGGGATGAGGCCGGCCTCGGCGAGTTCGGTCAGGTAGCGGCTGGGCCGCCGCATGGTCGATCCGGGGCCCCAGAACGAGCCGGTCAGCAGCAACTCTCGTTTGGCGCGGGTGGTGGCCACGTAGATGAGCCGGCGTTCTTCGTCGTCGTGCCGTGTCGCCAGCTCGGCCTTGTAGGTCTGGAAAGCCAGCTCGTAGTCGAGCTGGGTCTCGTGGCCGATGATTTCAAGTTCGGGCAGTTCGGAGCGGTCGCCGCGAAAACCGTAGGGCAGTTCGCCGAAACGCAGCCAGCCGCTGGTGTCGCGAGCAGCCGCGGGGAGGCTCTTCTCGGTCAGGTTGGGAATAGCTACGAAGTCCCATTCCAGGCCCTTGGCGCCGTGAATCGTGAGCAGCTGCACGGTGCCCTGTTCGGAGAGTTCGGCGCGCGGGCCGAGGTCATCCTGCAGCTCCGCGCGCTTCAGCCAGCGCAGAAAACTGGCCAGGGTGCCCTGCTCGTCACTGTCGAGGAAGGCGGCAACCGTGTCGTGGAAGGAGTACAGGTTGGCCAGTCCGAGATCGTTGGCCTCGTTCGCGGTCAGTTCGATGTCCAGCCGAAATTCCTGCTCGATCAGGCGCACGAAGTCGAGCAGCGGCAGGCCGGCGCGGGATCGCAGCCAGGCCAGCTGCCGACCGGCCGACTGCACGCGGGCGCGCCCCAGCTCGCTGAACCCGTCGAACTGGCCGTGGGAGTCAGGCGCAGTGCCGAGAAAATCGAGCGCATCGACGAGGGAACTGCCCTCGTCGCTGGCGACGGATGCCCGCAGCTTGCCCCGTAGATCGGCCGAGATGGCCTGCTGCGCCCAGTCATGTCCGGCCAGCCAGCGCGCCACGTCGGCGAGCGCCGCGAGGTCGCGGGCGCCGACCCGGTAGCGGGCGCCGCTGAGCAGGCGTACCAGTTCGCTGCCGGCAGCCGGGTCGTGCACCACACGCAGCACGCTCACGACATCGGCGACCTCCGGGGTCGAGAGCAACCCGCCGAGGCCGAGCACGTGGGCGCGCACACCGTGCGCCCGCAGTACCTCGGCGAAGTAGTCCATCTCGCGGCGCGCACGAAACAGCATCGCGCCGCTGTAGTCGGCGGGCCCGTGGTCGCCGACCAGCCGGGCGGCAAACCAGTCGGCGACCGCGCCGGCCTCCTCGGCGATGGTTTGCGCCATGACCGCGTCGACAGTGCCTGGTCTGGTGCCGGTCGGCACCTTGAGCGTTTCGACCTGGATTCCGCCCGGCTTGGCCCGCAAGGCTTCGCTGAGCGGCGCGACGAGGGCGTTGGCGGTATCCAGCACGCGAGCGGGATTGCGCCAGGTGAACGACAGCGACATCGTCGGAGCGGACGCTGCGGCGCTGAAATCCTGCGCGAAGCCGAGCAGGTTTGCGGAACTGGCACCGCGCCATCCGTAAATCGACTGGTGCGGGTCACCGACCGCCATCACCGGGTGGTCACGAAACAGGGTGTGCAGCAGCTCGGTCTGCAACACCGAGGTGTCCTGGTATTCATCGAGCAGCACCACCCGATACTGGTCGCGGTAGCGGTCGACGACCGCATCGACCTTCTGGCAGACCTGGAGTGCAAGGGCCACCTGGTCGGAGAACTCGATCAGGCCGAGGCGCCGCTTCTCGCTGCTGTAGTGCGCGGCGAGTTCGGCCAGCACCGGCAGCGGTGCAACCGAGGCCAGGGACTCGACCGCCGAATCGTAGGGCTTCTTCTTGCGCGGATTGCCGTAGGGCAGATCGGGGAGGTAGGCGAAACTCTGGGCCAGAGCGGCGAGGTCGTGCGGCGCTCCCGGGGCGCCGTCGTGCCAGGCTGGCGGGTTCTCGGCGAGGGCGCGACTGAGCTGCAGCACGGCGTCGGTGACCTGGTCGAGGCTCTTGCCGAACGGCACGAGGCGGCCGTCGCCGTGCTCGATGACGACCCGCCGGGCGAGCAGCCAGGCGCTCGTTTCGCTCAGCAGAATTGACTCCGGTTCCCGGCCGAGCAGCAGAGCATTGTCGGTGAACAGGCGACTGGCGAAGGAGTTGTAGGTGGAGACGTTCGGGGTGTTGAACAGGTCGGAACCCGCCGCTGCGGTGGAGTCATCGCCGTCATCGGTGCCGGCGATCATCGGCATGAGGCCGGCTCGGTCGAGCTCGGTGATGCGCCGGTTGATGCGCTCTCCCAGTTCGCCGGCTGCCTTCCGCGTGAAGGTGAGCCCGAGAATCTGGTCGGGACGGGCGTGGCCGTTCGCGAGCAGCCAGAGCACCCGGTTGGCCATGGTCTCGGTCTTGCCACTGCCGGCTCCGGCGACCACCAGGGTGGGAGTGAGCGGCGCCTCGATCACCGCCTGCTGTTCGCTGGTGGGCGGCGGCAGTTCGAGTTGCGCGGCGATGTCGAGGGCCGAAATTGTCGAGATCGTCGTGCTGAGACTCATGAGCTGACCTGCTTGATGACGTGGATTCGGCAGGACCCGTGGGACCGCGGGTCGAGGCAGTGCGAGGTGATCTCGGCGATGAAGGTGGCGCCGCCCATGCCCGTCGCGTCGGCACCGACCCGCTCGCGGAAAGCAACGAGCTGCTCCGGCGTGAAGGCGGGCTGGGTGGGATTGCGGTAATTCTGTTTGACCGTGCCGGACGAGACGATGACCAGGCGGGCCCCGGCCAGGTCCATGTCCCCGGACACGCCCTCGATGACGCCGTCCTGGAACGCTAGCTGATAAGCGCCGAGTTGCGGATGCTCCGCGACGCCGACATCGCTGGTCGCGTCACCCTTGCCGGTTTTCAGGTCGACGATCACGGCCCGGCCGTCGGCCTGGCGTTCCACCCGGTCGATGGTGCCGGAGAGCACGGCACCGCTCACCTCAAGCGTGAAGGTGCCCTCGGCGCTCAAAAGCTCACCACCGCCGCGTTCGAAATCGAGCAGGTAGGAGGCGAGCCGGTCGGTGAGCTCCCTGGCTGCGACCTTCTGCACGCGCGACTGCCAGTCAGCGTCGAAGTCGAGCTCATTCCAGCGCGCCTCCACGCCCTGCCAGAGCGCTTCGGGCCGGCGATCGGTCGCGTCTTCCATGACCTTGTGAATGATCGTGCCGAGGTTCGCTGCGGTGTTCGAGCTGCCACCGCCGACCTGGCCGATCAGCCAGTGCAGCGGGCAGGTTTCGAAGGCCGCCATGCGCGACGGCGAGACCCGCACGGGCTCGTCGCCGGCCTCTGGATCGTTGAGCGGGCGCACGGTGCTGGGGTCGGTCAGCCCGTACCACTGGTCGGGCGCAGCGCCGGGCACGTTTTCGCTGGCCAGGCGGGCCAGCGTGGCCGCGGCATCCGCTGCCCGGGCGACCGTCTCGGAGTCGGTGCGAGCCGGCGAGCGGATGGCGCGGGTTAGGTCGCGGCGCAGCCGCCCGGCCAGGCCGCGCAGCGACAGGGGGTAGCGGCCAAGATCGTCAACGCCCAGGTCGGGCTCAGGCGCGGGCAGCAGGCGCAGAAACACCGAGGGTTCGTTCTCTTCATTGCTTACGGCGGTGACGAGCAGTTCGGTCGTGGCCCGGCTGGCGGCCTGGGCGAACATGCGCAGTTCGTCGTGGAGTACCTGGGTGCGGGCAGCGGTTCCGGCCAGCCCCGTATCGCCCTGTCCCGAAGCAACCAGGGCCAGGTCACCGGCGCCGAGCAGTGACCCGCGGATGCGCAGGTCGGGCCAGACGTTGGCCTGAACGCCGGCGAGCACGACGATGTCGAAATCCCGTCCGATGGTGCCGCTCGGCGTCGACACGATGACGGCAGCGCCGAGCGAGCGCGGCGCGAGGGTGTCTTCGGGCACATCCGTGTCGACGAGGTGTTCGAGGAACAATACCGGCGGGGCCGATGGCGTGCGCTCGACATAGCGCTGGGCGGCGGAGAACAGGGCGACGACGGCGTCGAGGTTGTGGTTGGCTTCGTCGGCGACGATTCCGGTTCCGGTGGACTGTTCTTTCCACTCTCGCTCGAGGCCGCTGCGCTGCCACAGGCCCCAGAGCAGTTCTTCGATGGTGGCGCCAGCGTCGTATTCGATTTTGGCCTGGCGCAGGCTGGCTCCGCAGCCGGCCGCACGGCGGGCGGTGCGGTTGTCGATGGTGAGGAGCAGCTCGGGGTCGAGGAGGGCGGCAACGAGCAGGTCGTCAGCGCTGCGCGGTTCGGCGTTGTCAGTGGCCAGCTCCTGTTGGCGCAGCGCTGCGCGCAGCCGGCGCAGGGTGATCGGGTCGAGTCCGCCGAGCGGGCCGCGCAGCAGCAGGGTCGCTGCTTCCGGGGCGAGCGGCTTACGGCCGAGGGTTACTTCGAGGGCCAGGATGAAGGCCCGCACCGCGTACTCGTCGCGCAGCGCGGTGCTCGCCGTCGAAATCTGGGTCGGCACTTCTAGGGCTGCGAGCCCCTTGGAGATCGAAGGGACCAGCGACCCGGTGCGCACGATCACGGCCATGCGGGACCACGGAATGTCGTCGATCACGTGGCGTTCGCGCAGCAGCCGGGCGATCACAGCGAGCTGATCGGCCGGGCTGCTGGCAACGACGGTGTGCACGGATTGGTCGAGATATTCGCCCGGAACGGCCGCCACACTCGTCTGTTCGATCGTGGCCGGTTCGATGCTGGCTTGTTCGATGCTGGCCGCGGCACGCTGGGTTCCAGCCACCGCCGCCCCGATCCGGCTGGTGATCTCCGCGACGACACGACGGATGCCCGACCTGTGCCGGTAGACCGTCCCCAGCACGATCGGCGCGGCCACCCGGCCGCCGTCTGCGGGCACGCCGGGACGCAGGTACGAGCCGAGACGGCCCAGGGCATCCGGGTGGGCACCGTGGAACGAGCCGGTGCTGATGTCGGGGTCGCCGACGGCGACGATCGCTACCCCGCGCGCCTGAAACTGGGCGAGCAGGGTGAGCGTGGCCTGGGTGACCTCCTGCGCATCGTCGAGCACAATCAAGCGCAAGCCGGCCAGCGAACCGAGTGTTGCAACGCCCGCCATTCCTGCCTCGGCACCGGCCACGATCGCGGCGGCATAGCGGGCAAGCTCGGTGGAGTCGAACTGGCCCGGGCGAGCCTGGTCTTTGGCCTCCTCGTAGCCGCGAATGAACTCGGCCGCCGCAACCCACTCCGGCCGACCGAGGCCGAAACGCTCGAGCTGGCCAGGGGTCACCCCGTATTCCACCGCTCGCATCATGAGGTCGCGCAGTTCGGTGCGAAAACCGCGCAGGCGGCGCACGTCGGCACCGAGCGTGGCCGGCCAGGCCGGCCCTGCTCCGTCGTCGAGGTGGCCCTGCAGCAGTTCGGCGATGATCTGGTCTTGCTCGCCACCGGTGAGCAGCGTGGGCGGAGGATCACCGGCCTGGGCCACGGCGGAACGCACAATCTGAAAGGCCACCGAGTTGGCGCTGCGAGCCAGCGGACCGTTGGTGGGCACACCGAGGCGCAGTGCGAGCCGGTCGCGCAGGGCTGTGGCACCGGCGCGGGTCGGCACCAGCACCAGAACCTCGCTCGGCGAATAGCCACGGTTCAAGACCCGATCGGCCACGAGTTCGACGAGCGTCATGGTCTTGCCGCTGCCTGGCGCGCCGATCACCGCGCCACTCACCCCGTCGGGGAGGTCGAGAACGGCCTGCTGGGCGGCATCAAGGTCGAGGTTGGTCACATTTCAACGGTAACGGGTTGCGCCGACAGTGAAATCGGTCAGGGCTGGTCTGCGTTCTGTCGTACTCTGGGCGCAAGGCTACGAAAGGCAGTTCGGTGGATATTCGCATTGGTATTTTCAACTCTCCCCGGGAGATTGGTTTTGAGACTTCGCAGCCAGCGACCGAGATTGAGGAGACCGTTGCGGCGGCCCTCTCCGGTCAGACCGGCTACCTGAAGCTCAGCGACAGCAAGGGTCGCGTCTACATCGTTCCGACCGTGGGCCTGGCCTACGTCGAACTCGGCAGCGAAGAGTCACGCCGCGTCGGTTTCGTCGCTTAACGCACATGGAACTGCTGTTCGTCGCGCTGTTCGGCGCGGTCATCGGCCTCGCCGCGCGGTATTTTCTGCCCGGGCGGTCCACCCAGGGTTCGGTGCTGGTTCCGGCGATCGGAACGGTCGCGGCATCCGCGGTCTGGGTCGGGCTGACCTGGCTCGGCTGGGATTGGGCCGGCGGGTGGATCTGGTGGGTGTCTCTCGGGGCCGCCACCGCTGCATCCGTTGTGCTGAACCTGGTGATTAGTCGACGACGTATTCACGCCGACCAGCGGATGCTGCAACTCCTCGCCAAAACCGGCTCGCCCGACACCGCGTAGCGTTCGGGGCGCTCGCTAAGCAGTGAGGCCGAGTCCGTCCATGCGGCGGGTGTGTGCGGCGATGAGCTCGGTGAAGACCGGTTCGATGCGCGCCTCGGCTCCGTCGCCTCGGTCAGTACCAGGATCGGCGGCTGGCATCGCCGACCGGGCCACGAGCAGGGTGTCTCCGACGAGTCGGCGACCCCACATGGCCAGCCGGGATCCGAGCGCCACGTCGTTTTCGATGGCGGTCTGCAGTTCGTGCACGAGCACGTCGGTGCCGGAATCCTCGCCGAGCAGCTGCGCCACCCGCGGGCCGATGTCGCGCGGCAGGCCGTCAGAGAGTCGAATGAAGAAGTCGTCGAGAAGACCGCCGGCGAGGTAGCAGCTCAGCAGCAGCTCGTGCCAGTTCGCACCGCTGGTCTTCTGGCGAAACTCATCGAGGCCGGCGACGAACGGGGCCATCTCGGTGGCTGGCTCGTGCCCGCGGCGACGAATCTCGGTGATCAGGCCGTGATGCTTGCTCAGGGCCCGACCGGCGGCGGCGCTGAGGCCTTCCTTCACGGCGAGGTTCGGCGCTGTCGCCACGGCGCGGGCCAGGCTTTCGAACTCGCCGAGCTCGCAGTAGGCGGCCTGGCCGAGAAAATGCTGCACACCGGGAGCGAGGGAACTGATGTCCACTTTTTCGGTTGGCTGGAGCGCCCCGCGGGCGGAAAGCCGGGGAGCTTCATTGCGCTGCGGGCGCCGACCGAACCACGTGACCACGGGCTTAGCTTAGGACAGCGCGCCTGTGGCCGCGGTACAGGCGGGGCAGTAAGGTGGAATTACGTCGCCGGCAAGGATCGGCGGCCGCTGCCCGAGACGCAAAAACGGGCGCACTTCGCTTCCAGTTAATGACAGGCATACATTCGTGACTTTCTCCGAACTTAATATTGACCAGGACATGGTCGACTCCCTTGCAGCCAAGGGCATCCTCGAACCGTTCCCCATTCAGACCCAGACCATCCCCCTCGCCCTGGCCGGCCAGGACATCATCGGCCAGGCCAAGACCGGCACCGGCAAGACCTTCGGTTTCGGCCTTCCGGTCATTCAGCGCCTCGGCCTCGACCCCGAGCCCGGCGTGCAGGCACTCATCGTCGTTCCAACCCGAGAACTGTGCGTTCAGGTTTCCGAGGACCTCGAGCTCGCTGCGGCCGGCCGTAACACCAAGATCGTCTCCATCTACGGCGGCAAGGCCTACGAGGGACAGATCGAACAGCTCAAGGCTGGCGCGCAGATCGTGGTCGGCACCCCCGGGCGCCTGCTCGACTTGGCCAGCCAGCGTCTGCTCACCCTTGCCAACGTGCGCGAGATGGTGCTCGACGAGGCCGATAAGATGCTCGACCTCGGTTTTCTCTCCGACATTGAGAAGCTGTTCGCGCAGACGCCGTCCACTCGCCACACCATGCTGTTCTCGGCGACGATGCCCGGGCCGATCGTGGCCCTCGCCCGTCGCTTCATGAACCGCCCGATCCACATTCGTGCGACCGACCCCGACGAAGGCCTCATGCAGGCCAACATCGAGCACCTCGTCTACCGTGCCCACAACATGGACAAGGACGAGGTCATCGGCCGCATCCTCATGGCCGAGGGCCGCGGCAAGACCATCATCTTCACCCGCACGAAGCGCGCCGCCGCGAAGCTCGTCGAAGAACTCGGCGACCGCGGCTTCAATGCCACGGCCGTGCACGGCGACCTCAACCAGGAACAGCGCGAACGCGCCATGGCCAGCTTCAAGAGCGGCAAGAAAGAAATCCTGATCGCAACGGATGTCGCTGCTCGCGGTATCGACGTCGAAGACGTCACCCACGTGATCAATCACACCATTCCCGAAGACGAGAAAGCATACCTGCACCGCGTCGGTCGCACCGGCCGCGCCGGCAAGACCGGAATCGCCGTCACCTTCGTCGACTGGGACGACCTGCACAAGTGGTCGCTGATCAATAAGGCGCTCGACTTCGGCCAGCCCGAACCGATGGAAACCTACTCTTCGTCGCCGCACCTCTACACCGACCTGAACATTCCGGCCGGTTCCAAGGGCCGCCTGCGTGCAACCCCGGTTAAAGACGTCGCTGCTGGCGACACTCGCACCGGTGGCGCCGGTCGCTCGGGCGGGGCACGCAGCGGCGCTGGCGGTCGCTCGGACTCCGGTCGGTCCGGCGGCGCACCGCGCGGTGGTCGATCCGAGGGTGGCCGCGGTCGTGGTGATTCAACGCGCGCAGCCGATCGGGCGGCAACGAGCCCGGTGACCACCGGCGCCGACGAAGGCCGGCCCGCCCGGTCGCGCACTCGCGTCAGTTCCAGCACCAATCCGGATGCCCCGGCCGCTACCCCGGCAGCCGGCACTCACGATGGCGGCGGAGCCGAGCACCACGACGGCAACAACGCGCCGCTGCGTCGCAGCCGCACCCGTCGTCGCTCACCGCAGACCGGCAGCAGCATCTAGCAGCTGATCAAATCATGAGGGCCCGGCATCCGGGCTGACACCGTTTCGACCGTGCCAGCCTGGGTCCGGGCATTTGTGTATTGGTGCCCCGGCATCCGCTATTGCGGTCAGCCGTTGAGAATCAGCCGTAGACGGGAGCTGAGCCGCGCCCCTGCGCGATGATGCGGTCGAGCACCTCGGGGGCCGTCGTGTTCTCGCCGAGCCGGTTGGGCTTGCCGGTACCGTGGTAGTCGCTCGAGCCGGTGACCAACAGCCCGAACTTGGCGGCGAGTTCGTACAGCCGAGCGGTGGGTTCCGGGTTGTTTTCACGGTGACCCAGTTCGAGGCCGAACAGGCCGGCCTCCACCATGGTCTTCAGCCGGGACTCTTCGACGACCTCATTGATGCCGCGCGTGGCGGGGTGCGCGATGACCGGCACTCCCCCGGCGGCACGCACCAGTTCGATCGCGCGCAGCGGGTCGGGCGCGTAGTGCGGTTGAAAGTAGCCGGCTTTCCAGTGCAGAATATCGGCGAAGGCCGCGCTGCGGTTCCGGGCATGGCCGCGGGCCACGAGGGCGTCGGCGATGTGTGGCCGACCAACGGTGGCATCGGGGGTGGTCTGGGCGAGTACGTCGTCCCAGCTCAGGTCGTAGTCGACCCCGATGCGAGCGACCATCTGCTCGGCCCGGCTGAGCCTGGCCGCCCGCACCCTGGTCATCTCGGCCAGCAGGGCCGGATCGGTCGGGTCGAAGAGATATGCCAAAAGGTGCACACTCGCGTACTGTACCCGCGTGCTGAATTCCATTCCGGGAATAAGCGTGATTCGGTCGGTGCGAGCGGCAGCGGATGCCTCGGCCCAGCCGGCCGTGGAGTCGTGGTCGGTGAGGGCAATCGTGCCCAGGCCCGCAGCGGATGCCGCACGAACCAGCTCGGCCGGCGTCTCGGTACCGTCCGACACGCTGGAGTGCGCGTGCAGATCGATCGGACCCTGGAATTGCCGCGCGACTGCCATCACCCCATGCTAGTTGTCCACCCGAGCCCCCTCCTCTCTGCGCGAAGCGCTGGGGATTCCCCAGAATTCTCATCTACAGTTCAAAACAATGTTCACGCGACTCTTCCGGGCACTGATTCTCATCGCTGCCGCCGTTTTCCTGCTGGTCCTGACCTGGCCGCAGGCGTTCGGCCTGCACAACACCTGGGTCGTCGCACACCTCGTGTCGTTTCGGGCGATCGCCGTGATCGGTGCGATCGTCGGCCTCGTGCTGTTCGGTCTGCTGCGCTTCATTCGGCCGCTGCGGCGAACCCTCGGCATGGTCATGGTACTGCTCGCCCTGTTCGCCGTGGCCAATCTCGGTATTCTCGCCTCCCGCGGCTTCACCGCTGATACCGCCGATGTCAGTACGGCGCCGACTAGTTCCGCCGACTCCGTCACCGTGCTCAGCTGGAACACACTGGGAGACGCTCCGGGCGCCGCGGTCATCGCCGCGGAAGCGGTGGCTCAGAATGCCGACATCGTCACCCTGCCCGAAACAACAGAGGCGACCGGTGTCCTGATCGCCAAACTGATGCGCGACGCCGGCCGGCCCATGTGGGTGCACACACTTGCCTTCGATCTGGTGTCGAAGGCTCGTTCCACCACCCTGCTGATCAGTCCGGAACTCGGCGACTACGCCGTGAGCAACGCGGCCGGGTCCGGCCCGCCGGGCAACACCAACGTGCTGCCGACCGTTGTCGCCAAACCGGTGGACGGCAGCGGACCGACCATCGTGGCCGTACATGCCGTGGCCCCGATCCAGTATGAAATGTCGAACTGGCGCAGCGACCTCGACTGGCTCGCCACCCAGTGTCAGGCCGACAACGTGATCATGGCGGGCGATTTTAACTCGACCCTCGATCACATGGCCGACCGCGCCGGTGCGCCGGACGCTGTTCTCGGAAACTGCGGGGATGCCGCGCTATCGGCCGGCGCAGCGGCCGTCGGCACCTGGCCCACCAGCATTCCCGCGCTGCTCGGCAGCCCCATCGATCACGTCATGGCTACCCCGAACTGGCACGTGAGCGCGCTGCAGGTGATCGAGTCGCTCGACGGTGCCGGCAGCGATCACCGGCCGATCGTGGCCACGCTCACACCGGCCGCGTAGACCGCGCAGGCACCGGCATCCGGTCATCGCAGCATCTGCGCCTCGGTGATCGGCCGCCGCCCAGAGTGCGGTGCGAGAATGGTGCAATGGCTGATACCACTGCTTCCGCTCTTATTCCCGCTGCTCTTACTCCACCCGTGCGCTCGAACGAGAACCGTTCGACCACACCGGGATCTACCGGCTTCAAATCGTTCATCGCGAGCGGCTGGGCCGATCGCACCGACGTGCTGCCGCCCGCCCGCGAACAGGCGCCCTTCGCCGCCGCCCGACGTGCGCGGCTCTCTGCCCAGTACCCCGGAGCGCGCCTGATCATTCCGGCCGGCCGATTGAAGCAGCGCTCCAACGACACCGACTACGCCTTTCGTGCACACTCCGCCTTCGCGCACCTCACCGGCTGGGGCAGCGACAGCGAACCCGGCGCCGTTCTCGTGCTCGAACCGACGGATGCCGGCCACGACGCCACACTGTACTTTCGGGAACGAGCCGGCCGCGACTCCGACGAGTTCTACGCCAACCCCGACATCGGCGAATTCTGGATCGGCCCGCGCCCATCGGTGGCCCAGGTCGCGAGCGATCTGGCTCTCGATGTGCGCGGCATCGCCGAGCTCGCCGGAGTGCTGAACGCCGTCGACAGCGAAACCCTCGTGCTGCGGGAGGCCGACCCGACCTTCACCGAGCAGGTCGACGAAGCCCGCCTGCGCTTCGCCGCGGAACGGGTACTCGGCAGCAACGCCCCCGATTCCCCGTTCAGCATCGAGATCAACGCCGAGCACGAGCCCGACGCCGGCTTGGCCCGCGACGTCTCCGAACTGCGCCTGGTGAAGGATGCCTACGAGATTGCGCAGATGCGCCTCGCCGTCGCCGCGACCGCGCGCGGCTTCGACGATGTCATCGCCGACCTGCCGCGTTCGAGCCAGCACGCCCGCGGCGAGCGCCTGGTCGAGGGCGTCTTCAACACCCGGGCGCGCAGCGACGGCAACACGGTCGGCTACGACACCATCGCCGCGTCCGGCCCGCACGCCTGCATCCTGCACTGGACCCGCAACGACGGCGTCGTCGCCCCCGGCGACCTGATTCTCATCGACGCCGGCGTTGAGCTCGACAGCTACTACACCGCCGACATCACCCGCACCCTCCCGGTCAACGGCGTCTACACCGACGTTCAGCGTCTGGTCTACGAGACCGTTCGTGAAGCAGCGGATGCCGCCTTCGCCGTCGTTCTCCCCGGCGTGGTGTTTCGCGACGTGCACGCTGCGGCAATGAACGTCATCGCGCGCCGCACCGCCGAGTGGGGCATGCTTCCGGTCTCCGCCGACGAGGCCCTGCAGCCAGAGAACGGCCAGCACCGCCGCTACATGGTGCACGGCACCAGCCACCATCTCGGCATCGACGTGCACGACTGCGCGCAGGCCCGCCGCGACATGTACATGGACGGCGTACTCGAACCGGGCATGGTCTTCACCATCGAACCCGGCCTGTACTTTCAGCCCGACGACCTCACCGTTCCGGCCGAATTCCGCGGCATCGGCGTGCGCATCGAAGACGACATCCTGGTGACCGAGACCGGTGCCGAAAACCTCTCGGCCGCGATCCCCCGAACCGCCACCGAGGTAGAGGCGTGGTTGGCGGCGTCCAAGCGCTAACCGGTTCGCGAGAGCGCAAAAAGTGCCCGTTTGAGAATCTCAATCGGGCACTTTTTGCGCTCTCGCGTGACTATTCAGAGGGGGTGACGGGTGCCGGGGGCTCGTCGCCCAGCAGGTTGCGGGCACGGTGTACCAATTCGGGATCGACGATGATCTGGTAACTGGTCGCGATGACCTGCATGGTCGAGGTGAAGTCACGCCGGCGCCGGTTGATGGCGTAGCTTGCGATCCCGAGCAGCATGCCGAACCCGGCGCCCATGATGAGGGCGGCGAACACGAACGGCAGGCTCGATCCGGTCGGCGAGAACAGAAAGAACAGGATGCCGAAGAAGATTCCGAGCCAGGCACCGGATGCCGCCCCCGCGAGCGCGACCCGGCCGTAGGTCAGTTTGCCGGTCACCCGCTCAACACTCTTGAGGTCGTTGCCCACGATCGAGAGCTGTTTCACCGGAAAATCGGCCTTCGCCAGCGTGTCGACGGCGGCCTGCGCGTCAGCGTACGTGCTGTAGGTGGCGAGCACCTCCCCGCGCGGCAACACGGGGGGCAGCACCGGGCGGCGTCGGGAGAAAAGGCTCTGGTTGCTCATGGCCCCATTCTTTCATGACGGCCGGACTGCGGGGCTGAGTGGTCGTTCAGCGAAAATGAACCCTTCGTGCCGGGCAACGATTATCAGGCCAGTGGCCTACATTTATAGTGTGAGTGCCACCAGAGTTTTTGTTGCCCGACTGGCCGGGTGCACCGTTTTCGACCCCGCGGGCGACCGCGTGGGCAAGGTGCGCGATGTTCTCGTGGTGTATCGAAAAAACGACCCGCCCAGCGTTGTCGGCCTGATCGTGGAGATACCGGGCAAACGCCGCGTGTTCGTGTCGATCAATCGGGTCACCAGCATCGGCAGCGGCCAGATCATCACGACCGGCCTGATCAACGTGCGCCGCTACGAACAGCGCGGCGGCGAGGTGCGCGTCATCGCCGAATTACTCGGCCGCAAGGTGCTCTTCACCGACGGTTCCGGCGAAGCCACGATTGAAGACGTCGCGATCAAGGAGGGCACGGAGGCGGACTGGGCCATCAGCCAACTGTTCGTGCGCCGCCCCAAAACCAGCGCCTCACCGTTCGTCAAGGGCGTCACGACCTTCGCCACCTGGGCCGAGGTACGCGAAAAAGAAACCAAGGGCCAGGCGCAATCCGCCGAGCACCTCATCGCGACCTACTCCGACCTTAAGCCCGCCGACCTTGCCAACACCCTGCTCGACCTGCCGCGCGAGCGCATGTTCGAGGTAGCCGGTGAACTGCCGGACGATCGCCTCGCCGACGTGCTCGAAGAGATGCCCGAAACCGACCAGGTCGGCATTCTGACCAGCCTCGGCGACGCCCGCGCCGCCGACGTGCTCGACCAGATGCAGCCCGACGACGCCGCCGACCTCATCGCCCAGCTGCCAGAGGAGCGCGGCGAACAGCTGCTCGACCTGATGGAGCCCGAAGAAGCCGAAGACGTACGCTTTCTGCTCTCCTACGCCCCCGACACCGCGGGCGGGCTCATGACGACCGAACCGATCATTGTTTCAGCCGACGCCACCGTCGCCGAAGGACTCGCGCGCATCCGTCGGCACGACCTGGCCCCGGCGCTCGGCGCGGCGATCTGCGTGACCCTGCCGCCCTACGAAGCTCCCACCGGCCGATTCCTCGGCATGGTGCATTTTCAGCGGATGCTGCGCTACCCGCCCCACGAACGCCTCGGCACGCTGCTCGACGCCGGACTCGACCCGGTCACCGCCGACACGTCGGCCGCCGAAGTGAGCCGTATCCTGGCGAGCTACGACCTGGTGTCGGTGCCCGTGGTCGACGAGAACTACCGACTGGTCGGGGTGGTGACGATTGATGACGTGCTCGACTACCTGCTGCCCGACGACTGGCGCAGCCACGACGGCAATGATGATGTGCGCCGCCGGGCCGCAGCCCGCAGCGAACTGAGAACCGGCAGCATTCCACTGCCCGGAGCGCAAAGGACGACTCGTGGCCCACAATAACCGCCGAACCGGCAGCATTACCATACCAACACTGCCCGGAGCGCAAAGGACGACTCGTGGCCCACAATAACCGCCGAACCGGCAGCATTACCATACCAACACTGCCCGGAGCGCAAAGGACGACTCGTGGCCCACAATAACCGCCGAACCGGCAGCATTACCATACCAACACTGCCCGGAGCGCAAAGGACGACTCGTGGCCCACAATAACCGCCGAACCGGCAGCATTACCATACCAACACTGCCCGGAGCGCAAAGGACGACTCGTGGCCCACAATAACCGCCGAACCGGCAGCATTACCATACCAACACTGCCCGGAGCGCAAAGGACGACTCGTGGCCCACAATAACCGCCGAACCGGCAGCATTACCATACCAACACTGCCCGGAGCGCAAAGGACGACTCGTGGCCCACAATAACCGCCGAACCGGCAGCATTACCATACCAACACTGCCCGGAGCGCAAAGGACGACTCGTGGCCCACAATAACCGCCGAACCGGCAGCATTACCATACCAACACTGCCCGGAGCGCAAAGGACGACTCGTGGCCCACAATAACCGCCGAACCGGCAGCATTACCATACCAATACTGCCCGGAGCGCAAAGGACGACTCGTGGCCCGCAATAACCGCGCCGACCTGCGCCTGGACGCCCCCAAGGGCCTGCGGACGAGCAACATCGTTGGGCTGAATCGGAGCGGACACAGTCGGGACCGGTTCGGACGCTTCACCGAGGCGATCGCCCGCGGCATGGGCACCCCGTGGTTTCTGCTCGGGCTCACCCTGTTCGCCGTCGCCTGGATCTCCTGGAACACCCTCGCTCCGGTGGACTGGCGCTTCGACTCCGTCGCACTCGGGTTCATCGCGCTGACCCTGGTTTTGTCGATGCAGGCGTCCTATGCCGCGCCGATGATCCTGCTCGCTCAGAACCGGCAGGACGACCGCGACCGGGTGCAGTTCGAACAGGACCGGCAGCGGGCCGAACGCACCCTCGCCGACACCGAGTACCTCGCCCGCGAGGTCGTGGCCCTGCGCATCGCGATCAAGGACATGGCCTCGAAGGATTTCATTCGCGCCGAATTGCGTGCGTTGCTCGAACACCTGGATGAGCGCAGTCACCTGGATGAACCCACAGGCTCCGACATCACCAACGAAAGCCGCCCCACCGCATGACTCCTGCCCCACTGAGTTCAACGCCCGACAGCATCCGCGCCCGCGTGTTCACCGCCCTGGCCCGGGTGACCGACCCGGAGATTCGCAAACCCATCACCGACCTCGACATGGTGTCGGGGGTGACGGTGAGCGAGACCGGGCGGGTGAGCGTCGGCATCCGCTTGACCATTGCTGGTTGTCCGGCCGCAGCGCGCATTGAGAGCGACGTTCTGGCCGCCGCCGAGTCGGTGGCTGGGGTCGGCCTGGCGAGCGTCGCGGTGGCGATCATGACCCGCGAGCAGCGCACCGCGCTCACCGAGAAGCTGCGCGGCGGCCAGGTGGAGCGCAGCGTGCAGTTCGGCCCGGAGTCACTCACCCGCGTCTACGCGATCACGAGCGGCAAGGGCGGCGTGGGCAAGTCCACCGTCACCGCGAACCTGGCGGTGGCCCTGGCCGGCGAAGGACTGCGGGTGGGCATCGTGGATGCCGACGTACACGGCTTCAGCATTCCCGGCCTGCTCGGCCTCGTGCACGACGGGCTCGCGGTGAAACCGACCCAGGTCGGCGATATGATTCTGCCGCCGATCGCGCACGACGTGAAGGTCATCTCGATCGGCATGTTCATCGATGACAAGTCGGCCGCGGTCGCGTGGCGCGGCCCGATGCTGCACCGCACGATCAAGCAGTTTCTCACCGACGTGTACTTCGGCGACCTCGACGTGCTGCTGCTCGATCTACCGCCAGGAACCGGCGACGTCGCCATCACGGTCGGCCAGCTGCTCCCCCACGCCGAGGTCATCGTTGTCACCACCCCGCAGGCGGCGGCCGCCGATGTGGCGGAACGCAGCGGAATCGTGGCCCGCCAGACCGGGCAAAGCGTCTACGGGGTGATCGAGAACATGTCCGCCCTGGTGCAGCCCGACGGCAGCCTGCTCGAACTGTTCGGTTCCGGCGGCGGCGCCGAAGTGGCCAGGCGGCTCTCAGTCGGTCAGGAGACACCGGTACCGGTGCTCGCGCAGGTTCCGCTCAGCCTGGCCCTGCGCACCGGCGGCGACGACGGACTGCCGGTTGTGCTCGGCGCGCCCGACGACCCCGCAGCCCGCGCCATTTTGGCGCTGGCCCACAGCATGAAAACCCGTGCGCGTGGCCTGGCCGGCCTCAGCCTCGGGCTCACGCCGCGTTAGCGCCTACTCTTTCGGCTTGACCAGCGTCGCCGCGTGGTCGGGAACCTGGTGGTTCTCCTCGCGCGGCGGCCGCTCGTAGTCGGAGTCCGGCGGACGCGGCGGAATGTGCACCTTCGGCGGGTCGATCTTCTCGTACGGCACGAGCGAGAGCAGATGGCTGATCACGTTCAGCCGGGACGAACGCTTGTCTTCACTCTCCACCACCCACCAGGGCGCTTCGGCGATGTCTGTGTGCACGAACATCTCGTCTTTCGCCTTGGAATAATCGACCCATTTAGTGATCGATAGCACGTCGGTTTCGGAGAGCTTCCAGCGCCGCATCGGGTCGTTCAGGCGTGATCGAAAACGTCGTTCCTGCTCCAGGTCAGACACCGAGAACCAGTACTTGACCAGCAGGATTCCGTCTTCGACCAGCATCCGCTCGAACAACGGTGCCTGGTGCAGAAACCGGCGATATTCGTCACTCGTGCAGTAGCCCATGACCCGTTCGACGCCGGCCCGGTTGTACCAGGAGCGGTCCATCAGCACGATCTCGCCGGTCGATGGCAGGTGCTCGATGTACCGCTGAAAATACCACTGGCCGCGCTGACGTTCGGTGGGCATCGGCAGGGCGACGATGCGTGCGACGCGGGGGTTCAGGTATTCGGTGATGCGCTTGATCGCCGAGCCCTTACCCGCGGCATCGCGGCCCTCGAATATCACCACGACACGGGCACCGGATGCCTTCACCCACTGCTGCATCGTGACCAGTTCGGCCTGCAGGCGGGCCAGTTCGGCCTCGTAGACCTTCTTCTTGACGCGCAGAACGGTTGTAGGCGTTTTCGACATCGAGACTCCGTCAGACCGGAACTACGTGGCTTCAGTATCGAACGGGGCCGGTTCGAGCGCGGCCAGGGCCGCTTCCCGTGCCCGCTTACGTTTCAGGTATGCACCCTCCGGGTTGGGTTCGGCGCGAGAAATCGTTGCGGACTGTTCCTTGAACGGGTCTTCGTCGGCGAGGGCTTCCCGGATGATGCGACGCGGGTCATACTGGCGCGGGTCCAGTTTTTTCCAGTCCAGATCGTCGAACTCCGGACCCATTTCATCGCGCATGCGGTCTTTGGCCCCGTTGGCCATATCGCGCAACTGGCGCACGAGGCGAGCGAGCTGCGCGGCGTAGTGCGGTAGTTTGTCGGGGCCGAGCAAGAAGACAGCGATGATCCCGATCAGAAGAATCTTCTCGAACGTCAGCCCAAACATGTCCTTAGAGTAACTGCCCGGCGAGGCATCCACAGACCACACGCGCCCCGGCCCTAGTCTTGACCTAATCATCTACTGGAGTTATTTGTGTCTGACATTGAACTGAACTGGAAATTCTCCGACGACTGTGTCGTGGAGTCCGAAGCTATCGCCAAGGCGCGCCAGCAATCCCTCGAGTTGGGGATCGATGCCATTCCGCCCTCGGTGGGGGCGCAATCGGCCGTTCTGGCGGCGGCCACCGGGGCACGCAGCATCCTCGAGGTCGGTACCGGGGCCGGAGTCTCGGGGATCTGGCTGCTGACCGGAGCTCCCGGCGCAACTCTCACCTCGATTGATACCGAGGTCGACCACCTGCAGCACGCGAAGGCGAACTTCATCGAAGCGAAAATTCCGGCGAACCGGGTGCGCCTCATCACGGGCAAGGCCGGCGAGGTTCTGCCCCGCATGAACGAGAATTCTTACGACATTGTGTTTATTGACGCCGACCCACAGTCGGTCATCGAGTACGTCGAACACGGACTGCGCCTGGCCCGTCCGGGCGGCACGGTGCTCGTCGCGCACGCGCTGTGGCGCGGACGGGTGGCCGACCCGGCTCAGCGCGACGATGTCGCGACCGGGTTTCGCACTCTGCTGACCGAGATCGCCGCATCGAGCGCTGTGATCAGCGCGCTGTCCCCGGTCGGCGACGGGCTGCTGCAGATCACCAAGCTGCGCGCCTAGAACGTTCCCAGATACACCAGAACGGCCACGCAATACCTGCGTGGCCGTTCTGCTGTATTAACTATAGGAACACGAGGCTACTTCGCCGCAGCGACAACCCCGGCAAGTGCATCGTGAAGTTCCTTGGCCTCGGCGTCGTTGACGGAGACAACGAGCCGACCCCCACCCTCGAGCGGTACACGCACGATGATCAGGCGCCCCTCTTTTACAGCCTCCATTGGACCGTCTCCGGTACGTGGCTTCATGGCCGCCATGAACTCCCCTTCCATTCGTCTTTGTATACCCATTATCGACTATCTCGGCCCGAGACGTAAATTAGGGTCGGACTCAGTGTCAAATCAGGCTTCTTACGGCGGAGTCCAGTCGTAACCATCGACGCCCCAGCAGATCAGCAGCCAGCCCCACTGGCCGGCCACGAAGAGCAGAACGATCGACACTCGATAGATGCGGCTGCGCGGTAGCGCGGCCGCACCGAGCAAGGGAAACATCGGCATGAGCAGCCGGAACGTGCTCGATTGCGGAAAGAATACGGCGAGCAGGTACAGCCCGTAACTGGCCACCCACAGCCGCAGATCCACGCCGAGCCGCCGTACTGCGGGCGTGAACAGCAGCACGGCGAAGGTCAAGATGAGGGCGGTGACCACCGCGATGCCCCACGGGCTACCGAGCCACCAGACGCCGCCCTGGAACCAGGCCGTGAACGGAACCAGTTCCACGTAGCCGATGTACGGTGCCCGCCACGCCAACTCGGTGTCGGTGTAGGCCATCAGGTCGTCGGTGGCGGCCCAGGCCGCGATCGGCCAGGCCAGTCCCATCAGCGCGCTGAAGACGGCAACGGAGGCCGCCAGCATCCGCTCGGCGACGGAAAACGGGTCGCGGCGGCGCGTGACGAAGCGGTAGATCACGTGCAGCCCGAGGGCGAGGGCAAATGCGAGTCCGCTCGGCCGGGTGAGGGCCATCACCGCGATCACCGGGAACAGCAGCCAGTAGCGGCGCTCGAGCAGCAGGTAGAGGGCGAGGGTAAGAAAGAACAGGTACATCGACTCGGCGTAGGCGAACTGCAGAATCGGCGACAGCGGGGCAACGCAGAACAGCACCACCGAGAACAGGGCGGTCGCCGGCGACTGCACCCGCGCCATGAGGCGGTAGAACAGCAGGGCGGTGCCGAGACTGAAACCGACCGACACGAACACCGCCACCGGCGCCCACGGAAAATTGGTCAGTTCCATGATCAGCCGGGCCACCACCGGATAGCCCGGCATGAACGCCCAGGCATTCTCGCCGATCTGTCCCCCATCGGTGAGCGGCAGCACGCTGGGATAACCGACCGCCGCGACGATGTTGTACCAGCGACCGTCCCACATGGTCGCGAAATCGGTGTATTTCGGGCTGGCACCGGTCCACGCGTTGGGGCCCTGTACGCTCGCCAGCACCAGGATGAGGCTTGTCGTGACCAGGCGTGACAGCGCCCAGACCACGACGACCTTGCCCCACCACGGGGTCAGCCGGTAGCGGGCGTGCCAGGCCGCTGGCAGCCGCCGGGCGCGCGACCGGGGCGCGGTCTGCCTGCGGGGGCGGAGCATCCGCTCAGTCATTGTTCTGTCGCTGCGTTAACGAACGGATGCGCTCAGCCAGGCGCGCAGGCCGTTCTCGCAGGCCGTGATCTCGGCCACGGCGACGCGTTCGTCGTCGGCGTGCGCCTTGAGCGGGTCGCCGGGACCGTAGTTGACGGCCGGAACGCCGAGCGCGGAGAAGCGGGCGACGTCGGTCCAGCCGTACTTGGGCGTAGCGACACCGCCGACAGCGTTCAGGAATTCGCGGGCGAGCGGGGCGTCGAGGCCGGGCCGGGCGCCCTCGGCACGGTCGACCACGGTGAGGTCGTAGCCGGCGAACAACTCACGCAAGTGGGCGACGGCTTCGTCGGCGCTGCGGCTGGGGGCGAAACGGTAGTTGACGTGCACCATGCACTCGTCGGGGATGATGTTGCCGGCGACGCCGCCGGTAATGCCGACCGCGTTCAGCCCTTCGCGGTAGACCAGGCCCTCAACCTCGACCTCGCGGGCTTGGTAGCCGGCCAGAATGTTGAGAATCGGGGCGGCCTTGTGAATGGCATTCTCGCCGACCCAGCTGCGCGCCGAGTGCGAGCGCAGGCCGAACGTGCGAACTTCGACGCGCAGGTTGCCGTTGCAGCCGCCCTCGATCTGGCTTCGGGTCGGTTCGCCGAGAATCGCGAAATCGCCGATAAGCAGGTCGGGCCGGTTGCGGGCGAGCCGGCCGAGGCCGTTGAGCTCGTCGGAGACCTCTTCGTGGTCGTACCACATCCAGGTCACGTCGACCCCGGGTTCGGTCAGTTCGGCGGCGAGCTTCAGCTGTACGGCCACGCCGGCCTTCATGTCGACGGTGCCGCGGCCCCAGAGGTAGTCGGTGCCGTCGATGGTCTCGTAGCGGGTGGGCAGGTTGTCGTTGAGCGGCACTGTGTCGATGTGGCCGGCGATGACGACGCGCTGCGCACGATTCAGGTTGGTGCGGGCGACGACGGTGTCGCCGTCGCGAATGATCTCGAGGTGGTCGAAACCGTGAAGCGCCGCCACGATCGCGTCGGCGAGGGCAGTCTCATTGCCCGACACCGACTCCAGGTCGCAGATTTGTCTAGTCAGTTCGATTGACGTCGCTGTCAGGTCGAGCACGGTGGTTTTTGCTGGGGCCGGAAGTCTAGAAGTCACCCTACTAATCTAGAGGTATGCCCTCCGTAGTTTCCGAAAACGCTCCTGCCACACCGACCCAGGCCTGGGGATACGGCCTCGCCACCGTCGCCACCGACGGCACCGTGCTGGATACCTGGTTTCCCACCCCGGTACTCGGCGCGCTGCCGACCGGCCGCGATCGCTGGATCGTTCCGGCGGAGTTGAGCGAAGCGGCTGGCGACGACGCCCGCCGCGCGGTACGCCTCGAAGCCGTCACTGTGGAAATCATCCTCGGCGCGGCACCAGCCAGCACGTCGGATGCCTACCTGCGGCTGCACCTGCTCTCGCACCTCCTCGTTCTGCCGAACAGCATCAACCTCGACGGCATCTTCGCTTTTCTGCCCACCGTCGTGTGGACCAACGCCGGTCCCATGGTGCCGACCGATTTCGCCCGCCTGCGCCCGACCCTGCAGCGCGCCGGCATTCAGGCCAGCGGCGTCGACAAATTTCCACCGCTGCTTGACTATGTCGTTCCGACCGGCGTGAGAATAGCAGATGCCTCCCGCGTGCGGCTCGGCGCCCACCTCGCCCCCGGCACCACGGTGATGCACGAGGGCTTCGTCAACTTCAACGCCGGCACCCTCGGTTCCTCCATGGTCGAGGGCCGCATCTCGCAGGGCGTCGTGGTCGGTGACGGCGCGGATATCGGTGGCGGCGCATCCATTATGGGCACCCTGTCAGGTGGCGGAACGCAGCGCATCTCGATCGGCGCGCGCGCGCTGCTCGGAGCCAATTCCGGCGTGGGCATCGCGATCGGCGATGACAGCGTGGTCGAGGCCGGACTCTACGTGACGGCCGGCACCAAGGTTGTGCTCGTCGGCGAACCACGGCTCACCGACGGCACGTTCGCCACGGTGAAAGCGGTCGAGCTCTCCGGCGTGCCTAACCTGCTGTTTCGCCGCAACTCCATCTCCGGCGCCGTCGAGGTGCTCGCCCGCAGTGGCAGCGGAATCACGCTGAACGCCGCACTGCACGCCTGAGCTGGTGCTGACAAGCGGATGTCGGTGGGTTCCGCTAGCATCCGGGTAGCGTACATCCGCTCTTGCGGGAACGCGCGATTCACGAAGGAGTGACGTGGGAACCGACGCACCGCGCAGCAAGGGGCACCGCCGCTTTCGGCGATTACTGATCGCACTCGCGACCGTCGTCGGCCTGGTGCTCGTCACTGCAGGGCTCGGTGTCTATACGGTCACGCGGTCATTCCCAACGCTCGCGGGCAACGTCGAGATCACCGGCCTCTCAAGCGCCGTCACGGTCACGCGCGAGACGTACGGAATTCCACAGATCACCGCGAAGACGGCGAGCGACCTGTTTCTCGCTGAGGGCTACGTGCACGCCCAGGACCGGTTCTGGGAGATGGATTTTCGCCGCCACGTCACGAGCGGCAGGCTCTCGGAGCTGTTCGGCGAGAGCCAGATCGGTACCGACACGTTCGTGCGCACCCTCGGCTGGCGAGCCGTCGCCGAGCAGGAAGTGGCCCTGCTCGACCCGGTGACTCTCGGCTATTACCAGTCCTATGCCGACGGAGTGAACGCCTACCTCGACACCCATCAGGGCGCCGATCTATCGCTGGAGTATGCCGTGCTGGGCCTCCAAAACCCCGGGTACGAGGTCGAAAAGTGGACCCCGGCTGATTCCGTGGCCTGGCTGAAGGCCATGGCCTGGGACCTGCGCTCCAACCTCGACGACGAAATCGACCGGGCTCTGCTGTCGACGACGCTCACGCCCACCGAGGTGAGCCAGTTGCATCCCGACTATCCGGCCGCGCAGCATCCCACCATCACCGGCAGTCAGGCCCTCACCCTGCCATCGGCCGGGGCGCCGCAAGCCGCCGAGCCGGCCCCGGATTCAACGGATGCCCCCGCCGCGCTGGCTTCGGTCGACTCCTACGCCGGAGCCCTGGCCGAGCTGCGCGCGCACCTCGGGTCGGTGCCCGAACTGCTCGGGCCGGCCGGCGGGGAGATCGGCTCGAATTCATGGGTGGTCTCCGGCGCCCTCACCGATACCGGCAAGCCGCTGCTGGCCAACGACCCGCACCTCGGCCCGGCGTTACCCTCGGTCTGGTACCAGGTGGGGTTACGCTGCCAGTCGATCACCGCAGATTGCCCGTTCGACGTGGCGGGATACAGCTTCTCCGGCATGCCCGGCGTGATCATCGGCCACAATGAGCGCATCGCGTGGGGGTTTACCAACCTCGGGCCCGACGTCGCCGACCTTTACATCGAGAAGGTCACCGGCGACAACTACGAATTCGACGGTGTTGCGAAACCCCTGCTGCTGCGCGACGAGAAGATCTCCGTCGCCGGTGGTGACGACGTGAAGATCGAGATTCGTTCGACCGAACACGGGCCATTGCTGAGCGGGTTCGACGGCACCAGCTACCAGCGGATCGCGAGCGACTTTCCCGAGGCCACCGGGCTGACACCCGCCCCCGCCGCCGAGGCCGGCGCGGAGCAGACCAGCTACGAGCTGTCCCTGCAATGGACGGCGCTCACGCCGGGGCACACGGCATCCGCTATTTTCGCTTTGAACCAGGCGACCGACTGGACCAGTTTTCGCGCCGCGGCCGCCCTGTTCGAGGTGCCGGCGCAGAACCTCACCTACGCCGACGTCGACGGAAATATCGGCTATCAGGCGCCCGGGCTCATTCCCATTCGGGCCAGTGGCAACGGCACCCTGCCCGTTCCCGGCTGGACCAGCCAGTACGGCTGGACCGGATACATCCCCTTTGATGCCCTGCCCAGCACGTTCAATCCGCCGAGCGGATACATCGTCACGGCCAATAACGCGGCCACCGACCCGAGTTACCCATACCTGCTGACCGCCGACTGGGACCTCGGCTACCGGGCGAACCAGATCACGGCTCGGCTGCAGGAGCTCATCGCCGCGAAAACCCCGATGACAGCCGAACTGATGAGCGAAATTCAGGGTGACAATTACAGTGCCATCGCAGCGACGCTCGTTCCGGCGCTGCAGCAGGTGCGGCTCACCGGTGACGCCGCCAAAGCGCAGAAGTTGCTCGACGGCTGGGACTACCAGGTCGACGTCGACAGCGCGGCCGCGGCGTACTTCAACGTGATCTGGCGCACCCTGCTGCACGATATTTTCACCGGCAAGATCGACGACGGCGCTGCTCTCACCGGTGGCGACCGCGCGTTCTCCGTGGTCACGAGCCTTCTCGACCAGCCAAACTCCCCCTGGTGGTCGAACGCTTCCTACGGCACCGTTGGCCAAGAGAGCATGCTGCGACGCGTGATGACGGATGCCGCGGCCGAAGCCGCCGATCTCATGGGCTCCAACCCACAGGACTGGCAGTGGGGCAGCATCCACACCCTGGAACTCACCAACCAGAGCTTCGGTAAGTCCGGCATCGCCCCGCTTGAGTGGTTATTCAACCGCGGGCCGTACGAGCTCGCCGGAGGTTCGGCCGTCGTCAACGCGGTCGGCTGGGATGCCACCCAGGGCTACCAGGTGGACTGGGTGCCGTCAATGCGGCAGGTGGTGAGCCTGGAGAATTTCGATGACTCCACCTGGATCAATCTCACCGGGGCATCCGGTCACGCCTTCCACCCCAACTACACCGACCAGGCGCCACTCTGGCGTGATCACGAGACCCGTCCGTGGCTGTTCACGCCGGCCGCCATCAACGCCGTCGCCACCAACACCCTGACGCTCGAGCCGGCCTCATAGGGCCCCGGGTGAGCAGCGGCGCTCGTTACGGACAGCGGCGCGGAGGGGACGCAGCGAGTCGACGACGCCGACACCCCCTCGACCGTGTGCTCGAACGGAGACCCCGCGAAACCAGGTATAAAGACGATTCCCTGCGGCAACGGCCAATTTCTGCCGGCTACTGACGACTCCCTCGCACTCCAACACGCTAAATCTTGGTGACACATCAGAGCTCCCGTTTCAGCGGTCTCGGGCCCCGCGATCCCGCGAGTCGGGACCGCCATCGCCCAACACGCCCCAGCCTGCGGGGCGCCACCATCCGCCGGTCGAGACCGACATCGCCCAACGTGCCGCGGTCTGCGGTCGCCGTTGCGTGCGGGTTCACTTCGGGCGGGTCGAGCCGCAGCGGCTCCTGCATGAGCGGGTTCTTGCTGGGCAGCGCAATCAGTGTCTGCTCGGGGTCGAATTCGACGGCGGGTTGCAGCCAATACTCTCCATCGAGGAACAGGATCTTCCACTGCCGGTTGTGCAGCAACAAATGGTGCAGAACACAGAGCAGTATGGCCTGGTCGATGTTGGAAAAGCCCAGATCAACCCAGTTTTGAATGTGGTGAGCTTCACTCCACGACGGTGGTTGGTCACACCCGGGCCAGCGGCATCCGCCGTCACGCACGGCGAGGGCGCGGCGTTGCTCGCGGTTGAACAGGCGTGCATCCCGGCCAACATTGAGGGATTGCCCGGCTTGGTCGAGCAGAATACCGAGGTAGCCGGTGTCACACAGATGTCGGGCAATGGTCTCCGCTGACACCGGAGCCGAATTGTCCTCGATATAGCCGAACACCCCCGTTCCTGGCGCGGCCGGGGAAGGCTGCGTGCTCGGAGTGGTCTGCGTGGCCGTCCCGGCCGTCCCGGTGGACTGGGCCCGCGGCAGCAGCGGCGGCCGTGGCAGCAGCATCCGCGGCGGCCTGAGCGACCCGCGCCGCGAGCACCTCGGCATCGGAGAGACCGGCGAACTATGATCGCTACTTGACGCAGAGGGATTGGGCTGATTGCCGCGCTGCTCCAGAGCCAGTGTCAGTTTCTTGTATACGAAGGATTGCGGGGTTCAATCTGCCGAAACCTTCACGGCCTCATCTTTGAACTCAGGAGTGAATTCCCGGCGTGTTTCCCGTGATAAATATTCTCTCTGTTGAGGTTTCCACCATGCGAGGTCAAGGCCACTACCTCTTCACACCACTCAATGCTAAGACAAGCTAACGGTCTATTGGGTGCGGCCACCGACGCCGTGACCGCACCCGACCGCTGTCACTGACGAGTCGCGATGGCTTCTTTTTCGACGACCGGCGCGCGGGTGGGGGCACGGAGCGTAATTGCAGCAAGCAGGGCGCCGGCCAGGGCAATTGAGGCTGCACCGATGAATGCCGAAGAGAATCCAGTGGTCAGCGCCGGAAGGTTCCCACTTTCCGTCGCACCGTTCGCGGCTGCAAAGGCTGTCATCGCCGCTAGCCCGAGAGCGGATCCGACCTGGTAGCTGGTGTTGACGAGGCCGGAAGCGAGGCCGCCCTCCTGCGGCGGAGCGCTGGAGATCGCCGTGCCGAGGGTCGGGATGAACGCCAGGGACATCCCGAGTGCGGCCAGAAGCGACGCCGGGAGGACATCCACCCAGAAGTTTCCGTCCACGCGAACGAAGGACAACCACATCAGGGCGCCTGCGAGCACGACGAGACCGCTCACCGTCATCACTTTCGGACCGAATCGCGCAGCGAGTCTCGGTGCAAGCAGGATCATGGTGATCATGGTGAATGCGGTCATTGGTAGGAGCGCGGCACCGCTGGGGAACGCCGAGTAACCCAGAACTTGTTGCAGGTAGAGATTCAAGAAGAACCACATTGGGATCCACGCGGCGGCGAGCAATAACTGGGCGAGGTTGGCCGCGGCTAAATTCGGGATCCGGAAAATCGACAATCGCATTAGCGGCTGCTTCCGGCGAGCCTGAACGAGCACAAACAATCCGAGCAAGGCGACCGCTCCGGCGAGAGTTCCCCACGTTTCTAGACTGTCCCATCCAGACTCAGGTGCTCGGACGATCGCGAAGACACCGAGGGCAAGTCCAGCGGTGACCAATAGGGCGCCGGCGGTGTCGATGGAGCCGCGAATCCGCGGTCCGTCTGCCGGGAGCGCCGTGGCGACGAGAGCGATGACCACGAGGGCGAGCGGGATATTAATGAAGAAGACCCAGGGCCACGACATGTACTCGGTGATGACCCCGCCGAGGAACACGCCTGCCGTTCCCCCTGCCGGTGCGGCCGCACCATAAAGGGCCAGCGCGCCACCGAGCTCCTTCGGGCTCGACCCGAACGTCTTCATCAGCAGCGTGAGTGCCGCGGGTGCGATGAGTGCCGCGCCGGCTCCCTGTACGCCGCGTCCAATCAACTCCAACGCGACGTTTCCGGCAAGCCCCGCGACGGCGGAGCCGACGAGCAGTACGACCCAGCCCGTGGTGAACATTCGTCGGGCGCCGAAGACATCCCCGAGACGCCCGCCGAGCAAGAGGAGCCCCCCGAATGTGATGACGTAGGCGTTGAAAACCCAGGAGAGATTCTCCGGGCTGAAGCCCAGTTCCTCCTGCATGCGAGGCAACGCCACGCCCACGATTGAGGTATCCATGATCACGACGAACTGCGCGAGTGCGATGAGGAAAAGCGCGAGCCTCTTCTTTCCCCGTCCCGGTATTGATTGAGACATTCCAGATTCCCTTCGTTTTCGCCGTAGTCGGCGATTCCACACTTCAGATTTATACCCTACGGGGGTATGGTAACAGGAATACCCCCAGTGGGTATATTGTTGGGCATGTTAGTACCCCCTAGGGGTATGTGTTCGATTCAGCAAAGGAGAGTTTTATGACAATGCGCGAATATCAGGTGACCGGGATGACCTGCGGTCATTGCGAGACGACGATCCGGGAAGAGGTCAGCCAGATAGTAGGCATCCAGTCGATCGACGTGAGCGCGAAGACCGGAAAGCTTGTCGTGACCAGCCAGGCCGAGCTAGACGACACAGCCGTCCTCGCAGCGGTCGAGGAAGCCGGCTACGGGGCGGTGCGTGTCCCATGAAGGTCCCCCTAAAGCTCGGACTCTTTGGAGTGGGACTCGCGGCCCTATTTACCGCTTCATTTGCTACCGCAGGCGCAGTGGTTCCCTCCCAAACCACGGCGGCCTGGACGCAGCCAACGGAAGAACATGTCATGGACAGCAACGACACACAGCTGGCCGCATCAGTGAAGGGCCTGTCGATGGAACAGGACGGGTTCCTCCTGGGGGAGATCTCGTCCCCCGGCATGGCAGATCAGGAGGGAACACTCGCGTTCACGATCTCCAACGCCACAGGAACGCCGGTCACCGACTTCGAGGCCTCCCATGACAAGAAACTCCATCTGATCATCGTGCGCACGGACGGGACCCAGTTCCGCCACGTGCACCCAACCATGGATGCCCATGGCGTATGGTCACTGCCCTGGAAGTGGAACGCCGCCGGCAGCTACCGGGTCTACGCGGACATCGTCCCGGCAGCAACGGGACAGAACATCACTCTGACCCGAACGGTCCAGGCGGCCGGAGAATTCACCCCCGCCACGCCGGCTCCAGTTTCTGCCGCGGATACGGTCGATGGCTACAACGTGGACCTGGCCGGTACGCTGAGCACCAGCGAACAGGCCATGCTCACTGTCTCGGTTTCCCGTGATGGAGAACCGGTCACAACACTGCAGCCGTACCTGGGTTCTTACGGACACCTTGTCGCCCTGCGCGAAGGGGACCTGGCTTACCTCCACGTCCACCCCGAGGGCGAAGCACCCCGGCCCGGCGCCGTCTCCGGCCCGGACGTGACATTCATGACCGAGGCCCCGACCCCGGGACGCTACCTGCTCTACCTGGACTTCCAGGTAGACGAACAGGTCCACACGGCCCAATTTGTCCTAACCGCCACCGGGCCCGCCCAGTTTGCGGATCCGGGCGAACCTGCCGAACATTCCGGGCACTGACCACCATAGACACCGCGCGCCTGGCCCATCCCGTGATCAGGAAGCGCACCACCGAGGAGGACCCATGTCCGCAACATCGACCCAGCCGCAAACGCTGGGCAACACCATCGAGCTAGAGATCGGGGGGATGACCTGCGCCTCCTGCGCGATGCGAATCGAGAAGAAACTGAACAAGCTCGACGGCGTGATCGCGACCGTCAACTACGCCACCGAAAAGGCGAAGGTCACCGCTCCCGCCGGACTGGACCCATTGGCGCTGATCGCCGAGGTCGAAAAGACCGGCTATACGGCGGCGCTCCGCACACCGAAAACGGCCCACCCGGCGAGCGACGATGCGGAGCAGCCCGACCCCGAGCTGACATCGCTGCGGAACAGGCTGATCGCGTCCATAGTGCTGTCGTTGCCGGTCATCATGATGGCCATGGTTCCGGCGCTGCAGTTCAATTACTGGCAGTGGGCGTCCCTGACGCTGGCCGCTCCCGTGATCGTGTGGGCGGCCTGGCCCTTTCACAAGGCAGCGTGGACCAACCTGCGCCACGGCGCGGCCACGATGGACACGCTGGTCTCGGTCGGCACGTCCGCTGCGTTGCTGTGGTCACTCTTCGCACTGTTCTTCGGAACAGCCGGACTGCCGGGCATGACCCATGGGTTCTCGTTCACGATCAACCCCTCCGACGGCGCCGGGAACATCTACCTGGAGGTCGGCGCCGGAGTGACCATGTTCATCCTGGCCGGGCGATACTTCGAGAAGAGGTCCAAGCGCCAGGCGGGGGCTGCCCTGCGCACACTGCTCGGGCTGGGGGCTAAGGACGTCGCGGTTGTTCGGGACGGGGTCGAAACACGGATCCCCGTCGAGCAGTTGTCGGTGGGCGATGAGTTCGTCATACGACCGGGTGAAAAGATCGCCACGGACGGGGTGATAGTCGCGGGTACCTCGGCGGTGGATGCGAGCATGCTCACCGGCGAGTCGATCCCAGTCGAAGTCGGTGAGGGCGACGCCGTGACCGGCTCAACCGTCAACTTCGGCGGCCGTCTGGTCGTGAGTGCCACCAGGGTTGGCTCGGACACCCAGCTGGCACAGATGGCCAGGCTCGTCGAGGACGCCCAGTCGGGCAAAGCCGAGGTCCAACGCCTCGCCGATAAGGTCTCCGGAATCGTCGTACCGATCGTCATCGCCGTGGCCATCGGGGTGCTCGGCGCTTGGATCGGTGCCGGCTTCCCGCTCAGCGCCGCCTTCACGGCCGCCGTCGCGGTCCTGATTATCGCCTGCCCCTGTGCCCTCGGACTCGCAACCCCAACCGCGCTACTAGTCGGCACCGGACGGGGCGCCCAGCTGGGCATCCTCATCAAAGGCCCGGAAGTACTCGAGTCCACCCACAAGGTCGATACGATCGTCCTCGACAAGACAGGAACGGTCACTACGGGCAAGATGACGCTGATTGACGTGTTCACCATCGACGGAACCACCCGGGAGGACGTTCTGAGGCTGGCCGGCGCATTGGAGGACGCCTCCGAACACCCGATCGCCCAGGCCATCGCCAAAAGCGCAACCCAGCAGATCGGCTCACTTCCGGTACCGGAATCGTTTACGAACGTCCAAGGCAAGGGCGTGCAGGGCACTGTGAATGGCCATGCCGTGCTCGTCGGGCGCGAGAGCCTACTGGCGGACTGGTCCCTTCACCTTCCCAAGACGCTCGCCCTCGCAAAGGCCACCGCGGAATCTCAGGGCAAGACAGCGGTCGCTGTCGCCTGGGACGGTCAGGCCCGTGCGGTTTTGGTCGTCGCCGATGCCGTCAAGGCCACCAGCGCCGAGGCGATCGCCCAGTTCAAAGCACTCGGGCTGAACCCCGTGCTCCTGACCGGAGACAATAAGGTGGTCGCCGAGCACGTCGCAGCGGAGGCCGGAATAACCGAGGTCATTGCCGAGGTGATGCCCCAAGACAAGGTCGACGTCATCACCCGCTTGCAGTCCGAAGGGAAAGTCGTGGCGATGGTCGGCGACGGCGTGAACGACGCCGCGGCCCTAGCCCAGGCCGACCTGGGCCTGGCGATGGGAACCGGGTCGGACGTCTCGATTGAAGCCGCGGACATCACACTGGTGCGCGGGGACCTCCGCTCCGCCGCCGATGCCATCCGCCTGTCCCGCAAGACCCTGGGCACCATCAAGACAAACCTGTTCTGGGCCTTCGCCTACAACGTCGCGGCCATTCCGCTGGCCGCGTTCGGACTGCTGAACCCGATGCTCGCCGGCGCCGCTATGGCGCTCTCGAGCGTATTCGTGGTCAGCAACAGCCTTCGCCTCCGGTCCTTCAAGTCCAAGGCGAACACCACGGCGTCCACCTCAGCATTGCACACTCCCGTGCGGCAACTGCAAGGCGTCTGACTGTCCCCGCCCAAAAGGAAACACTTCCCGTTCCATCGAAAGGAAACCCTTCAATGAGTAACAGCTGTTGCAGTGCCACCGCCGACAACAATGCCCTTGTCGCCGCTGCCATTCCTCTGTCAGCCGAAAACCTACTCGCCGCCAGCGGTGACGACCTCGCCGAGTGCCCCGTCATGACCGGAAGCCAGGTCGTGAAGGCAGACGCGGAATCCACAGGCCTCTTCCGCGACTACGAGGGTATTCGCTATTGGTTTTGCTGCGCAGGCTGCGGACCCCTGTTCGACGCTACTCCCGCAAAATACGCCACGGCCACTTGAGTATCTTGGGGTGGTGCCGGCGGGAGCCGGCACCACCCCAACCATTCTTGTCAGAGATCCATACCGACCCGAACCCAGGCCACCCAGAGGGTAGAGACTATGAGCGAGTACCCGGAACACGGGGACCACGGATTACCCTGGGCCCCGCGGGTCCGGGCCCGCACACCCATCACCATGACGGTACCGTCGCGAAGAACGAAGAAGGAAGAACGAAGAACAACGACATGGAAAAAATCACTCCCACCGGGGCCACCGCAGAGCCGTGCCACACCACGCACGGCTACATCGGTGACAAAAGCCAATACCTCGCTCGTCTAAAACGCATCGAAGGCCAGGCCCGTGGCATCCACCGCATGGTCGACGAGGAAACATACTGCATCGACATCCTCACCCAGATCTCGGCCCTCACCAAAGCATTGGAAGGCGTTGCACTCGGACTCCTCGATGACCACCTCAAGCACTGCGTCGTCGACGCCGCCAAGCTCGGCGGCGAGCAGGCAGACATCAAGATCAAGGAAGCCTCCGACGCCATAGCCCGCCTCGTTCGCTCTTGACGGCTGCCAGCTGAATTCACGCAGGAACGAGCAGACGCGTGGACGGGCGCAGCCCCTCGTGCGGAGAGACACCGCAGGACTGATGGGTCAGCCCCAGCACGGGGTGGCCACCCTGTTGCCTGGTGGAACTACTCATCATCGACGAAGCAGAACGCCTCACCCCCACGGCCCTGGAACTCTTCCGCGATCGCCAGGACCGCACCCACCTCGCGATGATACTCACCGGCAAGCCCGATCAGAGATTCCGCGACTACCCCCCAGCGGTACAGCCGATTCGGATTCTCACACCACTACCGAGCCCGCGCGCGCGAAGAACTACTCTTCATCCTCGAGCGGCATTGGAAAAGGCTGGGCCGACCGCCGCGAATTTCTAGGCGGCAGCATCCGCTCAGATCGGCGACGGGCTACTGCTCGGCCAGCCCGCCCAGGTTCTCTTCACACCGATCGGGTACCGCTGGAGCTACGGCGACGGCAGCTCTAGATCGAGTCCCACCGGCGGCGGCAGCTGGGCCGACCTCGGCCTCGCCGAATTCTCGACCACCCCCACCAGCCACGTGCACACATTCAAGGGCGCCTACACGGTCACCCTCACCGTCGATTACCGAGCCGACTACAGCTTCGGCGACCAGGGCTGGCGACCCATTGAGGGAATCGTCTCCGTCCCCTCCGCACGGTTCACCGTCGTCGCCGCCAAAGAATCCACGGTGCTCGTCGCCCAAGACTGCAACGCCGAGCCCACGTCCCCGGCTGCTGACGCCGCTGCGCACGTCCCCGGCTGCTGACGCCGCTGCGCACGTCCCCGGCTGCTGACGCCGCTGCGCACTTCGAGGAACCGGTTAGAGATGAGGGCACCCCTACCCCTCATCTGTAATGGGTGCCGCGACTAACGAGCCTGTCTACCGGCGCGGGTAGTCGCGGGCCGCGGAGCCCACATAGAGCTGCTGCGGGCGGCCGATCTTGGTCGCCGGATCCTCGTTCATCTCACGCCAGTGAGCGACCCAGCCGGGCAGACGGCCGATCGCGAAGAGTACGGTGAACATGCGCGTCGGAAAGCCCATGGCCTTATAGATGACGCCGGTGTAGAAGTCGACGTTGGGGTACAGGCGACGTTCCTTGAAGTAGTCGTCGCTCAGCGCGATGTGCTCGAGTTCCTGCGCGATGTCGAGCAGGTCGTCCTTCACCCCGAGAGCGGCGAGCACCTCGTGGGCGCTCTCCTTGACCAGGGTAGCCCGCGGGTCGTAGTTCTTGTAGACCCGGTGGCCGAAGCCCATGAGCTTCACGCCCTGCTCTTTGTTCTTCACACGTTCGACGTACTTTTCGACGCCCTGACCGGATGCTTGGATCTCCCCGAGCATCGACAGCACGGCTTCGTTGGCACCGCCGTGCAGCGGGCCGAACAGAGCGTTGATGCCCGAGGACACCGATGCGAACAGATTGGCCTCGGTCGAACCGACCAGTCGAACCGTGGAGGTGGACGCGTTCTGCTCGTGGTCTTCGTGCAGCATAAGCAGGCGTTCGAGCGCCTTGCTGACGACCGGGTTGATCTCGTACGGCTCGGCCATGTTGCCGAAGTTGAGCTTGAGAAAGTTGTCAACGAAGCTCAGCGAATTGTCGGGGTAGAGAAAAGCCTGGCCGACGCTCTTCTTGTGGGCGTAGGCGGCCATGACCGGCAGCTTCGCGAGCAGGCGGATGGTCGAAATCTCGACCTGCTCCGGGTCCTTCGGGTCGAGCGAGTCCTGATAGAAGGTCGACAGGGCCGATACGCCGGAGGCGAGCACGCTCATCGGGTGCGCCTTGTGCGGCAGGGAGTCGAAGAAGCGGCGCATGTCTTCGTGCAGAAGCGTGTGGTGACGGATGCGATCGTCAAAGTTGGCCAATTCGCTTGCGCTGGGAAGCTCGCCGTAGATCAGCAGCCAGGCCGTCTCGAGAAAGTTCGAGTTCTGGGCGATCTGTTCGATCGGATACCCGCGATAGCGCAGGATGCCCGCGTCGCCGTCGATGTAGGTGATCGCGGAGCGGGTGGCCGCGGTGTTGACGAAACCGTAGTCCAGCGTGGTGAGGCCGGTCTTCTTGGTCAGGGTGGAGATGTCGATGCTCGACACACCGTCCACGCTGGTCAGGATCGGGAACTCTGCGCTCCCGCCGGGGAAAGTGAGGGTGACCTTGTTGGGGTCAGCGCTCATCGGTTCGCCGGATGTTGTCTGCTGCGCGACGTTGGTCACGGAGCCTCCTCGGGTATCACTGCCGGATGAAATGTGGCGACGCGTCACTGAATCGGCCAGTGGTGAAACTGCTGTGGTCGATTCTGTCGCGATTACAGCCTAATCGGCCTGACCGCCTACTGTTGCATCAGCTAAGAGTTCGGGCGGTTCGTTGGTGATAGTCCACAGAGGTCCACCCCAGATGGGGGCTATTTCAGGCCAGAAGGCGCGATGCGGCAGCAGCGATGCGCTCATCCGTCGCGGTCAGCGAGAACCGCACGTGTTCCGGGTAAACATCGCCGTAGAACGGCCCCGGGCCGGCCAGAATGCCGAGTGCCGCCAGCCGTTCAATGGATTCCCACGCGGGTCGTCCCTCGGTCGCCCAGAGGTAGAGCCCGGCTTCGCTCCGATCGATGCGAAAGCCGGCCTTTTCGAGGGCGGGGCGCAGCACAGCGCGGCGCGCACGATAGCGCTCCTTCTGCACGGCGACATGCTCGTCGTCACCGAGGGCGGCGATCATGGCCGCCTGCAGCGGCGCCGGGAGCATGAGTCCGGCGTGCTTGCGCACGGTGAGCAGCCGCCCGAGCACGCCGCCACAGCCCGCGGCGAAGGCCGCTCGATACCCGGCCATGTTGGACTGCTTGCTGAGCGAATAGATCGCCACGATGTTGCGGCGGTCTCCCTCGATCACTCGCGGGTCGAGGATGCTCGGGATCGGCTCGGAATCCCAGGGGGCGTCCCAGCCGAGCTCGGCATAACACTCGTCACTCACGATGACGGCATCGAGTTCTCGAGCGCGGGCAACGGCGGCCCGCAGGTCTTCGACGGACAGCACCCGGCCGTCCGGATTGCCGGGGCTGTTCAGCCAGATCAGCTGGGTCGACTCCGGCCACTCGGCGGGATCGTCGGAGGCCAGGGCAGTGGCGCCGGCAATGGCGGCGCCGATCGCATAGGTCGGGTAGGCGGCTCGCGGGTGCACGATCGTGTCGCCCTCGCCGAGCCCGAGCATGAACGGCATGAGCGCAACGAGTTCCTTGGAACCGATCGTGGGCAGCACGTTCTTCGGCTGAAGTCCGGTGACGCCGCGGCGCCGGGCATACCAGGCGATGATCGCCTGCTGCAGGGCGGGCGTACCGACGGTTTGCGGGTAGGCGTGGGCATCCGAAGACGTGCGCAGCGCCTGCTGCACCACGTCGGGCGTGGCGTCGACCGGCGAACCGATCGACAGGTCGACGATGCCGCCCTGGTGCTGCCGGGCCTGCGTAGCGAAGGGGACCATTTGGTCCCAGGGGTAATCGGGAAGCGGCTTCAGCACGTAGACCGCTTAGTGCGTAGCCTGCGGCGGCAGTGCGGAGATTACCGGGTGGTCCTTGGCGAGCACGCCGACCTTGGCGGCGCCGCCCGGGGAACCGAGGTCGTCGAAGAATTCGACGTTGGCCTTGTAGTAGTCGGCCCACTGTTCGGGCAGGTCGTCTTCGTAGTAGATGGCCTCGACCGGGCAGACCGGTTCGCAGGCTCCGCAGTCGACGCACTCGTCTGGATGGATATAAAGGGAACGTTCGCCCTCATAAATGCAGTCCACCGGGCATTCGTCGATGCAGGCACGATCTTTCACATCGACGCACGGAAGAGCGATCACATACGTCACAGGCTGGGGATTCCCTTCGAGAGCGGACTCCTGATTCTACGCCCCTCGGTCGGCGCCCCTTATCGGCGGCGCGGCGGCAGTTTCGGCCAAGCCAGCACGAACGCCGCGATGAGCGCCGGAACGACAGTCCACAGGGTTCCCGGCAGGCCGGCCGGCACGAGCACCGATCCGCCTGAGCCGCGAAGGGACAGCACGAAAATGGTCAGGAGCAGCCCAGCCGCGGCCAGTCCGACCACGAAACGGTCCCCCACCACGAGGCGCAGCCCGAGCAGCAGCGCGCCGATGCCGACGAACGCGATGGCCAGGCCGATCGGCAGCTCCGCGCCGAACACTGTCAGGGTGGCCTGGTGCGCGATGGTTCCCAGCACGCCAAAGAGGATGCCCGCAGCCAAGCCCCCGAGACCGGCCAGCGACCGGTTCGCGATGGTGAGGCGAGCGGGGCGGGGCGCGGGCGGCGGCAGGGAGCGGCGTGGGGCATCCGTTCTGAGGAAGGTTTCCGTGTCGGTGATCAGGTCGGTGCTGCCGTCGGCGAGGGTGCGCGTGCGGTCGGTCACGCCCCAGCGCGCGGAAAAGTGGGCGAGCGCGCGCAGCTTCTGGTCGAGGTGGTCTCCCACGTCGATCGCGATGAGGCGCTGGCCGGGCGCCTGCCGCACCGTGCGGGCAAGGAACACCGGCAGCCCGGCCTCGTGTGCGGCGGTCGTCGCCATCTCGCGCAGTGCATCCGTGACGGTTCCTACGACCACGGCCGTCGCACCGAGCTCGTCAATCGCAGTGTGCAGCGTCTCGGTGAGGTCGGGCTCTGGCGGCAGGCGGTGCCAGCTGCGCGCTCCCAGTTCGGCCAGCGCGCCGGAGACAGCGGCATCATCGGTTGCGACCCACGCGGCGGTCGGGGCAGCGGCCAGCGCGGCGGCATTCGTTTCGGCCGGCGCGGCGGCGTAGAGCACGACCACCCGCGACCCATCGGCGCGGAGCCGTGCGATCGTGCCGCCGGTCAGGGCGGATTCATCGCCAGGCCGGGCATGCACGAACAGAATTCGCTCGCCGCTGCCGGACATGACCATGGGCGTACGCACCGTTTCTGCTCTGCGGGCTGTTCCTTGCTGGGTAATAGCTGTGCCCGAATCAAATCATAACTAGACACGATCGCGCGGTTCGGACTAAAGTCATCATCGGTAAGGTTAGCCTTACCAAATTTTTTCGCCCGAAACCATTGCCCGAATTGTTCGAGGGACCCTGTGCTCGCAAACTACCTGATCGGCCTGCGCGAAGGCCTTGAGGCCGCGCTGATCGTGACGATTCTTATCGCCTACGTCGTGAAAATCGGTCGACGTGACGTGCTGCCGCGCATTTGGCTCGGTGTGGCCCTGGCCGTGCTGCTCGCCCTCGGCATCGGCGCGCTGCTCACCTATGGCACCTATGGGCTGTCGTTCACTGCCCAGGAGACCATCGGCGGCGTGCTGTCGATCGTTGCGACCGGCCTGGTGACCTGGATGGTGTTCTGGATGCTGCGCACCGCACGCGACCTCAAAGGCCACCTGCAGGGCAACATCGACAAGCACCTCGTCGGTGCCGGCCTAGGGCTCGTACTCGTGGCCTTCCTCGCCGTCGGCCGGGAGGGCATTGAAACGGCCCTGTTCATCTGGGCCGCAGTGCAGGCGACCGGCGCAACGACCATGCCGCTGCTCGGCGCTGCCCTCGGCATCCTGACGGCGATCGGCTTGGGCGTTCTGATCTACGCCGGCATGCTCAAGATCAACCTGTCGAAGTTCTTCACCTACACGGGTGCCATCCTCATCGTTGTGGCCGCTGGCGTGCTCTCCTACGGTGTGCACGACCTGCAGGAGGCTGGCATCCTGCCCGGGCTGAACGCCCTCGCCTTCAACGTGAGCGCCGCCGTGCCGCCGGACAGCTGGTACGGCACTCTGCTCAAGGGCACCCTGAACTTCTCCCCCGCCACCACCTGGCTGGAGATGTTCGCCTGGCTGGCCTATGCCGTGCCCACCCTGACGGTGTTCATCAGAAAGAGCCGTCACGGCCGCACGAGCGCCCGCCCGGCCCCGGCAGCACCAACCGCGCCGGCGCCCACGCCCGTCGCCGCGCACTGACTTTTCTCGCCCAGTTCAAAGGATCTCCATGCCCCGTGTCTTACGTTCCGCCAGCCTGCTCGGCCTCGGTATTCTCGGAATCGGCCTCCTGAGCGGCTGTGTCGCCAACAACCCGGCAGCCACCCACACGGCCCTCACCGTGGACAGCAGCGCGACCGACTGCGCGGTGAGCGCGAACGAGGCACCGGCCGGCAGCATCCGTTTTTCGGTCACCAATTCCGGTGACCAAGTGACCGAGTTCTACCTGTTGGCCGAGGACGGCCTGCGCATCGTCGGTGAGGCCGAGAATATCGGCCCCGGCCTCAGCCGCGACCTGGTGGTACAGCTCGATGCCGGCAGCTACTTCACCGCGTGCAAGCCGGGCATGACCGGCGACGGTGTCGGCAAGGCCGAGTTCACCGCCACCAAAACGGATGCCGCCGCCACCGTCGACGTTGACCTCGCCGCCCAGATCGTCACCGCCAACACCAACTACGGCTCCTACGTGAGCGACCAGATCGACCAGCTCGTCACCGGCACCGACGCGTTCGCCGCAGCCTATTCCGCCGAGGACGATGACACCGCCCGCAGCCTGTACGCCTCCACCCGGGTGCACTGGGAGCGCGTGGAGACCATCGCCGAATCGTTCGGCGACCTCGACCCCAAGCTCGACCTGCGCGAGGCCGACCTCGAAGAAGGCCAAAACTGGACCGGCTGGCACGCCATCGAGAAGGACCTCTGGCCGCAGGACGCTGAGGCTGGCTTCGTTGCCTACACCGCCGACCAGCGTGCGGCACTCACCGAACAACTCGTCGCTGACACCGCGACCCTGCACGAGAAGGTTGAAGGGCTCACCTTCACCCTGTCGCAGCAGACCAACGGGGCCATCGGCCTACTCGACGAGGTCGCCACCGGAAAGGTCACCGGCGAGGAAGAGATCTGGTCCCACACCGACCTCTGGGACTTCCAGGCCAACGTTGACGGCGCCAAAGTTCTCTACGACGGGGTGCGTCCCATCTTGCTGAAAACGGATGCCGACCTGGCCGCGTCGCTCGACACCGAGTTCGGCTCGCTGCAGGCGCTGCTCGACGCCCAGCGGGTCGGCGACGGCTTCACGCTCTACACCGACCTCACTCCGGCCGAGATTCGAGCCCTCGCCGACCAGGTCAACGCGCTTGGCGAGCCGCTGAACCAGCTCACCGCAGCGCTCGTGTTGTGAGTCGCTCCGCGAAGCGCACCGTGAAACGCGATAAGCGCACCGGGTCCGCCGATCTGGCCGTGCCAGCCCGCGGCCTGTCCCGGCGCGGTCTGCTCGGCCTCGCCGGGGCCAGCGTGGCCGGCATCGGGCTGGGGGCAGCCGGGGACCGGGTGGCGCTGGCGGCGTCTGCGTCGCCGGGGGCGGCATCCGCTTCGGCGGTCTACCCGTTTTACGGCAGCCATCAGGCCGGCATCGTCACGCCCGCGCAGGATCGCCTGCACTTCGCCGCGTTCGACGTCTCGGCCGGCACGACGCGGGCGGAGCTGATCGAGCTGCTACAGGACTGGACCATCGCCGCCGCCGCCATGACCGCCGGCCAGGATATCGGCGAGTACGGTGCCGTCAGCGGCCCCTACGACGCCCCGCCCGAAGACACCGGCGAGGCCCAGGGACTGCCCACGGCTGGCCTTACCATCACGTTCGGCTTCGGCCCGACCCTGTTTGAAACAGCGGATGGCGTCGATCGCTTCGGCATTGCGGCCCGCCGCCCCGCAGACCTCACGCCGCTGCCGCACTTTCCCGGCGACGACCTCGATGCCGGCCGCAGTGATGGTGACCTGTGCATCCAGGCCTGCTCCAATGACCCGCAGGTGGCCGTGCACGCCATTCGCAACCTGTCCCGCATCGCCTTCGGGCGGGCAGCCCTGCGCTGGTCGCAGCTCGGCTTCGGGCGCACCTCGTCGACCTCGACGGCCCAGGCCACCCCGCGCAACCTGTTCGGGTTCAAGGACGGCACCGCCAACATCAAGGCCGAGCAGCCCGACGTGGTCAACGACCAGGTCTGGGTGTCGTCCTCCGACGGGCCGGCCTGGCTGGCCGGCGGCTCTTACCTGGTGGCGCGGCGCATCCGCATGACCATTGAAACCTGGGATCGCTCCATTCTCAGTGAGCAGGAAACGGTGTTCGGCCGCACCAAAGGTGCCGGCGCACCGCTCTCCGGTGGAACCGAGTTCAGCGAGCCCGATTTCACGATCGCCGGTCGGGAAGACCAGCCACTCATCGGCGCCGCTGCCCACATGCGGCTCGCGCATCCCATGCAGAACAAGGGTATGAAGCTGCTGCGCCGGGGCTACAACTTCGTCGACGGCAACGATGACCTCGGCCGCCTCGAGGCCGGGCTGTTCTTCATCAGCTTCCAGCGTTCGCCGACCCAGTTCACGACCGTGCAGCTGAACCTCGCCAAGCACGATGCGCTCAACGAGTACATTCGCCACGTCGGGAGTGCGTTGTTCGTGGTTCCGGCCGGAGCCGCCGACGGAGCCTACGTCGGGTCCGCCCTCTTCGCATAACGCGCGATTACTTCAGCGCGTCAGGCAGCGGCGTCACCGTGTACAAAATGCCATCGGCGTTCCCCGCGACTACGACGCCGTAGGTCGTGTTCGTCACGGTCACCACTTCGGAGTCGGCACCCGGAACACCTACAGCCACGCTGAACCCGGCAGCGAGAAGCTGCGCCCGGGCATCCTCGATCGGCGTGGCCGACGTTGCCTTGATCGTGACGACCCAACCACCGACCTCGCCCTCGCCGATGCCGCCGGTGGCGAACAGAACCTCGCCGTCGATGAGCGGCACTTCGGCCGGCCAGTCTTTCGGGAGCGAGCCATCGAGGCTGACGTCGCCCCCGGTCGCATCCTGCACGACCCCGTTCACGGTCTGCTGCACGGTGTCGCCGATCGAACAGGCCGCCAGCGCGGGCAGGGTGGCGGCGATCATGAGCGCAAGCACGAGGCGGCGGCTACGGGAGGAAATAGTCATGTCAAGTCCTTCAAGTTCGTCTGAATTCTAATGCGGCCTCCGCACGCAACAATGCCCCCTCGGCGAACCGAGAGGGCATCGTGGTGCGAAGGGTTAGTTCGCGTCCATCTTCTTCACGCGCGAAACCTGACGCGAGCGAGCGGATGCCGTCAGCTCTACCTTGCGAATACGCACGGCGGCCGGGGTGACCTCGACGCACTCGTCTTCACGGGCGAATTCGAGGCACTGCTCGAGCGACAGCTGCTTGGGCGGTGTCATCGACTCGAACGTGTCGGAGCTGGACTGACGCATGTTGGTCAGTTTCTTTTCCTTGGTGATGTTCACGTCCATGTCGTCGGCGCGCGAGTTCTCGCCGATGACCATGCCTTCGTACACCTCGCTGGTCGGCTGCACGAAGAACGACATGCGCTCCTGCAGGTTGATGATCGCGAACGGGGTGACCGCGCCGCTTCGGTCGGCCACGATGGAACCGTTCGTACGGGTGTTGATGGTGCCCGCCCAGGGCTCGTAGCCGTGCAGGATCGCGTTGGCGATACCGGTACCGCGCGTGTCGGTGAGGAACTGCGTGCGGAAGCCGATCAGGCCGCGCGACGGAACGATGAATTCCATGCGAACCCAGCCGGTGCCGTGGTTGGCCATGTTCTCCATGCGACCCTTGCGAGCGGCGAGCAGCTGCGTGATGGCGCCGAGGTATTCCTCGGGCGCGTCAATGGTGAGGTGTTCGAACGGCTCGTGCACCTTGCCGTCGACGCGCTTCACAACTACCTGCGGCTTGCCGACGGTGAGCTCGAAGCCTTCGCGGCGCATCTGCTCGACCAGGATGGCGAGGGCCAGTTCTCCACGACCCTGCACCTCCCAAGCATCCGGGCGTCCGATGTCGACGACCTTGAGCGAGACGTTACCGACCAGCTCACGGTCGAGGCGGTCCTTGACCATGCGGGCGGTGAGCTTGTGGCCCTTGACCTTGCCCATGAGCGGCGAGGTGTTGGTGCCGATGGTCATCGAGATGGCCGGGTCGTCGACCGTGATGGTCGGCAACGGGCGAACGTCGTCGGGGTCGGCGAGGGTCTCACCGATGGTGATGTTCTCGATACCGGCAACGGCAACGATGTCGCCGGGGCCGGCGCTCTCGGTCGGGTAGCGGTCCAGCGCCTTGGTGATCAGCAACTCGGTGATCTTCACATTGGTGACGGTGCCGTCCTGCTGCACCCAGGCCACGGTCTGGCCCTTCTTGATGGTGCCCTGGAAGATGCGCAGCAGCGCGAGGCGACCGAGGAACGGCGAGGCGTCGAGGTTGGTGACGTGCGCCTGAAGCGGGTGCGTGTCATCGTAGGTCGGTGCCGGGATGTGCTTGAGGATGGCGTCGAACAGCGGCTCGAGGTCGTCGTTGTCGGGCAGCGTGCCGTCTTCGGGCTTGTTCCAGCTGGCGGCACCGTTACGGCCGGACGCGTAGACGACGGGCACGTCGAGCACGGCGTCGAGGTCGAGGTCGGGAAAGTCGTCGGCCATGTCGCTCGCGAGGCCGATGAGCAGGTCCTGGCTCTCGGCCACAACCTCGTCGATGCGCGCGTCGGGACGGTCGGTCTTGTTGACCAGCAGGATGACGGGGAGCTTGGCTTCGAGCGCCTTGCGAAGCACGAAACGGGTCTGCGGCAGCGGGCCCTCTGATGCGTCAACGAGGAGAACAACGCCGTCAACCATGGACAGTCCGCGCTCGACCTCGCCACCGAAGTCAGCGTGGCCCGGGGTGTCGATCACGTTGATGGTGATGGGACCGTCGGTGGCGTGGATGCCCTTGTACGAAACCGCCGTGTTCTTGGCGAGAATCGTGATGCCTTTTTCGCGCTCGAGTTCGTTCGAGTCCATCGCGCGCTCTTCAACGTGAGAGTGGTCAGCGAAGGAGTCGGTCTGCTTGAGCATCGCGTCAACCAGCGTCGTCTTACCGTGGTCAACGTGAGCGACGATTGCAACATTTCGGAGGTTATTGCGTGTAGCAATCGCCATAAAAATAGATCCTTACGAAGAATGAGTGCCGCAGAGTCTCGCGCGCGACGAAGAATGGATACCAGGGGTCATAATGTGACCCAAATTACTATCCTACCGTATGATTCCCACTCGACCCGTTGGCTCGTTACGAGGAGTCAGCCGGTTACTCATCGATGCCGGCGGCCAATAATTCGCGGCGCAGCTCGCGGCGGGCACGCTGTTCGGTGGGGTCGGGGATCGGAACGGCCGCCAGCAGACGCTGGGTATAGGGGTCTTTCGGGTAGCGCAGAATCTCGTCGCGCGTGCCGGTTTCCACGATGCGACCGTGGTGCATGACCGCGATGCGGTCGGCGAGCACATCGATGACGGCGAGGTCGTGGGTGATGAACAGGCAGGCAAAGTTCATCTGCTTCTGCAAGCCCTGAATCAGCTCCAGCACTCGGGCCTGCACCGACACGTCGAGCGCGCTGGTGGGCTCGTCGGCGATGAGCACCTTCGGTTCGAGCGAGAGCGCGCGGGCGATGCCGACGCGCTGTTTCTGGCCGCCGGAAAGTTCGTGCGGAAAGCGGCTGCGGTAGGCGCGTGGCAGCTCGACGCTGTCGAGCAGTCGCTCCACCTCGGCGCTGAGCGCGGCACCCTTCAGACCCTTCGCTAGTTTGAGGGGTTCCCCGATACTGTCGCCGATGGGCATCCGTGGGTTGAGCGATGACGACGGGTCTTGAAAGACGATGCCGACGCTCTTGTGCAGTCGGTGAATTTCGTCCCGGTTGGCCTTCGAGATGTCGTGACCGGCCACGTTCAACGCTCCCTCGGTGATCGGCAGCAGCGCGATGGCCGCGCGACCGAGCGTGGTCTTACCTGACCCCGACTCGCCAACAAGCCCGAGCACCTCCCCCTGGCGCACGTACAGGTTGACTTTGTCGACGGCGCGAAAGGCCGCGACGCGACCGTGCTTGGGGTACTCGATGACGACATCGTCGAACTTGACGACCACTTCGCGGCTGTCATTGCGTGCAGCCGTTGCCGCCTCGTTTGCCAGCCGCTCGTTGACCTCGATGCGTGCTGCGAGCACCGCATCCACGACGATGTCGGTGCCGATGGCGAGCGCCGCGGTCATATCGATCGCTTCGTCACCGCGCTGACCGAGGTGCGGAACGGCCTGCAGCAGGGCGATCGTATACGGGTGGGTGGGTTCGTTGAAGATCTGATCGACGGTGCCGCGTTCCACGATGACACCGCGACGCATAACCGCGATATCGTCGGCCAGGTCGGCGACCACACCCATATCGTGGGTGATCAAGAGGATGGCGCTATCCAGTCGATCACGCAGACTCCGCAGCAGATCAAGAATCTCGGCCTGCACGGTCACGTCGAGGGCGGTGGTCGGCTCGTCGGCGATAAGCAGTTGCGGGTCGCAGGAGATGGACTGGGCGATCATCGCGCGCTGGCGTTGCCCGCCACTCAACTGGTGCGGGTACGAGTTGAACGCCTTAAGCGGGTCGGGCAGCTCGACCATGTCGAGCAGTTCGAGGGCGCGTGCCTTGGCCTGCGACGGTGACATGCCGAAGTGGGCGCGCAGGGTTTCGATGATCTGGAACCCGATCGTGTAGACCGGGTTGAGCGCCGTCATCGGCTCCTGAAAGATCATGGCGATCTGGCCACCGCGCACCTTGTGCATCTGCGCCGGCTTCAGGCCCATGAGTTCCCGGCCGCTGAGCTTGACGCTTCCGGAGATGCGGCTGTTGTCGGGGAGCAGATCGAGGATGGCCATGGAACTCGCGCTCTTGCCAGAGCCGGACTCGCCGACGATGGCGAGCACCTTGCCCCGCTCGATCGAATAGTTCAATTTGAGGGCGGCCGGTACCCAGACGTTATCGACGCCGAAGTGCACGGTGAGGTCGGTGACCTGCAGTACGGGGCCGGAGAATGTGGTCGTCACCTGGTCGGTCATGAAGTCCTGCTTTCGCTGTGGGTGAGTTCAATTTCTGGCAGCATGGCTGCATGCCCGTCGCTGCCGACCCGAATCTCTTCTACTCGCGGTTCAACCGCATCATCGCCGCCGTGTTCGCGAGCGTTGCCGCCGCTAGCGCGGTGAGCGTGTTTCTGCTCCCGACTTTGTCGAACCGGTGGCTGGTCGTTCCGGCACTGTTCGTGGTTCTGTTCGTCTGGGAGGTACTGTGGCGCCCCGACCTGCGCGTCAGCGACACGGCCGTGACCATTCGCAATCCGCTGCGCACCATCGTGGTGCCGTGGGCGGCGCTCGTGCACGTCGACACCAAGTTCGCGCTCACGCTCTACACGCCGGGGCGCAAGTTCGCGGTGTATTGCGCTCCGGCCCCCGGCCGCAGCCTGACCAGCTCCGGGCGCCGCAAGAGCACAGACCCGGTGCCCTACGTCAGCGGCTCCCCACGCCCCGGCGACCTGCCCGGGAGTGAATCCGGCGAGGCGGCGCAACTGGTGCGCGCACGCTGGGACGCCCTGCAGCGAAGCGGTCTGATCGACGGCGGGCTCGCCGCGCAGACGCCGGTGGTGGTCGTGTGGGCCTGGGGTCGGGCTGGCGTGCTGGCGGCGGGCGCCGTGGCATCCGTTGTCGCAATTCTGCTGGCCTAAAGCCTGCTGGCCTAGCGGGGTCACGGCTGCGCCTCCAGCTCCGGTTCGGGCCGGGTTTCGCGCATTTTGCTGAGCTTGAACCGGCGGTGACGCGGGTCGAAGGCGTCGCGCAGGCCGTCGCCGACGAAGTTCACCAGCAGCGCGAGCGACACGATGAACGCGCCGGGCCACCAGAACAGCCACGGCCGGGTCTGGAACGCCGACTGATTCGAGCTGATCAGCAGACCCAGCGACACATCGGGAGAGCGAATGCCGTAGCCGAGATAACTCAGCGCCGTCTCGAGCAGAATGGCCGAGGCCATGATGAGCGTCGCCGACACGATGACGACACCCATGGCGTTGGGCAGGATGTGCTTGAAGATGATGCGCATGTCGCTCGCCCCGGCGACCCGGGCGGCCTCGACGAACTCGCGTTCCCGCAGCGACAGGAATTCGCCGCGCACCAGGCGGGCGATGCCCATCCAGGAGAAGAAGCCGAGCATGATCGCCAGTACCGGGGCGCCGAGAGCGCCGAACCAGTGGCCCACGACGGAGCCGATCACGAGGGCGGGAATCACGATGAAGACGTCGGTGACCCGCATGAGAATGGCGTCGACGGTGCCGCGGTAGTAGCCGGCGATGGCCCCGACCACCACGCCCACGACGGTCGCGATGAGGCCGAGAACCACCATGACCAGCGCGGAGTTCTGAATGCCGCGCATGGTCATGGCGAAGTAGTCCTTGCCGATGCGGTCCTGGCCGAACGGATGCTCGCCCAGCGAAATACCGTTGCCGCCGAGAAACTGTGGCACCAGCGAGAGGGTGGGGTTGCCGCCGTTCACCTGCGGGTTGAGCGCCTTGTACCCGTACTGCCACCAGCCGGGGATCGGGCCGATGCCGATGGCGGAGAAGGAAAACAGGATGATGAGCAGGAGGATGATGACGGAGGCGACGGCCACCTTGTTGCCGACGAAGCGACGCCAGATCAGGCGTCCCTGACTTTCGGGGATCGCGCTCGCGACGGCGAGTTCGTCGGCGGGGATCTCGGGCGGGGTCGGCCCCAAGCCAATTGGTGTGGACATCTAGCGGATCCTCACTCTGGGGTCGAGCCCGGCATAGGCCATGTCGGCCAGAAAATTGAAAGTGATCGCCATGGCGGCCACGATCAGGAAATAGCCCATCACCGGGTTGAGGTCACCGCGCTGGAGTCCCGCATTGAACAGGCTGCCCATCCCGGGGATGGCGAAGACCTTCTCGGTGATGATCGCGCCACCGAGCAGGGCGCCGACGTCGAAGGCCACCAGGGTGGTGAGCGGAATGAGCATGTTGCGAAAGGCGTGGCGCACGATCACGGTGCGCTCGGGCAGCCCCTTGGCGCGGGCGGTGCGAATGTAATCGAGGCTGAGCACCTCGAGCATGCCGGCGCGGGAATACCGGGTGTACCCGGCGAAGGAGATCAGCAGCAGCGCGATGGTCGGCAGGGTGAGGTGGGCGAAGGCGTCAAGCCCGCCCAGCCAGACATCGCCGCTCAACCCCGGGGTCTTCGAGCCCACCGTCGCGATCGGGCGTCCGTTGGTGGCGGTGAGCAGATCGCCCCAGGACTGCATGAACCGGTCCAGTAGCACGACGGTGCCCGAGAGCAGGGCCGTGACGAGGCCGACCCGCATGTTCTGGCCGCGGTCGTAGCCGCCGGCCAGGAAACCACTGACCAGGCCCACGGCAGCGGTGGCGAGCGCGAGGATGAACAGCGTGCCGGCACTCGACACGTCGAACAGGGGCTGCAGGGTGAAGTACGCCACAATGGCGATCGCGGCGTTGATCCCCGCCGTGATGAGGGCCCGACGGTTGCGCAGCCCCGCCAGCAGAGTGGCCGAGCCGAGGGCGATCGCGGCGACCAGCAGAATGATTGGGATCGCTCCGAGCCCGGGGTGCATGAACCACCCGGTCGCACTCATCAGCAGCAGAACACCGCTGGTCGCGAGACCTGACACGAGGAACACCACGAGGCGACGCCGCCCGTCACCGCCGAGGAGCGACTGCCAGATGGCGCCGATGACGAGGCCGATGACCACGAGCGCGACGCTACCGATCACCGGGTCGCGCAGAAAGTCATTGAAGCCGATGGCGACGAATTCTTTTAGGAGCACGGCCACCAGAAAGGCGGGCAGCGAGTACAGAAAGAAGCTGACGAAGGTGACCGTATTGTCGAGGCCGCTGTATTGGCGGAGGGCGGTGATGATGCCGATCGTGACGCCGAGCAGAATGGCCAGCACGAGCGCGAACGTCACGAGCTGCACCGTTGCGGCTAGGGCGTTGGGCAGAATATCGACGACCTGCGCCTTGGAGACGGTCGAGCCGAGGTCGCAGGCGTTGGCGAAGGGAATGGCACACTTAGCCACGCCCCCGAGCCAGAGCACCCAGCGCAGGGGCGGCGGAACGTCAAGGTCGAGGAGCGAGACGCGGGCATTGATGAGTTGCTGCTTATTGGGCGAATTACTGCTCGTGAGGTCCTGAAGCGGATCGGCCGAGTAGCCCACCATGACGTACATCAGAAACGATGCGGCGATCAGGATGAGTATGGAAACGAGAATTCGTCTCAGGATGAAGCTCACCATGCCGGGGCTACCTCACTGTAGGAGTTGGTTCGTACGTCGGGTACGACAAGAAAACGGATGCCGCCCGACCCGCCAATTGGGCTCCTGGGCGAACCCAGGAGCCCAACTGCGCGATCAAGCCGCGTCTTTCGACCTCGCTACTTACTGACGGACCATTCCCAGAAGTTCCAGAACGGACCGGTCTGGTTACCCATGTACTCCACACCGCTCACGCGCTTGGCGACACCGAACACACCGGGCAGCTGGAAGAGCGGCAGGCCGTAAGCGTCCGCGAACATCTGCTTGTCCATCTTCTTTTCCAGGGCGATCAACTTGTCGGGATCCAGAGTGGTCTGGGTTGCAATCGCGTCGTCATTCGTTCCCGTGTATTGGTTGTAGTTTCCACCACCGTCGGTCGAGAAGATCTGCGAGATGCCGGCCGAGCCGACACCGGGGCTGATCCAGCCGAATAGTGAAGCGTCATAGTCGCCGCCCGAGAGCAGGCTGCTCCAGTCCGGAGACCCAGCGTCAACGACGGTGATGCCGGCCTTGGCGGCCGATTCCTGGATGGCCTGAAACTCATCGACCCGGTTCGGGTTGTTGGTGTTGTACAAAATACGCACCGAGGGGGTGGCGCCGGCCAGCAGGGCCTTGGCGCCCTCGATGTCCACGTCGGCATAGTCCTTCGAGCCGTTGTTGGCGACGGAATCTGCGTACGGTTCGTTGGCGGGAACCCAGATCTGCGAGTTGAGCACCTTGGCGTCGGGGTTGACCGGCGTCACAATGGAATCGAGGATCTGCTGACGTGGGATGGTCTTCAGGAACGCCTGGCGCACCTTGATGTCGGCGAAGACCGGCTGGTCGAAGCGCAGGTCGAGGTGGTCATACGACACCTGGTCTCCGGTCAGTACGTCGGCTCCGGTATTCTCCAGAGCGGTGAGCGTATCAGCGGATGCCTGCGGGTTGATGATGTCGACCTCGCCGTTTTGAAGGGCGGTGACCTGGGCGTTGGCGTCGGGGATGACGCGCAGGATCATCTTGTCGATCTTGGGGATCATACCACCCACATAGTACTTGTTGCGCTCCATGGTGAAGGACTGGCCGGGGGTCCAGCCGGTCGGCACCATCGGGCCGCTCGAGACGAGCAGGTCGGGGTCGGTCGGGAACGCGGTCACGTCGTAGCCGGTGTTCACGAAGTCGGCGGCGGCCTTCAGCGTGGGGTCGGCCGCAGCGGGGTTGGCCGGGTCGCCCTTGGGCAGGCTCTTCATCAGGGCGGTCAGGTCACCGGCAGAGCTGAGTCCGGCCTTCTTGGCCACGATGTGGGCGGGCTGGCCGATCGGGTTGACCAGCTCCCAGTCCACGTAGGGGGTGCCATAGACCAGGGTCATCGACAGGTTGTCATCGCTCACCGTGGGGAAGGCGGTCGTGTCGAGGCCCGCGGTGCTCGCGGCGATCTCGAAGTATTGGGTGCCAGAGACCACGTCACCGCTGTCGGGATCGGTGGTTGAACTGTTGAAATAGCCAGCCTGGGTCGCCCAGGATAGCACCATGTCGTCGGCCGTGACGGGCTCACCGTCCGACCATTTGTCGTCGGGGTTGAGCGTGTAAGTGACCGTCTGCGGGTCGTCGCTGGTCTTTTCGAAGGTGCCGAACTTGTCTTCGTGCACGATCTTGAAGTCTTTGTCGATGTAGGAGAAGGCGGAGCCGTAGTTACCCATGAGGTAACCGACCTGGCCGTTGGTGTCGAGGTTTGACTGGGGCGTCTGGTTGTTGAACGACGTGAAGTCGTTGACCACCGCGACCGTCACCGTGCCGCCGGTGGCCGCGGTATCCGTATTCGTGCCGGTGCTGCCGGATGTGGTGCATGCGGTCAGGGCGAGGGCGGCGACGCCAAGAACGGCGACCCCGCTGAGACTCTTCCTGAACAGTTTTCCTCTGATGGACAAGATTCCTCCTGGGCGAAGTGATCGTCGACCACGGCATCACGGCCGTGGGTCGAGCGCGGATAGATACGACCCTAGAGAGAAATCCACAGCTTTGCCAAGCAAATTGCCGAACTGTTATGAAATAGCTCCATTTTTTTTCGTTGAAGTCGGGCATTCTGCACAAATACTGCGTCTCGGCGGCTGTAGCGCCTATTTTGCATCGTTTGCGCCAGCCCCGAGCGATGATATCCAGCGGGCGCCGGGGCCGGGCCGGGCAGCGGATGCCGCGATGGCAGGATAGAGCCATGCCCACAGCATCCGTTTCACAGCCGTCAGGGCCGCAGCGAAACCTGCCCGATCGTTCGCGACTGTTCTGGGAGATTGGCATCGTGCTCGCCCTTTCGCTCGGGGCCTCGGCCGTGTACTCGATCGTGTCGATCGTGGCCCGCCTGACCGATACGACCCCCCTCGCCGAGCAGTCGGCAACGCTCAACGGGTCGCAGTCGCCACGAGAGTGGCTCGACTTCACCTACCAATTTCTCGGCATTGCGTTCGGCCTCGCCGCTGTAGCGCTGGTGCTGTTTCTGCTGTGGCGGCCCGGCCAGAGCCCGTTCACCCGCCTCGGCTTCGACTTCACCCGACCGGGCAAGGATCTGCTCGGCGGCTTCGGGCTTCTCCTCGTCATCGGCATTCCGGGGCTCGCGCTCTACCTGGCCGGCCGAGCATTCGGCTTTACAGTGGCCGTGGTGCCCTCGCCGCTCGATACCTTTTGGTGGACCATTCCGATTCTCGTCTTCGCCGCCCTCAAGGCAGCGCTGCTCGAGGAACTCATCGTGGTGGGCTACCTGTTCACGCGGCTGCGCGAACTCGGCTGGTCGACCTGGACCATCATTGTGAGCTCGGCCGTGCTGCGCGGCAGCTACCACCTCTACCAGGGTGTCGGACCATTCTTTGGCAACGTGGCCATGGGCGTCGTGTTCGGCTGGTGCTACACCCGCTGGGGGCGCACCATGCCGCTCGTGGTGACGCACTGGCTGCTCGACATTCTCTCTTTTGTCGGCTATCCGCTCGCGCTGGGCTGGTGGCCGGGGCTGCTCGCCCCGGCCAGCTGAGATACCCCCTACTCGAAGGCCTCGGGCGGCGGGCAGGCGCAGACCAGGTTGCGGTCCCCGTAGGCGTTGTCGATGCGGCGCACCGGCGGCCAGTACTTGTTCCGCACCAGGGACGCGAGCGGGTAGACAGCGGTGGCCCGGTCATACGGATGCTCCCACTCCCCCTCGATCACGGACTGAGCGGTGTGCGGGGCGTTGTGCAGCGGATTGTCGTCGGCGGGCCAGCGGCCGGCGGCGATGGCATCCGCTTCGGCCTTGATCGCGATCATGGCGTCGATGAAGCGGTCAATCTCGCCGAGGTCTTCACTCTCGGTGGGTTCGACCATGAGCGTGCCGGCCACCGGAAAGCTCATGGTCGGCGAGTGGAAGCCGTAGTCGACGAGGCGCTTGGCCACGTCGTCGACGCTCACGCCGGTGGCCGCGGTGAGCGGCCGCAGGTCGAGAATGCACTCGTGCGCGACCAGGCCGTTTTCGCCCGAGTAGAGCAGCGGGTAGCTGTTCTCCAGGCGCTTGGCGACGTAGTTGGCGGCCAACACGGCGGCGGCGGTGGCCTGTTTGAGGCCGTCGATTCCCATCATGCGCACGTAGGCCCAGGAGATGGGCAGAATGCTCGGGCTGCCATAGGGCGCCGCCGAGACCGGCCCACCGCCGTGCACGACGGTGGCGGTGGCTCCAGCAGCACCGAGCAGGTAGTGCTCGTCGCTCTGGGCGAGCGGATGTCCCGGCAGGAACGCCGCGAGGTGCGCCTTGGCCGCGACCGGGCCGACACCGGGACCGCCGCCGCCGTGCGGAATGCAGAACGTCTTGTGCAGGTTCAGGTGCGAGACGTCGCCGCCGAAATCGCCGTAGCGGGCGAAACCAAGCAGCGCATTGAGGTTGGCGCCGTCGACGTAGACCTGGCCGCCGGCGTCGTGCACTGCCTTGCAGATCGTCGCGACCTCGTGCTCGTAGACCCCGTGGGTCGACGGATAGGTGATCATGAGGGCAGCAAGGTTCTCGGCGTGCTCGGCGATCTTGGCGTGCAGGTCGGCCAGGTCCACGTTGCCGAGGTCGTCGCAGGCCACGACCACAACGCGCATGCCGGCCAGTGCAGCGGATGCCGCGTTGGTGCCGTGTGCGCTCGACGGGATCAGGCAGACCGTGCGACCGGTTTCACCGTTCGACTGGTGGAACCCGCGAATGGCGAGCAGTCCGGCCAGTTCGCCCTGGCTGCCGGCGTTCGGCTGCAGCGATACGGAGTCGTAGCCGGTGACATCGGTCAGCCAGGTTTCGAGTTGGCGCACGAGGTGAAGGTAGCCCTCGACATCCGCTTTGGGAGCGAACGGGTGGATTCCGGCGAATTCAGGCCAGCTGACGGCTTCCATCTCGCTCGCCGCGTTGAGCTTCATAGTGCAGGATCCGAGCGGGATCATGCCGCGATCGAGCGCGTAGTCATAGTCGGCGAGGCGCTTGAGGTAGCGCATCATGCTGGTTTCCGACCGGTGCGTGTTGAACACCGGGTGGGTGAGAAAATCGCTCGTCCGATCAAGCTCGGCTGGCAGTCCGTGCTGCACGGCGTCGAAGTCCACGTGGCCGAACGCCGAGCGGCCACCGAACGCGCCGACGACATAGGACAGGTCGGCGAGCGTGGTGGTCTCGTCGACCGACACGCTGATCGTGTTCTCATCGACCTGGCGCAGGTTGTAGCCACTGGCGGCGGCTTTCGCGACGACCTCGGCGGCGCCCGCCGGCACGTTGACCTGGATGGTGTCGAAGAAGGCGTCGGTGGGTACGTCGACGTCGATGGCGCGCAGGGCGGCAACGAGGGCGCCGGCCCGCTCGTGCACCCGGGTGGCGATCGCTTTCAGGCCCTGGGGTCCGTGGTAGACCGCGTACATGCCGGCCATGACGGCGAGCAGCACCTGGGCGGTGCAGATGTTCGAGGTGGCCTTGTCGCGGCGAATGTGCTGTTCGCGCACCTGCAGGGCGAGGCGGTAGGCCGGGTGGCCGGCTGCGTCGACGCTCACCCCGACCAGGCGGCCGGGCAGTTGGCGTTCGAGTCCCTTGCGAACGGCCATGTAGCCGGCGTGCGGTCCGCCGAAGCCCATCGGCACGCCGAAACGCTGGCTGGTGCCGACGGCCACATCGGCGCCGAGGTCGCCGGGCGATTTCAGCAGGGTGAGGGCGAGCAGGTCGGCGGCCACAACGGCGAGCGCCTTATGTTCGTGGGCGAGGGCGATGACGGTGGATGGGTTCCAGATTCGACCGGAGGCCGCCGGGTACTGCACGAAGACACCGAAGTAGTCGCCGAGGTCCTCGGCGGTGGTCCGCTCTGTCAGTGCGACCTGAGCGAGTTCGATGCCGAGGGCGGCGGCGCGATGGACGAGCAGCGCGTGGGTCTGGGGAAAGGCATCCGAGTCGACGATAAATCGACGCGACCCGGATTTGGAGGCGCGCAGAGCGAGGAGCATGCCCTCGACGACCGCGGTGGACTCGTCGAGCATCGACGCATTGGCCGTGGTCAGCCCGGTGAGATCGGCGATCATGGTCTGAAAGTTGATGAGCGCTTCGAGCCGGCCCTGCGAGATCTCGGGCTGGTAGGGCGTGTAGGCGGTGTACCAGCTGGGGTTCTCGAACACGTTGCGCTTGATCACGGCGGGCGTGAACGTGTCGTAATAGCCCTGGCCGATCATGGAGCGCTTGACCGTGTTCCGGTCGGCGAGGGCGCGCAGTTCGGCAACGGCCTCGTTCTCGGTCGCGGCGGGCGGCAGGGCGCTGCCTGCGTCCTGGCGGAACAGGTCGGCGTGGATCGACGCCGGCATGGCCGCGGAGACGAGGTCGTCGACCGAGGCGTAGCCGAGCGTGGCGAGCATGTGGGACTGGGCGTCAACATCCGTTCCGATGTGACGCTGCGCGAAAGCGTGGCTCATCTGCGATTACTCCCCGATCAGGGCTGAATACTCGGCAAAGGTGAGCAGAGTGGGAAGGGTCTCGAACTCCACCCTGATCAGCCAGCCCTCGCCGAACGGGTCGCTGTTGACGAGCTCGGGGCTCTCCACCACGGCGTCGTTGGTGGCCGTGACGGTGCCGTTCACCGGTGCGAAGAGTTCCCCGACCGACTTGGTCGACTCGATCTCGCCGACGACCGTGCCGCCGGCGACGGTGCTGCCCACGTCGGGCAGTTCAACGAAGACGACGTCGCCGAGCTTCTCCGCGGCGTAGGCGGTGATGCCGACGGTCGCGACGTTTCCCTCGACCAGAACCCACTCATGCTCGGCGGTGTACTGCAGTTTCGATGTGTCTGTCATGGTGTTGCCTTTCGCAGGTTGCACGGATTTCAGAATTGGTTCAACAGGGAAGAGTTATTTGACGCGCTTATAGAAGGGAAGCGAGGTGACGGTTGCTGGGAGGCGGGTACCGCGCACGTCGACGTACACCTCGGTGCCGAGGCGGGCCAGGTCGGGGGTGACGTAGGCCATGGCGATCGGGTAGCCAAGTGTCGGCGAGAGCGCGCCGCTCGTGATGACGCCGTCGCTGTGCGCTGCATCGAGGCTGCGGAAGATCTCGTAGTCGGCGCGACCGGCGCGCTTGCCGGCGGCGATCAGGCCCACCAAAACGGATGCCCCACCCTCCGGCCCCGCAACGCTCGCGGCCCGGCCGACGAAATCGTTCTCCTTGTTCAGGTTGACGACGCGGCCGAGGCCGGCCTGGGCCGGGAAGGTCGTGAGCGTCAGCTCGTGACCGTACAGCGGCATGCCGGCCTCCAGCCGGAGGGTGTCGCGGCTGGCGAGCCCGGCCGGAACGAGTCCCTGGTCGGCGCCCGCTACGACCAGTGCGTTCCACAGTTCGCGGGCGTGCTCGGCCGCAAGGTAGAGCTCGAAGCCGTCTTCACCGGTGTAACCGGTGCGGGCGACCAGCAGGGGGTGGCCGCGGAAGAAGGCATCCGTGATGCGGTAATACTTCATGAAGTGCAGGTCGGTGCCCAGGTCGGTGACGCCCACGGTCGCGTCCAGGATGGCGAGGGCGTTCGGGCCCTGCACGGCAATGAGCGCGTAGTCATCGCTCTGGTCGACCACGGCGACGTCGAAGTCTGTGGCTCGCTCCGCGAGCGCCTCGAAGGCGGCGAACCGGTTGCCGGCGTTGGCTACGACCAAAAACTTGGTGTCGCCCAGACGGTAGACGACCAGGTCGTCGATGATGCCGCCATTCTCGGCCAGGAGCAGACTGTATTTGGCCTGCCAGAGTTCGATCATCGAAAGCTTGCCCGCCAGCGCGTAGTCGAGGTAGGCGGCGGCATCCGGTCCTTCGATCAGAATCTCGGCCATGTGCGACAGGTCGAACAGGCCGGCCGCGGTGCGCACAGCGTGGTGCTCGGCAAGGTCGCTCGAGTAGCGCACCGGCATCTGCCAGCCGGCGAAGTCGGTGAAGCTGGCGCCGGCATCGACGTGCGCCTGGTGCAGGGGCGAGAACCGCTCGATCGGTGCGGGGGTGCTGGAATCGGCCGAGGTCATGAGTTCTCCGGGTGACAGGGCCGAGAGCCGGCCGCGGCGGTGTTCGCGACTCGATTGAGCCGCGTGGGAACTCCCCCTCTGTCGCTCGTGCCTGAGAGCTTCACCAGCGCGGACGCTGACTTTCACCGTGGGCGAGACCGGTAAGCGCCCGGTCTTCTTTTCAGAGTGGCCAGTTCGATGCGGTACGAGTACCTGAGAGATTGTCGGGGAGGATTGCTCCTTCGGTGTTCGTACGCGCTCGCGCCGAACTCTCCCGCATCGACCATTCGGCCCGATATTCAGTTGGTAGCGCCCAGCCTAGCCCCACACCCCGCTGCTGCCGCGACGGTGGCTGCCCTGCAGGTGGGTATCGATCATGCCGATCGCCTCCATCAGCGCAAACATGGTGGTCGGTCCGACGAAGACGAAGCCGACCTTCTTCAGGGCCTTCGACAGGGCAGCGGATGCCGCGGAGCGAGTCGGTACGTCGGCCTGCGTTGCCGGCTCGGGGGTTTCGTCGGGTTGGAACGACCAGACGAAGTCGACCAGACCGCCCTGCTCACGGAGGGCGATGGTGGCCTGGGCGTTGGTGATGGTGGCGCGAATCTTCAGGCGGTTGCGCACGATCATCTCGTCGTTCAGCAGCCGGGCCACGTCGTCGTCGTCGAAGGCGGCGATGCGATCGGGGTTGAAGTCGGCGAAGGCCGCGCGAAACCCTGGGCGCTTGCGCAGAATGATGGCCCAGGACAGCCCAGACTGAAACGCCTCGAGGCTGATGCGCTCGAACAGGGCGTGTTCGCTGCGTACCGGAACGCCCCACTCCGTGTCGTAGTAGTCGCGCAACATCGGGTCGACCGCGGCCCAGGCCGGGCGTCTGAGGCCGTCGGGGCCGATGATCGCGCCGGAAGCGGACGGTGGGGCATCCGCTGGTGAAGTTTCTATCATCTAAACCATTAGATACTGCCCGCCTCACGGTCGAGGACTAAAATCGCAGCGAGAGCCAAGGAGCCTTCGTGAGCCACATTGCACTCGGTCGGTCCACGCACGTTCGCGATGGAGTCACTCCACCGGGTGCCGCCATCGACGTGGTCGACCTCGTCAAGCAGTTCGGCCACAATCGGGCGCTAAACGGGGTGACCTTTCAGGTGCCGCGCGGCACGGTGTTCGGGGTGATCGGGCCCAACGGGGCCGGCAAGACCACGATCATGCGGGCGCTCCTCGACATTATTCGGCCGACGTCGGGGCAGGCGACCGTGCTCGGTACCCGCTCGCGCAATGCGGGGCCGGAACTGCGGCGCCGCATTGGGTATCTGCCGGGCGAGCTGGTTCTGGAGGGGCGCACGAGCGGGCGCCGCTTACTGGCGCACTACGCCGACATCTCGGGGCCGGTTGCCGCCGGTCACGTGCAGGAGCTGGCCGAACGGCTTCGGCTTGACCTGGACCGCCCGGTACGAAAGCTGTCGAAGGGCAACAAGCAGAAGCTCGGCATCGTGCAGGCGTTCATGCACCAGCCCGAGCTGCTCGTGCTCGACGAACCCACGAGCGGCCTCGACCCGCTTATGCAGCAGGAATTCCTTCGGCTGGTGCGCGAAGCCCGTGACCGCGGCCAGGCCGTCTTTCTCTCCTCGCACGTGATCAGTGAAATTCAGCAGGCGGCCGACGAGGTCGCCATTCTGCGGGGCGGCAGCATCGTCACGATCAACAGTGTGGAGGAGTTGCGAGCCACGGCCATCCGTCACCTGCGCCTGGTGGCCAGCGGCATCCGCCCCACCGACCTGGCTGCCACCGGTGCCGGGTATACCCAGGCGACCCTGTTTGGGCTGATCGGGTTTCTGCTCCTGAGCATTGCGGCGACCAGCTGGGGCGCGGGCGCTCTCGGCGGCGACGAGGAATCCGGGCGGCTCGAACTCACCCTCGCGCACGGGGTCACCCCGGGTACAGGTAGCCGTGGCCCGGTTCTGCGCCATCGCGGTAAAGATCCTCGCGCTCTCCGCGCTGCTGTTCCTGGTCGTGCTGCCGCTCAACGATTCGTCGAAACTGCAGATTGAAGTGGGAAACCTGCTCGGCATGTGCCTATTGTTCGGCGGGGTGAATCTGCTGACGGCATCCGCCGCGCTGCTCGGCGGAGCGCTGACCGGGCGACGCATCGGCGGCATCGCTGCCGGTGCCGCTGTGGCCGTGCTCGGCTACGTATTCAACGCCCTCGGCAGCCAGAGCGCGAGCCTGGAGTGGCTGCACAACCTGAGCCCGTACTACTGGGCGTTCGGCACCAGCCCGCTCAGTACGGGCGCGAGCGTCACGACGATCGTCGTCTTCTTCGGGCTCTCACTCGTCCTGGCCGCACTCGCAGCGCTTTCTTTGCGCCAGCGCGACATTGGCGTCCAGGTTCGCCGCCGAGGTGTGAGTTCGGGCCAAAATTCTCGACTTTTCGGCGCGAAACTCACACCTCGGTGACCGTCACCAGGCCAGGGATTCGGCCGCGGCCTCGGTCAGCTCGATGATGTTGTCGAGCAGGCTGGCCATCCTGTCGGAGCGCAGCAGAGCGATCTGGTCGAGCGGTCCCACCGGGGCGATCGCGGCGAGCTGCCAGGCGGCCGCGGTCGGATCGTGCGAGAGCTCCACCTCGGGCGACCACTCCTGGTCGGCGAATTCGCTCGCCAGCGAAAGGGTTCGGCGCACGAGTTGCTCCGCCTGTTCCCGCCGCGGCAACAAGGCATCGTCCCATTCCAGGTCGGGCAGCTCACGCACGGTGGCAAGCGGATGCGGGTTCTCCGGCATCCACTCGGTCACCTCGATCCTGCGCTCGCCCTGCACGACCAGGCCGAGATAGCCCTCTGGCGCCTCCAGCTGGGTGACCCGGGCTACGGTACCGATGCTGAACCGGCGTTCGCCGCCGCCGACCTCTTGGCCTCGTTCGATCAGCACGATGCCGAACTCAGCCGGCGGGGAATCGAGCACGCGCGCGAGCATGACGAGGTAGCGTTCCTCGAACACCCGCAGTTGCAACGGCATATAAGGAAACAGCACGGATCCCAGGGGGAACATCGGCAGGGTCGTCATGCTCCCAGCGAACCACGTTGACGGCGCCGCGCCTAGCCCCCGGCACCTGTTCGCGGTGAAGATTTGCTGGGTGCAGTGGTGGGACCTCCGTACGTGCAGCGGTGGGTTCGGCCGGTTTCGGCGCGTAGCCTAGAAGGGCTGCGCGCAACCCGCGCAACCGACGAGAGGCTTCACGTGGACATCACCCTGCTGGCACATTTCGTGGCGGCCGCTGAGGCGCCCGATTTCGCCCGCGCCGCGCAGACACTCGGCATCTCCCGCGACACCCTCAGCGCCTCGGTGAAGCAGGTCGAGGCCGAACTCGGCTATGCATTGTTCGATCGTGCCGCCGAGAGCACGACCCTCACTGAGATCGGGGTTGCCTTCCTGGACGACGCACGCCTCGAGTTGACCCAGGCCGCCGGCGGTTCCGGCGGTTCGCGCCGTTCAGGCGGTTCAGGTGGCGGCGGTAAGGCCAAGGCCAACAAGGGCAAGGGCCGCGCCCCCGCGGTGAAGGGCCAGCCGAAGCTCGGCAAGAAGCGCCAGTCGCGCTGATCCGCGACGATTGTTTGGCGATGCACGTGGCGGCCAAAACGGGACCCGCAGGACCGATTACCGGTCGGGCAAGTCCCGTTCACGTCGACGGTTTCGTCGACTATTTCCGCCGATTCTGAACGATAGGCTGCTTGAGGCTCGTCGCCTCCTCCAGAGTCAGTTCGACCTCGGCAAAGGCTTGGTCATCTGAGAAGGACTTCATCCGCGCGATCCGGAAGATGATCAGGCCGTACAGGCACTTGGCCAGGATATCTGCTACGGAGTATCCGATCTGGAGGCCGACCCATGCGTCTGACCCGTCGATACCAAGTCCGGGCAGCAGGTAGGCAATCGGGTAGACGCCCCACGTTGCCAGCAAGAGCAGTCGCAGCAAGCTGATGGTCTTGCGCACAGTGGCGGGTTGGCGGTCGAGCGACTTGGTCAGTTCAACGAAGAGCACGTAGAGGATATACGCGAAGGGAAGCGAGGAGAGCAGACCGAAGATGCCGCGGGTGAGGTTGTCCGACGCCATTTCGCCGGGGTAGCCGAGAGCGATCATGAGGGCAGCAGCAGGAATGAGTCGCGTGAGCAGGCTGCTCTGCACCTTGCGGGCCAGGGCCAGAACGGCCACGAGTTCAAGAAGAAGCAAGGGAACCGTCAGCAGCCAGTCGACGTAGCGGTATCCCTCGTTGAATGACGCTCCCGCGACCTGAACATAATCACCGCGGCCGCCGACAGCCTCGGTCACGAATGCTTCGGTGAAGGAATTGAAGATGCGGAAGTAGTGATATGCCGCGATACCACAAACGATCGCCGCGACAGTCAGCGCCTGACGGTATCGCGGCAATACGCGCGGCAGGCTGATAACCAGAAAGATGGACGTGAAAAGCTGCGAGGCAATCACGAGGGAGAAGATGTTGTAGATGGTGTCGTACTGCAGTTGGGTTAGTGAATCAGGTATCAAAATGGCCTCTGATGCTCGAGAATCGCTGATTGTAAGGGAGATAAAGCACCTAATTAGGTAACCTAGCTAGGTATATTAGGAAACCTACTCCAAATCCTCGTCCATAGGTAGTAGCTATTCATCCGTAGATTTCTTCAGCTGTCGCAGCCGACTCGATCGTGCAACAGTTTCACCCCACCTCAGCATGTGGTTAAGAGAAATAGAGCACAAATGAACTCTGTCGAAGACGCTGACGTTGTGGTGCTCGGTGCGGGACTGGCGGGGCTCAGCTTGGCGGCCCGGCTGGCGCGCGCGCCATCCGGCCCGCGCGTGGTCGTCGTCGAACCGCGCACCGCGTACCAGGATGACCGCAGCTGGTGCTTTTGGCAGCCAGAACAACACGAACTCTCGCACCTGGTTTCACATCGCTGGACGACGTGGAGCTTTTCTGATGCCGCAGGTAGCGCGGTTCGGCACCAGGTTCCGGAATTGTTCTACCAGTACATTCGTGGCATCGACTTCTATTCCAGCGCGCAGGCCGACATCGCTCAGTCGCCGCGTGTAGACCTGCGTCTCGGCGTGCGCGCCGAAATGGTAAGTGCGGTGCCGGACGGTGTGCGGGTCGAAACCAGCGCCGGCACGCTGCTGGCCCGTCAGGTGATCGATACGCGACCACGGCCCGCTGCGGCGATGCTGTACCAAAGTTTTGTGGGCGTTGAATTCGAGTGTGGCGGGCAGCATCCGTTCGACCCGACCGAGGTGACGTTGATGGGGTCGCTTGCCACCGACGAGCAAGGCCTGAGCTTCGTGTACGCGCTGCCATTGGGTCCGAACCGGGCCATCGTGGAGTGGACCCGCTTCGGCACAGCGCCGATCAAACGGGAACTTCTGGCCGGTGAGTTGGACCACGTTTTATCGGGCTTGGGTCTAAATGACGTTCGTCGGGTGCGCACCGAGGGTGGGGTGCTGGCCATGGGACTGGGCCGCCAGACCGTGCCGGAGATACCCGGGGTGGTGCTTGCCGGCAATGCGGGCGGCGCTTTGCGAGCCGCCTCAGGCTATGGATTCTTGCGTATTCAACGGTGGGCGCAAATGTGCACGGATCGTCTCCTGGCGGGGCAGAAAGCGGTGGGGCATCCCGAAGAACCATGGCTACGACGAACCTTCGACCGCATCTTTCTCCAGGCCGTTCGCGCGCACCCGGAACGCACTGCAGAGTATTTTCTCGCTCTGGCTCGCGGTGTGTCGCCGGCAACCCTGGTGCGTTTCCTCAGCGACGGCGCCCGGGCCACTGACTATGCCAAAATCATATTAAGCCTGCCCTGGAGCCCGTTCATCGCCCAGGTGGCCGCACCCACAGTCTTCACCTCTGCATCGGCTGCACAGGCCATACCGGTCGCCACGCCCACTGCGACCACGGGCTCGGGCGAGACGCAATGATGGAGCAGGTCGCCGCGCCCCGAGTCGGTACCGCCCGCGCAACGGCCCGGCTCCGCCACGTCCCCATCGAAACGATGGTGTTCTCCGGTCTGGCACTGACCACGCTGGTCCTGCTCGCGTTCGGCCTGCCGATGCCCTCACCTATGCTTCAGGTCGTACTTCTCGGCGTGCTCGTCACCGTGCTGGGTCTGCCGCACGGTGCCCTCGATCCACTGATCGCGCGTCGCGCCGGGCTCTGGCGAACCCCGCTGGGTTTTGCCGCGTTCAACACGGTATACATCGTGATTGTGGTCGGTGTCGTGCTGCTCTGGCTGGTCGCCCCGGTGCTGAGCTTGGTTGCATTCCTGATCGTGTCGGCGCTGCATTTCGGGTCTGATTGGAACGCTGATCGTGGCGTGTGGCTACGCTTTCTCGCCGGATTCGGGCTGCTGAGCGTACCGGCCTTCTCACATCCGGATCAAGTGGGCGCTGCCTACGTGGTACTTGCCGGTGCTGGCGGCGCGATGGTGTCGGGCGTGCAGGCAGGGCTGGCACCGCTCGCTCTGGCCGGGCTGCTGGTGGCGGCCGTCGCCGCAGTGCGGCATCGGCCGCATGAGAGCGTGGAAATCGTGCTGGCATCGGTGCTCGCATTGGCCTGCGAACCGCTGGTGTTCTTTTTGGTGTATTTCTGTGCTCTGCACAGCTTTCGGCATTTGAGGGCGGGGTTTGCCGAGGAACGTGGCGGCGGGCGACTACCCACCCTGATCGTGGTGGTGTACACCGTGGTGCCAATCCTCGCGGTCGCTGCTTTGCTGTTCGTCATCGGCCCCAGCGGCGATATGCCGGAGCAGATTCTGCAGGTGCTGTTCATCGGCCTGGCCGGCCTCACAGTACCGCACATGATCGTGGTTACCCACGAAAAACGGCACCAAAAGAAGTTGATGGCCCTGCCCCGGTGACCTGTCAGGACGTGACCGTCAGACTTCGAGAACCCGGCCCGCGTCGACATTCCAGTGCCGGTCGGTGCGCACGTTGGCCAGCATGCGCCGGTCGTGGGTGACCAGCAGCAGCGTGCCTTCATAGCGCTCGAGCGCCTGTTCCAGTTGCTCAATCGCCGCGAGGTCGAGGTGGTTGGTTGGTTCGTCGAGCACGAGCAGGTTCACACCACGTGCCTGCAGCAGCGCCAGTCCGGCCCGCGTGCGCTCCCCCGGCGACAGGTCGTCGACCGGGCGGTTCACATGGTCGGCTTTCAGGCCGAACTTGGCCAGCAGGGTGCGCACCTCCGCGGGCGAGAGCTCGGGCACGAGAACTTCAAAGCTCGCGGCGAGCGGCCGTGCCCCGACCAGAAGCGCCCGGGCCTGGTCAATTTCGCCGATCGCAACGCTGGCACCGATGAGAGCGCTGCCGGCATCCGCTTGTTGACGGCCGAGCAGGGCGCGCAGCAGGGTGGATTTGCCGGCGCCGTTGGGACCAGTGATGCCGATGCGTTCGCCGCCGTTGACCTGCAAGGAGACGGGGCCGAGCACGAAGTCGCCCTGCCGAAACTCGGCGTTGTTCAGGGTAGCCACGACCGCGCTCGAGCGCGGGGCTGAACCGATGGTGAACTCGAGCTGCCACTCCTTGCGGGGTTCCTCGACCTCGTCGAGGCGCGCGATGCGACTTTCCATCTGGCGCACCTTCTGCGCCTGCTTCTCGCTCGACTCGACGGAGGCTTTGCGCCGGATTTTGTCGTTGTCCGGCGCCTTTTTGATGGCGTTGCGCACGCCCTGGCTCGACCACTCGCGCTGGGTTCTGGCTCGTCCGACGAGGTCGGCCTTCTTGGCGGCGAACTCGTCGTAGTTCTCCCGGTTGTGCCGCCTGGCCGTTTCGCGTTCCTCGAGGTAGGAGTCGTAGCCGCCGCCGAACACCCTGTTCGCGCCCTGCGCGAGGTCGAGTTCGAGCACCCGTGTGACGCAGCGGGCGAGAAATTCGCGGTCATGGCTGACCAGCACGACGCCGCCGCGAAGGCCAGTGACGAAGGCTTCGAGGCGTTCGAGTCCGTCAAGATCGAGGTCGTTGGTGGGCTCGTCGAGCAGCACGATATCGAAACGGGAGAGCAGAAGGGCCGCGAGCCCGACGCGCGCGGCCTGTCCGCCAGAAAGCGCGGTCATCAGGCTGCCTGCGCTGAGATTCTCGCCGAGGGCGAGACCGAGGTCGGCGAGCATGATGGGCAGCCGCTCGTCGAGGTCGGCGGCGCCGCTGGCCAGCCAGCGCCCGAGCGCGGTCGAATAGGTGTCGGCCGGGTCGATTCCGTCAGCGCGCGGCTGCCCGTCTCCGAGAGCGGATGCTGCGGCATCCAGCTCAAGCGTCGCTTCGGCGCAGCCGGTGCGCCGGGCGATGTAGCCGGCGATCGTTTCGCCGAGCACACGTTCGTGTTCCTGCGGGAGCGCGCCGACGAAGGCATCCGCTGGGCTGAGCGTGATGGTGCCGGCCTGCGGCTCGCCGAGCCCCGCCAGCAGGTTCAGCAGCGTGGACTTGCCGGCCCCGTTAGCACCGACCACGCCGATGACGTCGCCGGGGGCGACGGTGAGGTCGAGCGATTCAAAGAGGGTGCGGTGCGCGTAGCCGCCGGCCAGGCCCTTGGCCACGAGTGTTCCGGTCATTGCTCCATAGTCTCATTGACCGCAGGTTCCCATTGCCAAATGCGCGAGGCTAGCGGCAGGTGCGCTGCTCACTGACCGGAATCGCTTATACCCAATGGGGTATACTACGATGATGCAAACCGGGCTACGCGGGCTGCTCGATAGAGTGAACCTCAGGTGCACGGCAACGCGGGCCTTCCGATGCCGTACCAGGGGGAGCAGACGATGACACAGGACACGACGCCCGCCGAATCGACGGCACCGCTACCGGTTCCAGTGGGGCACACCGCCCTGCAGAAGCGCGTGGTGCGGCTACTCATCACGGGCCAGATTCTCGGGGGCATCGGAATGGGAGCAACGCTGTCGCTCGGCGCGCTCCTCGCCGCGCAGTTGTCGGGATCGAGCGCCTGGTCGGGCATGGCCGCCACCATGAGCACCCTCGGCGCGGCCATCGTGGCCGTACCACTGGCCCGCCTGGCGCAAGCGCGCGGGCGCCGTGTATCGCTCGCAACGGGTTCGCTCATTGCGGGAACCGGCGCGATACTCGCCATCCTCTCGGTGTCCGTCGACATCTTTCCGCTGCTCCTGCTGGCTCTGATGCTGCTCGGCGCCGGCTCGGCCACCAACCTGCAGGCCCGCTTCGCCGCCACCGACCTGGCCACCTCGCGCTTTCGCGCGCGGGATCTCTCCGTCGTGGTCTGGTCGACGACGATCGGTGCCGTGCTCGGCCCCAACCTGTTCGGACCGGGCGAAGCGCTCGGCGCCGCCCTCGGTCTTCCGGCCATGACGGGCGCGTTCGCGTTTTCCCTCGCGGCCACGGTCGCCGCCGCCTTCGTCTACGCTCTCGGCCTGCGACCCGACCCCCTGCTGACGGCGCTGGCAGCGCGCACGACGAGTGCGGGAATCCGCCGGGCCAGTGGCGGCCTGGCTATTCTGCGGAGCAACGCGGCGGCCCGCTATGCGGTGCTGGTCATTGCCCTCAGTCACGCCACGATGGTGGCCCTGATGTCGATGGCGCCGGTGCACCTGCGTGACCACGGCGCCACCCTCACGATCGTGGGGCTGACCATCAGCCTGCACGTGGCCGGAATGTATGCCTTCTCCCCCGTGTTCGGCGCCCTCTCCGACCGGCTCGGTCGCCTGCCGGTCATTCTCGGTGGGCAACTATTGCTGCTCGTCGCCCTCACCGTGGCCTGGCTCAGCGACGGATCGCAGAGCACCATGACCGTAAGCCTCATCTTTCTGGGACTGGGCTGGTCGGCATCCGTTGTGGCGGGTTCGGCGCTCGTGTCGGAGGCCGTCGACATTGAGGATCGCTCCTCGCTGCAGGGATTCTCCGACCTGTCCATGAACGCGGCCGGCGCGCTCGGCGGCGCGATCGCCGGTCCAATCTTGGCGCTGGCCGGGTATTCCGCTCTCGGCCTCTGCGCGATGGCGCTCGTCGCCGTCGTGGTGGTCTGGTCGATCAAGCGGATGCGGCCAGCCGCGACTACGAGTCGGTGACCCTGATGCCGAAGCTTTTGAGCTTGCGGTAGAGGGACGACCGGGCGATTCCCAGTGACTCGGCGGCGCGCATCCGGTTGCCGTCGGCTTTGTGCAGAGCGCCGACGATCAGGTCGCGCTCCCCCGCTTCGAGCGCCGACAACAGCCGGGGTGCGCCGCCGTGGCAGTAGGCGGGCAGGTCTTCGGCCTGGATGGCACCTACCGGGCGTGTGCGCAGGGCGGTGTCGAGCGCCTCTTCGAGCTGACGAATGTTGCCCGGCCAGGGATAGCGGGAGATCACCCGCATCGCGCCCGCGCTCACGGTGGCGGGGCGAAGTCCGGCCCGCCGCGCGAGCACCCGGGTGACAATGTCGGGCAGGTCTTCGATGCGATGCCGAAGCGGCGCGACCGTGACGGAAGTCTCAAAATGGTGCAGCAGGGTCGTGTAGGGGCGGGCAGCAGCCAGATCTGCCTGCAGGTCTGGCTGGGACACCGTAGCGGCGATGCCGCCCGAGGCGGCCGTCGCCTCCCGAATGACCAGAAATGCGTCCAGTTCCGCAGCGACCGTCTCGCTCAAGCGGTCGAAATTGCGAAAGATGTACAGCGTCGGCCGGGCGTCGCCAGTGGCCAGGTCGGTGTCCATGATCGAGTGCAGGCCGCGCTCGTTGAGCTCGTCAGCGCGGAACACGACTTTACGGCCCAGCGGAACGATCTGGCCGTAGACTTCGGCGAGCAGCGATACCTTGCCGCCGCCAGCTTCACCCAGAACAAGCAGCGCGGCGCCAGCGGTGATCGCAGTAACTATGCTGCTCGAGGCGCGCTTGCCGAGCAAGGAAGATACATCGCGGAGGATCGCCGATGACGCGGCAACGCCGCCAGGCGCCGGTTCGGTCACCCGCTGCTCACGCAGCGGCGGCAGCGTGAGCCTGGATGCGGGTACCGGCGCCGGCTCGGACAGGATGTCGACGACGACGACGACGCCGGCAACGTCAGGTCCCACCACGACGCGCTTGCCCCGAATCTGCACGACCTTGCCCGATGAGAGTTCGATCTCGTCGACCGGCTGCCCCGGGGCGATCATCAAGTACCGGGCGTGCTCGTGAATGGTCCACTGTTCGTCGGGAGAGAATAGGCTCTGCGCTACGGCGTTGCCCATCACCACGGTTCCACCGATCGCCATGACGGCTCCGCGGGTGCGGGCATCGACTCGCACATATGCCTCGAACAGTGCCTGCTGCCGTTGGCTGCGGTCGACGAGCAGGTTGCGCTCGATCTCACGCGCGGCGGACCGTACCAGGGAATGCATGAGCGGACTGGAATCTTCGCTCAGACAGCTGATGTCAAGCACCCCCTCGACGCGGCCGGTGAGCGGGTCCCGAATGGGGCTGCCGGCGCACGCGAACGGCTGCAGGTGCTCCAGAAAATGTTCAGGTCCCACTATGTACAACGACTGACCCGACTCGAGCACGGTGCCGATGCCGTTCGTGCCCACGCTGGCCTCGGCGTAGTTGAAACCCGGCGCAAGCGACACCTCGTCGAGCAGAGTTCCGATGGTCTTGTCGGTTTCGGAACGACTCAGAATTCTCGCTCTGTAGTCTGTCAGCACGATCGACAGCGGCATCTCTGCCATCTCCTCACTCAGTCGCGCAATGACCGGGGCCGAGCAGCGCATGAGCCGACCGGTGAGATCGAGGTCGCTGTGAAACACCGCGTGCGACGAGGCAGCATCAACGCCGGCCGAGACGGATCGCTGCCAGGAAGCTGCCACCGGGCCGGGAACCGATTGGGTTTCGGCATGGCCGAAGCGCAGAAAATTGGCGCGAGCAGCGGCAATCTTGATTCGCCGATCGGCGACTCTATGCATATCTACTCCCTTGTGGACTCTGCAAGCATGCCCTCTGCAACCCCACGAGCGCTAGCGGTGCGGTGTCCCAATGTGGGACACGCCACGTTGTGACTGCGGGGTCATTCTTGCTGGAGTGACTCCCCAGGGAGCATCGGTCACTCACAACTGCATCGCAAAGGAGCGCTCATGGAACGATTGATCAACATCGACAACGGTGGAACCCTCACCGACATTGTCGTCGCCAGCGGCACGGATTTCACGTTCACCAAGACCCTCACCACCCCGGTCGACCTGTCGCAGTGTCTGTTCGACGCGATGACCAAGGCATCCGCTCAGCTGTTCGGCGACGCAAACCTGGCCGAACTGCTGCACTCGACCCAGCACATCCGCTATTCGTCGACACAGGGCACCAATGCGCTCGTGCAGCGCAAGGGCCCGATGATCGGGCTGATCACCGACGATCCTTCTCTGCCGGGCGCGCTCGGCACGTCGGTTGACACGGCGGGGCTGTTTCTGGATCTGATCGGCGCCCGCGTCGGTATTATCGCCGCCGAAGGCGCTCCGGAGGACCTCGCCCAGCAATTCGTCGCCGAGATCAACCGGCTGACCACTGCCGGCGCTGAGCGGCTCGTCGTCGCCAGCTTGAGCGCCGAGCGCGAGCACCTGTTCAAGCGCACCATGCTCAAGAATTTTCCCCGACACCTGCTCGGTTCGGTGCCGATTCTGTTCTCGCGTGAGTTTGCTTCGGACACCTCCCGCCAGCGCCAGGTCTGGTCGGGCATTCTCAACTCCTTCCTGCACCCGACGGTCGAGCGTTTTCTGTACAGCGCCGAACACCGGCTGCGCGCCTACAAGGTAAAGAACCCGCTGCTGATCTACCGCAACGACGGTGCCTCCTCCCGCGTGGCCAAGTCGGTCGCCCTCAAGACCTATTCCTCCGGACCACGCGGCGGACTCGAGGGCACGCGCGCCCTCGCCGAGGCCTACGGGCTCGACAACGTGCTCATGATCGACGTCGGCGGCACCACAACGGATGTCGGCGCCGTCGCCAATTCCACTATCGCCGTCGACCGGCGCGGATCGATCCAGGGAGTCGACATCTCGTATGAGATGAGCGATGTGCGTTCAACCGGCGTCGGCGGCAGCTCGATCATCGCCGTGCACGACGGCGAGATCACCGTCGGACCGGAGAGTGTCGGCGCCGCGCCCGGACCGGCCTGCTTCGGTTTCGGCGGAACGTCGGCCACGATCACCGACGTCAACCTGTTACTCGGCGTGCTCGACCCGGCCACCTACCTAAATGGTGAGATGGCCCTCGACGCCGCACGATCGCGGGCGGTCATCGCGAAGACCGTTGCCGATCCGCTCGGAATCAGTCTCGAGGAAGCGCTGATTCGCATGGAGGCCAGCTACTCCAGCCATCTGGCCCGGTCCTTCGCCGACTTGGTCAGCCCAACCGGCGAGACGACCGTCGCCGCGTTCGGCGGTGGCGGACCGATGAACGCCTGCAGCGCCGCACGCATTGCCGGGGCGCACCGGGTGCTTGTGCCGAGGCTCGCCGCGGTGTTCTCCGCCTACGGCATCAGCTTTTCCGACGTCGCGCAGTCCTACGAAACCAGCGTGACGGGTTTCTCCGCTGCCGAGGTCGCTGCGGTGCGCACGTCAATGCAAGCGGATGCCGGAAAGGACATGTTCCAGGAGGGGCACGATTTGAGTGAGTGCGAACTCGACTGGTCGACGATCGTCGAAGATGAAGAAGAGATCCTGACGCTCAAGGCCACCTTCCGGCTGCCGCACCCGACGATCGCCAGCGGGGTGCCCGCTGCGGCGAGCGCCGCCGTCGCCGCCGGAGCCCGGCAGGTGCGCTCGACTTCCACTCAGATCGACAGCGTTGCCGTCTACCAACTCGACGACCAGAAGCCCGGTGCCACGGCGGCCGGACCGGCCATTGTCGAGGGACCGTTCTTCACCGCGCGCGTGCCGCTCGGCTGGACTCTCACGGTCTCCACCGCCGGCGATCTGCAACTCGCCGACACGCTCTGACCCTCAACCCACTCGTGTTTCCCAAGGAAGGTACAAACACAATGCGCGTTCCCATGACCGAATACCTGCTCATCGACCTCGACACGGAGCGGTGGATCTGCCGCGTGTGCGCCCACGACTTCGGCGACGCCCGCGGCAACTACAAGGAAGGCACCCTCGTCTACGACCGGGACCCCCGGGAAATTCATCCCCCGGTAATTGACCCGGAAAAGTACGAGTTCACTTTCTCGCCCGACCCCACCTTCTGCCGCATTCTGGAGTTTTACTGCCCCACCTGCGGCACGCAGATCGAAGCGGAATACCTGCCGCCAGGGCACCCGCCGACCGTCGACATGCTCTGGGACATCGATTCGCTGCGTGAAAAGTGGGAGGCCCACGGTGGTAACCCCGAAGAGATCGTCAACTATGGTCCGGGCGAAAACGCTGAGACCGACCTCAGCGCCCGGTTCGATTCCGTGTCCGCACACTCCCACTCCCACCGCACCGAAGGGCGCTGACCGTGAAACGCATATCCGTGGACATCGGCGGCACCTTCAGCGACTGTTTCTTCGTCTGGGATGACGTCTACATCGAGTCGAAGGCGCTGACCACCCACCACAACCTCGCTCTCGGCTTCAACGAAGCCCTCGACCGGGCCTGCGATCGGGCCGGCATCAGCCGCGAGACCGCGCTCAAAGAGGTCGACTCGGTGCGTTACGCCACTACCCTCGGCACCAACGCCCTGATCGAGGGCAAGGGGCCACGGGTCGCGGCCATCGTCACCCACGGCTTCGAAGACACCATCCCACTCTCCCGCGGCCGCGGCTACGGCGAGGGACTCGACGGGGTCAAGCAGGGCGATATGCCCGATGCCCAGCGGCCGGACCCGCTCGTGCCGCGCCGGCTCATCCGCTCTGTGAAAGAACGCATCGACTCGGTCGGTGAGGTGCTCGTGCCGCTGATGTACGACGACGTGCGCACCCAAGTACGCGAACTCGTCGACAACGGTGCCGAAGCCATCGTCATTGCGCTGACCAACGCCACCGAGAACTCGGTACACGAGGATCGCATTCTGGAGATCATCCTTGACGAGTACCCCACGCACGAGCTTGGGTCGATTCCCGTGCTGCTGAGCAGCCAGGTATCTGGCCGTAAGGGCGAATACGTGCGGGCCATGGCCACCGTTGTCGATGCCTTTCTGCACCAGACCATGTTTCACGCGCTCAACCAACTCTCCAACAACCTGCGTGACTCCGGTTATGAGAAGCCGATGCTCGTCATCCACAATTCGGGCGGCATGGCGCAGCCCAATTCAACGGATGCCCTGCAGACGATTCACTCCGGACCGATCGCCGGCGTCGGCGCGGCCCAGCACCTGTCCGAATCGACCGGGCTCGGCGACGTCGTGTCGATGGATATGGGTGGTACCTCATTCGACATCGGACTGGTACCCGAGGGCGGAGTGCGGCACTACGACTTCCAGCCCACCATCGGACGCTGGATGGTCTCGGCGCCAATGATCCACCTCAACACCCTCGGTGCTGGTGGCGGCTCGATCGCCGCCTACAACCGCATTCACCACGCGATCCAGATCGGGCCCGAATCGGCCGGAAGCGACCCCGGACCGGCCTGCTACGACCGTGGCGGTTTGCGTCCAACGGTCACCGATGCCGACCTAGTGCTCGGCTACCTCGACCCCGACAACTACGCCAACGGGCACATCAAGCTCAACAAGAAGCGATCGATCTATGTGATCGACGAGACGCTCAGCGACGAGCTCGACCTCGACGCCGTCGAGGTGGCCAAGGTGATCAAAAAGACCGTCGACGAGCAGATGGCGATCGGTATCGAGAAAGAGCTGCGCTCGCGCGGCGGCCTCATCGAGGACTACACGATGCTGGCTTATGGCGGCAACGGCCCGCTGCACGCCTGCGGTATCGCGGCGAGCGCCGGTATCAGCCGCATCCTGTTTCCGCCCTTCGCGTCGGTGTTTTCGGCGCTCGGGGCTGGCAACATGCGACCGCTGCACATTCACGAGCGCAGCGCCTACGTCGTGCTCTACGAAGCCATTAAGCGCAGCCTGTACAACCAGTACGACGCGCTCAACGGGTACATCGAGGAGCTTGAGGCCAAGGGCGCCGAAGACCTCGTGCGCCAGGGCTACGATCGCGCCGACGTGCGCTACCGGCTCGAAATGGACATGCGATACGGCAACCAACTCGTCACAACGGCCGTAGCGTTCGACATCAACCGGGTCAACGGGGTCGCCGATGTGCTGCACCTGATCAAGACGTTCTCCGAGATCTTTGGCGAGCGTTATGGCGAGGGGACCCAGGCACCGGAGGCAGGCATCCGCGTACAGACGATTCGGGTCGCGTCGTTCATCGAGGGCGAGGTCATTCAATTCGAGTCGATCAAGATCGGCGGCGAGAAGTCCAAGCCGGCGCCGGTCTCGCACCGATCGGTGCACTTCACCAGCATTGCCGGCCCGGTCGACACCCCCGTTTACGATGCCGAGGCGCTCCACCACGAATACGTGATTCACGGTCCGGCGATCGTCACGACCGAGAACACCACCTATCTGGTGGAACCGGGCTGGCGCCTGGAGCCGACCGTGCAGGGAGCGGTATGGCTGCTGAGCGACTGACCGTGTCTTCCATCCCCGTAACACCTCGCATAAGCAAAGGAGCTTGAGCACCATGACACTGACAACCGACGAGTTCGTGCCCGCCAGCGGAAACGACGACGCAGCCCAGCTATTGACCGATCAGGAACAGCAGTGGGTCGATAAATTCATGGACGAGACCACCCTCTTTCTCGGACCAGACCCGGCGATCATGCGCCACCACGAGATCATGCCGCGCACCGCCTACGAGGAGGAGTGCATCGCTAAAGGCATCGACCCGCTCGAGATCGACCGCATCCGTAAGCGCCTGGCCGGCGCCCTCGACGAAGCGTTCGAAATGTGCGAGAGCATGGGCGCCGCTCCCGGCGCCAAATGGGCGGACCTGTCCTGCGCGGTCTACACCGCCGAGGGTGACGTCACCTACCTCTCCAACCGTGGTGTGATCGCATTCTCCTCGGTGCTGCACCACCCCATCCGCTACATCATGAAGAACTGGAAGGATGAGCCCACCGTCGGCATCAACGAGGGTGACGGTTTCTTCCACAACGACTCCCGCTTCGGCATGGTGCACAACACCGATCAATCGATGCTCGTACCGGTCATTCGCGGCGGCATCATCATCGCCTGGGTTGGCGCGACCATTCACGAGGGTGAAAACGGCGCCTGCGAGCCGGGCGGTATGCCCAGCGGCTCTGAGACACCGTTCGATGACGGCTTGCGGGCCTCGCCGATCAAGATCGTGGAAAAGGGCCGCCTGCGGCGCGACTTGCTGACTTTTCTGCAGCACTCGACCCGCGACCCGAAACTCATGCTCGCCGACATCAAGGTGAAAATGGGCGCCGTGCGCCGCATCATGGACACCGTCGACCGCCTCATCGACGAGGTCGGGCAGGAGACATTCGTTGCCTCTCTGCGCGTCACCGTGGAAGACGTGGAAACCGAGGTGCGTCGCCGCATCGCCGAACTACCCGACGGCACGGTTACTTTCAACCAGTTCGTCGATTCAACGCTGAAAGAAAACATTTTGATCAAGTTCGCCTGCAAGATCACCATCAAGGGCGAGCGTATGATCGTGGACCTCACCGGTACCGGCCCCGAAATTCTCAACCGTGCCATCAACTCGCCACTCGCCTCAACCAAGGCGTTCATGGTGCAGGCGATTCTGTCGTACTGGTGGCCCGACCTGCCACGCTCCACCGGTGCCATGAGCCCGATTGAAGTCATCACCGAAGAGCACAGCTGGGCGGATGCCGGTTACGACGCCCCCGTAGGCCAGTCGCTGCAAGCCTCCTTCCGCGGCTTCTCCGCGCTGCAGAGTGCGTTTGCCAAAATGCAGTTCTCGGCACCGCAGAAATACTCCAACGTCGTCGCGCCCTGGTTCAACCAGATCAACGACTTTCTCTGGGGCGGCACCACCCAAAACGGCGAACAGGTCGGCAACCTCTGCGCCGACCTGAACGGCATGGGCGGCGGAGCGAAAGCGTTCCGTGATGGCGAGGATGCTGTTGCCCCGCTGTTCTGCGCGATGGCCGACATCGGCGAGCAGGAAGTGATGGAAGAGGAAGTCCCCTTTCTCCAGCTGGTCAGTAAGCGTCTCGTTCGTGACAATCAGGGCTTCGGCAAGTTTCGCGGCGGCATGGGTTACGAAATGATGGTCGCCTCGCGCGGCACACCCAGCTGGGGTTTCATGACCGTCACGAGCGGATCAAAGTTCTCCTCCGTGCCCGGCATGTTCGGTGGCTACGGTTGCCCCGTGTATCCCCTCGCGATGGTGAAAAATGTCAACATCTACGACATCATCAAAAAGGACCCGACGCAGTTCAACCTCTCGATGGAACGAGTGATGAACGAGCAGCCGTTTGAGGGCGGCGACTACCAGTCCTCGCACATGGGGTTGCAGTTCGACGTGGCGAAGGAGGGCGAGCTCTACATGATCGCCCAGGGAGCGGGCGGCGGCTACGGCGACGTGCTCGAGCGCGACCCTGAGCTCGTGGTGACCGACCTGGAACTCGACCGCATCAGCGCCCACACGGCGTCGACCATGTACGGCGTGGTCTGGGAGCCCGGCACCTACGTCGTGCACGAGCACCAGACGGCCGAGTTGCGGGCACAGATGCGGCGCGATCGTATTTCGCGCGGCACTCCCTACAAGGAGTTCGTGCAGAAGTTCGTGCAGGAAGAACCGCCGGCCGAGCTGCACTACTTCGGTTCCTGGGGCCAGGACGACGACGAAAATCTGATTGCCACCCACTGGGGTGGAGCGGAGCCGGAACGGGTCAAGGGCAAGCTCGCCGAACTCCCGCTGATCATGATTCCGGACCGTCGGGTTCTCAAGATCGGCAAGCTCGAAGCCCGCGTGCGGGAACTTGAGAAGAAGTACGGCGAAGTCGTCGCGCACAAGTCCTAATATCCACCTGCTGACCCGCGGCTGCGGGGCCGTCTCCTTACGGCCCCGCAGCCGCGGGTCGAACGTTTTGTTTGTTTGATTGATTGATGGGAGACACCTTGTCACTTTCGCTGACTGAGCTTCTGGCCGAGCCGACGTCGGGCCGCCGCCGGGCGGTCGTACTCGACAGCCATGACTACGCTCAATCCGTTTTTTTGCAGGGCAAGCCCGTGCCGTGGCAGGAGCCGATGGCCTACGCTCACTTCTTCGGCCAGGTTCAGGGCGTACTGGAGTCCGACCTCGCGCTGCTTAGCCTCGACCGGTTCTACGCGCAACGCGTCGCCGGCGACCCTACCCTGCAGGCGGCAATGAGCGCCAAGTCCCGCACTGGCTATGCCCTGCGCACCCTACTCACTGATGCCGCGACGACGGCGTTCGTCATCGAACTGGCCACCATCTTCAGCCAAACCCAGCGGGTGCCGGTCGTGCTGCAGATTCCGTCACCGATGCAGTGGCTGGCGCGCACGCATCCGTTTTCCGGGTCGGCGGACGTGTCAGGGCTCGACGCCGACAGTGCCGAAAACGCGTCGATGTATGTCGCCGACTGGCTGCGCGGATTCGCCGCCCTGCCGTTGATGGCGGTGCTGCTGGATGATCGCGGCCCCGCTCTCGAGCCGGTGCCGCTGTCGACCTATTCTCCGATCGCCAACGTCACCGATCACTACCGGTGGGCGCTCGCCCTGCGCCATGAGGATCGGGTCGAGTTGCACGGCAGCGCGCTCCGCGGCGCGGTGATCGGTGCGGATTTCTGGTCGAGCGACTCCGGCACGCTGCCGGACGGCGATTTTCTGGTGGGCGAAGTGCCGCAGCACGCCGTTCCGGAGCGAGTGCTGAGTCGCATCACGGCGCTGGTCTAGCCGGCGCTGGCTTGCGGGCATCCGTTCGGTCGGTCGCGGTCAGGCGGAGCGACGCCGACCCACGGCAGCTTCCTGCTCGAGCGGGGTGGCCGTGGCCAGCGGAATGTTCAGAAAGTCAACGACCGGCTGGATTGCTCGAAAGCGTTCGATGACGAGGTCGGTAAAATTGTCATCGAGGGCCTTGTCACCGGGCAAGTGTGAAAACACCGCCCAGCTGCGATTGAGCAGCAGGTCACCCGCTGGATGGTCGATCGGAAAGCCTCGCGGCGGGCGGGTGAGCTTGTTGCCGCCGAACGGCTCGGCAAGGCGGGCGAGCGCGGGCGCGGCGAGCAGAGAACGCAGCTTCAGGTGATGCTCGAGCACATAGTCGCGAATAGCCCGCAACTGCGGCGGCTGTGGGCTGTAGGCGCCTCCTGCCACCAGCACGCCGTGCACCCCGACCTGTAGAAAGAGTCCAGCCCCTCCGGCTTTCTCCAACCCCTGCCGTGGCCAGGAGGCAGCCAGATGCGTCTTGTACGGCGTCTTGTCGTGGGAAAAACGCACATCGCGATAGATGCGCAACATGGCCTTGTTCGGCGGGCGAATATAGTCACCGGCGAAGTCGCCCATCGCCCGGTTGAGGGACTCGATGACCGCGAGCATCCGCTCTTTCACCTCGACCTCGTAGATCGCTTTGTGTTCCTGAAACCACTCGCGTTCGTTGCGGTGCTCGAGTTCGTCAAGAAAATCGAAGGTCGCCGCGCTGAAGTGCGCACCCACCGCTACGCCTTCGCCGCCGCTTTGGCGGCCCGCTTGGTCTCGCGCACGCGAGTGAGTGATTCGGGGTCGACGATGTCGGCCACCGATCGGAACGACCCTTCTTCCCCATAGGGAGCGGATGCCTCGCGCCAGCCGTCCGCGTCGACCCCGAGCCGCTTGCCGAGAAGCGCGAGAAAGATCTTCGCCTTTTGCTCGCCGAACCCGGGCAGCGCCTTGAGCCGGCGCAGGATCTCCGGGCCGGCCGGGTCGTCAGCGGTCCAGATCGACGCCGTGTCGCCGTTCCAGTCGCGGACGATGACCGCGGCGACCTCCTGCACGCGTTTGGCCATCGAGCCCGGAAAACGGTGCACGGCCGGTGACTGGCGGAACACCTCCACAAAGGCCTCGGCGTCGTAGGCCACGATCGTGGCCGGGTCGAGTGCGCCAATGCGGTCGTGAATCTTAGCCGGGCCAGCGAAGGCAGTCTCCATGGCAATCTGCTGGTCGAGGAGCATGCCCACAAGCAGGGCGAACGGGTTCTCGCTGAGCAAGGTGTCTGCTGCGGCATCGCCGGTGAGGTGCAGTGTCGTCATTCGCCCAGTCTGCCACTGCGCCACTGAACCGCTAAACCGCTGAGTCGCCGCGTCGCCGACAACGCGCGCGCCATCAACCACGCAGAGAAGCCGTCGGCCGTGCGTTGGGAAGACGGTCGTGTCGCCGACGCGCCTTATACGGTCGATGGCATCGGCCGCGAGGTTATCCAGATCGCGACCAAGGCGGCGCCGAACCCAACCATCAGCGCGGCGGCGTTCACTGAACCGGCAATGATACCGATCGTTTGCGCGTAGGTCACCAGCCGCACCAGACCCGCGACGATCAGAATCGCGCCGGCCACGAGAAGCAGCACGGGCATGCGCAGCACGCAGCCCAGTGCGGCTAGAGCGGCCAAACCGACCAGCAGTAACCCTTGTATGAGGTTCACCGAAACAAAATGCAACGGTGTGTAGTCCACGAGGGAGAACAATGCGCTGAGCGCTGTGAACCCGGCGACGAGCAGACCGCGGGTACGCCAACTCAAGGCGCGGGGAACGCGTACCGGTGCGGTGCCGTTGGGAGCGTTCACGAGACCGCCATCGCCAGCCGGGCTACCGGGCCCGAGCGGAGGGACCAGCGGGGGCGAAGCAGTCCATCGACTCCTGTGACACGCCCGGCGGCGGTGGCGAGGATCACGAATTGGGCTGCAAACATCAGGTAATAGCTCCAGTGCCACTCCATCGGTGTGTTCAGCACCGAGAGCGTGATTGCGATCGTCTGCAGTATTCCAACGATCGCCCAGAAGCGAGTCAGGAGCCCGACCAGCAGGAACGCACCGAGGCAGAATTCTGCGAGGAGTACCGCCCAGCCGAACAGAGCGAAGTTCGGCAAGATGACGTTCTGCACCAGCCAGGTAAAGGGCGCCAGAACCGGGTTCTCCACGGCGTAATTCGTGTACTGATACAGCCCGTTGCCCGCTTCTTGACCGAAGTCGGGCGGTCTTTTCCAGTTCACGTTCTGCAGCCACATCAGCCCCACAGCGATCCGCACGGCCGCGAGCACCACGCGAGTTGGCCGGCCGGCAGCGATGGCGTTGACGTCCAGTGCCCTGGCGTTCACTGGCGTTCCGATACCCGTCATGGTGTTCCTATTCAGGCGCAGGCGAAGAGAGTTGACGCGGCCGTCATCGACGACCACTGCTCGGCGAAGAGTTCACTGACCCGGTCGAGAGAAGGAGCGAGCGGCAGAATCTGCCGGCTGACGAGGGCATCCTCATCGAGTGCAGCGACCGGATGCCAGTAGATGCCGTCGGCCGTCACAGTCACCTCGGGAATTAGCGACTCCCGCGAGAATGCGAACCCTTCATCGGCGACCCCTTGGAGGGCGATCGGACGGATCACCTGATCGGCCCGCGGAATCCCGAGCCCATCGAACAGCGCGTGCATCTCATCCAATGCCGGGTCATCGTGCGCCGAGATGGTCGCGGCGACCCGCACGGTGAAGCCCTCGTCGAGTGCCACCCGAATGCCGGCTAGCGCCCGCTTCCAGCTCCCAACGCCGCGGTGCGAGTCGTGTACCTCCGCGGTCGGCGAGTCCACGCTGATCTGCAGAGCGAAGCCAGCGCGCGGCATCGCCTGCAGCTTGCGCAGTCCCTGACCACGAAACAGCATCCCGTTGGTTAACAGCGTGGTCGGCAGCCGGTCGACGCAGGACCGCACGATCGCATCGATATCGGGCAGCAGGAATGGCTCACCGCCGGTGAGGTAGAGCTCGCGCACGCCCCACGCTGCGGCTTCGGCAACGAGGGCTTCAATCGTCTCGATTCTCAGCAGCCGCGGGTCGGCTCTCGGTGAAGACGCCACACAGCAGTAATCGCAGGCCAGGTTGCAATGAAAATTGGTATAGAGCCACAGCCGGGCTCCGGGCATCCGATCGGCGGGGATCATCGTCGCCGGGTTGCGCGGTCGTCCGCGACCGACGGTGACGTAACCGGCATCCTGCTCGACCATCATTGTGCTGACCACCGTGTTGCCGGTCTTCGCGCACCACCGGCGCACCAAGTCCAGTTCGCTCGCCGACGCCACCGGGAACTCGGCGGTGTCCCCCTCGGCCAACTGTTCGACGGTGCGCATGAGCGCCATGACTACCATCGGGAATCGACGCCCTGCTCAGCAATCGCCTCGAAGAGGCCGGCGTAGCCGTCAAGGTGTGGCTCGACCCACTGGGTGAGCCCTTCCAGTTCAAGGATGCGCCGGTGCGCGGGCACCTCCCAGTCCATGGCGAGCAACTTTGCCACCCACGGAGCACTCACCGCCTCGGGAAGCGTGTCCAGGGCGGTGAACATGCAGTGCGAGTAGGTCTCGGTCTGCCAGACCTGTTCCAGCATCCCGGGCATCAGCTCACCGCGGCCAATGTTCTCCCAGACCGTGATGCCGATAGCGGCGACGTCGGCGTCCCCGGCAAGAACCGCGTCGATCGCGTCCAGCTCGCTTCGCCCGGTGTCACCATGCTTGCCGATGTCACTATCGAAGCGTTTCAGCTGCATGTGGTCCACATTCACGCCGGCCGCGCGAAGGTAGTGCAGGGGCAAGATCGCGGCGTGCGCGGAGTCCGCCGAGCCGAGTGCCAGCCGCCGGGCGCCGATGTCGCCGGGACCCGACCATCCGCTGCCCGCCGCCGCCACGAACACCGTCGAGAACGCAGCGTCGGTGTCGCGCATCGCGAGCGCCCGCACGTGCCCATCGGTTTGCAGCACGGTGCGAGCATAAGCCAGGTTGGTATTCCACGCGATGTCAATCATTCCGGCCCGCAAAGCGTCGACCAGACGGCCGTAGTTGGAGAACAGCACGAAATCCATGGCCGTGTCGGGCTCGTCAAAGTAATCACGGATGCCCTCCCAGATGGGAACGACATTGGGCGTATACGCGACGGCTCCGACGAGCAGGGGCGCTCCGATTAGTTGTGACATCCGGCGCTCAGAACAGGGGAAGGCCGGTGAGGGCCTTGCCGTAGAAGTCGTAGAGCACGTCGGCCGTGGGGGCCATGACCGAGCCGGCCCGCGCATCCCGAAAGGCTCGCTCGATGGGAAGATGTTTCGAGAATGCCGCACCGCCGCAGACCCGCATCGCCGATTCGGTAATCGTCAGCGCGGCGTCGTTCGTCGAGGCTTTCACTCCGAGCACGAACAATCCGGTGTCGTCAGCGGGACTCGCTACCCGTGCCGCCGCCAGAGCCAGGTAGGCACCCTGGGCCGCAAGCGCAATGCTCATCTTCGCCACCTGAGCGCGAATGGTCGGTAACGCCGACAGCGCCTGATCCAGATGCTCCAACCGGGTCCCAGTCACATGGGTCGTCGCCGCATCCACCGCGGTCCGCGAGAGCCCGAGCGACACTGCCGAGTTGCCCAGGTTGAACCACGGCAGCACGGTGGCCATCATGGTGCCGAACCCGCTCCCCGCCTCGCCGATGCGATAGCCGGATGGAATCTTCACCGACACCGACATCGGGCTCGACGCGTTGCCACGCAGCCCAAGCCCTCGCCAGGGGCCGGCGATCTCCAGACCGGGGGTGGCTGAGGGGATCGCGTACAGGTCGACGGTCTCTGGGTCGACAGCGCTCTTCGACGACATGACGTAGACGTCTGCGTGACCGGCCGAGGTTACCCAGCTCTTGTAGGCGGAAAAGCGCAGATCGTCGCCGTCGGTGACGGATTCCGACACGGGGGCCCAGAAGTGCGACCGCGATCCTTTTTCACTGAAGGCGAGTGTGCCGAGCACCTCGCCCGACGCCATTCGCGACAGGAGGTCCGGCATCGCGGTCGGAGGGGCGGATGCCACTGTCACCGCCGCCGCGACGTGCATCAGGTAGATCATCGCGGTCGAGCCGCAGGCCGCAGCGATGGAGCCGACCACCTGGATAAACTCGGTCGGACCGGCGCCCATGCCCCCGGCGTCCTCGCTGATCACCAGCCCGAGCAGCCCACTCCGGCGCAGCGCCTCGACCGCAGCGATCGGATACGTACCGTCTGTATCGACCTGTTCGGCGTGAGCGGCGGCCACTGCCGTCACCTCCGCAACGGTCTCGTCGAGCGTCGTCTGTGTCATGGTCATCCGGTCTCCTAGCATCGTCGCTGAAGTTTCTCGCCGCCACTACCGCGGTGCCGACCAGGTAAGTATTGCGTATCGAGATGCCAAATCAAAGAGAATGATTTTTGGCTCTCCTGAAGTATCCGTGGGTTCGTTGGGAGCGCATTAACGGCCGCACGCGGCTCTCCTCCTAGGTTTCTAACTGTCAAAGGTAAGAAACTCGGGAACGGAAAAAGCGGCATGCGAGCACGGAGAATATGGCGAACTCTCCTCGGTGTCGAGAACACGTTCGTCGAGGACGTCGATCTTGATCTGGAGGGCAGGATTTTGATCGCGTTGGTGCGTCCGATGGCGTCGAAACGGAACCGATGCGAGTCCTGTCAGAAGCGCAGCCCACGCTGCGACCTCGGTGACGGGCGGCGTCGCTGGTGGGGGTTGGACGTGTGCTCAATTCAAGTTCACCTTGAAGCTGACGCGCCGCGTGTGTCCTGCCGCGTCCACGATGTGACCGTCGCCGGCGTGCGGTGGGCCCGGCACCAGAGCGGTCAGACCCTATTTTTTGACGACCAAGTCCCGTGGCTGGCCACACAAACGTCCAAGACCGCCCTCCCTGTGCTGATGCGCATCGCGGATCGGAATTGACAAGATCAGTTAAAAGCGCGGCCACAGGTATTTGACCTGCGTCGTCGACCACGATTCCGGCCGTCTTGTGTGGGCAGCACCGGGCCAGGACAAAGCCACCCTCGCGACATGTATCGACGCGTTAGGACCGGAGCGGTCGGCCCAGATCACGCATGTTTCTGCCGATGGTGCGGCCTGGATCGCCAGTGTTGTCGCGGACAAAGCCCCCAACGCCATCCGCTGCGCCGACCCGTTCCACGTCGTGAAATGGGCCACCGAAACCCGCGATGACGTCCGCCGAACCGATCAACGTCAGAGAATTGACTTTGCTCTCGTCCTACAGTCCGATTGAGAATAGAGACAGCTACTGCCCTACTCCCGACCGTCCTCAATCGGGATGAGCATGGTGCGGAACGGACCGGCAACGGCGTGGAGGTCCCAGATGCGATCGGCGACCCCATCGATGCCGTTGGCAAGCTGAAGCTGTGGGATGCCGCCGGGAATCACAAGTTGGTTGACACGGATGCCCTCACCCGCGAGGGCATCGTGGAGCATCTCGCCGTAGGCGCTCTCGGCCGGGAAGGCGACCGATGTTCCGGCGAAGTCGGCGCGGGCCTTCACGGAGGTTCCACCGTTGATCATGATGATGCTTCCGCTACCTGCCTGACGCATCGCCGGGAGCACTGCACGCACCGCGTGGATGAGCCCGAGGGCCGAGAATTGCAGGGCCTCTAACGCCAGCTCGGGAGTCATCTCAAGCACGGGCTTCAGGTAGTCGCGCGACGGGAGCGGGCTATATTGCAGCGCGGTGATGGGCCCGAGTTCTGCCGCCGCGTTCGCAAGGGCAGCTTCGAGTGACGCCGGCGTGCGGACATCCGCAGCGTAAGCACTCGCGGTGAAGCCGGCAGTGGTGAGCTCGGCTGCCATAGCGTCTAGTTTCGACGGGTTCCTGGCGATCAGGGCAATTGAGAAGCCTTCGCGCCCGAACCTTCGCGCAACTGCTGCGCCGAGTCCCGGTCCGGCTCCGATGATGGCGATGACAGGCACGATGGTCTCCTTCGATTGATGTTGCTGTGATGACGATCGCGAAAAGGTCGAGCTTAGACGTTGAACCTGAACTCCACCACGTCGCCGTCCTGCATGACGTATTCCTTGCCCTCAATGCGGGCCTTGCCCTTGGAACGGGCCTCGGCAATCGAACCGGCGGCCATGAGGTCCTCGAAGGAGAAGATCTCCGCCTTGATGAAACCCTTCTGGAAGTCGGTGTGAATGACCCCAGCGGCCTGCGGCGCGGTCCAACCCTTGTGAATGGTCCAGGCACGGCACTCTTTGGGGCCGGCCGTGAGGTAGGTCTGCAGCCCGAGGGTATCGAAGCCGATGCGCGCGAGCTGGTCGAGACCGCTCTCGGCCTGACCGGTCGAGGCGAGCATCTCAGCGGCGTCTTCGGCGTCGAGTTCGCTCAGCTCGGACTCAAGCTTCGCGTCGAGGAACACGGCGTTCGCCGGAGCGACGAGCGCGGCAAGGGTGTCGAGCCTGGCCTGGTCCTGCAACACGGCCTCATCGACGTTGAAGACATAGATGAAGGGCTTAGCGGTGAGCAGGCCGAGTTCACGGATCGGCTCGATGTCGAGCGTGGCCGACGACAGCGGCTGGCCGCCGTCGAGAATGGCCTGCGCCTTGAGCGCGGTCTCCAGCACGATGGCGGGTAGCTTGCGGCCCTTGACCTCTTTCTCGAAGCGCAGCACGGCCTTCTCGAGGGTCTGCAGGTCGGCGAGAATCAGCTCGGTATTGATGGTCTCCATGTCGCCGGCCGGGTTGACCTTGCCGTCGACGTGCACCACGTCCGGGTCGGCGAATCCGCGAATGACCTGGGCGATGGCATCCGCTTCGCGAATGTTGGCGAGGAACTTGTTACCGAGCCCCTCCCCCTCGCTCGCGCCACGCACGATGCCGGCGATGTCGACGAACGACACCGGCGCTGGCAGCAGGGTCTTGCTGCCATAGATTGTCGCCAGGTCGGCCAGGCGCGAATCGGGAAGGTTCACGATTCCAACGTTTGGCTCGATCGTGGCGAACGGGTAGTTCGCTGCGAGCACGTTGTTCTTGGTCAGGGCGTTGAACAGGGTTGACTTGCCCACATTGGGGAGTCCGACGATTGCAATTGTAAGAGCCACGAGAGACCATTCTACCGGCCACGTCTGCGCGGGCTCTGTCGGTGGCCCGTGAGACCATGAGGCGTGCTGAATTTCACCGCGATCGATTTCGAAACCGCCAACTCCTCGGGCGCCTCGGCGTGCTCAGTGGGGATGGTGAAAGTGCGTGACGGCGTGGTCGTCGATTCGGCCTACTGGCTCATTGCACCGCCGCCCGGCCACGACGAGTTCTCCGAGTGGAACACGCGCATCCACGGCATCACCGCAGCGGATGTCGTGGATGCCGCCAGCTGGGCCGAGCAGCTTCCGCAGCTGGTCGCCTTCGTCGGCGACGACTATCTCGTCGCCCACAACGCCGGTTTCGACCTCGGCGTGGTCAAGACAGCATCGCTCGTGACCGGCCAGCCGGTGCCCGATTTTCAATATGTCTGCAGCCTGCAGGTTTCTCGCCGTACCTATCACCTGGAGTCGTACCGTCTGCCGGTCGCGGCCATGGCGGCCGGGTTCGAGGACTTCTCGCACCACAACGCGCTGGCCGACGCCGAGGCGTGTGCGGCCATCATGATCCATGCGGCAGGGCGTCACGAGGTCGACACGATCGAGCAGCTGGCCCACGTGACCCGGGTCAAGATCGGCGTGATCGGGCCAGCGGCCACCAAGGAGCACGCGTCGACGCACGGGCCGATGGCGCTCAACTAGCGGCGCTCAGCCGGCTGGATTGGCTCGGGCATGTGGACCGGTCCGAGTGTCATTCCAGCGATGTCAGTGGTCGCTGGCAGACTTAAAGCATGGATCCACTGCTGAGTTTGATCGTCGGTCTCGTCGTCGGCGCCGCGCTGGGCGCCCTGTTGGCCGTGGTGGTGCTGCAACGCAACCGCGCGCGCGCCACCGCTACCGGGGGTGACGACCCCGCCATGCTCGAAGCCCATCATCAGGTAGCCCTCGCCGAGGCCCGAGCGAGCGAGGCCACGGTTCGCGCTGCCCTGCAGAGTGAGCTGTCGGCCGCTCTCGCCACCGTCGACGGTCTCTCGGCGCAGATCGACCACGACCGGGCCACGTCACGTGAGGCCGTCGAGCGCCAGCGGTCAGATCAGCAATTGCAGTCCGAGCGGGAGAAGCGCGAGCACCTCGTACTCGAGGCCCTCAGCCCCGTTCGTGAGACGCTGCGCACCATGCAGGAGAAAGTCACCGAGCTCGAGACGCAGCGCAGTGAACAGTACGGTTCGCTCTCGCAGCAGCTCAAGCAGGCGCAAATTTCAGATCAGCAATTACGGGTGACCACCGAGTCACTCGCGAGTGCCCTGCGTTCCAACAGCACCCGTGGTGTCTGGGGCGAGACCCAGCTGCGGCGCGTCGTCGAAGCTGCCGGTCTGGCCCAGTACGTCGACTTCAACACGCAGACCAATATCACGACGGATGCCGGCCTTGGCCGTCCCGACATGGTCGTACGGCTGCCCGGCAATAAGTCGATCGCGATCGATGCCAAGGTTCCGCTGGAGCACTACATCGAAGCCAGCACCATTCCCTACACGGCCACAGGCGAAGAGGGTGCCCGCCGCAAGCTGCTGATCGACAAGCACGTAAAGGCCGTGCGCGCGCACATTGACGCGCTCGCCAAGAAGACCTACTGGGAAGGCTTCGATGCCAGCCCGGAGTTCGTGATCGCCTTCATTCCGAGCGAATCCCTGCTGTCCGCGGCGCTCGAGGCCGACCCGTCAATTCTCGACTACTCGTTCAGCAAGCGAGTTGCCTTGGCCTCACCGGTGAACCTGTGGGCGGTGCTGAAAACGGTGGCCTTCACCTGGCAGCAGCAGGCCGTCACCGATGAGGCGCAGAAACTCTTCGACCTCGGCAATGCCCTGTACCAGCGGCTCGGTGCGCTCAGCGGCCATGCCGAGTCGCTGCGCAAGGCGCTCGAGCGCACGGTGGACAGCTACAACAAATTCGCCAACTCACTCGAATCCCGGGTGCTCGTAACCGCTCGGCAGTTTCCGGGGATCGACCAGACCAAGATTGGGCTGCTCACTGAACCGGCAATCATTCACGATTCGCCGCGCAAGCTGACCGCGCCCGAGTTGGAGGCGCCGGCATCTGTTTCCGACGAGCTGGACCTGCCCGTTCAACTGGACGGCGCTGAATTGAATGAGGCCAGACATAGCGTGATCGACCGGCGTCTCGCTGATGCCGGCGAATCGGATTCCGAGGTACACGTGTAAGTCGGTGACAGAGAGTGTGAACGAAGAACTGCACGCCCCAAGTCTGAACAAACAGACCCGAGGCGTGCAGTTTGCGTTACGAGCCCGTCTTGCACGCCAGCTCCGAGCCGGTCGAAGCGACTACAGCCACTTCTCGGCGAGGTGCTCGGCGATGACGCGACGGGCCGTGCCCGAACGCGAGCGCAGCACGATGCTTTCGGTACGGATCATCGGGCCCTTGCGACGCACGCCGTCGACGAGTCCGCCGTCGGTCACACCGGTCGCCACGAAGAACGTGTTGTCCCCGCTGACCATGTCGTCGATTTCGAGCAGCTTGTCGATGTCGAGGCCGGCCGCGACTCCGCGAGCACGCTCAGCGTCGTCCTTCGGAGCCAGGCGTCCCTGCATGTAGCCGCCGAGCGCCTTGAGCGCGCAGGCTGTGGTGATGCCCTCCGGGCTTCCGCCGATGCCGACGCACATGTCAATTCGGGTCTCGTAGCGCGCAGCGTTGATACCGCCAGCCACGTCGCCGTCGAGCATAAGGCGGGTTCCGGCGCCGGCGCTGCGAATCGCGTCGATCAGGCCGGCGTGGCGGGGGCGGTCGAGTACGGCAACCGTCAGCTCTCCGACTGGTTTCTTCACTGCCTTGGCAAGCTCACGCAGGTTGTCGGCGATCGACTGGTCGAGGCTGACGACGCCGCGACCGGCTGCACCGGTGACGATCTTGTCCATGTAGAAGATCGACGAGGCGTCCAGCATGGTGCCGCGGTCCGACACGGCGATGACGGAGACGGCGTTCTGGCGGCCGGCGGCGGTGAGGCTCGTTCCGTCGATGGGGTCCACGGCGATATCGCAGGCGGGGCCGCGGCCGTTGCCGACGTGCTCACCGTTGAAAAGCATGGGGGCTTCGTCTTTTTCGCCCTCACCGATGACGATGAGTCCGTCGAAGTTGACGGTGCCGAGGAAGGCGCGCATAGCGTCGACGGCGGCCTTGTCGGCGGCGTTCTTGTCGCCGCGGCCAATGAAGGGCACGGCACGGATAGCGGCGGCCTCGGTGGCTCGAACGAGCTCCATCGCGAGGTTACGGTCGGGGTGTTGAAACAGAGTGGCGGTCTCGGTGCTGTTCAAAAGGTCCTCCCGGACGTAAGTTCGACTTCGAATACGACGGATGCGCGGCGGGTCGCGCGGATTGTCCGCCCGAGTCACCTTATCGCGCACGGACCACGCCGAGGCGGGCGTGGCTAGACTCGGGTCACACCCCCGCACACTTTCGAGGAGAAGCAATGCCCATCGCAACCCCCGACCAGTACGCCGCCATGCTCGACAAAGCGAAGACAGGCGGGTTCGCCTACCCGGCGTTCAACGTGTCCTCGTCGCAGAGCATCAACGCCGTCCTCCAGGGCCTCACCGAAGCCGGATCCGACGGCATCATCCAGGTCACCACCGGCGGCGCCGACTACTTCGCCGGCCACACCGTGAAGAACCGGGCCTCCGGCGCGCTCGCCTTCGCCCGTTTCGCGCACTCGGTCGCCGACAACTACCCGATCACCGTGGCACTTCACACCGATCACTGCCCCGAGGGCGCGCTCGGTGACTTCGTCATTCCGCTCATCGAAGCCTCGGAGTCTGCGGTAGCCGATGGCGGCAACCCCATTTTTCAGTCGCACATGTGGGACGGGTCGGCCATCGCGCTGGACAAGAACCTGGATATCGCCACTGACATCCTCAAACGCACCCGCGCGATCAACGCCATTCTCGAGGTCGAGATCGGCGCCGTCGGCGGCGAAGAGGATGGCGTGCAGGCCGACGTCAATGAGAACCTGTACACGACGCTCGACGATGCGATCAAGATGGTCGAGGCCCTCGGCCTCGGCGAGCAGGGCCGTTACATGGCCGCCCTCACCTTCGGCAACGTGCACGGCGTGTACAAGCCCGGCAACGTGAAGCTGCGCCCAGAACTCCTCAAGCAGATTCAGACCGGCCTGTCCGCCAAGTTCGGACTCGCAGCGCTGCCTCTCGACCTGGTATTCCATGGCGGCTCAGGCTCGACCGATGCCGAAATCGCCGAAGCCGTCGCCAACGGCGTCGTCAAGATGAACATCGACACCGACACCCAGTACGCCTTCACCCGCTCGATCGCCGACTACATGCTCAAGAACTACGACAGCGTGATCAAGGTCGACGGCGAAGTCGGCAACAAGAAGGTTTACGACCCGCGCGCCTGGGGCAAGGTAGCCGAGTCGGCCATGGCCGCTCGCGTGGTTGATTCCACCCGCCAGCTCGGCTCCGCCGGGCACTCAAACAGTTAGAGCAATGACAGACAACCCGGACTCCGTTCCACCACCCGCGAAAGACCCACGCCCGCGCCCCCAGTACGGCGAACTCGCCCCTGAAGGCTGGACCTGGCAGCCGCCGCAGGACACAAACCGGGTTGACCCCGCTCCCTCCCCCACTGCCGGGGCGGGAGCGGTAACACCGTCGCCCAACAATCAGCAGGCTCCCGCGGCGGTGGCCGGACCGCGAACCGTTCCCGGCTGGGACCGCCCGTGGACCATCGGCCTACTCGCCTTCGGACTCCTGGCAAATGTCTACGGCGTATTCTCGTTAGGCGGTTTTCCGGTGGCCATGCAAATGTTCTACACGCAGGAGGGCCTGGGAACGTACGATCCCGCTGTATCCATCGGTGCGATTACGACGTCCGGCGCAATCGTGCTGATATTCGTCTGGCTCGCCGCGGCAGCGATATCCGTGCGGCTGCTGCTGCGTCATCGACGGGCTTTCTACGTGCCGATTGTCGGTGGAGCCGTGTCCCTCGTCGTGCTGTTCGCCTTCACCGTGGCTGCACTCTCCATCGACACGACCCTAATAGAGTTTCTCAGCCGCCAGTAACGCAGTGCGCAACCCCGAGGGACGGAAACGATCGCGCTCCCGCCCTTCGGTTGCTCGGCCGTCTACTCAGCTGCGGCGGCGCGACCGCCGAAGGCACGGGTATCCGTTTCGCCCGAAAGGTCCTTGCGCAGTTCCTTGGGCAGCGAGAAGATCAGGTCTTCTTCGGCCGTCTTGACCGGCACAACGTCGGCATAGCCGGCATCGGCGAGAGCGGCGAGCAGCTCGTCGACCAGTTCTTCGGGAACGGATGCCCCGCTCGTCACGCCCACGGTGGCCGCGTTGTCGAGCCACTCCTGCTTGACCTCGCTCGCGAAGTCAACGCGGTAGGCAGCTTTCGCGCCGTATTCCAGAGCCACTTCGACCAGGCGCACGGAGTTCGACGAGTTGGCGGAGCCGACCACGATCACGAGGTCGGAGTCGCGCGCGACCTTCTTGATGGCGACCTGGCGGTTCTGGGTGGCGTAGCAGATGTCGTCGCTGGGCGGATCCTGCAGGTTGGGAAAGCGCGCCCGCAGTCGGCGCACGGTCTCCATGGTCTCGTCGACGCTGAGCGTGGTCTGGGACAGCCAGACCACCTTGTCGGGGTCGCGCACGACAACGGTGTCGGCTTCCTCGGGGCTGCCGACGAGCGTGGTGTGCTCTGGGGCTTCACCGGCGGTGCCCTCGACCTCTTCGTGGCCTTCGTGGCCGATCAGCAAAATCTGAAAGTCGTCGCGGGCAAAGCGCACGGCTTCGCGGTGCACCTTGGTCACGAGCGGGCAGGTGGCGTCGATGGCTTGCAATCCGCGCTCGGCGGCCGCGTTGACGACGGCCGGCGAGACCCCGTGGGCGCTGAACACGATGTGCGCACCATGCGGCACTTCGTCGACCTCGTCGACGAAGATGGCACCCAGATTTTCCAGCTCGGAAACCACATGGATGTTGTGCACGATCTGCTTGCGCACGTACACGGGGGCGCCGTAGTGCTCGAGCGCTTTCTCCACGGCGATGACCGCGCGGTCGACTCCGGCGCAGTAACCCCGCGGGGCAGCGAGCAGCACCCGCTTATGTCCGACCACCGGGGTATCCTTAAGCCTGTTGCGAGCGCTGGGAATGCGCGGCATGCCCAGGCCAATAGAGGTCGGCTTGCTAGTAGTGTGCGCGCTGGTGTTCACCGCCTCAGTCTACGCACGCACGACCGAAGAACTCTGGGAGGACCCGCCTGTGCCCAACGCCAGCGCCACGATCAGCACCACCGCCAGGATCACCGCATGACGGATACCCCCGCCACCGTCGAAACGCCGTGGCCGGTCGCCCTGCTCTCGGGCAAGATCCGCGGTTACATCGAGCGGCTCGGCATGGTCTGGGTCGAGGGCGAGATCACCCAGTGGGGTGCCAGCGGCGGCAACGTCTACGGCAAGCTCAAAGACCTTTCTGAAGACGCCACCGTGAGTTTCACCATCTGGTCGTCGGTGCGCGCCAAACTCACCGCCGATTTCAAAGCCGGTGACCGCGTTGTTGCCCTGGTCAAGCCCAACTTCTGGGTCAAGGGCGGCACGCTGACCATGCAGGCCTTCGAGATGCGGCACGTTGGGCTCGGCGACCTGCTCGAGCGACTGGAACGCCTGCGCAAACAGCTCGCGAGCGAGGGCCTGTTCGATGCCTCTCGCAAGAAGCGCCTGCCGTTTCTGCCGCACTGCATCGGCCTGGTGACCGGCAAAGATTCCGACGCCGAGAAAGACGTCATCCGCAACGCGCAGCTGCGCTGGCCGGCCGTGAATTTTCGGGTCGCGCACGCCGCGGTGCAGGGTGACCGTGCCGTCGGCGAGGTGACCAGCGCGATCCAGCGGCTCGACGCCGACCCAGAGGTCGACGTCATCATCGTCGCCCGTGGCGGCGGCGACTTTCAGAACCTGCTCACCTTCAGCGACGAGAGCCTCGTGCGTGCCGCCGCTGCCTGCATGACGCCAGTGGTGAGCGCGATCGGACACGAGGCCGACCGTCCGCTGCTCGACGACGTCGCCGACCTGCGAGCCTCTACCCCAACGGATGCCGCCAAACGCGTCGTTCCCGACGTGAGCGACGAACTGAACCGGGTGCAGCAGGCCCGGGCACGCCTGAGCAGCCGACTCACCGGCATCCTCTCGTCGGAAATCGACCGCATTTCCCAGCTGCGTAGCCGACCGGTGCTGATCGACCCGCGCTGGATCATCGACTCCCGCAGCGAAGACCTCACCCGCTACGTGGCGCGCGGCGCCGAACTCACCGGGCGCGTTCTCGAACGTGCCGGGGCCACGGTGGTGGAACTGCGCTCTCAGCTGCGGGCCCTGTCGCCCCAGGGCACCCTCGACCGCGGCTACGCGATCGCCCAGCTGCCGAGCGGCCACGTGCTGCGCAGCGCCGACGACGCCCCGGAAGGCACCGAACTTCTGCTCACCCTGGCCAGCGGCACCGTTCCCGCCACCACCAACGCCGCCGCTTCGAAATAATTAGAATGGATGCCATGACCTCGCCCGCCGCAGACACCAGTGAACTCAGCTACGAACAGGCCCGCGATGAGCTCATCCGCGTGGTGAACGAGCTCGAACAGGGCTCGAGCACCCTCGAGCAGTCGCTCGCACTGTGGGAACGCGGCGAAGCCCTCGCCCGCCGCTGCGAAGAATGGCTGATCGGCGCCAAAGCCAGACTGGATGCCGCCCGTCTGGCAGCGACGGCGCCCGCCAGCGAAGACACCGCGACCGCCAGATGAGCCGCGCCCCTAAACCGCCGCGCGTTGTCGCCGAACTCGGCCGGCCGGAGACTCCGCAGGAGACCGCCGACCGGCTCGCCGAGAATTCGCGCAAGTACCGCTCGCACAAGACGGTGAACAATCTAGTGCTCTCCCTGCTCGTCACCGTGGGCGCTGTGCTCGTGCTCGTGCTGCTGGTGCCGCGCAATGACAACCCGATCACTCGCGACATCGACTACGCGAGCATCGCTGCCCAGACGCAGCCCGTCGTGGACCACGCCCTCGCGAGCCCCGTATTGCCGGGCGACTGGAGCGCCAACGACGCCGAGTGGCGGGCCGGCACTAACGGCCAGGTACCCTCCTGGTACATCGGGCTGCTCACACCCGACAACCAGTACATCGGCTTCAACCAGGCCTTCGACGCCAACCCCACCTGGCTCGCCCAGAAACTGCCGGACTCCCCCGTCGTCGACACGGTCAGCATCGCCGGAGTCACCTGGGACGTTTACCGCAACAGCGCGGCTGCCGCCGATCGCGGCAACTTCGACTACGCCCTCGTCACCACCGCCGGCACGAGCACCTACGTGCTCATCGGCACGGCACCCACCGGCGACTTCGAGACCCTCGCTACCGCGCTGGCGCCCAACGTGGCAGAGAACGCCGCCGAATGAACCGCGCCTGGACGACTCCCCCGTCACCGGCTGAGGCCTGGAACGAACTGCGCGAGGGCAACGTGCGCTTCGTCGCCGGTACCCCCCGGCACCGCGAAGATGTCGACCGACGGGCAGAGCTCGTCGGCCAGCAGACCCCGCACGCCGCCCTGTTCGGCTGCAGCGACTCCCGACTCGCCGCGGAAATCATCTTCGACCAGGGCCTCGGCGACCTGTTCGTCGTGCGCAACGCCGGCCAGATCATCTCCGAATCCGTGCTCGGCTCGCTCGAATATGCCGTCGCGGTGCTGCACGTCCCACTCATCCTGGTGCTCGGCCACGACGAGTGTGGTGCGGTGCGCGCCGCCATCGATTCGCAAGGCACGGATGCCCCGCCCCTGCCCGTTCACATCAATCACGTTATCGAAAAGATCGTTCCGGCGGTGCGTCGCGTGAGCGGGGTGACGGCATCCGCTTTTCTGGACCCTCAGCTGGTCGATGCCGGCCACGTGGGCCGGGAACATCTCAAAGACACGGTCACCGAGATGCTCGAGCAGTCCGAGTTGATCAGCGCGGCCATCGCAGAAGGTACATTGGCTATCGTCGGTGCGAATTACGTTCTTCGCGAAGGGCACGCCGACCCCAACATCGTGGTGGGCGTCATTTAGACCCGCCGCCTCACAATCGCGCACCCGTTGCGCACAGCACGACTCTCATACAGCACCGAAAGGGAATGCACATAGTGGTGGACACCTCCGCAAACGCCGGCTACCGGATCGAACACGACACGATGGGTGAGGTCCGGGTTCCAACTCACGCACTCTACGGTGCCCAGACACAGCGAGCCGTGGAGAACTTCCCGATCTCGGGTTCCACGCTCGAGTCCGCGCAGATCGCAGCTCTCGCTCGCATCAAGAAGTCCGCAGCTCTCGCCAACGCCCAGCTCGGCGTGCTGGAGCAGGACATTGCTGACGCGATCGCCGCTGCCGCCGACGAGGTCATCACCGGCCAGTACGACAACGAGTTTCCGATCGACGTCTACCAGACCGGCAGCGGCACCAGCTCGAACATGAACATGAACGAGGTCATCGCGACCCTCGCGACCCGCGCCCTCGGCCGCCCGGTGCACCCGAACGACCACGTCAACGCGAGCCAGTCCTCCAACGACGTGTTCCCCACCTCGGTGCACATCGCCGTCACGAGCGCCCTGATCGACGAGCTCATCCCCTCGCTCGACCACCTCGCGGTCGCGTTCGAGTCCAAGGCTGAACTGTGGAAAGAGGCCGTCAAGGCGGGACGCACCCACCTGATGGATGCCACTCCGGTCACCCTCGGCCAGGAATTCGGCGGCTATGCCCGCCAGATGCGCCTCGGCATCGAGCGCATTCGCACAGCGCTCCCCCGCGTCGCCGAGGTTCCGCTCGGCGGAACCGCGGTCGGTACCGGCATCAACACGCCCTACGGTTTTCCGCAGCTGGTCATCGAGCTGCTCGTTCAGGAGACCGAGCTGCCGATCACCGAAGCGCGTGACCACTTCGAGGCCCAGGCCAACCGCGACGGCCTCGTCGACGCTTCCGGAGCCCTGCGCACCATCGCCGTCTCACTGACCAAGATCAACAACGACCTGCGCTGGATGGGCTCAGGCCCGAACACCGGTTTCGGCGAGATCAACATCCCCGACCTGCAGCCCGGCTCGTCGATCATGCCCGGCAAGGTCAACCCGGTCATTCCGGAGGCCGTGCTCATGGTCTGCTCGCGCGTCATCGGCAACGATGCCACCATCGCCTGGTCCGGCGCTTCAGGCTCATTCGAGCTCAACGTCGGTATCCCGGTCATGGGAACCGCCCTGCTCGAATCGATCCGCCTGCTGACCAACGCCACCCGCGTTCTGGCCGACAAGACCGTCGACGGCCTCGTCGCCAACCTCGAGCACGCTCGTGCGCTGGCCGAGAAGTCGCCGTCGATCGTCACCCCGCTCAACCGGGTCATCGGCTACGAAGCCGCCGCCAAGGTGGCCAAGAAGGCCGTCGCTGAGGGACTCACCGTGCGTGAGGCCGTCATCGCCCTGGGCCACGTCGAACGAGGTGACCTGACGCTCGCCGAGCTCGACACTGCCCTCGACGTGCTCAGCATGACGCGTCCCCCGCAGCAGAAGTAACAGCACGACAAAGCGCCCGGCCCCGCGAGGGACCGGGCGCTTTGCCGTACCAGCTACATGACCTCGTTGCCCTCCAGCATCTCGGTCACGAGGGCGGCGATCGCGCTGCGCTCCGAACGGGTCAGGGTCATGTGCGCAAACAGCGGATGCCCCTTCAACGTTTCAATCACGCTGGCCACACCATCGAAGCGGCCGACCCGCAGATTGTCGCGCTGGGCGACGTCGTGGGTGAGCACCACGCGCGAGTTCTGACCGATGCGGCTCAGCACGGTCAGCAGCACGTTGCGTTCAAGCGACTGTGCCTCGTCCACGATCACGAAGGCGTCGTGCAGGGACCGACCGCGAATGTGAGTGAGCGGCAGCACCTCGAGGATGCCGCGCTCCATCACCTCCTCGACCACGTTCTCCGAGACGATCGCGCCGAGCGTGTCGAATACCGCCTGCGCCCACGGCCCCATCTTCTCGCCCTGGTCACCGGGCAGAAAGCCGAGATCCTGCCCGCCGACCGCGTACAGCGGCCGGAACACCATGATCTTGCGGTACTGCTGGCGCTCGAGCACGGCCTCCAAGCCCGCGCAGAGAGCGAGCGCCGACTTACCGGTTCCGGCTCGTCCGCCAAGCGACAGAATGCCGATCTCCGGGTCGAGCAGCAGGTCGATGGCCAGTCGTTGCTCGGCCGACCGTCCGTGCAGCCCGAAGACGTCACGGTCGCCGCGCACGAGCTTGAGCGTGCCGCGACTGGTCACCCGGCCGAGGGCCGACCCGCGATCGGAGTGGATGACCAGCCCGGTGTTGATCGGCAGGTCCTGCACCGTTCGCGAGTCGAGCGTCTCTTTGTCGTAGAGCACGCTCATCTGCTCGGCGCTGAGGGTGATCTCGTCCATACCGGTCCAGCCGGAATCGACCGCGAGTTCGTGCCGATATTCATCGGCAGCGAGGCCGAGGGATGCGGCCTTCACCCGCAGCGGCAGGTCCTTCGAGACGACGGTCACCGTCATTCCTTCGTTGGCCAGGTTCAGGGCCACGGCGAGAATGCGCGAATCGTTGTCGTTCAATTGCAGGCCCGACGGCAGCACCGACATGTTCGAGTGGTTTAGTTCCACGCGCAGGCTGCCGCCCTCGCCAACCGGAATCGGAAAGTCGAGGCGTTCGTGCTTGAGCCTCAGCTCGTCGAGGTTACGCAGCGCCTGCCGAGCGAAATACCCGATCTCCGGGTCGTTGCGCTTGGACTCCAGCTCGCTGATCACCACCACGGGCAAGACAACGGCGTGCTCGGCAAAGCGGAAAATCGCTTTCGGATCTGACAGAAGCACCGAGGTGTCCAACACAAAGGTGCGCTCGGTTTGCGAAGCGGATGTTTCCACCCGGTCAGTCGCATTAAGGTCGGTTCGATTAGCGGTCACAGCCACTCCCACCCTGCGTCACGAGGACGCGGATCACTTTGGCGAGCTGGCCATCAAGCAATTCTCGAGCCGTACTTATATGGCCGTCTCGATCAGGTGCCGTACCTGATAAAAGTGACGCTACGACTTACCGGCGCAAAATGGAACCCGACACGCCCACCGAAATCTGACGTTCACCTGACGTTGGGGCAGACGCAGAGTCTGGGCCGCGGCGATGCTAGTAGGTAGCGGCGAGCGTGTAGGCGGTGAGTGCACCCCTCAGCATGGTTACCGTGTCAGGGTCGAGGGCCGCGTGCACGCTGAGCCGCACGGTGGCGCCGCGGGTGGTCGCGGTGATGCCGTGGTTGTGCAGGCTGGCCACGAGGGTGGTCAGCAGCTCAGCCGGCGGCTCGAGTACGACGATGCCCGCCCGTTCGCGAACATCGCGGGGCGAGACGATCTCGATGACGAATTCGTCGACGAGTTGGATGATCTGCGAGACGTTGTCATTCATGGCGGTCTGGATGACGTCGACACCGACGTCGGAGATCTGCTCGAGGGCCGCTGCGAACCGGGCCTGCGCGATGGAGTCGCCGTTGGTCACCCGGAAGGCACTGGCTGCGCGGCTCGGCGGGGTCACCTCGTCCCACGGCTCGTCGGTATCGGTGCCGACGTAGCCCGAATACACCGGCACGAGTCGTTCCAGCGCCCGTTCGCTGAGGGCCAGAAAGCCGGTGCCCCAGCCGGCCCGCGTCCATTTCTGTCCACCGGAAGCGACAACATCCGCTGCCTCATAAGCGGCATCGACGATGCCGAAGCCTTGGATAGCGTCGACGATGAGCAGGCGATCGCCGATGACCTGACGGATGCCCTCGAGGTCGGCCCGATAGCCGGTTCGGGAATCGACGAGGCACACAGCAACGGCGGCGACGGCCGGGGTGAGCTGGTCGCGGATCTGCCCCGGAGTGACGCGGCCGTGCTCGGTCTGCAACCAGAGCGGAGTGACCACGTGCAGGGACTCAGCGGCCCGAACTGCGGCGAACGGCACGCTGGGAAAGTCCCCCGCTGATAACAGCACCGAACCGGTCAGACCGAACATGGCCTGCATCAGACCCGAGCTGGTGTTGGGCTGCAGCACGACCTGTTCAGGCGCGAAACCGGTGAGAGCGGATACCGCGGTGCGCGCACGCAGATCCTGCTCGGCGAGGTGGTCGAGGCTGCCGTAGCGGGCACGCGAGAGCACCTCGGTCTGGCCGAGGGTTTCGGCGACGACGGCGTCGGAGAGCGGGCCGACCCGGCCATAGTTCAGGTAGCCGGGTTCATCACGAAAGCCATCGGTGAAGCTCGGGAGCGAATTCATGCTTGGGTCCAATCAATTGGAAAACGAATACTCCCCCGTTGGTCTCACCCCGCCAACGGGTCTAGCCGCCGAACCGGCGCTGCCGGCGGGAAAAGTCGCGCAATGCCCGAAGAAAATCGATCTCACGCAGGTCGGGCCCGAGCGCCTCGACGAAGTAGAACTCGCTGTGCGCGCTCTGCCACAGCATGAAGTCGCTCAGCCGCTGCTCACCCGAGGTGCGAATCACGAGGTCGGGGTCGGGCTGACCGCCGGTATACAGGTGCTGGCCGATCAGTTCGGGCGTGAGCGTCTCCGCGAGGTCTTCCAGCGTGCCACCGTGCGCGTGGTGGGTGGCGACGATGCTGCGCATCGCGTCTGTGATCTCCGTGCGCCCGCCGTAGCCGACTGCGAGATTCACGTGCAGGCCCTTACGGTCGCTGGTGCGGGAATCCGCTGCGTCAAGGGCTGCGACCAGCGGAAGGGGCAGGCCGGCTTTGGACCCCACCTGCTGCACCCGCCAATCGCGATAGTGCGAGAGCTCTTCGGCCAGATCGGCGATGATCTCGATTAGATCGGCGAGTTCGTCAGCGGGCCGCTGGGTGAGGTTGTCGGAGGAGAGCAGGTACAGGGTGACGACCGAAACTCCGAGGTCGTCGCACCATTCCAGAAATTCGCGCATCTTCGCGGCACCGGCACGGTGACCGTGTGCGGCCGTCTGAAACCCCAGTTGTCTGGCCCAGCGGCGGTTGCCGTCGATGATCATAGCCACGTGACGGGGCAGATGCTCCGGCGTCAGTCCGCGTCTCAGGCGGCGCTGATACAGCCTGTAGAGGAGGCCGCGCGCTGAGGGAATTTGGGGTTTCTGCACACAGTTACGCTAGTCCACTCCGACGGGCGTTCGGGGCACGCGGGGCTCGCCCTGTCGTATCCTTGCAGCATGGCCACCGAGCACGATATCCCCAATCTGCCGCTGATCGAGGCGGCTGACGCCCATCCGGAGGATGTGAAACCGACCTGGCGCGGCTGGATTCACGCGGGAACTTTTCCCGTCACGATCGTGGCCGGAATCGTGCTGCTGGTGCTGGCTGAGGGGTCGGCGGCCAAAATCAGCTCGGCCGTGTTCGTGCTGAGCTCGATGCTGCTGTTTGGCAATTCGGCGCTGTACCACCGCTTCACCTGGCAGCCGCGCACCCGCATCATTCTCAAACGCATCGACCACGCCAACATTTTTTTGCTGATCGCCGGGTCGTACACGCCGATCACCGTGCTCGCGCTGCCGCCGGAGAAGGCCACGCTGCTGCTCTGGCTGGTCTGGGGCGGCGCCGGGCTCGGCATCATCTTTCGGGTGTTCTGGATCCACGCGCCGCGCTGGCTCTACGTGCCGCTCTACCTGGTGCTCGGTTACGGCGCGCTGTTGTTCATCGTGGACTTTTTTCAGGCCAACGCCACCATGATGACGCTCATTCTGATCGGCGGGCTCTGCTACACCGTCGGAGCGGTCGTTTACGGGCTGAAGAAGCCCAACCCGGTTCCGGGCGTGTTCGGATTTCACGAGATCTTCCACACCCTGACGGTCGTGGCGTTCCTGTGTCATTTCGCGGCGATTCTGTTGATCGCCACGCATCCGCTCTACCCGTAAGGCTGGTTATTCGGGCTTGTCGCCCGGGGTCTTCGGTGTGCTCTGGTCGGCGTCACGCTCGGCGATTTCGGCTTCGAGCCGGGCGGTGATTTCCGCGCGGTAGGTGGTGCGGCGGATGCGACGCACCAGGTCGAAACCGAGCAGCAGGGTCGCCGCTCCGATCAGGAAGACGACGATGAACCCGACGACACCGGGGGTGACAGTGTTCGGGTCGAAATCGGGGTCGGGGGTCGGTGTGACGGCGAGTACGACGTTCAACAGGGAGATCATTCGTTGTCCGGAATTCCGGCGAAGAGATCAGATTCGGGCATTGCGGTGTCTACTTTCGATTCGACGAGTTGGAAGTCTTCGTACGGCCAGGCCTCGCGTACCAAATCGTTCGGCCAGAAAAAGAAGCTGCTGTCGGGGGCGACCTGGCTCGCATGCGAGCGCAGGGCCTCGTCGCGCGCTTCGAGGAAGTCTCCTGCCGGCACGTGAGTGGTGGCCAGCTGCGGGTAATTCTCCATGCGTTCCCGAGCCGCCCCGAGCGGTTCCAGCAGCGGAGAATCGGGCTCGGCGACGCTGAGCGCCAGGTACATCGCATCGATGCGCTCGAGGTTGAAAATGCGGTCGTAATAGAGCTTGTCGATCTGCCACGGCTCGCCCGACTGCGGGTACCGGTCGGGGGCAGCGGCCGCGCGAAAAGCTTCGAGGGAGACCTCGTGGCAACGGATGTGATCGGGGTGCGGGTAGCCGCCGTTTTCGTCGTAGGTGATCAGAACCTGGGGACGAAACTCCCGCACCAGCGTGACTAGGGGTTCGGCCGAATACTTCAGCGGAATATCAGCGAACGAATTCGGCGGCACCGACTTGTCCTCGTTCATGCCGGAATCCTCGAAGCCGAGCCAGCGGTGCTGCACCCCGAGGGCACGCTGCGCGCCCAGCATCTCGAGGCGGCGGAGACCTGAGATATCGCGCTCAGCCATGGCATGGCCGTTCAGGGCCGGGTTCAGGATGCTGCCCCGCTCGCCGCCCGTGCAACTCACGATCATCACCTCGGCGCCAAGGCTGCGGTAGTAGGCATACGTTGCAGCGCCCTTGCTCGACTCGTCGTCGGGATGGGCATGCACAGCCATCAGTCGCAGCGTCACCATACTCCTCAAGAATGCCGGATAACCTTAGGCCAGATAACCTAGTTACCAGCCTAATCGCTCCCGTGAAAGTGTGAAATCGCCAGTGCCCCAAAACAGCACGCCTGCCGGAGTTCAGCCGAGCCGCGAGCCCTACCGCCTGGACGAATCCGACGACACGTCGGCCCCCACGCCGATCGAGAGTGCCGTGATCCAATCGCGCTACGGGCGTACACCCGATCGCAAGCTTCGCGACCGACGGATCCTCTGGGCTCTGGGCGGTATTTTTGTGCTGGTACTCGGAGCGTGGGTGCTGTGGACCGGTCTGGATGGAGCATCCACTCAAATCGAGGCACGCGATATTGGGCACACCATCATCGATGAGCACACGGTCAGCGTGACGTTCGAGGTGTCGCTCCCAGTGAACCGCACGGCGAGTTGCGCGGTGCAGGCCCTCAACGAAAGCTATTCTGTGGTTGGCTGGAAGATCATAGATCTGCCGCCGTCGACGCTGTACAACCGGTCATTCACCGAGATTTTACGCACCACCGACCTGAGCAACACGGGTTTGATTTACGAGTGCTGGCTGACCTAAACTGACGTACTCGCCCCGGCAATCGTCGGGGCGTCGGCTGTATCCGCGACCCCCGAGCTTTTCTGCGCTCGGGCGTCACATTCGACCGTAATAAAGGAGATCACTCGTGACAACCGACACAACGGTCACCTGGCTAACTCAGGAAGCCCACGACCGCCTCGCAGCGGAACTGGCGACACTGAGCAACTTCGGCCGGGGCGACATCGCGAAGAAGATCGAATCTGCTCGCGAAGAGGGCGACCTCAAGGAGAACGCCGGCTACCACGCGGCCAAAGAAGAGCAGGGCAAGATGGAGGCGCGCATTCGCACCCTCACCGTGCTGCTGCGCACCGCTGAAGTCGGCCACGCCCCCGAAAGCAACGGCATCGTCGTTCCCGGCACCGTTATCACCGCCACGATTGCCGGCGACGAGAGCCGCTTTCTGATCGGCAGCCGCGAGATCGGCGCCAACAGTGACCTCGACGTATTCAGCGAGCAGAGCCCGCTCGGCGCAGCCATCATCGGCCTAAAGGTGGGCGCGAAGACGAGCTACACCACTCCAAACGGCAAGGAAATCACCGTGCACGTCACCAACGTGGAGACCTTCACCGGAGCCTGACCGACCCGACCCGTCGGTTTAGCACCACAACTCCTGCAATTTGCTGACGGGGCAGAAAAGATGCCCGGAATTTCGGGCATCTGTTGGGGAGCGGTCACAAATTGCAGGAGTTATGCGCGGGGGCCGGGCCCGTAACGGGGACCCGGAAGCGCGGCTAGTCGATCTGCGGGTCGTAGCCGGCCGCGCGCAGGGTGTCGACGACGTGCTGGCGGTGCTCTGGCCCCCGTGTTTCGACGCTGACGTCGAGCTCGACCTCGCTGATCTGCAGGCCGACGCCGTGCCGGGTGTGCAGTACCTCGATGACGTTCGCGGTGGCCTCGGCCAGCAGCTCGGAGATTCGCGCGAGCTGACCAGGCCGGTCCGGCAGCATGATGCGCAGCGTGAGGTAGCGGCCAGACGCGGCGAGGCCGTGGCTGATCACCCGCTGCATCAGCAACGGGTCGATGTTGCCGCCGGAGAGGATAGCGACGGTCGGCCCCGCGGGCGTGACCTTGCCGGCCAGGATGGCGGCAACCGCCACGGCTCCGGCCGGTTCCACGACGAGCTTGGCGCGCTCGAGCAGCACGAGTAGCGCCCGGGCGGTGTCGTCCTCGCTGACGGTGACGATCTCGTCGACGGCGTCGCGCACGATCTCGAAGTTGAGCAGTCCCGGTTTGGCGACGGCGATGCCGTCGGCGATGGTCGGCAGGATGCTGATCATCGTGGCTTCACCGGCCTCGAGGGAGGGCGGGTAGGCGGCGGCGTTCTCCGCCTGCACCCCGATGATGCGGATGCGGCGCCCATCGCGTGCGGCGCGCTGCTTGAGCGCACTGGCCACCCCGGAGATCAGGCCGCCGCCGCCGATGGGAACGATGACCGTCTCGAGGTCGGGAACCTGGTCGAGGATTTCGAGGCCGAGTGTGCCCTGCCCGGTGACAACATCCACGTGGTCGAACGGCGGGATGAGGATCGCCCCGGTCTCGCGGGCATATTCGGCTGCGGCGAGCAGCGGTTCGGTCACGGTCGTGCCGCGCAGGATGACCTCGGCGCCGTAGTCCCGCGTGGCCGACAGCTTGGGCAGCGCGACGCCGACTGGCATGAAGATGGTGGCTTTGATGCCCAGCTCACGGGCAGCGAAGGCCACGCCCTGGGCGTGGTTGCCGGCCGAGGCCGCGACGACGCCGCGGGCTTTCTCTTCGTCGGTCAGTTTGGACAGCCGATTGTAGGCGCCGCGAATCTTGTAGGAGCCGGTTCGTTGCAGGTTCTCACACTTGAGGTACACCGGCGCTCCCAGCACGTCGGCGAGGTACCGCGAGCTCTCCATCGGTGTCACATCGGCGACCTGGGCGACAACCGCGCGCGCCGCCTCGAACTCAGCGAGGGTGGGTGCGACGAGGGTGGTCTCTGGCATGTCTTAGTTCTCCGAACTGTCCTGCGGCGCGCGAGGTGCGCTCAAATCTGAGGGGGTGCTGCGGGCTGAGCCATCACGAGCCGTGCGGATGCTCCGCGGACGCACCCGTGCGGTGCGTTCCGGTGCACCGCTTGAACGGTAGCCGGGTCTGCTCTGCGGCACTGTCTGCCACAGCACCGATCCGGTCGGAGGCACCGCCGTCGGCGGACTCGACCGCCAGGTACCACCCGCAATGTAACTGGTCATCGCGTTCAAAACGGCGGCTATCGGTACGGCGAACAGGGCGCCCGGAATGCCGGCGAGCAACGCACCGGCAGCAACCACGAGTACGACAGCAAGCGGATGCACCTTCACGGCCGTTCCCATGATGAGCGGCTGCAGAACGTGGCCTTCAACCTGCTGCACGAGCAGAACCACTCCGAGCATGCCGAGGGCGACAGCCCAATTGTTGAAGATCAGGGCGATGATAATGGCGACAGAGCCGGTCGCCACGGCACCGACGATGGGAATAAAGGAGCCAAGGAACACCAGAATACCAATCGGGATGGCCATCGGAACCCCGAGCAGAGCGGCACCGACACCAATACCAACGGCGTCGATGGAGGCCACCAGAATTTGCACCTTGGCGAAGTTTCCGAGGGTTGTCCAGCCGGCGATGCCAGCGCCGTCGACGGCGGCACGGGCACGCACGGGAAAGAATCGCACGATCCAGGCCCAGATGGCCTTGCCGTCGATGAGAATGAACAGCAGGCTGAACAGCGCCAGGAGCAGGCCGGTGAGCAGATGCCCGAGGGTGGTACCGACCGAGAGGGCGCCGCTGATGAATACGGCGCTGTCGTTTTGAATCGCTTTCCACCCTTGATCCAGATAGCTGCTGATCTCCTGTTCGGACAATTGCAGGGGTGAGGCCGCGAGCACTGACTTGAGGTTGTCGAAACTTGCCGTGAGGCGATCGCTCAAGCCGACCGTGCCCTCAGCGATCTGGGTGGAAGCCAAAGTGACCAGGCCGGCGACGAGCACAAGCGTGCCCAACATCGCAACGGCTACGGCAAGCCCCTTGGGCCACCGATGCCGTACCAGAAAGGCCACGAGGGGAACCAGCAGCGCGGACACCAGCACCGCGACCAGCAGCGGAATAATGATGAGCCGTAGCTGAATGATGAGAAAAATCAGAATGGCGATAGCCGCGGCGATCATGATCAGGCGCCAGGACCACGCTCCAGCCAAGCGGATGCCGGCTGGCAGATTCTCGTCAACCCCGTTGGGCACGGGGGCCGGGGTCACCACCTCAACCGGGGTGAGGAGGAGTTCGGAACCGGCCTGATCGGCGCTCGCCCGTGCACGCTCAGCACGGGCTCGCTGAAGACCCTGCCGGCGGCGCAGACGTAACAGGGCGCGCGCCCCCGGATTGCCCGTAGATTCACTCACTTGCCCAGTCTAGGACTGCTGCGTGGCCTCACGACGCGATCCTCACGTGCGGCGTAACAGATGATTGCGCCGCCCGAATGGCCGGCATACCGGTTCGCCGGATAGAGTCGAAAAGATGGTTCACACAGTCTCCCCCGCGACGATTTCCCCCGCACTGGCGCGGCGAATCGCGTTGGCCGCGCAGAGGTTCGGCGCCCGCCCGACGACTCCCGTCGGTATCCGCCAGCTGACCGCCCTGGTGAACCGGCTCGAGCTGCTGCAGATCGACTCCGTGAACGTCTTTGAACGCAGCCACTATATGCCGGCCTTCAGCCGCCTCGGCCCGTACGACAAGTCCCAGCTCGACCGCCTCACAACCGGACGCGAGGCCCGTTTCACCGAGTACTGGGCGCACGAAGCATCCTTTCTGCCGACCGACGTCTGGCCGCTGTTTCGCTGGCGCATGCACCAAAATCGGGACCGGTCGGCGCGCACCGTTGGCAACTGGTCGAGCGCCAACCAGAAGATGCTGGCCTGGCTGCTGGCCGAACTCGCCGCCAACGGCCCGATGCGTGCGAGCGAGATCGAGCACGACGCCAACAAGCGCAGCGGCCCGTGGTGGGGCTGGTCCGACGTGAAGACCGGGCTCGAAGTGCTGTTCCGCTGGGGCGACGTGGTGAGCGCTGGGCGCATCCGCTTCGAACGGGTCTATGCCCTGCCCCAGCAGGTCTTCTCGCCGGAGCTGCTCGGCCAGGATATTTCAGAAGCGGATGCCCACCGCGAGCTGGTGCGCCGCTCGGCCCGTGCCCACGGCATCGGCACCGTGAAGGACTTCGCCGACTACTTTCGGCTGAAGTCAGCACCCGCCCTGGTGGCCATTCGGGAGCTGGCCGAGGTCGGCGAGCTTATTCCGGTAGAGGTGCCGGGCTGGGGGCCGCGCGGCACGGCCGGAGCGGCCTGGCTGCATCGGGATGCCAGACTCCCCCGCACCATGGACACCCAGGCGATACTGTCACCGTTCGATCCGGTGGTCTGGGAGCGTGCCCGGGCGCTGCGGTTGTACGACTTTCACTACCGCATCGAGATCTACACCCCGGAACCAAAGCGGATCTTCGGGTACTACTCGCTGCCGATTCTGCTCGGTGATACGGTCGTGGGCCGGGTTGACCTCAAGAACGACCGGCAGGCCGGGGTGTTGCGCGTGCAGGCGGCCTGGGCCGAGCCTGCAGCGCCAGCGGATGCCGCGGGCCGGCTCGCGCAGGTGCTGCGGGAGGCGGCGCTGTGGCAGGGGCTCGGTGAGATCGTGGTGGCACCCCGCGGCAACCTCGCCGACGGCTTGGCCGCGGAACTTCAGTAGGCGCGTCGTCATCAAGTCGCTGGTCGAGCTCGTCGAAACCGCCATCGACCGACGCGCACCGGTTTGGGGGACGGTTAGGTCAGAACTTGCTGCCCATGGCGGTGAGGCGCGCGATGCGGTCCTCAAGCGGCGGGTGCGTAGCGAAGAGCTTCGCCATTGCGCCCTTTTTGAGCGGGTCAGCGATCCACAGGTGCGCCATCGAGGTGTTCTGCTTCTTCATCGGGCGACCGTACTCGCCGAGCTTCGCCAAGGCTGAGGCAAGCGCGTCGGGGTGGCGCGTGGTCAGCGCGCTCGTGGCATCCGCTAAGTATTCGCGTTGGCGGCTCACGGCGAGCTGAACGACCGTCGCAATCAGCGGAGCCACGATCATGGCGACGAGGCCGAACACCATGACAACGGGGTTGCCGTTGCTGTTGTTGCCCCGCCCGAAGAACGCCATGCGCAGGAAGATGTCTGACACGAAGCCGATGGCCACGACGAGTCCGAAGACGATCATCGAGAGCCGAATGTCGTAGTTACGCACATGGCCCATCTCGTGGGCCATGACGCCCTCGAGTTCGGCGTCATCCATGATGTCGAGCAGGCCTGTCGTTGCCGCGACGATCGCGTGCTTGGGGTCGCGACCGGTCGCGAACGCGTTCGGGGCCGGGTCGTTGATGATGTAGACCTCGGGCATGGGTGTGCCCGTCGTGATGGAAAGATTTTCGACCGTGCGCCACAGCCTCGGGTGGTCGGATTGGCTGTTGACTCTGATTCCGCCGCTCATCGAGATGGCCTGGCGTCCCGCCGCGTAGTACTGGATCAGCGCATAGGCCGACGCAATGACAAGCGTGAGAATAAGAGCGGTATACCCATTCATGCCGTAGGCCACGCCCGCAAGCCAGCCGAGACCGGTGATCAGGGCGAGAAAAAAGATGATGATGAAGACGGTGTTGCGTTTGTTCTTGGCGATCGCGCTGTACATCTAGTGCTCCGTTAGAACTGCACGCGGGGCGGCTCCGCAATCGCTGCGGAATCGGCCACCTCGAAGAATTCGCGTTCGGTGAAACCGAGGTTCACGGCGAAGAGGTGGTTCGGGAAGACCTTAATCTTGGTGTTCATTTCGCGCACGCCACCGTTGTAGAAACGGCGTGCGGCCTGGATTTTGTCCTCGGTGTCGACGATTGCACCCTGCAACTGCAGGTAGTTCTGGCTGGCTTGAAGCTGCGGGTACGCCTCGGCGACGGCGAAGATGCTCTTCAGGGCGGTCTGCATGTGATTCTCAGCAGCGGATGCGTCGGCCGGACCTTGTGCAGACAGCGTCTCGGCCCGAGCCTTGGTCACGTTCTCAAACACGCTTTTCTCGTGCGCTGCGTAGCCCTTGACCGTTTCGATCAGGTTGGGCAGCAGGTCGGCACGACGCTTGAGCATCACCGTGATGTCGCTCCACGCTTCGTCGACGCGCACGTTGAGCGTGACGAGGGAGTTGTAGGTCGACCACAGGTAGATACCCACGATGGCGACGAGTGCGACAACGATCAAAACCGGGATGAGCCATTCCATGGCAGCGTCTCCTTGCAAATTGGCGAGATGTGTACGTTGGCACGGAGACATGAACTGGCCAAAAACGACCCCCCGTGCGTACCTGCCAATACTAACCGCGACCCCGGAGGCTCCCACCCGCTTCCCATGACACTCCAAGCAAGCTCAGGGCGCGCAGGGATTTCCGGGAAGGCAGGGCGAGCGCTGCTCAGCCGGGCTCTTCGACGTCGAGCAGGACCTCGTTGCGGCGTAGAAACCATGGCGTGAACGGCGGGTCGAATCGGGCGAATCTCGGTGCCCCCAGGGCTGTGAGGCCGGCGGCGCCGAGCGCCGCGTGTAACTCCTCGAGATGCTGTTCGTATCGAGTCTGAGTCCAGCGTCCACTGAAGCGGAGGGCACCGGCCAGGCTGGCGGGCACCGTGCGTAGGTGCACGGTCGGGTCCGTGGGTTGCGGCGCGGTCTCGGCCGTCATCGCCTTGGGCAGCACGAAAGCCACCCGGAACTGTTCCCCGGCCGCAGCGCCAGAGACATCTTTCACGCTCTGCTGCAGTACCGGCGCGGTCATCGCGATCTCTTCGGCGGCATCCGTTTGCACCACTGGCGCCGTCATGGCGACTTTACGAAGTGACTGGTTGGCGCCGGTGATGTACGCGAACAGGTAGCGAAAGGCCCGATTACCGGCGTCTTCGAATGGGCCATCGATGGTGACCTCGGCCACCAGATGCGCGGGGTATCGGCGCAATTCGAAATCCTCATATTGCTTCACAATTTGGTAGGGCTGTTGCTCGGTCACGCACCGAAGCTACTGCAGATGACTGGGTTCTCGCTCCCAAGTGCGGCCGTCAAGCCACTCACCAGCGTGCGACACCAAGACATCTGGCGCGATTTCATCGTTCACTGTCGCTTAGGCCACTGTTCTGTTCGAAGAGAATCCGCTTCGATGGATCTCATGAGTCAGAAACAGAACCGCGAGCGCCAAGCCCTGATCGTGATCGACGTGCAGGAGGGATTCAACGACACCGCTTTCTGGGGAAATTCTTCCAACCCCGAGTGTGAAGACAAGATCGAAACCCTCCTCACCGTGTGGAGGGCAAACGACTGGCCCATCATCGTCGTGCGCCACGACTCCGAATCGCCGGAATCAACGCTGCATCCCAGCCAGGACGGAAATCGGCTCATGTCCTTCATCGCCGACGCGGCTCCAAGTCTCTTCGTCACGAAACAGGTCAACTCGGCTTTCTACGGAGATCCCGCGCTGCACGAGTGGTTACAGGCGCATGACATCGAAAGCTTGGTTATCTGCGGCATCCAGACCAACATGTGTGTCGAAACCACAGCGCGAATGGCCGGAAATCTGGGCTACGACGTCGTGGTCCCACTCGACGCCACAAGAACTTTCGACTTAACGACCACGGTTCCGGGTCTGGGAACGATAAGTCGTAGCGCTGATGAACTCATGGCCACGACCGCATTGAACCTGCAGTCCGGCGGCTTCGCACGTATCGCCACCACCGAGAAGATCACAGCGTCTCTGCAGTGAGTTCGTCGCGATGACAGACGTATGGGTCATCGGAGCCCGCCAAAACCGCCCATTGTGGGCTTGACACGGCGGGTGCAGCGGCGGAGAGTTCGACCATGGTGAACGAATCCGCCCCCGCGGTCGACGTGACCGATCTGCACGTGCAACGGGGGAAGCATCCGGTGCTGCACGGGTTGTCGGTCAGTGTTCCCCGCGGCGTCGTGGTGGGCCTGCTGGGCCCGAGCGGATGCGGCAAAACCACGCTCCTGCGAACGATCGTCGGCGTGCAGGTGGTGCAGTCCGGTACGGTGACGGTGCTCGGCCGGGAGGCGGGATCGGCGTCGCTGCGCCACCGGGTGGGCTACGTGACGCAGGATGCCAGCGTCTACGACGACCTCACCGTGCGCCAGAACCTGCAGTATTTCCGCGCCGTGCTGGGGGCCCCGCGCAGCGACGTCGACCGGGTACTGACCCTGACCGACCTCACGTCTCAGGCGGGTCAGCTGGTCGGGTCGCTCTCCGGCGGGCAGCGCAGCCGGGTGTCGCTCGCCGGCGCCCCTGCTCGGCTCCCCCGATCTGCTCGTGCTCGACGAACCGACCGTGGGCCTCGACCCGCTGCTGCGAGTCGAACTATGGACGCTCTTTCATCAGCTCGCCGCGTCGGGAACGAGCCTGCTCGTCTCCAGCCACGTGATGGACGAAGCCAGCCGCTGCGACCGGCTGCTGCTCATGCGGGACGGCGAGATTCTGGCCGATGACACCCCGGCGGGGTTGCTGGCTTCGACCGGCACCGCGGATACCGAGGGGGCGTTCCTGGCGCTGATCGCGCGGCATCCGCTTGCCGGCCCCGGCGACGGGAGCCACTCATGAATCCGCAGCGCACCCTCGCGACTGCCGGTCGGATACTCAGCCAGGTGCGGCACGACCCGCGCACGATCGTGCTGCTGCTTGTGGTGCCGAGCCTGCTGATCGGGCTGCTGGCCTGGATCTTCTCGGACACCCCGGTATTCGCCACGATCGGGCCGGGCATGATCGCGCTGTTTCCCTTCATCGTGATGTTTCTCGTGACCAGCATCACCACCCTGCGGGAACGCCGCACCGGCACACTCGAGCGCCTGCTGTCGATGCCGCTCGGCAAGGGCGATCTCATTCTCGGCTACACGCTCGCGTTCGGGCTGCTCGCGGTGGCGCAATCGGCCGTCGCCGTGGGGTTCGCGGTGTGGGTGTGCGGGTTGGAGATCAGCGGATCGCTCTGGCTGCTGCTCGCCGTCGCGGTAGCGGATGCTGTGCTCGGCACGACCCTCGGCCTGCTCGCCAGCGCGTTCGCTCGCACGGAATTTCAGGTGGTGCAGTTCATGCCGGCGCTGGTGTTTCCGCAGATTCTGCTCGGCGGCATCTTTCTGCCTCGCGACCAGCTGCCCGATGTGCTGCGGGCCATCAGCGACTGGTTGCCGTTGTCACACGCGATCGACGCCCTGCAGGCGGTCGCGACCGACTCGCAGGATGCCGCCTATGTGGGCGGGGAACTGATCATTATCGGCGCCTGGATCGTGGGAGCCGTCGTGCTCGGCTCGGTGACGCTGCGGCGGCGCACGCCATGAGGCCGGTCAAGGGGCGCTGAGTCGGGTCTCCGCTCCCCACTCAAACACTCGCAACTCCGCGGAAAACCCGACCCAGCGCTACGTGTAGCGGTTCTTAGCGGTTGGCCAGGGCGTGCTGCAGCCAGCGGTAGCTCAGCTTGGGGGTGCGGGTGCGGCGGTCGTCGGTGAAATCGACGTGCACGAGACCGGTGGGCTGGGTGTAGCCGGCGTTCCACTCGAAGGCGTCGAGCAGCGACCAGAAGGTGACGCCGCGAAGATCCATGGCGGCGGCCGCACCACCGGGCGCGGTCGCGTCGAGCGCTGCTACGAGGTGTTCGGCCAGATAGTCGACGCGGGCGGGATCCTGCACCTGGTGGCGGGCATCCGCTTGGTCGGCGAAGGCGCCACCGGCCAGCGAGAGGTACACCGGGGGCAGGTCGGGGTAGCGTGCGAGAATTTCGGCGAGCGCCACGGCGACGTATTCGGGGGCGTTGACGACGCCGGCCGAAGTGGTGGGGTGTTCGCGGAAGGCCTCGAGGTGAAACGGCCACGACGTGATCGGGATCGCTCGACCATCGGGGGCCTTCAGCACCGTCGCGCCGGAGGCGACCCGAGCGGGCTCAGAATAGCTCAGGCCATAGAAATCGAGCGGCTGGTGAATCGTGCGGAGGTCCTCGGGGTCGGCCTCGAGCAGGGTGCGCAGTTCAACCGCGAACGGTTCGAGCGGGTCAGGGTAGTGCCCGAGCAGAACGGGATCGGCGAACAGGCGGTTCTGCAGCAGGTCGTAGAGGGCGGCGTAGGAGCGGTCTTGGTCACGGTCGGTGACGGATTGCACGGGGGTGTGCGAGTTGACGAGGCCGATGCGTCCGCGCACGTCCGCTGCGCGCAGGGCCTGCACGGCGAGTCCGTGTGCGAGCAGCTGGTGGTGCGCCGTCGGCAGCGCGTCGAACAGCAGGGTACGGCCGGGCGCGTGGGTGCCGAGCGCATACCCCTTCGTGGTGACCGTGGCCGGCTCGAACAGGGTGACCCAGGCGTCGATCCGGTCGCCGAACGCCTCCCCCACGGCGTGCGCATAGTCGGCGAAACGGCCCGCCGTGTCGCGGTTCAGCCAGCCGCCGCGCAGGACCGCTGGCAGGTCCCAGTGCGAAAGCGTAGCGCTCGAACGGATGCCGTCAGCCAACAACGCGTCAAGCAAACGATCGTAGAACGCGAGTCCATTACGGTTCAAGGCCCCACGGCCCTCCGGCTGCAGCCGGGTCCAGCCGAAGGAGAACGCGTAGGAATCGACGCCGAGGTCGCGCAGCAGGGAGGTGTCTTCGCCGTAGTTCTTCACGTGGTCGGTTGAGACGGAGGCGTTCGAGCCGTCGCGGATGCGACCGGGCACCTGGCTGAAGGTGTCCCAGACGCTGTCGCCGCGGCCGCCGTCGCGCGCGGCGCCCTCGATCTGAAAGGCGGAGGTGGCCACGGCCACCTCGAACCCGGTCGGCAGGCGGTCGCCGAGCTCGCCGGCGCGGTGTTCCCAGTCCCGGGCGGCGATGGCGCGATTCGCTGGTGCTGCGGGGCTGCGGGGCGTGGGATTCATGGTGGGTGCGGCTCTTTTCGGCGGGCGGCGCGGGGCATCCGCTTCTCTTGAGGGTGTCACGTTTACGACCGACTGACGGTAGGTTTTGGGGTCCGCGAAGAATTCCTCTGGTTTGTTACTCTGTTTGCAGGTGCGGGAGGTTGACTTTGCCGCCGACTACCCCTCAAATTGGGGCAGGGGGTGAATGTGTCCGCATCGGCTCGTACCGCAGTCTTGAGCACGTCGGCGCGCCCGCGGCACTCCCGCAGCGTTGCGGCGATCGCAGCCCTGTTGCTCGGCTGCGCCATTGCGCTCGCGGCTCCCGCGTTATCGACCGCACAGGCCGAAGAGACTCCGGCGACTTCGGCGCCGCAGACTACGGCAGACGAGACAGCGACCGAGTCAACACCGGCCGCGTCTACTCCGACCGCGACCGAGGAACCGAATCCCAGCGCGACGACCGGCCCGGCGCCGGCTCCGCAGATCAGCCACCCGAACAACGGGCAATTCGTCGGCAGCAACCGCACCACCGTATCGGGGTCGAAGGCTGCCAGCCAGGAAATCCAGCTCTTGTCGCCGCGCGGCGGTGACCCGCTGTGCATCGTCAACGACGCGTCGACCTCGTGGAGCTGCGACAACGTCTACCTGCAGAACGGACCCAATATCACGCTGCGGGTGGTGGTGACCGGCAGTCCAACTCTGAGCGCCGAGATCTCCGTTGCCGTACTCGGTGCCCCGACGGTGCTCGGCGGGTTGACCGGATCGGAGTCCAACGGCTGGGTGCGCGGAACCGGGCACCCCCAGGCCATCGTGACGGCGACCCTGCCGAACGGCGATACCTGCAACAGCACCGCCGACAGTTCCGGCGCCTGGGCCTGCCTGTTCTCCGGCCTCGGTAACGGCAGCCTGAATGTGACGGCCAGCCAGACGTCATCGTTCAGTAGACCGACTTCCTCGAACGCGAGCACACCGGTCGCGATCGTGTTCGACGTCACCGCGCCGGAGGCCCCTGTTGTAACCTCTCCGAGCACCGGCGCGCAAGTGTCCGTGGCCGGCGCCCAGTACTCCGGCACCGGCGAAACCGGCGCCACCGTGACGGTGTTCGCCGGCGCCTACTCGGTCTGCTCCGCCCCGGTGATCAGCGGAGCCTGGACCTGCTCGGCCGGTGGCGTGGCTGCCGGGTCGTACTCGGTCATCGCCGTGCAGAAGGACAACGCCGGCAATGTCGGACCGGGCTCGACGCCCGCATCGGTCAGTTATGTGGCTGAGAGCACGCCGACGCCGTCTGGGTCCGCCTCGGCAACGCCACCGGTCACGCCGACTCCGAGCCCATCGGCTTCGCCGTCACCGGATGGCGCGGTTGCCGCACCCGGCCCGACGGCAGAGCCGTCGCCGACCCCGGGGCCGGGGACCACCGCGCCAGACCCGCAAGCGGCGGAGCCGGAGAACGAGGGGGCTGCGGCATCCGCTTTTCCCGGCCAGTGGAATGACCCGACTCGGTTTGCGGCGGCGATCGGCCCGACGGGCACCGGCTCGCCGTTTCCTTGGTTGCAGGCCGGTCTGCTCGCCCTCGGGGCGCTCCTGCTGATCGCCGTACCGTTGCGCCTGCTCGCGGGCACCATCTCCCGCTCCCGCGGCGGCCGACCACTTCGGGCGTTGCCCTCACTGGCGGGCCGCAACCGGGTGCGCGAGGAGTACGAGGTCGCGCCCACCGTGCGGCTCAACCGCTGGTTGCCTGGCGGAGCGGCGCTCCTGGCGGCCGCGACGTTCGTCATGCTGTCCGGTCCGATCGTCGACCAACCGGCTTACCTGCGCCTGCTCGTCGCCGTGATCATCGGGCTGGTACTGGTCAATGCGGTGGCCATTCTGGTTCCGCTGTGGTGGAGTTCGCGCGTACTGCGGCTGCGCGGAACGGTCACCTTTCTGCCGCGCTACCTGCTGCTCATCGCGGCGGCCGCGATCGCGTCCCGCCTGTTCGACATTCACCCCGCCCTGCTGTTCGGGCTGCTCGGCAGCGTCACCCTCACCGCCACAACGGATGCCGTAAGCCCGCACGGCGCGCACCCCGCGGCCGCACAGCCCACGACCGCACAGCCCACGACCGCACAGCGCGGCCAGCTCGCCGCGGTGCGGGTGGGCGCGCTGGCTGCCTTCGCCGTTCTCGCCTGGTCGCTCGGCTCGCTGTTTCCCGCTGCCAGTGATTTCGTCACGTCGCTGGCCGCGGAGACGGGCAACACGATCGTGCTCGCCGCCATCGGTTCAGCGGTGCTGATTCTGGTGCCCGTCGGCCATACTAGCGGGCGTCGCATTCTGTCCTGGTCGCCGCTGGTCTGGACCGGTCTGACCGTCGTCACGTACGGAATCCTGTTCGCGGCGCTGTCACCGATGGTGGAACAGGTGCAGAGTGCGGGTACCGGCCTGACGCTGTGGATCACGGCGGCAACCTTCGCCGCGGTGTGCGCCAGTGCGTGGGCCTGGCAGCGGTTCGTCACGCCCGCTCAGCGCTAGCACGCTGCAAGCGGTATCGTACACATGTGCGCCTAGGAGTTCTCGACGTCGGTTCGAATACCGTCCACCTGTTGGTTGTCGACGCGCACGAAGGCGCTCCGCCGGTGCCGATGGCCGCCGACAAGAGCGTCTTGCGTCTCATGCGTTACATCACTCCCGAGGGCGCGATCAATGACGAGGGTGTCGCCGCGGTTCTCACCTCTGTACAACACGCAGCGGATGTTGCCCAGCAGCACAACATCGACGAGTTGCTGCCGTTCGCGACCTCGGCGCTGCGCGACGCGACCAACGGCCCCGAACTGCTCGACCGGGTCGAACGGGAAACCGGTGTGGCCCTGCAAGTGTTATCCGGCGAAGACGAAGCCCGGCTGACCTTCCTGGCAGTGCGGCGCTGGTACGGCTGGTCGGCCGGCAACATTCTGCTGTTCGACATCGGCGGCGGGTCCTTGGAGATCGCGGCCGGCGGAGCTGAGTTTCCCGAGGTCGCGCTGTCGCTTCCGCTCGGGGCCGGACGCAGCACGATCGGTTTTCTGCACCACGATCCCCCGCTGCCGGAGGAGGTGTCTGCGTTGCGTAAGCACGCGGCATCCGTTCTGCGCGATGCCGTTGACGCGTTCGCGCACCTGCCGGCCCCACACCACATTGTCGGGTCATCTAAGGCGATCCGTTCGCTGGCCCGCCTGGCCGGCACCACCTCCGATGGCGTCGGTGCGGCCGACCGGCTGCGCCTGGGGCGTGCCGAGCTGGATGACTGGGTGCCGCGGCTCGCGCGCATCCCCGCCGAAGCCCGCCCAGCCCTGCCCGGGATCACCGCCGACCGCACTTTTCAGATCGTGGCCGGAGGCATCGTACTAGGCGCAGCGATGGCCGCATTCGGGGCTGCCGAACTCGAGGTGTCGCCGTGGGCACTGCGCGAAGGCGTCATTCTTCGCTACCTCGACCGGCTGCGTTAGTATGCCTTTTCACACCGACTCATAGGAGAGCCCTGATGCGAAAACTGACCGCCGGCCTGTTCATGTCCCTTGACGGCGTCGTCGAATCGCCCAACCTCTGGCAATTCGACAGCTTCGATGAAGAGCTCGGCGCGGAAATGACCGCGATGATGGACCGCGTCGACACCGTGCTACTCGGCCGGGTTGGCTACGAACAGTGGGCCAGCTACTGGCCGAGCGCCGAGCATGACGACCCGTTCGGCCCTTTCATCAATCCCGTGCCGAAGTTCGTCGCCTCGCGCACGCTGACCGGCGAGCTGGCCTGGCAGAATTCCACGCTGATCACCGGCGACCTCGAAGAGTTCGTGACCGACCTGAAGAACACGGCGGGCGGCGAGATTTCGCTGGTCGGCGGAATTTCGCTCGTACGCCAACTGCTCTTCGCCGGCCTGCTCGACTCACTCACCGTGATGACGCACCCCGTCGTGGCGGGCGTTGGCCGTCACCTGTTCGAGCCGACCGATCCCCTGACGCGGCTGACGCTGCAGAAGTCTTTGACGACGAGCAAGGGCAACGCCCTGCTCACCTACGGCCTGCGCACCGACTGAGGGGACAGCACCATGACTTCATTTCCCACACCGATCAACCCGCCCGAGCTTTTTCAGAGCCCCGCCTTCGCGCAGGGCATGATCGCGCCCGCAGGGCCCACGCTCTACGTTGGCGGGCAGAACGGCACTGATGGCAGCGGCGCGCTGCTCGATGGGCTCGGAGCGCAAACCGAGCAGGCTTTGCGCAACGTGCTCGCCGTTCTGGCCGAAGCGGGAACCGGACCGGAGTACGTGGTCAAGCTGACGATCTATCTCGCGACCGGCATCGACCCCGGTGAAGCGTACGCCGCCACTGCCACGGTCTGGGGAAACCGTCGCACCGCGGTCACGGTACTAGCGGTCACCCCAGCACGCGCGGGCGCTCTCGTCGAAATCGAAGCCGTAGCTGCGTTCCCCCAACAAGGTCTCGGCGGGGGGGCGTAGTCGCAGGGCGGGCATACCGCCAACCGCCCCGCATCCGCTCTAGTCGCTGCGACTGCTTATCTCGTCGCCGTTTCACTGGTTGGCGCTCTGACCAATGCATCGTCTCTTGCCGCATCCGACTCGGTCGATCCCGTGTCGGTCGCCATTAGGCTAGTCGTCTACATGGCGCCTGGGAGACCAAACTTGCTGATCAGTAGCCTGACGAAACATTCGTTATTAGTATCGAACGTATGAAGACGCAACCTGTCATCCGATCGGCGGTACCAACGGACGCGGCGGCCATGGCACGTCTGCACGTCGCCACCTGGCAGGAAACCTATCGGGGCATCATGCGCGACGAGATGCTGGACGACCCAGCGTTACTGTCGACGAGAGAGCGCTTCTGGACGATCGGGCTCACGGATGATCGATTCGCTCACGATCGAATCGCGGTCGCGGAACAGAACGGCGACCTGATCAGAATCGCACAGAGCGCGGCCGCCACGGATACCGATGCGACATGGAGCCAGCAACTCAACGTCCTCTACGTGCTTGCATCCGCGCACGGCACCGGCGCCGGGAAAGCTCTCCTCGACGCTGTCATCTCTCCCGAAACAGCGGCGGGGCTCTGGGTAGCAGATCCCAATCCGCGAGCCCAGGCGTTCTACCGTAAGCACGGTTTTATTCCCGACGGTTCGTGCAAGGAAGAATACGGAATCAAGGAGATTCGGATGATTCGACGTGCGCCAGCGGAGCCTGACCACAAGGCAACTTTGAAGTGAAGGATGGTCGAAGCCCCCAGCGCAGCCCCTATTCCCAACGATTTTCGCCATCTTTCTTGGACGATGTCACGTGTAATTGTTGATTGTGCGCGACGTGCATTGACGCATGATTGGCCGGATGGATGTGTGCCGTGAAATGGTCCACCCCGTTTGATCGCAACCATTCGAGCATCCCCTGAGCGGCCTCCGACGCGAAACCGTGCCTTTGCCAGGTCGGTGAGATCACCCAGGCAATGTCGGCTACGAGTTTCGATCCGTCGTTCTCGACGGTTGCCTGCACGAACCCGATCGGCTGCATGCCATCACGCTGAATGACGACCCAGTTCAACCACCACTGCGAACCATCCGCCGAGTGCCCGACTGCCTGTGCCGCATAACGGTCTTCCAACTGCTCGAGCGACGGCGCTTCCCCGCCGGTGAAGTCATAGAGCGAGGGGGCGGCCAGGACGTCGACCATAGAAGGGGCATGAAGTACCGACAGCGGTTCCAGCACGAGGCGCGCAGTCGTAATAGGTGCAGATCTTGGCCAATCCATTCATTGAGACTTGCACAGTCCTGACGCACGGCGGGAATGTGCATCTTTGACTACGGTGTGCCGCCCGGCTGTAGCGCTGCTCTGGGACCGACTTCAGGGTTTTGTGCACCTCGACGGCGAACCATTCATGATCCTCAACCCGAATCTCTGGCAATGGTCGATCAGCGGACTGTTCATCTTGATAGCAGTGAGGGCCGCGCTGTCCGGCGGCCGATGTGCTGTTCGTAAGCGATCGTGATGGCCTGCGCCCACCACCCGTGATTTTTCAATTCCAGATGCGCGATTTCATGTTGTACCAGCGGCACGATGTCGGGATGAAAAAGCTCCCGGCCACCCATAGCGTCGATAACGGCAACCCATTCCGGCCATCCGCGCTGCGTCACTTTCACATATGGCCCGACGCTTTGTGGTTTGGTCATGGGCCGAATCTAGCGGATAGAGCTGGCATGTGGGCTTGTCGTCCCAGACCACGATGACGCCGGGCTGGTAAGTCAGGAAGAGGCTGATTATGTCGAGTGTGGTTGAAAATCGGGATCGTTCGAGCGCAACCGTTCTTGAGCATGGCGACGTTCGCTGGTGTGATGCCAACCTCCACGGCGAAGTCGTCGGCTGACATGCCACCTTCAAATGACCATCACCGCGCTCTGGGCAAACGGGGCACCTGAGGAGCCTGTTACCTAGTTAAAGCCGAGATCAACGCGAAATATTCATGGAGCCCTCACTGGAACTTGAAACCAATTGGGAGGCGAATGGCCACTCCGCGATCGGGCAAGTTCCGCATAAAATCAACGTTTTTGGTCATTTGAGTAGTGCCACAATCACGTCATTTTCCTACATTTGTGGGCAAAATGTGGGCAAACCCGAGAGCCTTTTTCGGTGTCTCTACCCCGTCAATAGGCCGGCATCAGTTCAAAGAGTCGAGCTGCACGATCAACGATCGCTCCTGCTGCGGGAACGGCTTGATCGACGTCGTCGACACTCGCCGACGGGCGGTCGAGGTCGGAATATTGCGTCGAGTTGCGGAGCCGCCGCATCCAGTCGAATTCACGAATTTCAATCTGCCGTGGTGGCTCGAGTTGAGCGATCGCCACTTCAAGCAGAACGGCGTGTGCACCCTCGCCGCGGGCTTTCAACCCTTGATTGACCAGACCCGCGTAAGGCGGCCTTGCTTGAGAAGCAAGTCAACCTCGGATCTACCGCGGTCCCAACGGTTGATCATGGGTTTTCCTCACGAAGTTCAAGGCTCACGATCGGACGCTCGATCAGTGTGCGCAAGAACGGGTCCGTGCTGGCGGCCTCCCACGCGGCCGTGCTGACTATTCGCACGTTCACCTCGCGCCCCAAATTGGTGCCCGCACGGCGTGCCGCCTCGTTGACAGCACCACGGGGCGGGTTGCCGACGAGGAGTACGTCAATGTCTGCTGGAGCATCCCCCGGCTCCCCCGGCTCCCCCGCACGGCGGGCGGCCCAGGAACCATAGATGAATGCCTGATCGATTCCGGATATCCCTGACAAATGCTGGGGTATCACGACAGCCGGCCCGTACGTCAGGGCAAGCAGTTCCGCGAGGGGCCGAAAGGCCGGCGTATCAGCGCGCACTCGCACCTCGACGGACTGACCGCGCTTCTCCGTGCTGGCAAGTCCCATCTGGACAATGCGAGAGACTTCTCGGTGAGCGCTCGCATACGGCGACTTAGCGGCGCGAGCAAGTTCGGCGATTGTGAATGATCGATCGGCATTGAGAAACAGCCGTGCGAGAATTTCTCCCTGCGCATCTGACCGGAAGAGCGGGCTTAACGCTGGCGCCTGTATGTTCACATACGCGATAATACTATCGGCTATGTGGATAAACAAGACCGGAGCGAGGGCAGGGGCACTCGGCACAACAACGTGTGCTGAAGTTTGTGCCGCAACAGAGTCTTGCGGTGTTCGTAAGGGAACCCTGAGCGGGAGGCCAGTTGTACATTTGAAGATCTCTTGTACATCAGGTAGGTGAAATGTACGATTGAAGCATGTCGACCACAGTCCCTGTCAGCGTCTCGGATGCACGCGACCAGCTCGCATCGATCATCGACCGCGCTCGCACCGAGCACGGGCCGGTCTTCTTGTCTCGCCGCGGGCGGCGAGTCGCGGCCGTTATCGACGTCGACGATTTGGAGCGCCTCATTGAATTGGCCGAAGACATGGCCGATATTCGTGCCGCTGAGGAATCGCGTGAAGAGATGCGTCGCACGAAAAGCGAACCGACTCCTTGGGAACAGGTAAAGGCGGACCTCGGCCTCGCATGACTTACTCGGTGAAGATCGCACCAGCCGCCGAACGGCAACTGCGCAAGTTCGATCCGCAGGCCCGACGTCGAGTTCAAGCAGCGATCGACCTCTTGGCAGACGATCCGCGGCCACCCAAGGCGATCCAACTCGTCGGGGGCTCTGGCGAGTGGCGGGTCCGAACGAGTGACTACCGCATCATTTACGAGATTCACGACGACCTGTTAATCATGCTCGTCCTCCGACTCGGACATCGTCGCGAGATATACGAATCCCGATAAGTGATCCCGCAACAGGAACGGCTTACGCGACGATGGTGGAGCTGTGGGTGAATCTTGTAGTCGTAATCAAGGTGACGTACAATTTTCTGTACGTGAAAGGATCCCAATGCGCACCATGACATATTCAGAATCCCGGGCGAAGTACGCCGAGACACTCTCAGCAGTGGTGGATGACCGAGAAGAAGTTGTTATCACTCGTGCAGGACACGAACCCGTGGTCATCGTCTCGCTCGACGACTACGAGTCGCTCAAGGAAACCGCCTATCTGCTGAAGAACCCCGCGAACGCGCGCCGCCTCCTCGGATCGATCGATCGACTCGAGGCCGGCCACGGCACGCAGCACGCCCTTGATGAATGAAGTTGATCTGGGACGAGGATGCCTGGGACGACTACTGCTGGTGGCAGACGCAAGACCGCAAGATCCTCAAACGCATCAATACGCTCCTGAGCGACGTTAATCTCAACGGCAATGAAGGCATCGGAAAACCCGAACCCCTCAAGCACGGCTTCCGCGGGTATTGGTCACGTCGGATTACAGACGAACATCGCCTGATCTACAAGGTCGAGAACGACGAAGTCCGTATCGCCGGATGTCGATACCACTACGGGCGCTAACGCAGGCCGTATGCGGAACCCTCTACGAGACGCCCGGACTGGAGTTAACGCTTGCCGGCGTCGGGGCCATTCTCGACCGCAAACGCTGTAATTTCACGTCGGTATCGCCTCATTTTGACAAGCCCAACGGCGATCAGCCCTCCCGCGACGGCAAGGTATAGGGCCCCTCGCGTCGGCTCTGTGCCGACAAGCAGGTTGGCGATTGAAAGCAGGCCCCAAAACCCGCCGAACACGGTCCACACAATGGCGGACGTGCGAATACGCTCGAGGGCCATTCTCTGCTGAATAAGCGAGGGCATGGCGGGACTGTACACCGGGCACTGACGCCATGATGTCCACGTCGAAGGATTTCTCGAACTTCGAGCGCACCATCGGAAGTCGAACTACCCGCAAAGGGAACCACTACAGGGCCACAACTCAGGCCACGATTATGAAAAGCGCGACTGACACACACGCGGCCACAGGCTCCCCGTCCGCCTGTTCCTCCTAGGCTGGAGGGGCAGGCCGGGGAGCTTTCGTATTCCGGCGGCTCAAACCGAGGGCGAGAATACTGATGGAATCCCTGACAAGTCACACCGACTACGGCGCAGTGAGCCTGAACGAGTCCGGGGTCAACCCCGACCCGATGGTCGAGTTCGACGTGTGGCTGGCTGCCGCGGAGCAGGCCGGGCTCTACGAGCCGAATGCCATGGTGCTAAGCACCGTCGACCCGGAAGGCTGGCCGAGCAGCCGAACCGTGCTGCTCAAGGGCCTCGACGGCAGCGGCTTCGAATTCGTCACCAACTACGCGTCCCGCAAAGGCCGGGCGTTGAGCGTTAACCCGGACGTCTCGCTGCTGTTCCCCTGGTATGCCATGCAGCGCCAGGTGATCGTCTACGGCACGGCAAGCCCCACGGATGCCGCCACCAGCGACGCCTATTTCGTAGGCCGGCCGAGGGCGTCTCGCGTCGCCGCGGTCGCCAGCGACCAGTCGCGGCCTATCGCAAGCCGCGCCCTGATCGAGGAGCAGGTACGCCGGGTGGAAGAGCGTTATCCGGACGACACGGACATTCCGCGGCCGGACGACTGGGGCGGGTTCCGTGTGGTTCCGCGCGCGATCGAGTTCTGGCAGGGCCGCACGTCCCGGCTGCACGACCGCCTGCGGTTCACGGCCGGTGACGCGGGTGGCTGGACGATGGAGCGGCTCCAGCCATAACCGCGGCCCGCGGCCGGGGGTTACTTGGCGAGGTCGGAGTAGTGGATCGCGGCCACATCCGGATGCGTGCGCAGCCGGCTCTTAAGCGCATTCTCACCGTACGTGGTGAAGATCGGGTTCTCCGGTTCTGCCATGATGCCTGGGGTCTCCAACTCGTCGGGCAGGGTGAGGAGCGGGATCGTCGCGTCGAATGCCGGCCCGAAGAAGAACGGGATCGTGATCCGGTCCTCGCCGATGAGCGGCGAGATCACCCGGTGCACGGTCGCGTTCAGGTAGACGTCGGTGGCCACCTCGAGCAGCTCGCCGATGTTCGCCACGAAGGCCCCATCCAGCGGCGGCGCATCGATCCGGGCACCGTCCTTCTCGACCTGCAGGCCGCCCTTGCCCGGTTCGACGCAGGAGTGTCAGCACGCCGGAATCCTTATGCGCGCCAACGCCCTGCTTCGGCGTCGGGTCGAACTTGCCGGGGTAGCGCACGATCTTCATCACAGTGAACGGTTTCGTCGCATCGCCGGCTTGGCCGCCCGATTCCACAACGACCTCACTCCGAAAGACGAACCTCTTACGGGGTTGATGGTTCAGCGTAGGCAACCATCTGTACCCGGTGCCCATATTGGTTAAGTCCAAGTTCGGCCTCGACGCCGACCAGGGAACGATGAAATTGCGTGGATGGCTCTTCCTCGACAAAACCGGCACTTGCGTAGAACAGGGCATTCCATGGGACGTCCGCGTAGGTTCGAAGCGAGATGCGGTGGTACCCGCGCTCCTGCGCTTGGATTTTGGCGGCCTCCACGAGCGCCCGCCCCCAACCCTTCCGCGCCTCCGCCGGCGCTACGGACAGCTGCTCCAAGTGGCACAGGCCGTCGACCTCGAGAACATGAACAAACCCGCCAACGTGACCGTCGTCGAGCTCGACGACAAGGATGAAGCCGGGCTGCGACGCACGAGCAGCTCCAGAGGGGGCGGCAGCCCAACCCTCCGGCTTGAGTGTGTTGATCAAGAGCTGGTCGGCATCGTTTTCAATCTTCTCGATGACGTCGAGGTCTCCCGATCGCGCAAGGCGAACTCAGGCTGACATGTGACCAGGGTACGGATCGGCACGTCAGGGGGACATCGGGCTGTGCCAGCACGCGAGGCGGGGTCTCGAGCACCTCGTGTTTGAAAGGGAACCCTCTGCGGGACGGCTTTCGTCCGTTTGCCGCAGCGAGGGGATCCCAGTGCGGGTCCGTGTGGATCTTGAGCTCGGCAGCGGCGGCCACCGCCGCAGCAGTCTCTGGTCCGAAGAGATGTACAACCAATGCGGCGATCATGTCAATTCCTGCCGCAACGCCTGAAGACGGCCATCAGCTGCGGTCCTCTACCCACCGTGCTTGAGTGACCCATTCGACGGACGAACCATACGACGTCGCCCATCAGTACGCACGTTTATTAGTCGTCGCTCGAAACCCGTCGAGCAGCCCGGCCGCGGCGAGCAGAGCGACCCCGGTGCACACCGACGTCACGAGTCTTGCCTCGCTCGCCCACGCTGCCAGCCTCTCGAAGAATTCGGCGTCGTTGACGAGCGAGCGAGTACCTCGTCCTCCAGGAACAAGAACGATGGAGGGAAGTTTCGCGTCACGATACCCAACGGTCGCCACGACCTCGGCACCCTGACTGCTCCTCACAAGCCCTTGAGAGGAGCCGACCAATTCGACAGAAAACGCCTACGGCAGCATTCCGAGTAGGCCTGACGGGCCAAAAACGTCGAGTAGCTCGAAACCGTCGAAGAGGACAATCGAGACGCGCCGGTGAGATTCGTCCAGGCCATCTGACAGCCCGAGCGGTTGGCCGTATCTGGGTTTGTCATTGCGCGGAAAACCACCCGGTCGCTCGCGATAGCTTCCGCAGACTCAGCACTGCCTTGAAAAATGCGATGAGTGCGACGAGGACGAGATCGCCTCCGGCCAACAAGGTCTGTCGACCGAAGGCTGCTCCACCCAGCGAGTCGGAGGAGCAATGTGGGCGGGCTGGACGAGAACGCCCGCAAGGGAAACAGTCAACGGGAGAGATCTCGGGTGGACTGCGTGAATTGCCGAACTCGCTGATTTTGTGCCACACGGGAAAGATGACCTGCCACCGAGTCCCTCTCTCAACAAGTAGACGAGGCTGCCGCATCCGGACGACTTCGACAGCTGCGCGGATCATTGGCATTGCACGGCGGTTCGGCCGGTATAGCCTGATCTCGTCGTGAATGGGGGCGGCCGTCAGATGAGAATGTCGACGTAAAGTTCGTGCGGTTGTTGAACATCATCGGCCGTGTATCCGACATCGAGCTTGCGGTTCCCGAGAGTCAATCCCTGCTCTGCAGCCCAGTCATAAATCGTCTGGTAACCGCCTGCGATGGTTGCCACCGAACCGTCATGCCGGTGGTGGACGAATCTTCCACCGGGAAGGAGCGCAACAGCCATACCATCAGGCACTGCAACGGCGGCGACGACAGCTACTGCTCCAATAATCTCGCGGTAACGGCCGTCGCCTAAATGGTCGCTGGCCTCGACGAAGACGCCTGTGCCTAAGGCGGGCAGCTCGTCTTGACGGGAAAACAGCTCGCGCCAGGCCGCAGGCATCTCGGAGCGTAGCTGGCCGAAGTAAGCGACAACTTCGATTCCGATGACGGCAGTCTCACCAAGTTCAACAATCTCCATTGGTCCCTCCCAGGCTTGGCCCCGAACGATTTACTCGTGTATCCCAGAATGGTAGGGCCTCGCCACTCTAACCAGAGGGACTGTTGTCGGTTTGATGGCCTGAATGGTCGGATCCAGATCCGTAGGCAGATGGTCATCAGACAGAAAGTTCACTTCGACCGGTGCACACAATTCTGCCAACACACACGACTGATCTCACAGGAGAAAAACCTGAAATACAAGCAATTCACACTCATCCGTTCCCCCAAACGATCATCCTCGAATTTGTCTATGGATAGCCAGAGTTGAAGAATGCCACCACCCACCACCGACCGTAAGCCGAACGGTCAACGGACACCCCAACGTCCGGGAGTGGATCTCGCCGTGGAGGGCAGTTTCTCTATAGCTGCAAGTGAAGACGCAATGCGTCGTCAAGGCGCGCCATGACCTCTGCAGGGGCGTGCCAGAGGATCGCGCCCAGTCGATCGACGGCGATCGAGCGGACCTGCTCGGCCTGGGCCTTGGAGTCCTGAGGCAGCCCGGTCGTGCCGGCGGGCCGTAGAGCTTGAAAAGGGAAGATCCAGTCAGTGTTGCTGGTGACAGGCACGACGGTGACCACTCCGCGGCCAAGCCGCGCCGCGATCGAGTTCGCGCGATCGTTGCTGACGATCACTGCCGGACGTCGTTTGTTGGCCTCGCTTCCTCGCACAGGATCGAGATCCACGAGCCGGATCTCACCGCGCAGCATCGGCGATCCCGTCAGTGGAGGTCACGCTCCACGCGGCTTGGTCCCCCGAGGCCTCCCACTCGTTCCAGGCGGCTCCGTAACCCTGCTTCAGTTCGGGAAGGCGCAGCATACTCACCGCATGATGCACAGCGGCAGATCTCGAGGACAGCCCGGCGGTGCGAGCAAATTCATCAAGGACGGCCACATCCTCGTCGGGCAGACTGACGCTGAGTTTCATACCCAAATACTGCCGCAGTGCTGCCACAGTGGGGTAGGTAGTGTCGGCTGCTGTCGCTGGGTGGGTCGTCGAGCGACTATCGAGTGGTCGTGACCGCGGTCTGCATATCACGGGGTTTCAGATCGAGGGGGACCATCGACATCGACCTCTCGGCTCGTGGGGTTGGCGAAGGTGGCAAGCAGTTCCCCGATGCGGTGGTCGCGGTCCAGCGGGTGCCGTAGCGGCATCGCCGTGTTCAGGCGGTAGAGGTTGCGCCGCCCGTCTCGCTCCCGCTCCAGGTAGCCAGCCTCTTCCAACTCGGTGACAATGCGTTGCGCTGCCCGCTCGGTGATGCCGACCTGCACTGCCACGTCCCGCAGCCGAACGTTCGGGTTATCGGCCACACACAGCAGCACGTGCGCGTGATTGGTCAGAAACGTCCAGTGCGTCATCAAATTATTGTCCCCCACGGGACCCGCTTTTCCCCATTGCTGATTTCCGATCCACAACACGTGTTATATTTATCGTGTTTTATGTTACGTGTTATGAAGGGCGGGTATGAACGGCAACCAACTGAACCAGCCGGCGGAGGTGGTCGCACGTCTCGTAGCGGTGGTCATGGGGGTCGGATTTTTGGTCACGGTCGTTGCCATTCCGGTCATCTTCTCCTCGGGCTCTCTGCGCGTGGGGATCCAGCGGTCGACGCTGCAGGTGGATGGCCTGGCGGTGGTGTTATCGGCGTTGGTGCTAGGCCTCAGCGCCCTGATCCAGAGCTTCGCGATCCGCTACCTTCGAGGCGACTCACGCCAGCTCTGGTTTGTGGCCGCCTCCGCCTTGTTGACAGGGTTCACCGTTCTGATGGTGTGTGCAGGCTCCGTCGCGGTATTTGCAGTCGGGTGGATCGGCGCGGGAGCGGCGTTGGTACTGCTGCTGGGAACGTATTTTCCGCTGGCTCAGGCTCGGCGCGGGAAGCGGGCCACCGCGGTGAGGTTCATCCTCGCCGATGCCGCGTTCGTGTCCGCGGTGGTGGTGCTGCTGGTGGCGGGTGGCGGGGACCTGTCCTGGGCCCGGCTGGGTGCTGTGGTCACGGGCCTGCCGGTGCCGGTGCAGGTGATCGTGGCCGGGCTGCTGGCGACAGGTGCGTTCGCACGCTCCAGCCAGATCCCTTTTCACGGCTGGTTGCCGTTCACTTTGGCGGCACCCACTCCTGTGTCCGCCCTGATGCACGCCGGTGTCGTCAACGCAGGCGCGATCCTGTTGTTCCGGTTCGCTCCCGCCATTGCTCTGCACGCCTCGGTCATGACGATCGTTTTTCTGGTGGGAGCGACAACACTCACCTACGCTGCTGCGGTGCGGTTGGTGCGTGCGGACGTGAAGGGTCGGTTGGTGTTTTCGACGATGGGGCAGATGGGATTCATGATCATGGCCTGCGGCCTCGGGCTGTTCGCCGCCGCGATCTTCCACCTGATCGCTCACTCCCTCTTCAAGTCCGCACTGTTCTTGGGAGCCGGCGCGGGCATCACCCAACACACCGTCAGCCGCGACCTACCTGACCCGAAACCTCGCACCCGTGTCAGTTACGGCATCGCGGTAGCGGTGGGTGTCCTCGTGCCCGGCGGCACGCTGCTGGCCGCAAAACTGGTCCTGGCGCCCACAGCCTCAGCGGCAACGATCGGCTTGCTCGGCTTCGTCTCCCTGACCGCCTCCGTCGCCCTGGCTTCCGCCCTGATCACACACTTCACGCTCCGCACCTTCGTGTCCGGTGTCGGCGCGACAGTGCTCCTCCTGGTCGGCTACGTCGCGTTCCTCCACACTTTCACCGCTGCCTTACAGCCGGTCTTCTCCATCACTGCTGCCCCCGCATGGCTGCTGCTACTTCCGGGGCTCAGTCTGCTGGGCGTGCAACTGCTTGCCAGCACCCAGTGCCTCACCGGTTTCCGCAATCTCGTCTATGCCCGCGCTGTGACGACGACCGTATCCCGCCCGCCGAGTGTTCAGAGAGTTGTGTCATGAGTTTGATTCTTCGCGCGCAGATCGCGTCTGCCGCCCGGAACATCGTGTCCGGGTGGCCGGTGGAGTCGTTCATCGCCGTGAACCCCTTGGCCGGCCACGAGGCCAACCCTTTCCACACTGTCACCGCGGCTGGGGTTGCGCTGACCCGCGATCAGCACGACTATTTGGAGGATCTGAGGAAGGGCCGCATTACCGATGCCGACCTTGCCCAAGCAATCAGCGAACGAATCCCGGAACTTTCCTCCGCCACGTTCAGCGTGGACGGGCAGACGGTCCCCGCCGTTCGAGTCGCCGTCCTCGACATGACCACCGCCTCGTGGGGTCCGATCCCGACACCGTCCGCACCTTCGCGCTCGACGCGGTGGCTTGATGAGTATCTGGCTGCATGGTTGCCCGCGGGCCTGACCCCGGATCCGCTGTGGCCAATGCCTCACATCGGAGACGGGTTCTTTGGGGCTTGGCGCCGCCTGGCCCTCCGGGACCCCTGTCTGCCTCGGGCCGCACGACGGACCCTGCGGGAAGCACCAGTGCAGGCGGACGCGGCCCTCGACTGGGCGCTGGCCCGGCTCGCCATCGCCCCAGAACTGATCCGGGGTACCCTCGCCCAAGAACTGGAGCACCAGCCAGGATGGGTCGGTTACATCAAGTGGCGGGCAGAGAAGCACGGCGATATTGACCTGACCTCCTACCTCGCCAGCCGGTTCGTCCTACGAGCAGTGCTCACCCTCCCAGTGGCAGCATTGCCGTCGCCCGCTGGCGTAGCCGATGAGCGGGCGGGGCTCTGGCAGCGGGCTGAACAGCTCACCGCGCGCCTCAGTGAACGACCCACGCGTGAAGCCGTGGCGGCCATTGCCCGCGTGCTGGCCCACCACCCGATCACTGAGCACCCGTTCACCTGGCAGAAAGCCTACGAACTGCACTACCGCACCACCCTGATCCGGTCCCTGAGCCCGGCGACTTCGACTCGTGGAGTGCGGCCCACATTTCAGGTGGTGATGTGCATCGACCCCAGATCGGAAGGCATGCGACGTCACCTAGAAATCACGGACGAGGTGGAGACGTTCGGGTTCGCCGGGTTCTTCGGGGTACCCGTCCGGTTCGCCCGATACAGCGCCCGCGGGAGCATCAACTCGCTGCCCGCTCTGCTCACGCCACGTCACACTCTCACTGAGGACCCGACCGACACCGTTCACGCTGAGAAGTATGTGGCGCGCGGTCGTGCCCGGGACGCGCTTCGTCGGGCCGTGCACAACGCTGACTCCAGCACCGCAACCCCGTTCGCGTTCGCGGAAACGGCCGGCTGGCTTTACGGTCCAACCAGCATGCTACGCACCTTTGCACCCAGACTGCATCGACGACTGAACCGCTGGCATTCAGTTCCGCTGCATAGTTCTGTGACGATCGCGGACGCTTTCACGCTCGAGGAACGCGCCGGCATCGCCGAAACCGCCGTAAGGATGATGGGAATGACCGATTTCGCACCACTGGTGGTGTTGGCCGGACATTCCTCCGAGTCGGCCAACAACCTCTACCAGTCCGCCCTGGACTGCGGCGCGTGTGGCGGAAACCCTGGCGCTGCCAACGCTCGCGCCGCCGCAACAATCTTCAACGACCCGGCCGTCCGGGCGCTGCTGATGCTGCGAGGAATCGACATCCCGGAAGACACGGTTTTCGTCGCAGCCGACCACAACACCACCCGCGACACCATCACCCTGCTCGACCATCACCTCGTCCCCGACACCCACCGCGGCCTGACTAGCCAGTTTGATCAGCTGCACTACGACGCTGGACTAGCGCTCCTGAACGAGCGCGCGGCAGATCTTCCGGGAGCGACGAGGAGGCAGTCCCCAGCACGGGTGCGGGCGCGGGCGTATGACTGGGCGGAGGTGTACCCCGAGCTCGGGCTCGCCGGCAACGCCGCTATGGTCATCGGCTCCCGCACCCTGACCCGCGGGATCGACCTCGGCCGGCGCGTGTTCCTGCACTCCTACGACACCTCCCTCGACCCGGACGGGACCGCCCTGGAGACAATCATGACCGCCCCCCTTGTGGTCGCGCAGTGGATCAACCACCAGTACTACTTCTCCGCGCTCAACCCCGACACCTTGGGTGCGGGCACGAAAACCATTCACAACGCCATCGGCACCATCGGAGTGATCGCCGGTCAGGCCGGGGACCTCCGGCGCGGGCTGCCCTGGCAATCGGTCGGGGTCGGCACAACACTCTTCCATGAGCCGATGCGGTTGGCCGTCATCATCGAGGCACCCCTGGAGCGCATCGGTGTCATCATCTCCCGCAACCAGGTGCTGAGGAACCTGTTCGACAACGACTGGATCACCCTCACCGCCCGCAGCACCGCCCACGAACCCTGGCACCAGTACGGCGCCTACGGGTGGAAACCGACAAACTCGACCACGGAAGGGACCTCACTGTGAACAACCTGACTCAGATGACTCGACTGGAGGTGATCGTGCCCGCCCGTGACGCTTCCGCCATCCGCGAATTGATCACCACCGCCGGCGCCACCGGCTACACCTCGGTATCCGGGGTGTCTGGCATCGGCCACCATGGCCAACACTCTGGTGCCCTGCTGTTCAACGAATACGACACCCTCACCATGCTCATCACCGTCCTTCCCCCAGGCAAAGCCGGCGAGCTCATCGACGCCATCCGCGAGCTGCTCAGCACCTCCAGCGGAGTCATGTTCGTAGCCGACACCTACGTCTCCCGCCCCGAGTACTTCCAATGACTCTCCGCCCCACGCACTACAAAGACCGCCACATCACCTTCGCAACCATGCACGGCAAAGAACACCTCGCACGCGACGCATTCCGCGACGTTCTCGGTGCGACAGTCACCGCCCCCGAAGGACTGGACACCGACCAGTTCGGAACCTTCGCCGGCGATATCCCCCGCATCCTCACCCCCAGAGCTGCCGCCCGCGTAAAAGCTCGCCTCGGCATGCAAATGGCCAGCAGTACCCTCGGTCTTGCCTCCGAGGGAAGCTTCAGCGCAACCTTCGGGCCGGTCGAGCACATGGAGATTCTGCTGTTCGTCGACGACGACCTCGGACTGGAACTCATTGAAGGCACCCGTACCACCTCCCCCATCCCCGGAGGCCGCACCATCACCGAGGCACCCCAAGCCCGACGTTACGGTGAAGCGCTAGGCTTCCCCGCCCAAGGAGTGATCGTGCAAAGCACGAAAGCTGCCCTAACCACCGCCCACAAAAACATCACGGACCTTGACCAGCTTGAGCAGACCGTTCAAGCAATGCTCAAGAATGGGTCCACCGTGATCGTTCTACCCGACTACCGGGCGCACCACGCACCCTCCCGCGCAGACACCATCCGAACCCTCTGCGCCCAAATGGCCCAACGTCTCGCCACCGAATGCCCCACCTGTCAGACCCCCGGGTTCGGGCAAGTCGACGTCGAACACGGCCTCCCCTGCTCCCAATGCGGTTCCCCGACCCGCGTCATCGCCGCCGACATCCACGCCTGCGGCAAATGCGACCACCGAACCAGAGTCCCACGCGACAACACTCGCGCCGACCCCACCTGGTGTGACTACTGCAACCCCTGACCCGACGCCCGCGTCCAGGCCAACCCCCACGACGCCACGAATTTCGATTCATTCCGAGGCACCTTCCCGAGTGGTCTCGACGGCGTTGTTTCCCTCGCTGAATCGCCCCAGGTTTACTGCCGTTCCTATGCGGATTGCGGCTCTCGGTTGAGGGCCGCGTAGCGGGCTTGCTTGAACTCGGTTGGTGAGAGGTATCTGAGGCTCGGTGAAGCCTACGGTTGAAGAAACCGCACACGTATCTCTCACACGAACAGGTAGACCTGCTCGCAACCTCGGCGACGACGCACGGAACAGTCATACTAATCCTCGCCCACACCGGCCTACGCTGGGGTGAGGTGACCGGATTACGGGTGCGAGACGTGGACCTCACCCGCAGGCGTCTGGCGGTACGGGAGAACGCCGTGCGGGTCGGCGGCAAGATTCTCCTCGGCACGCCCAAGTCGCACGAGGCACGCACGGTTCCGTTCCCGCCGTTCCTGGCGGACCGCCTGGCACTGCTTGCGCCGACAAGACACCCGACCAGATCCTGTTCGGCAACGGGCTGTCGCACCAGCGCACCCCGTCAACTCGGGACGGCTGGCTGGTCTACGCCCTCAAACGCGCCCGGGAGGTCGATCCGACTTTCCCGCGCGTCACGCCGCACGATCTACGGCACACCGCCGCGAGCTTGGCTGTGTCCGCCGGCGCGAACGTCAAAGCGCTGCAGCGGATGCTCGGCCACGCCTCGGCCGCGATGACCCTCGACGTGTACGCGGAGCTCTTCGACGACGACCTGAACAGCGTCGCAGTGGCCCTCGATCAGGCCCGAATGATTTCAAGTCTGGGCGGAATGTGGGCAAACAGGGTACTGAGGCCCCGGTGACCAAGTTAAATCCCAGATCAGAGTAGAAATTCTCGTGGTGCCCCCACTGGGACTTGAACCCAGACTGTGACGATTTTAAGTCGTCTGCCTCTGCCAATTGGGCTATGGGGGCATACCCGGTGACGGGCAGTTACAGCGTAGGTGCTGCCGAGCGCGAATACCGCCCGGCAGCACCTACCGAAAAGCTACTTCGAAGCGGATGCCTCAGCGGCCGCCTTCTCCGCAACCGGCGCCTGCGCGGCGGGTGCCTTCGTGGCGCCAGCGGCGGCATCCGCTGCAGCAGCCTTGACCGTGGGCTTGCGCGGCGCACGAGGCGCACGCGGAGCCGTCGGCGCCTTGGCTGCGGGTGCAGCAGCAGCCGGTGCCGGCGGCTTCGGACGCGACGCGAACTCTTCGAACACAGCACGCGGGTTCTCGGTGGCGCCGAGCGACACGACATCGCGACCGAGGAACACGTTGTTGACCCAGCCCCAGACGACGCGCAGTTTGCGCTCCCAGCTGGGCATGGCCAGGCCGTGATAGCCGCGGTGCGCGAACCAGGCCGGCAGACCGGTGATGGCGAGGTTACCGCTCTGGAACACGCCGACACCAATGCCGAGACCGGCCACGGCACCGAGGTTCTTGTGCAGGTACTGCACGGGCTCTTCGCCGCGCAGCACAGCGACCAAGTTCTTGGCGAGCAGCTTGCCTTGACGCACGGCGTGCTGGGCGTTGGGCACGCAGTTGCCGCCGACACCGCCACCGCTCAGGTCGGGAACGCAACTCACGTCGCCGGCACCCCAGGCGTCAGCGATGATGTCGTCTTCGGTTCCAACACGCAGGTCGGCACGAACCTGCAGACGACCACGCTCTTCAATCGGCAGATCAGTGTGACGCACGATCGTGGGGTTGGCCATGACTCCGGCCGTCCAGACGATGAGGTCGGTCTCGAAGGTCTCTCCGGTGGAGAGCTCGATCTTGCCGTCGACCGCGCTGGTCAGCTGGGTGTCGAGGTGAATCTGCGCACCGCGACCGGCCAGGTTGTCGATAACCCACAGGCTTGTCTTGAGCGAAACCTCGGGCATGATGCGACCCATGGCTTCAATGAGATGAAAGTTGGTCTCTTCGAAGCTGATCTCCGGGTAGAGGGTAAGCAGCGAGGTGGCGAAGGAGCGCAGCTCGGCGAACACCTCGATACCAGCGAAACCGCCACCGACCACGACGAAGGTAAGCAGACGTTCGCGTTCCGGGCCAGCCGGCAGGGCAGCGGCCCGGTCGAAGTTGGTGAGCACGCGGTCGCGAATGGCGACGGCTTCTTCGACGGTCTTCAGGCCGATGGCCTGGTCGGCAACACCTGGGATCGGGAAGGTGCGCGACACAGCACCGGCCGTGACCACGACGATGTCGTACTTGAACTCGTACGGCTCGCCGATCGGCGGAGTGATCGTGGCCGTCTTCTCGGCGTGGTTCACGTACGTAACCTTGGCGGAGACAACATTGGTCTTCTTGAGGTGCCGACGGTGCGACACAACCACGTGACGCGGCTCGATAGACCCGGCAGCCACCTCCGGCAGGAAGGGCTGGTACGTCATGTACGGCAGCGGGTCAACAATGGTGACCTCGGCTTCGCCGGATCGTAGCCATTTCTCGAGCTTCCACGCCGTGTAAAAACCGGCGTAGCCGCCACCAACAATGAGAATTTTGGGCACGATGAGAAGGCCTCCTACATGATTATGTTTGTGCGAAATCTTTGGGGTTGCGCCGAATTCGCTTGATTTGCCGAGTGGCCCCAATGCCCAACAGCGTTACTAGGATACCAAACACCACGAGTACAGCGAGCGGCAGACTAATATAGGTCAATGTCAGTTGGTTGGGAAGCCAGGCCGTGAGCACGTTCTGGGTCGGTAGCGCCGGGTCGTCGTCCACGGCTGCGGGCGCCTCGGCGGCGGGTTCCTCGGTGGGAACCACCTCGATCTGGGCCCGACGGTGCAGGGTGATCCACTCCGTCAGCAACTCGCTCGGAGTGGCCCCGGTCGCCGGAGCGACATATCGGGTCACCGCGGCTGCGGCATCGATCAGACCATTGCCGTAGATCGGGCTCGGCACTGATTGCCCGTTCGCGTTCGCGGTGGCGATCACCCGGTTCATGACCCCCGCCGCGTCAAGGTTGGGATACGCGGCTCGAACCAGCGCAACGAGCCCGGACACAATCGGCGCCGCCGCGCTGGTTCCGTCCCACTGCACGTACGACGAGTCCGGCATGACACCCACCAACTTCTCACTCGGAGCGGCGATGGCGATAGTGATTCCCTGCGAGGACGCGTCGAAACTTGCCGTCTTGTTGCGGTCAACACCGGCCACAGTGAGCACACCGGGAATAGTCGCGGGAGCACCGACCTCGGTGGTACCGCTCCCCCGGTTGCCGGCCGCAGCAACGACGACGACATCGTTCTCAAACGCGTAAAGAAAGGCGTCGTCCCAGCTTTCCGGCCAGTACAGCGTGTTGCGGGTAAGCGACATATTGATGACATCAGCACCGTTGTCGACAGCCCAGCGGATGCCCTGCGCGATCTGGTCATCGTTACTCACCGTGGAACGGGTGCTTCCGAACCCGACCGACACCGCCAGAATGGATGCTTCCGGCGCCACCCCGATGAGGCCCGCGCCGTCACCGGTTCCGCGACCGGCCAGCAGCGAGGCCACCAGAGTGCCGTGCTCTCCGTCATCGTCGTCGCCGGCGACCGGCGTCTGGCCATTTGCGGAACCGAGGCCGGAAACATCCGTTCCCCCGGTCACGACGCCGTTCAGCTCGGGAACGCTGCCGTTGACCCCGGAGTCGATGACGGCGACGGTGACGCCGGCGCCCCGCGTGGTGTTCCAGGCTTCGGTGAACCCGTAGTCGTTCAGCCAGTACTGCAGGTCACGAATCTGGTCGGCGTGGGCTGCGGGCGCGTCGACCACGACGGAGCCGGCGATAGTGCCGGCGAACAGCGTTGTGGCGAGGGCGAGCGCGACACCGGTGGTGACAGGGCGAGAGCGTGCGGTCACTCCGAAGCCGACCCTGAAGCAGCGGCCAACGCGGTGTAGTCCAGGCAGACACAGACCGTGGGCGACCAGGCCGCACGCGCCAGCGCGAGGTCGCCGATCGGGTTCACGCCGGTCCCGGCGGCCAGGGAGTGCGCGGCGAGGGCGTGCAGGCACTTGACCCGGTTCGGCATGCCGCCGGAGGAGATCCCGGCGATTTCCGGCACGGTGCCGAGCTGGTCGCGGTCGAACAGAAAGCTTTCGTGAGCGCGCTCGTAAGCTGCCCGCACCTCGTCATCGTCGGCGAGCAGGTCGTTGTATTCGTTCATGACCTGGGTGGCCTCGAGCGAAGAGATCGCCGCCGTCGCGGCCGGATGGCAGAGGTAGTACAGCGTGGGAAACGGGGTGCCGTCGGCCAGCCGGGGAGCCGTGGCCACCACGGTCGGCGCTCCGCAGACACAGCGAGCGGCGATGCCGACCACGTTTCGGGCCGGGCGACCGAGCTGCGCCGAAACGAGATCGATATCGGCCGCAGTGAACGGGTCGAACGGCGGCCGGGTCATGGCACCACCGGTGCGGGTGCTTGCGGAGCGAGGCCGGCCGTCATGGTGGAGGCGAACAAGGAACCCAGCCAATCAATTGTGGTGCTTTGAATATTGGTGCTGACCGGGCTCGTATCCGCTTCGAGCGGAGCGACGATCGGCAGATCGTTGATGACGAGAAAGCTGATGTCTCCTGGCAGCACGTACGACAGCCGCTCTCGGGCCTGCGTCGTGACATAGGTGCGGTCGTTCCAGCGCTCCCGCTGGCTCGTGAGCTGGTCGACCTCGGCTTTCTGGTCGGCGACAGCTGCACTGAGCTGGCTGATTTGCTGCCGCTGTTCGGCGTAGGTGCGCAGACTCGGCGCGAGCACCACGACGGCAAGAATCAGTACGACCATCATCACGAGGGAAAATCCGGAGAAGCGGATGCTGCGCAGCCAGCCGCCGGCGGGCGTCTCGGTTTCCGAAACAGCGGGTTGCCGTGCTGCCGACGTGCTCTGGGCAGGTCGTTTCTGATCCACGGCAACTCCTTCCGCTGGCTGAACGTGCTGGTGAAAATGGTACCAAGTGAAAGCTGTGGGCCCCCGACCAGCCGAATCGGTGGTCGGGAGCCCGCTCCCGTGCTTTCTTGTGGGGCGCTGTTACGCGGTGAAGCGGGGGAACGCGGTGCGACCGGCGTAGACCGCGGCCTCGCCGAGTTCTTCTTCGATGCGCAGCAGCTGGTTGTACTTGGCGACGCGCTCGCTGCGCGCCGGCGCACCGGTCTTGATCTGGCCGGCATCCGTTGCGACGGCGAGGTCAGCGATGAAGGTGTCCTCGGTCTCGCCAGAGCGGTGCGAGATGATCGCCGTGTAACCGGCGCGCTGGGCGAGGGAGACGGCATCCATCGTCTCGGTCAGGGTACCGATCTGGTTGACCTTGACCAGAATGGAGTTCGCTGCCTTGAGCGTAAGGCCCTTGGCCAGACGCACCGGGTTGGTGACGAACAGGTCGTCTCCGACGATCTGCACCTTGTCGCCGAGCGATGCGGTGAGGTGCACGTAGCCGTCCCAGTCGTCTTCTTCGAGCGGGTCCTCGAGGGAGACGAGCGGGTAGTCGGTGACAAGCTCGGCGTAGTACGCGCTCATCTCTTCGGCCGAGAGCTTCTTGCCCTCGAAGTTGTAGCTGCCGTCCTTGAAGAACTCGCTCGCGGCCACGTCGAGCGCGAGGGCGATGTCCTTGCCGGGAACGTAGCCGGCGTTTTCGATGGCTTCGACGATGAGGTCGAGCGCAGCACGGTTGCTCGGCAGGTTGGGAGCGAAGCCGCCCTCGTCGCCGAGGCCGGTGGACAGTCCCTTGGACTGCAGCAGCGCCTTGAGCGAGTGGTAGGTCTCAACACCCCAGCGCAGGGCCTCGCTGAACGACTCTGCTCCGAGCGGGACGATCATGAATTCCTGGATGTCGACATCGTTGTCGGCGTGCGAGCCGCCGTTGATGATGTTCATGAGCGGCACGGGCAGGGTGTGCGCGTTCGGGCCACCGAGGTAGCGGAACAGCGGCAGCCCGGCCGAGCTCGCTGCGGCCTTGGCCACGGCCAGGCTCACGCCGAGGATGGCGTTGGCGCCGAGACGCTCCTTGTTGTCGGTACCGTCGGCTTCGATAAGCACGAGGTCGACAATGCGCTGGTCGGTCGCGTCGATGTCTTCGACCGCGGGGCCGAGGTCGTCGATGACGGCTTCGACGGCTTTGAGCACGCCCTTGCCCTGGTAGCGGGCCTTGTCGCCGTCGCGCAGCTCGTAGGCCTCGAACACGCCGGTGGACGCTCCGGACGGCACGGCAGCACGGCTGACTGTTCCGTCGCCGAGCAGAACTTCGACCTCGATGGTCGGGTTGCCACGAGAGTCGAGAATTTCGCGTGCGTCTACTGCCTCAATTAGGGCCACAACTGTCTCCTGATTTGTCGGGGTGAACGTCTGGGTGGACGCTCGGATGTGTCGCGGATTCAGTCTAACCAAACCCGTCAGCCGATCCGCTGAACGGCAGGGGCCGGCCGGTCCGCTCAGACGCCGAGCGGTTTGAAGTCGAGATCGTCGCTGGTCACGGTGTCAGCGGTCACAAACGCGAAGCGTCCGTAGCCGGCCTCGCCGGCCCGATCGAGCAGGGCCTTGAGGTTCTTGGTGCGGCGTTCCAGCCGCACCCGCAGCCCTGCGGCAACGAGGTCGCGCTTGAGGGCGACCAGACTCACCGGGTCGGCGTCCTTCTCGTGCACCAACACAACCGCGTTAAGAGCGGATGCGGCATCCGCTTGCAGCAGGTCGACGATGCGTTCAAAGCCGATCGAGAACCCGCAAGCTGGCACGTCGGTGCCGAGGAACCGACCGATCATGCCGTCGTACCGGCCGCCACCGCCGAGGGAATAGCCAAGCGACGGGTGGGAGATTTCGAAGATGGTGCCGGTGTAGTAGCCCATGCCGCGCACCAGGGTGGGGTCGAACTCGAGGTCGACGCCGGGGAGTGCAGCGCGAAGGGCTTCGAGGTCGGCGAAGGCCGCCGGGTCGAGCCAGTCCGGCGCACCTGCCCCGAGGGCCCAGCCGCCGGTACCGAGCTCGGTGAGCAGCGTGGCCAGGTCGGGCGCGTCGATGCCGAGGGCTTGCAGTTCGGCGGAGACGCCGTCGACACCGATCTTGTCGAGCTTGTCGATCACGATCAGCGCCCGCTCGGTCAGCTCGGCCGCGACTTTCCAGTGGGCGAGCAGCGCGGAGAGGATGCGCCGGTCATTGATTCGAATGCAGAAGCCGGTGAGGCCGAGCTTTTCCAGCGTTGCGGCCGTCGCGGTGATCAATTCGATCTCGGCGAGCTGGCCGGCTTCGCCGATGATGTCGATGTCGCACTGCATGAACTGGCGGTAACGCCCCTTTTGCGGGCGTTCGGCTCGCCAGACCGGAGCGATCTGAATCGACCGGAACACGGTGGGCAGCGCGGCACGGTGGGTGGCATAGAACCGGGCGAGCGGAACCGTCAGGTCGAAGCGCAGGCCGAGGTCGGCCAGGGACGCGAGGTCGTTTTGCTCGGCCGCGGCGGCAACATCCGCTGGGCTGAGACCGCGCTTGAGCACCGCGAAAGCGATCTTCTCGTTGTCGCCGCCCAGGCCCGAGTGCAGGCGGGCGGCGTCTTCCATGACCGGAGTTTCGATCTCATCGAAACCGTGAGCACGAAAACTGTCGCGGATAATGCCGAGCGAACGCTCACGCACGGCCTTGTCGGCGGGGAGAAAATCGCGCATACCGCGCGGTGGGGTCACTGCAATAGCCATGGGGCAATTCTCTCAGGTGCCGTCGATGCGTTTCACCGCCCAGCCCCGAACGGGAGCCCCCCTAGACTCGGGGGAAACAACTGGGGGTGGTGGCTATGTCAGCGACGACGATTTTCGGCTCGGAGGGGATCGTGCCGAGCGGCATCGCGGTGACCGGGGTGAGCCGGGCATTCGGCAGCGTGTTCGCGCTGCTCGATGCGACCCTCACGGTACCGGCCGGGTCGGTCACGGCACTGATCGGGCCGAACGGCTCGGGCAAGACCACGCTGCTGCTCATGCTCGCCACGCTGCTCACACCCGATGCGGGCAGCATTCGCATCAACGGTCACGACCCGGTCACCGAACCGGAGCGCGTGCGCGCCCTGATGGGCTGGATGCCAGACACCCTCGGCTCCTGGCCGAGCCTCTCCGCCCGCGCGGCCCTGCAGACCACCGGGCGCATGTACCGCATGACCCGCGAGCAGGCCGCCGTGCGCGCCGACGAGTTGATCCTTCTGACCGACCTCACGGACTTCGCCGACCGACCCTCGCGGGTGTTGTCGCGGGGCCAGAAGCAACGACTGAGCCTGGCCAGGGCGCTCGTGCACTCCCCCGGCGTACTGCTGCTCGACGAGCCGGCCTCCGGCCTCGACCCGGCAGCCCGCGCCGCGCTGCGCCAGCTGCTGAGACGCTTGGCCGGTGAGGGCGCCGCCATCCTCGTGTCCAGTCACGTTCTCGCCGAGCTCGACGAGATGGCGGATGCCGCGGTGTACCTGTCCGACGGCCGCACAGCGAGCCCGGAGCAGGTGGCCGCGGCCGGCGCGAGCGCCAGGGCCTGGCGCATCCGCTCACTCGATGAAGCAGCCTTGGAACGTGCGCTGGCAACCCCCGGCGTGGTCGGTGCGCTCGTGCAGGTTCTCGGCGTTGACCAGCTCGGAACCCTCGTGCAGGTCGAGAACGAAGCCTCGGCCGCGGCCCTGCTGCACAACCTCGTGCTGAGCGGGGTTCCGGTCTGCGATTTCGGCCCGGCCGTCGGCAACCTCGAACACACCTTTCTCGACCTCACCCGGGAGAGACCGGCACGACACAGTTCGATCGTCGTCAACCCGGAGGTAACCCCATGAACAAGCGCGTGTTCCTGACCGGACTCTGGCTGATCGTCACCCTGGAACTGCGCCAACGGGTGCGCGGCGTCTCCTGGTACGTACTGCTCGGCATCTTCATGCTGCTCGTGGGGATCGTCACTTTTCTGCTCTGGCTGGCCACCTCCGCCTGGCTGTCCGGCGGTGGCGGCGTGTTCTCGACCATCATCTTCTTCGTGCTGCTGCTCGGCACGCTGGTCTCGCCGGCGCTGTCTGGCAATGCGATCAACGGCGATCGGGATGCCGGCACCCTCGCCACCACGCAGGTCACGCTGATCAGCACGGGGCAGCTCGTGCTCGGCAAGTTTCTGGCCGCCTGGATCACAGCGCTCGCCTTTCTCGCGGCGACACTACCGTTTCTCATCTTCGCGGTCGTTCTCGGCGAGGTCTCCCTCGGCACGATCAGCGTCTCCGTACTCGTGCTCGCCGCCGAGCTCGGGGTCATCGCTGCGGTCGGCGTTGGGCTGTCGGGCATCCTGACCCGGCCGCTGTTCTCGATCGTGCTGACCTATCTCGTGGTCGCGGCACTCAGCCTCGGCACGCTTATCGCCTTCGCCCTGCTCGGTACCGCCACGCAGCAGGACGCGACGAGTGTGAACTACCAGGTGGTGTCGTCGACCTACGACGAGCAAACCGGCAAGCAGTCCGACATCGTCTGCTCCACCGCGCAGACCTCGACCTACCCGGTGCCGCGGTTCGACTACTACTGGTGGATTCTCGCGGCGAACCCCTACGTTGTCGTAGCGGATGCCGCGCCCGGCAGCTTCGATGAGAACGGCTCCCCGACCGACCTGTTCGGGCAGATTGCCGTCGGCGTTCGCGGAGCCCAGACCGCGCCGGAGTTGTATACCGAGTACAACGGATGCGACGAGGCTGCCAACGGCTCCGTCCAGGCCTACGGGCAGGGACCGACCGCACAGGAGACCTACGACGGCGCGGTGCCGAGCTGGTTCATCGGCCTCACCATTCACCTGCTGCTCGGCGCGGGCGCCCTGACCTGGGCTTGGCGTCGCACTCGCACCCCCGCGACGCACCTCCCCACCGGAAGTCGTATCGCCTAGATGTCAGGAAGGGAAGGCGATGATTCCGGCGTCGAAGGCGTCGTCATCGGCCGCGTTGCCTGAAGCTGTGGGGGCTTCCGCTCCGCGGATCTCCACCTGCAGATCGCGCACGGCGGCGCGCAGGGCACGCTCCGCGTCGAGGCCCTGAGAGCGAGCCGACGCCACAATGGCCAACAGCAGCGGCCCGAGGTCGGCCTCGGACTCGATCGGAAGAGGGAAGCCCTCGTCAGCATCGAGCAGGCCGATCTTCTCGGCCCGACCGAGCACCTTGTCGGCGAGCGCCAGCGCCGGCATGCCGGTCGGAATACCGTCGAGCACGCTCGTGCGCCCCGGCTTCTCCTCGGCCTTGAAACCGTCCCAGGCGGCCGAGACCTCCTCCGCCGTCTCCAGCGTGACATCACCGAACACGTGCGGGTGCCGCCCGACCATCTTCTCGGTCAGCCGGGCAGCGACTTCCTGAATATCGAAGTCCTCCTCGGGCGTGTGCGCGGCCAGGTCGGCGTGAAAGAGCACCTGGTAGAGCACATCACCGAGTTCTTCGAGCAGATCGTCACGACTGCCGACCTCGATCGCCTCGATCAGTTCATGGGTCTCCTCGACCAGGTGGCGCACGAGCGAGGCGTGCGTCTGGTCGGCGTCCCACGGGCATCCGCCGGGAGCGCGCAGCCGCGCGACGGTCGCGATGAGCGTGTCGAGCGAGCTCGTCGGCACCTCGTGCTTCGGTGCGGGGGCGGAGGAAAACAGCGGGTTCGTCATGGTCAGCACTCCTGGATCGTCGTTTCAATCGTAGGCGGGCCTGCTGCCAGAGGGTCGCTCAGGTACGTCGTGTATTCTGGTGCACGGTGAGCCGGGAAGTCTGGTCGGCAGTTGCTTGTGCGCGCTCGAAACACCAGAGGAATTCTTATGACCGAACCATCCAATCTGCCTACGCCCCCGAAATCTGCACCGTCAACCGCGATCATTCTGCGCCGCGGCAGCCACAACGAGTTTGTGCGCATCTCCGGTATCCTGCGCAAAGAAACCGTCGGCGGAGCCATTCTGCTCGCCGCCACCGTGGCCGCGCTCATCATGGCCAACTCCGGATTCTCCGACGCCTACTATGCCTTTCGCGACTACAAGATCGGCTACGCACCTTGGCACCTCGAGCTGAGCCTCGGCGCCTGGGCGGCTGACGGATTCCTCGCGATCTTCTTCTTCCTCGCCGGGCTCGAGCTCAAACGCGAATTCGTTGCGGGTGACTTGCGCAGCGTCAACCGCGCCATCGTGCCGGTGGCTGCCGCCGTGGGTGGAGTAATCATCCCCGCGGTGATCTACGTGCTGATCAACCTCGAAACCGGAGCTGAGACGCTGCGCGGCTGGGCGATCCCTACCGCGACCGACATCGCCTTCGCTCTCGCCGTGCTCGCCGTGATCGGCTCAAAGCTCCCGCCGGCCCTGCGCATCTTTCTGCTGACCCTCGCCGTGGTCGACGACCTGCTCGCCATCGCGATCATCGCCTTCTTCTACACGACCGACATGAATGTTCCGCTGCTGCTGCTCGCGATCGTGCCGCTGGCCCTGTTCTGGGTGTTGACCCACAAGTTCTCCTACTTCTTCGGAACGCGGGCTTGGGCGGCGTGGACGCTACTTCTGCCTCTCGGTTTCATCGTCTGGGCGCTCGTGCACGGTTCCGGCGTGCACGCGACCGTAGCCGGGGTGCTGCTGGGCTTCGCCGTGCCGGTACTGCGCAGCAAGCGTGGCGGTGGGCCCGACGCCGGGCCCGGCCTGGCCGAAACTTTGGAACATCGCATTCGCCCGCTCTCCAGCGGATTCGCGATTCCCGTATTCGCCTTCTTCTCGGCCGGCGTCACCATCGGCGGCGCCGACGGCCTGTATCGGGCACTCACCGACCCGGTCGCGATCGGCATCGTCGTTGCACTCGTCGTGGGTAAGCCCATCGGGGTATTGCTCGCGACCTTCATCGTGACCAAGACCACCAAGGCGTCACTCGACCCCGACCTGGCCTGGATCGACGTCATCGGGGTCTCCCTGCTGGCCGGCGTCGGCTTCACCGTGTCGCTACTGATCAGCGAACTGGCTTTCGGCCAGGGCAGCCCGCACGACGACCACGCCAAGGTCGCCATTCTGGTCGGTTCGCTCCTGGCCGCCTTGCTGGCCACGGCGATCCTGCGTTCGCGTAACCGCCACTACGGGCGGATCGCCGAGAAGGAAGCCATCGACAGCGACAACGATGGCATTCCGGATGTCTACCAGTCGGAAGAAGCCCGATAGCAACCGACACGTTCCGTTGCCAAGCACCACTCGAGTCGGCCGCGCGGGACCTGCGCCAGTGCGCGGGAGTTCCGGTCTGGCCAGAACTGCCGCGCCACGCGAGGCGCGGGACCTGCGCCAGTGCGCGGGAGGTGCGCCTCGCGCGCACCGGCACAACACCCGCGCACCGCGGGAAGCCCCTGAAGTTAGGCCGGCCCCGCAACTGCCGGCACGGGCGGCGGAAAGATCGCGGCGAGCAGCGTCTTCGTCCACTCGATCAGGGCGTTGTCATCGAGCGGCTCGCCGTTCGGCCGCGGCATCGGCACGCTGAGCGCCCCCGTTGAGGAGACGTAACGCGAGCCGGGATACATCCGCTGTAATCGCACCTGGATCGAGTCGGCCAGGTCCGCCGGTGCCACACGCAGGTTCGACCCCATGGCGACGACCTCGCTGAGGTTGGCCTGCTGGGCCTGCCAGCGCAGCCGAGAGACGGCGACGAGGTTCTGCACCGGCACCGGCGGTTCGCCGTAACGGTCGGTCAGCTCGTCGAGCACGAGGTCGATCTGGTCGTCGGTCGCGGTGGGCGAGCTTGCGCTGGAAAGCTTCTGGTAGGCCTCCAGCCGCAACCGCTCACTGTCGACGAAGTCGTGCGGAATATGCGCGTCCACCGGCAGCTCCAGCCGCAGCTCGGTCTGCCCCTCGGCGACATCACCGCGGAAGGTACTAACGGCCTCACCGATCATGCGCAGGTACAGGTCGAAACCGACGCCCGCGATGTGGCCGGCCTGCTCGCCGCCAAGCAGGTTGCCGGCCCCGCGAATCTCGAGGTCTTTCAGGGCAACCTGCATACCGGCGCCGAGCTCGTTGTTCGCCGCAATGGTGGCGAGCCGGTCGTGCGCGGTCTCCGACAGTGGCTTGTTCTCGTCGTAGAGAAAGTAGGCGTAGGCCCGTTCGCGCCCGCGACCGACCCGACCGCGCAGCTGGTGCAGCTGGCTCAGCCCGAACTTGTCGGCGCGGTCGATGATGATGGTGTTGGCGTTGTTGATGTCGAGGCCGGTCTCGATGATCGTGGTGCAGACCAGGATGTCGAACTTGCGCTCCCAGAAATCACCGACCACCTGTTCGAGCTGTGCCTCGGGCAGCTGTCCGTGTGCCACCGCGATGCGTGCCTCCGGCACGAGTTCGGCAATCTGCGCGGCGATGCGGTTGATGCTGGTGACCCGGTTGTGCACGAAGAAGATCTGGCCCTCGCGCAGCAGCTCACGACGGATGGCTGCGGCCACCTGCCGCTGCGAGTACGGCCCCACAAAGGTCAAAATGGGGTGTCGATCTTCGGGCGGAGTCGCCAGGGTCGACATCTCGCGGATGCCGGTGACCGCCATCTCGAGGGACCGCGGGATGGGCGTCGCACTCATCGCAAGAATGTCGACGTTGGTCTTGAGCTTCTTCAGGGCGTCCTTGTGTTCGACGCCGAACCGCTGCTCCTCGTCGATGATGACCAGGCCGAGATCTTTGAAGATGATCGACGGCGACAACAGCCGGTGCGTGCCGATGACGACATCGACGGTGCCGTCGAGCATGCCGGCGATCGTCTCCCGGGACTCCTTGTCGGTCTGAAACCGCGACAGGGCCCGCAGGTGAATGGGGAACCCGGCAAAGCGTTCCTTGAACGTTTCCATGTGCTGGCTGACCAGCAGGGTGGTCGGCACGAGCATGGCCACCTGCTTGCCGTCCTGCACGGCCTTGAACGCGGCGCGAATGGCCACCTCGGTCTTGCCGAAACCGACGTCACCGCTGAGCAGCCGGTCCATCGGAATGGGCCGTTCCATATCGGCCTTGACCTCATCGATCGTGGTGAGCTGGTCGGGCGTCTCCACGAACGGAAAGGCCTCTTCGAGCTCACGCTGCCACGGAGTGTCCGGCCCGAACGCGTGCCCCTTGCTGGCCATGCGCGCCGAATACAGTTTGACCAGCTCCACGGCGATATCGCGCACCGCTTTGCGCGCCTTGGTCTTGGCACTCGACCAGTCGCTGCCGCCCATCTTGCTCAGGGTCGGCGCTTCACCGCCGACGTAGCGCGTGACCAAGTCGAGTTGGTCGGTCGGCACATAGAGCCGGTCGCCGGCGTGCCCGCGCTTCGATGGCGCGTATTCCAGCACGAGGTATTCCCGAGTGGTCTTGACCGGGTTGCGGCCACCACTGGACACCTCACGTTGGGTCAGTTCGAGAAAACGGCCGATACCGTGCGTCTGGTGCACCACGTGGTCGCCAGCCACCAGCTGCAGCGGGTCGACGACATTCTTGCGGCGACTGGCGAGCTTCTTGATCTGACGCGCGTCATATCCGACCGTGCGACCGTAGAACTCGCTCTCGCTGATCAGCGCGAGCTTGCTCTGCGGCAGTTCGAAACCGTGATCGACGGATGCTTTCAGCAGGTAGGCGATACCCGGTTCCGGCTCCAGCGGCCACACGTCCACGACGCGCACCGGCAGTTCACGCTCCGCGAGCACCTGCGCCGCTCGTTCCACGAGGCCGGTTCCCTGGGCGACGATGCCGACGACCCAACCGTCGTGCAGCCGGCTTGCGACGTGCCCGACGGCGCCGTCGACGCTGCCGGCGAAGGTAGGGACGGCATCCGCTTCGATACGAATCGTGAGCAGTGCGTCCATCTCGAGGTGTTCGGGCAAGACGGGCGCATCGGTCGGCGCGGCCTGAAAAGTGCTCAGGGTCCACCAGCTGTGACCGGTCGCGGGCACCCCCGGCGCCGAGTACTTCACGCTGTCGCGCAGGCGCCCGAGGGTGAGAAAATCACCGGATTCGAGGTCGATCGGGGCGTCGGCACCGGCCGTGGCGGCACTCCACGCTGCGCCGAGGAATTCGCGGTTGGTTTCGGCAAGGCTGATGGCCCGGCTCGCGACCCGTTCCGGCGAGATCACGGCGACGGCGGCGTTGGTCGGCAGGTAGTGGGTGACCGGCACCAGCCGGTCGACCAGGGCGGGAGCGAGGCTTTCCATGCCCTCGACCGGGATTCCCTCGGCGATCTTGGCCAGCAGTCCGGCCAGGCTCGGAAACTCGTGCTGCATTTCCCGGGCACGCTGCCGCACGGCGGGGCTCAGCAGCAGTTCCCGGCTCGGCGGCAGGCTGACCGACTCGACCGGCTCGGGCAGCGAACGCTGGTCGGCAACACTGAACAGCCGAATCTGCTCGACCTCGTCGCCGAAGAACTCCACCCGGTAGGGGTGCGAGGCGACCGGCGGGAATACGTCGAGGATGCCGCCGCGCACGGCGAACTCGCCACGCCGGGTGACCATGTCGACCCGGGCGTAGGCAACGTTGACCAGTTGCAGCACGATCGCCGCGAGGTCGTGCCCGCGCCCGCCGACCGTGAGCTCGATCGGTTCGTAGTCGGTGAGGTTGTCGGCGACCGGCTGCAGCGCGGCCCGCACCGAGGCGACGACGATAAGCGGATGCCGCTCGCTCGCGTCTTGCTCCTGCCACTCGCGCATGCGGCGGAGCGCGTGCAGGCGCTTGCCGACGATCTCGGCGCTCGGACTGAGCCGTTCGTGCGGCAGGGTTTCCCAGGCCGGAAAGTCAATGATTTCAGCGCTCGTGGCGAAGCAGCCGAGGTTCTCGCGCAGCGCCTCGGATTCGCGGCCGGTCGCGGTGATGACGAACAGGGCCTGAGCGTCGTCCCGGCGCAGGTCGAGCAGCGCGGCCAGCAACGGGGCACGCAGGCCCCCGGTCAGGGAGAAATCAGCGTCCCGGCTGGCATAGGCGAGGGCGTTATCGAACGTGGAGGCGCGCGCGAGCGCTGCGATTAAGCCCTGAAGGATCACTGAACGAGTCTACGCAGCCTAGGAGGGCGAGTGAAACTTCTGCTGCGCGGCCACGACGCCGTCGGAGGCGATCAGTTCGACCGCGTCGGCGGCATCCGCTATGAGGTTGGGCAGAATGCTGCGCTCGGCGGAAGCAAAATCGTGCAGCACGAAATCGGCCGGGTTCTGGCGACCTGGCGGACGCCCGATGCCCATGCGAATGCGAATGAATTCGTTGGTTCCGGTGGCGGCGATGATGTCGCGCAGGCCGTTGTGACCGCCGTGACCCCCGCCGACCTTGATCTTGAGCGTGTCAAAGGGCAGGTCCAGGTCGTCGTGCACGACGATGAGCCGGGAGACGGGCAGCGAATAGAAGCGCAGCAGGGCGGCGACCGGGCTGCCGGAGACGTTCATGAGCGTGGTGGGCTTGGCCAGCACCAGTTTGGGGCCACCCGGTGAGAGGTGTCCCTCGGCGACGAGGGCGGCCGTTTTGTGACGCTTGAAGTTCGACGTGAGACGGTCGGCGAGCTGCGCCGTCACCATCTGGCCGACGTTGTGCCGATTGCCGGCGTAGTCGGGCCCGGGGTTGCCGAGCCCGACTACGAGCCACAGGTTCGTATCCAGGGGATTCCTCCGTATATGCGGGCGAAAGCCCAGACGGAACCAGGTGAAAATAGGTGTTACGCGGCGGGAGGCGTAGCGGCCGGGGTGCCGGCCGTGATGACCTCGGTCTCGGCCTCTTCTTCGTCTTCGCCACGCGGGGTGTGGATGTACACGACGAGAGCGTCTTCATCGGAGATGAGCACGGCGCCGGTGGGCAGCGGAACGTCCTTGGCGTGAATCTGGGCGCCGTCTTCGAGGCCTTCGATCGACACGGTGACGTTCTCGGGGATGTCGGTGGCTTCAACCTCGAGCAACAGGGTCTTGGTGTCGAAGTCGGCGATCGTGCCGGCGAAGGACTCGCCGGACATGTGCACCTGAACTTCAACCTGAACCTTTTCACCCTTGCGCACGACGACGAGGTCGATGTGCTCGATGATGGCCTTCACCGGGTCCTTCTGCACGTCCTTGACCAGCACGAGCTGCTTGGTGCCTTCAATGTCGAGCTCGAGGAGCATGTTGGCGCGACGCAGCAGCAGGGCGATGCGGTGGGCGGGCAGCGACACGTGCACCGGATCGGTGCCGTGGCCGTAGATGACGGCCGGGATCTTGCCGAGTACGCGCAGCTTGCGGGCCGCACCCTTGCCGAAGTTCGTGCGGAGGTCTGCCTCGACGGCGGTAACTTCTCTAGCCATGGTATTTCTCCTTGCGGGGCCTAAGCCCAGATCGTGATTCACGGGCCGAAGCCCGAGAAAGAGGGGTACTGATTCAACTCGAACGCATGTCAGCGTGAGGAAAAGCCCAAGGCCTCGTCCGCCGCGTCGATAACGGATGCCGCCGGCCCAGAATGCAGGCACGACACTATCCCTCGCCGAAGTTCGTTTCAATCTTACACAGTTCGAGCCACCCCTGCAGCCCGGGCGTGTCGTCGGCTTGCCTTACCAGTCGTGAACGGTGCCGTCGGCCAGACGATTGAAGGGCAGGTACGCCGTCTGGTACGGGTACTTGCCGGCCTCGTCCACGTTCAGCTGAACGCCCAGACCGGGCTTGTTACCGGGGTGCAGGTAGCCGTCGGAAAAGCTGAAGGACTGTTCGAAAACGCTGTTGGTGGCGTCGCCGTGTTGCATGTACTCCTGGATTCCAAAGTTGTGAATGGCCAGGTCGAGGTGCAGCGCCGCCGCCATGCCCACCGGGGAGATGTCGGTCGGGCCGTGAATGCCGGACTTGATCTGGTACTGGGCGGCGTAGTCGAGAATCTTCTTCAGGGGCGAAATGCCGCCGGTGTGGGTGACCGCCGACCGCACGTAGTCGATGAGCTGGTCCTTGATCAGGGTTTGGTAGTCCCAGACCGTGTTGAAGACCTCACCGATCGCGAGCGGGATGGTGGTATGCGAGCGCACCAGCCGCAGGGCATCCTGGTTTTCGGCCGGGGTGCAGTCTTCGAGCCAGAACAGATCGTACGGTTCAAGCGACTTACCGAGTCTCGCGGCCTGGATCGGCGTCATCCGGTGATGACCGTCGTGCAGCAGGGGCAGTTCGGCGCCGAACTCGCCGCGAACCCCCTCGAACACGGTCGGCAGGTGCCGCAGGTAGGCGCGGGTATCCCAGTCTTCCTCCGCAGGCCTGGCCGCACGCTGGGCCGGTTCGTAGTCGTAGCGTTTGCCACTGGTCTGGGTTTGCGCGGCAACGCCGTAGATGGCTTTCAGGCCGGGGATGGCAGTCTGCACCCGGATGGCCCGGTAGCCGAGCGCCTGATGCTTGCGGATGGAATCGAACAGTTCGGGCAGGTCGCGCCCCGATGCGTGACCGTAGGCGAGAATTTTGTCCCGGCTGGCTCCCCCGAGCAGCTGGTAGAGCGGCATCCCGGCGGCCTGCGCTTTAAGATCCCAGAGCGCCACGTCAACGGCGGCAATCGCGGCCATGGTGACCGGGCCCCGGCGCCAGTAGGCGCTGCGATAGAGAAACTGCCAGGTATCTTCGATGCGGTGGGCGTCGGCGCCGAGCAACAGCGGCACGACGTGCTCCTGCAGGTAGGCCACCACGGCCAGTTCGCGGCCGTTCAAGGTGGCGTCACCGAGCCCGACGAGCCCGTCGTCGGTGGTGAGGCGCAGGGTCACGAAATTGCGATCCGGGCTGGTGACGATGACTTCTGCTCTGTCGATCTTCATGGTTCTCCTTGGTCGTGCGTGTCATCAGAAGGGGGCTCGGCACGGTGATGGCCGTCACCACTCCGCCAGTGCGCCGTCCGCGTGCCGCCAGATCGGCGACCGCCACGTGTGCCCGCGCGAGTCGGCGGCCCTTACTGCGGCCTCGTCAATCTCGATGCCGAGACCGGGGCCGGTCAACAGTTCAATGTTTCCGTTGACGAATTTCAATGGCTCCTTCTCGAGCACGTAATCGAGAACTTCGGCGCCCTGGTTGTAATGGATGCCGATGCTCTGCTCCTGAATGAGGTAGTTGGGAGTGGCGAAGCCCACCTGCAGGCAGGCGGCGAGCGCGATCGGGCCAAGCGGGCAGTGCGGGGCCAGCTGTACGTCGTACACCTCCGCCATCGCCGCGATGCGGCGTACTTCGGAGATTCCGCCGGCATGGGAGAGGTCGGGCTGCGCCACGGCGATGCCAGCCTCGAACACAGGCAGAAAATCCTGCCGGGTGTAGAGCCGCTCCCCGGTCGCGATCGGAATCGAGGTGGCCTGGGCCAGCTGACCAATCAGGTGGGAATTCTCCGGCACGACCGGTTCTTCAATGAAGAACGGTCGCAGGGGTTCGAGCAACGGGGCGATCCGGCGGGTATTGGCGAGCGTGAACCGACCGTGAAAGTCCACGGCCACATCACGGTCGGGGCCGAGCACGGCGCGCGCGGCGGCGACCCGTTCGAGCACACCGTCGATTTCAGCGACCGTGCCGACTCGGCTCATGATGCCGGAGGCGTTCATCTTGACGGCGGTCAGCCCCACGGCCATCTGCGCCGCGATCGCGTCGGCGATGCCGCTCGGGTCGTCGCCGCCGACCCAGCCGTACATGCGGATGCGATCGCGCACCGCGCCGCCGAGCAGCTGGTAGACCGGTACCCCGAGCGACTTGCCCTTGAGGTCCCACAGAGCCTGGTCGATGCCGGAGACAGCGCTGCCGAACACCGGTCCACCGCGGTAGAAACCGCTCTTGGTCAATACCTGCCAGTGGTCTTCAATGCGGTCGGGGTCGGCGCCGATGAGATATTCCGCGAACTGTTCGACGACCGCGCGCACGGCATCCGAATGCCCTTCCAGGCTGGCTTCGCCCCAGCCGACGACGCCATCGCTGGTTTCAAGCCGCACGAATAGCCAACGGGGTGCCACGAGAAAAGTTTCCACTCGTTCAATGTGTGACACGGGCAGCCTCACCGCTTTCTGTTTCGGCGGCGAGAGCCGCAAGGATCCGTTCGACGATGGTGCCGGGCGGTTCGACGATGTCCACGGTTACGCCGCGTTCATCGTGTGTGCGTACCTCGAGCGTGTCAAACTGCGATTGCAGCAGCGCGGGAGGCATGAATTCGTGGGTGCGTGCGCGTAGCCGGGCTGCGATCAGGTCGATCGATCCTTCCGGATCAACCACGAACAGGTCAACGGCGTGATCGCGCAGCAGGTCGCGATAACTGCGTTTGAGGGCCGAGCAGGCGATGACGATGCCGTTCGGGTAGTCCCCGGCCAGGCAGCGCCCCACCTCATGCAGCCACGGCAGCCGGTGTTCATCCTGCAGCGCGTTTCCGGCGGCCATGGCGGCCTTGTTCGCGGCGGGGTGCAGGGTATCGCCGTCGAGGAACCGGGCACCGAGGCGCTCGGCCAGAAATTCACCGATGGTCGATTTGCCAGAGCCCTGCACACCCATGACGACGATCGGCGGGAGGCCCACCCTCAGCCCTTGGTCGCACCGGCGGTGAGGCCGGACACGATGTACTTCTGGGTGAACAGCGCAATGACCATGATCGGAACGGTGACCACGACGGCTGCCGCCATCAGGCTTCCCCAGTCGATGCTGGCATACGAGACGAAGTTGAAGATCGCCACCGGCAGGGTCTTGGTATTCGCGCCGGAGAGCACCAGCGCGAACATGAAGTTGTTCCACGAAAAGATAAAGGAGAGGATGCCGGCCGTCGCGAGTCCCGGAACCGACAGCGGCAGGGTGATCCGCAGGAACGCGCCGATGTGGGTGAGGCCGTCCACCTGCGCCTGCTCCTCCAGTTCGAGCGGAGTCGAGTCGAAATAGCTGATCATGATGTACACGATGAGCGGCAGGGCGACGAACATGTGCGAGAGAATCAGCACGCCGAAGCCGCCGACCATGCGCATGTTGGCGAAGATGAAGTACCACGGCACGAGCAGGCTGACGCCCGGAATGATGCGTGCCATGAGGACGACCAGCGCGGAGCGGTGCATCGCGAAACGACTCATCGCGTAGGCGGCCGGAACTCCGATGAGCAGGGAGAAGACGGTGGACAACAGCGCCACCCAGAAACTATTGAAGATGAATCCGAAATAGTTATTGCGGCTGAGCACGTTGTCGTAGTTGTCGAGCGTCGGCGTGAAGAACAGGGTCTTGCTGGCGTCGTAGATGTCGACATTGGTCTTGAGTGACGCGACGAACATCCAGACCAGCGGAGCGACGAACAGCAGCACCGTGAGGGTGAGGGCGACGACCCGAAAGATTTTGTACGCTCGCGGCTTGCGGCGCCGCGGTGCAATCGCGACCGGGCGCGGAGTCTGGGTGACAGGACGGGCTGGCAGGGTCGTTGTCATGACCGGTTCGCCTTTCTGCGGTAGGTGAGTACCCACATGATCGCGATGATGAGCAGGAAGAACAGGATCAGCACGGTGGACGCGATCCCGTAGTCGTTGTAGTCGAAGCTCAGGCCGAAGGCATAGATGTTCAGCGTCTCGACTTCGTGGAATGACCCGCCGCCCTTGCCCTTGGTGGCATAGAGGATGTCGAAGGTCTTGAGGGCGTCGATTCCGCGCAGCACGATGGTCACGATGACGGTGGCCCGCAGGAGTGGCAGAGTGACGAACCAGAATCGCTGCCAGGCGTTGGCGCCGTCAATGCGCGCAGCTTCGTCGGGTTCGTCGGAGAGTGAGGTGAGGCCGGCGAGCAGCATCAGTACGACCATCGGTGTCCACTGCCAGATATCGACGAACATGAGCGTCGGCAGGGCGGTGTACTGGCCGGACAGCCAGGGCTGTGCCGGAATACCGATCCAGCTGAGCACCTGGTTGGCGAAGCCGATGTTCGGGTCGAAGATGAGGCGCCACATCATGCCGACGGCGACCGGGGTAGCGACCAGGGGCAGCAGGATCGCGACGCGAACCCATTTCTCGCCGCGGAACGGGCGCCAGAGCAGCAGGGCAATGCACATGCCGAGGACAAGCTCAATGGCCAGCGCTCCGCCGGTGAAGACGAACGTGCGCATCACGGCGGGCCAGAAGCGATCCGTGTCGGTGAGCACCTCGACGTAGTTGCTGAATCCGACCAGGTTGGATGCTGCGCGCACCGAGCCCTCGGAGTCCGTCACGCTGAGGTACAGCGTCCAGCCCAGCGGCACCGCGATGAGCAGCCCGACGAAGATCATCGCTGGGGAGGCGAAGAGCCACTTGCGATGACGGTTTGCCCAGGTGGAATAGTTCTTCCACATTGAGGGCTTGGTGGTGACCATTGTGGTCATCGTTCACCTCACACTTGGTAGTGCACGTTCAGAAAGAAGGGGGTGGCGGGGCGGACGACCGCGTTCGGGCATCCGCCCCGCCTCAGTGGTGCGGGTTATTCGTCGTCGAGGATTCCCTGAAAAGCCTCGCTCGCGGCATCCGCTGCTGCGTCGGAGTCGCCGCCGGTGATGGCGATGACGATCGGATCTCCTACGATCTCGCGCGCTTCGGGCACCTTGATGACGAGCGGGCGGTCATGACCGACACCGTTCTTGGTGCTCGTGGCGATCGCGGCGGCAAGGTCGGCCGGGTAGGTCGACGTGCCCTCCGGGTCTTCCCAGACCGACTGGCGCGCACCGGGAACGCCGTCCTGCTGCACCTCCAGGGTCAGGTCCGCGCTGGTGGCCCATTCGATGAACGACCAGGCTTCATCCGTGTAGGCCGATTCAGCGTTGACACCGAGTGCCCAGGACGGCACGTTGTAGGCGGCCGAACCGCCAGGACCGGCCGGCATCGGTGCGAAGCCGACGGTGTCGGAGACCTTGGAAGTCTCGGGGTCGGTCGCGTTCTTGTAGAGGCTGTCGGCCTCGGTGTACAATCCGGCCTGGCCCTGCGTGAAGATGGCCATGGCCTCAGGCCAGCTCATGTCGGTGCTGACATTCTCCGGACCGTAGTCGCGGATCAGTCCGCCGTAGAACGCGTAGGCTTCCTTGGCCTCAGAGCTGGCGATAGCTGAGTTGCCGTCTTCGTCGATGAAGTCACCGCCGAAGCTGTAGAGAAAGCTGGAGAACTGGGTGACGGCGGCGGACTTGCCGGTACGGGCGACGAAGCCGGCCACGCCGGGGTTCTGTTCCTTGATTGCCTTGGCCGCGGCTTCGAGCTCGTCCATCGTGGTCGGCACCTCGAGTCCGGCTTTGGCGAGGAGGTCCTTGCGGTAGTAGAGCACTTCCTGCTCGGTGATGATCGGCACGCCAACGACGTTGCCGTCGTAGGTGGTCGACTCGACCGGCCCGGACTGGAAGTCGCTCCAGTTCCAGTCGGCGTTCGACTCGACGTTGTCAGACAGGTCGGCCAGATAGCCGTTCTTCGCGAACAGCTTGCCTTCTTGGAGCGGGCGATACATCATGACGTCGATCTCATCGGTGCCCGCATTGAGCTTCACGTTGTACTGATCGGAGAGCTGGTCTTCGCCGTACTGGCTGAGCTCGACGGTGAGGCCGGTGGCTGCCTCGAACTCGGGCAGCTTGCTCTTGATCGTGTCGGTCCACACGTGGTTGGCGAGGGTCACTCGAAGAGTTTTCGAGCCCCCGTCATCACCGGCACCGGCACTGCACGCGGTGAGTGTGCCCGCCGCGAAAAATGTCGCTGCGACGATGGCCGCAACGCGAACAACTGAATGACGCTTCACTGTGTCTCCCATTCGAAAGAACCGGCGCTTTGAGCCACGGTTCCCAACAGAATGCATCTTTACATCTGTCTCGAGAGGAAACGTTACCGAATAAAGCATACTTATTCAAGTTTATTGCCGGAACGATATGATCAAGCGCATGACGCACAATCTGACGACCGGGCCGGGCGCCGACCCGCTCGTCGACTTGCCCGAGAGCCTTGACTACGGAACCCCCTCGACCAGCCTGCACGCGCGCGTCGTCGATCTGCTGGGCCTGGCCATCTGCGCCGGTGAACTTGCCAGCAAGTCGGTCTTCCGCATCGAGGAGCTCGAGGAACGATACGGTGTCTCCCGATCGGTGGTGCGCGAAGCCATCCGCGTGCTCGCCTCCATGGGTATGCTCGCTTCTCGCCGTCGCGTCGGCGTGCAGATTCTGCCAGCCTCCGAGTGGAACCTGTATGACCCACAGGTCATCCGCTGGAGGCTCGCGTCGCCGGCCCGCATCGCCCAATTGCGTTCCCTGACCGAGCTGCGCACCGCCATTGAACCGCAGGCCGCCCGGCTCGCCGCCATCCGCGCTCCCCTAGCGGATGCCAGCGAGCTGATGGGGCTGGCCGGCAAGCTGTGGGCCGCCGGCCAGGCCGACGACCCCGAGGCTTTCCTCGTGCTCGACATCGAGTTTCACCGTCTTGTGCTGGCCAGTTCGGGCAACGAAATGTTCGCCAAACTCAACACCCTGGTGGCCGAGGTGCTGACCGGGCGCACGAACTACGGACTGATGCCGCGGCATCCGCACAACGAAGCACTGCAACTGCACGTCGATGTGGCCAGCGCGATTCAGCGCGGCAACCCGGAGGCAGCCCACGAAGCCATGCTCGGCATCATGGAACGCGCCTTCAACGAGATGAGTTCCATCTGGGACGGCAAGCCCACGAAATAGGACCAGCATTGCGCAATGCTGTCCCCCGATTGCGGGACCGTTCAGGCCTGTGCGCTAAACTCGTAGGTGGTCTGTTCAGTACAGCCCCAAAGGAGAAAACGTGTCAGAGTCCGGTTCAGCACAGGCAAACATTGGTGTCGTGGGTCTGGCGGTGATGGGATCGAATCTCGCCCGCAACCTCGCCGGCCGCGAGGGAAACACCGTAGCGGTCTACAACCGCTCCCCCGAACGCACCCGCCTGCTCACGACCGAGCACCCGGAGGCAAACTTCGTCGCCTCCGAGGACATCGCCGATTTCGTCGCCTCGCTGACGAAGCCGCGCACCGCCATCATCATGGTGCAGGCCGGCCGCGGCACCGACGCCGTCATCTCCCAGCTCTCTGAGCTGTTCGAACCCGGCGACATCATCGTCGACGGCGGCAACGCCGAATTCACCGACACCATTCGTCGCGAAAAGGAGCAGAGCGCCAAGGGCCTCAACTTCGTCGGTGCCGGCATCTCCGGTGGCGAAGAGGGTGCCCTCAACGGCCCGAGCATCATGCCCGGCGGCTCAGTGGAGGCCTACAAGACCCTCGGCCCCATTCTTGAGTCCATCGCCGCCGTCGTCGACGGTGTACCCTGCGTCACCCACATCGGCACCGACGGTGCCGGCCACTTCGTCAAGATGATCCACAACGGCATCGAATACGCCGACATGCAGCTCATCGCCGAAGCCTACGACCTGCTGCGCAAGGTCGGCGGGCACTCCCCCGAGGCCATCGCCGATATCTTCACCGACTGGAACGGCGGGGAGCTCGATAGCTACCTGATCGAAATCACCGCGGAGATTCTGCGCCAGGTCGACGCGAAGACCGGCGAACCCTTCATCGACGTCGTGCTCGACGAGGCAGGCTCCAAGGGAACCGGCGTCTGGACCGTGCAGAACGCGCTCGACCTCGGCGTTCCCGTCGGCGGCATCGCCGAAGCCGTCTTCGCCCGCGCCGTTTCGGCCCACCCGGAGCAGCGCGAACCGGTGCGCGCCACAATTACGGCACGCCCAGAAATCGCCGTCGTCGGCAACACCTTCCAGGAAGACGTGCGCCAGGCGCTCTACGCCTCGAAGATCATTGCCTACGCCCAGGGTTTCGACGCGATCATCGCCGGTGCGACCAAGTACAACTGGAACATCGACAAGGGCGCCATCGCCACCATCTGGCGCGGCGGCTGCATCATTCGCGCCCAGTTCCTCAACCGCATCGTGGATGCCTACAACAACGACCCGTCCATCCCGAGTCTGCTCGTTGACCAGTACTTCGCCGACGCCATCGCCGCCGGCGAGGCCGCCTGGCGCCGCGTCGTATCCACCGCCGCGCTGTCGGGCATCCCGGTTCCCGGCTTCGGCTCGAGCCTGAGCTACTTCGACTCGCTCGCAAGCGAACGCCTGCCGGCCGCCCTGGTGCAGGGCCAGCGCGACTTCTTCGGTGCGCACACCTACCACCGCGTCGACATGCCCGGCACCTTCCACACCCTGTGGTCCGGCGACCGCACCGAGATCGCCACCGAGGCGTCGACGCACTAGCGGCCGTGTCGGCCGGCGGCATCCACTTCTCACGCGTAGAGAACGGATGCCGCCGGCCGCTTCGTTTAACCGAGTCGCTTCACACCCAGGTCTGGGAGAATGGGGGTACCCATGGCTGACAATCACCCCGAGCTCTCCGGCTACGAGCCGAACGACGACTACCGCCCCCTGCGCGGCAAGCACTTCACAACCATTTTGCGCGTCGTCGTGGTGCTCGGGCTGATCGCCCTGGTCGTGCCGGGCGTGCTCACGACCATGCGCGTCGCCTCCGACACCGCCAGCAACGCCTGTGTGACCGCGGTGGCCCAGTACTATCCCTCAGCCGTGGACTTCGACGCGCGATTCGAGTTCGCCGGGCCCGGCGGGTTCGGCTGGCAGTGCTACGCGATCGACGTGAACGAGCGCGAGACCTTCGTGACGCCGCTCGGCATCATTCCCTCCGCGCCGCGCCAGCTGGCCCCGGCCACGCGCACATAATTCTCTAACGAGGTGTGAGTTTTGACCCGAAAATCACGAAAATCGGGCTCGAACTCACACCTCGGCAGCGCCTGAACCTACGCGGCGCCGTCGAACATCGAGGTGACCGAACCCTCGTCGAAGACCTCGTGGATGGCGCGCGCCAACAACGGAGCGATCGGCAGCACTGTGAGCGTCGGGAAGCGCTTCTCCGGCGGGATCGGCAGCGTGTCGGTGACGACGACGGCGCTGATGGCCGGGTTCTGCAGCATGTCAACGGCCGGGTCGCTGAACACGGCGTGCGTGGCGGCGACGACGACGCCGATGGCGCCGGCCTCGCGCAGTGCCTCGGCGGCCAGGGCGATCGTGCGTCCGGTGTCGATCATGTCGTCAACGAGCAGGCAGACGCGGCCGCTGACCTGGCCGACGATCTCGTGCACGGAGACCCGGTTGGGCACGAGTGGGTCGCGGCGCTTGTGGATGATGGCGAGCGGCACACCGAGGCGGTCGCTCCAGATGTCGGCGACGCGCACGCGACCCATGTCGGGCGAGACCACGGTGAGGGTCGCCGGGTCGAGCTTCTCGCGGAAGTGCTCGAGCAGAACCGGCATCGCGAAGAGGTGGTCGACGGGACCGTCGAAGAAGCCCTGGATCTGGGCGGCGTGCAGGTCGATCGACATGATGCGATCGGCGCCGGCGACCTTGAACAGGTCGGCGACGAGGCGGGCCGAGATCGGCTCGCGTCCGCGACCCTTCTTGTCCTGCCGGGCGTAGGGGTAGAACGGAGCGACCACGGTGATGCGCTTGGCAGAGGCCCGCTTGAGCGCGTCCACCATGATGAGCTGTTCCATCAGCCATTCATTAATCGGAGCGGTGTGGGACTGGATGACGAAGGCATCCGAGCCGCGCACGCTCTCGTCGAACCTGGCATACAGTTCGCCGTTGGCGAAGGTGCGTGCGTCGGTGTGGAGCAGCTCAGAACCAAGCTCCGTGGCGATGTCGAGAGCGAGCTGCGGGTGCGCTCGCCCCGAAACCAGTACTAGTCGTTTGTCGCCGCTGGTCTTGATTTCCGACACCTATTCTCCAGTCTTATCGCTGCTTGTGGGGGCATTGACCGCCGCCGTGTCCGCGGCCGTGCCCGGACGGTTGGCGTGAACCCAGCCGTCCATGTTGCGTTGCGGGGTCACGTTGATGGCCAGTGCGCCGGCCGGAACGCTCTTGCGAACGACCGTGCCTGCTCCCGTGTACGCCCCGTCACCAATTGTAATCGGCGCGACGAACACGTTGTGCGACCCGGTGCGCACGTGCGACCCGATCGCCGAGTGGTGTTTGGCCACGCCGTCATAGTTGGCGAAGATTGTTCCGGCACCGATATTCGACCCCTCGCCGACGGTGGCGTCGCCCACGTAGCTCAGGTGCGGCACCTTGCTGCCGGCACCGATCTGCGCGTTCTTGGTCTCGACGAAGGCGCCGATCTTGCCGTCGGCACCGAGCACGGTATTGGGGCGCAGGTAGGAGAACGGGCCGACGGATGCCCCCGCCTCGATCACCGCGAAGGTCGCGTCGGTGCGATTGACCCGGGCATTCTCGCCGATCTCGCAGTCGCGCAGGGTGGTGTCCGGGCCGACGATGGCACCGGTTGCGACCACGGTGGCGCCGATGATCTGGGTGCCGGGCAGCAGGGTGACGTCGGCCGCGAGCACGGCTTTGAGGTCGATCCAGGTGGTGGCCGGGTCCTGCACGGTCACTCCGGCCAGCTGCCAGCCGCGCACGATGAGGGCGTTGAGTTTCTGGGCTGTGTCGCCCAGCTGGGCGCGATCGTTGATTCCGGCGACGATCCAGGCATCCGCGACCGGAACAGCGCTCACCTCGGAGCCGGCCCGGCGCAACAGTTCGATCACATCGGTGAGGTATTTCTCACCCTGGGCGTTGGCGGTGGTGAGCTGGGCGAGCTGCTGGCGCAGCGCGGCCAGGCCGAACAGGTAGACGCCGGCGTTGATCTCGGTGACGGCCAGTTCGGCATCCGTCGCATCCTTCTGCTCGACGATGCGGTCGAACGCACCCTCCACCGAGCGGATGATGCGGCCATAGCCGGTCGCATCGTCCGGGTAGGCGGACAGCACGGTTCCCGCCGCGTTGCCCTGGCGGTGCGAGGCGATGAAGGAGGCGAGCGTTGCGGCGTTCAGCAACGGGACGTCGCCGTTGATCACGAGCACGTCACCGTCGAAATCGGCCGGCAGCGCGGCGACGGCCTGCTCGACGGCGCGGCCGGTGCCGGGAATCTCGTCTTGGTCGACGATCGTGCTCTCCGGCAGGTCTTCGGCCACGACGGCGGCCAGCAGGTCGCGTTCGTGCCGCACGACGGTCACGACGTGGGCGGCGTCGAGCGCCCGCGCGGTCGCGAGCACGTGGCTGACGATCGGTACGCCGGCGAGCGGATGCAGCAGCTTGGGCAGGCTGGACTTCATGCGGGTACCCTGGCCGGCGGCCAGAACAACAATGGCGAGGCGGGCGTCTGTCACGAGATTCCTAACGCATTTGGTGAAGAAAGTGAGGGCTCCGCCACCAGGATTCGAACCTGGACCGAACAACTCCAAAGGTTGCCGTGCTGCCGTTACACTATGGCGGACCATGCCGGCCGAGGCCAGCAACCAGTCAAGTCTGCCAGATTCTGAGCGGCGCGCAGCACCGCTGACGGCGGCCAGACGGCCTCTGGGCGAAGAAACCCCCGGGTAAGCGGGATAATGGAGCAATGCCTGCCCATGATGAAGTCGACCGAATCGTCGATTCGTGGCTGCGCGAACGGCCCGATCTGGATTTTGCGCCGCTGCAGGTGCTCAGCCGGGTTGCCCGGTTGTCGAAGCACCTCGACCGGGCCCGCCGCACCGCCTTCTCCCGGTCGGAGCTCGCATCGTGGGAGTTCGATGTGCTCTCGGCCCTGCGCCGCGCCGGCACGCCCTACGAGCTCAGCCCGAAGGCGTTGTTGCTGCAGACGCTCGTCTCAAGTGGCACCATGACGAACCGCATCGACGGGCTCGTTGACCGCGGTCTGGTCACGCGCCGCTCCGCACCCACCGACGGTCGCGGCATCCTGGTGGGCATGACGCCGGCCGGACTCACCCGAGTGGATGCCGCCATAACCCGGCTGGTCGACGCCGAAGCCGACCTGCTCGACACCCTCTCGGTGACCGACCAGGACCGGCTGGCCGCGCTGTTGCGCAAGCTCAGCCTCGACTTCGACTAAGACCCCGTGACAGCTACCGGCGCAGGGCTTTGCGGGCCAGCGAGTTGCCGAGGAACTGCACGAGCTGCACCAGGATGATGATCAAGAGCACCGCAGCCCAGGTGACGACGGGTTCGTACTGCCGGTAGCCGTATTGCAGGGCGAAATTACCGAGCCCACCGCCGCCCACGTAGCCGGCCACCGCGGACATGTCCACGAGGGCGACGAAGATGAACGTGAAGCCGAGAATCAGCGGGCCCAGGGCTTCCGGCAGCAGCACGGTGAAGATGATGCGAATGGGCCCGGCACCCACGCTGCGAGCCGCGTCGATCACTCCGGGCGTCACGGTGAGGAGGTTCTGTTCCACGATGCGCCCCATCGCGAATGATGCCGCAAGCGAGATGGTGAAAATAATGGCGTCGTTACCGATCCCACTACCGGTCGCTGCCCGCGCGAGCGGCTGGGCGGCGGCAAGGAAGATGATGAACGGGATGGGCCGGATCACGTTCACGAGAACGTTGAGCACGACGAAGACCGGCTTGTTATCGAGGATGCTGCCGCCGCGGGTGAGGTACAGCCCCAGCCCGATGATGAGCCCCCCGATACCGCCGAAGAACAGGGTCGCCGCGACGATGTAGAGCGTCTCGCCCGTCGCCGTCCAGAGTTCGGGCAACAGATTGCTGAGCGCATCCATCAGCGCACCTCCGTGACGGTCGTGAGAAGGCGTACCCGTTCGAGTGCGGCATCGACTAGGGCGTCGTCGGCATGCAAGGCAAGGGTGAGGTGACCGAACGGGCGCCCCTGGATCTCGTTGACGCCGCCATAGATCACCTGGAACGGAACCCCGGCAGTCACGAACTGGCCGAAGACCTCGGACTGGTCGATCTCGGTGTCCCGGAACGACAGAGTCACGATGCGTCCGGTGTGGCGCTCACGCAGTACCGCGAGCTCGGACGCCGAGGGGACCCCCTTCACGACGGTGGAGACAAAGCGGGCGGATGCCGCCTGCTGCGGATTCGAGAACACATCGAACACGGGTCCTCGCTCGATAACCGTGCCCTGGTCCATGACCGCGACCTTCGTCGCGATGGTCTGGATGACATCCATTTCGTGCGTGATCACGATGATCGTGATGCCGAGTTCGGCGTTGACTCGTTTGAGGAGCGCGAGCACCTCATGCGTTGTCTCAGGGTCGAGCGCGCTTGTGGCCTCGTCGGCGAGCAGGATGCTCGGAGAGGTCGCGAGCGCCCGAGCGATACCCACGCGTTGCTTCTGCCCGCCGGACAGCTGGTCGGGGTACGACTTCGCCTTATCGGTCAGGCCGACGAAGCTCAGCAGCTCGGCGACCCGGGCCGCGCGGTCCTTCTTCGGGAAACCGGCGACTTCGAGGGGGTAAGCCACGTTGCCGGCGACGGTACGCGAGCCGAGCAGGTTGAACTGTTGGAAGATCATGCCGATGCCGAGCCGGATCTTACGCAGCTCACGCTCGGGCAGGGTCGCGATGTCGCGCCCGTTGATGAAAATCTCGCCGCCACTCGAGCGTTCGAGCGCATTCACGAGCCGCACCAGGGTGCTCTTGCCCGCGCCGGAATAGCCGATGATGCCGTAAATATCACCGGCCTCGACGTCGAGGCTCACCGAGTCGATGGCCGTGACCGTGGCGCCACCCTTCGTCGTGCTGGGGTAGCTCTTGCTGACGTTCCGCAGCGAGACAACGCTCATAATGTTCTTTCTTCACCGCTCATGAGCAACTTGCATAGTTCCCGAGCTCGGGACGTGCCCTGTGCTCTATTGAAACAGAGTGCTGACTCGCGCACCGGGTGGGACTACTTGGCGTTTTCGACGTCGGTGGTCACGCCGGCGAGGGACTCTTCAAGCTCGGCGGTAGTCGCGGCGAGCGGCACGGCGGTGTCGCCGGAAACGGCGAGGAGGCCATCCTGGACGTCCTGGTTGGTCTGGAAGATCTCGATGAGCTTCAAGAAAGTCTCGTTGTCCTTGTCGTCGGCGCGGGAGGCGAAGACGTTGATGTACGCGAACGCGTCCGCGTCGGTCGGGTCGTCGGCGGCGAGGGCGCCCTCGAATGTGAGGCCCGCCTTCTCGACGAAGTCGTTGTTGATGACGGCCGCGGCGACGTCGGCGAGCGAAGCGGCAGTGAGCGACGGCTCGAGGGCCGTGACGGTCACCTTGGAGTTGTCTTCGTCGATGTCGTCAAGACCGGAGAGGTTAGTGCCACCCTCGTCGAGGGTGATGAGGTCTTCGGCCTGCAGTAGCAGCAAGGCCCGGGCCAGGTTGGTCGCGTCGTTCGGAACGGCGACCGTGTCACCCTCCTGGATGTCGTCGAGGCCGTCATACTCGGTCGAGTACAGTCCGAGAGGATAGATCGCGGTGGAGCCGATCGGGGCCAGGTCGGAGCCGCTCGAGACGTTGTAGTCCGCGAGGAACACGAGGTGCTGGAACTGGTTCATGTCCAGCTCGCCTTCGCTGACGGAGGGGTTCAGCTGCTGGTAGTCGGCGAAGTCGACGAGTTCGATGCTAATTCCCTCGTCGGCGGCAGCCTTCTGGTAGATGTCCCAGTACGGGTCACTGGCGCCGATGACACCGATCTTGATGACGTCATCTTCGGTGCCCGTCGCCGCCTCGTTGGAGCCGCCGGCGCATCCGGCGAGCAGTGCGACCAGCGGGAGGACGGCAAGTGCGGTTATGAGTTTTTTCTTCACGATGATTCCTTCGGGCGATCTGGGTTCCGGTTGCTCCGGGCACGCTGCCATGACCGGTTAAACCAGAAGGCTGCGCCCATGAGGAGCTGCGTACCGCGGCTGCGCAGGTACCCCTCAACGATACGTGCCGAAGCTGCGACGCGCGGCCCGCACCGACACACTACGTCACAGCTTCTTTCGAATCAGCCCTCGATTAACTCGGTAAGTTCGACCCAGCGGGTTTCGAGCGTGGCGATGGTCTCTTCCAGTTCGGTCAGTTTCACGCCGAGCGCGCCGAGACCGGCGAAATCGGACTGGTCGTGCGCGGCGAGCTTTTCGTGCTTGAGTGCGATGCGCTCTTGCAGTTTGACCACCTTGCGGTCGATCGAGCCGAGCTCTTTCTGGGCGTTGCGCAGTTCGGCGCCACCCAGGGTGGGGATCTTTTTGGCCTTGCCAGCGGCATCCGTCGGCGACCCCTGAGCGGGGCCGGCGACAGCTTTGCGGCGCACGTCGAGGTACTGGTCGACGCCGCCGGGCAGGTGGCGAAAGCCGCCGTCCATGACGGCGTACTGGTTGTCGGTGACGCGCTCGATGAGGTACCGGTCGTGCGAGACGACCAGCAGGGTGCCGGGGAAGGAGTCGAGCAGGTCTTCCATGGCGGCGAGCATGTCGGTGTCGAGGTCGTTGGTGGGCTCGTCGAGGATGAGTACGTTCGGCTCGCTGAGCACGATCAGCAGCAGTTGCAGTCGGCGCTTCTGGCCACCGGAGAGGTCCTTGACCTGGGTGGTGAGCTGCGCGCTCAGAAAGCCCATGCGTTCGAGCATCTGGCCGGGCGTGATCTCCTTACCGCCGGCCATGTAGCTGGTTTTCTGGCGGCCGATGACGTCGCTCACGCGGTCGTTGCGGATTTCGTCGAGTTCGAACAGCTGCTGGGTGAGTACGGCGACCTTGATGGTCTTGCCGCGCTTCACGTGCCCGCTGGTCGGCTGCAGGGTGCCGGCGACGAGGTTCAGCAGGGTGGACTTGCCCGCCCCGTTGACGCCCATGATTCCGGTGCGCTCCCCCGGTGCGATGCGCCAGGTGATGTCGTTCAGCACGGTCTTGTCGCCGAACTTCACACCGATGTCGATGAGGTCGACGACGTCCTTGCCGAGGCGCTGCATGGCCATCGACTGCATCGTGACGGTATCGCGGGGCGGCGGCTCGTTCTCGATCAGCACGTTGGCGGCATCGATGCGGAACTTGGGCTTGGCGGTGCGGGCCGGGGCGCCGCGGCGCAGCCAGGCCAGCTCCTTCTTCATGAGATTCTGGCGCTTGGACTCGACGACCGAACTCATGCGGTCGCGCTCGACGCGCTGCAGAATGTAGGCGGCGTAGCCTCCCTCGAAGGGCTCGATCAGGCGGTCGTGCACCTCCCAGGTGATGTTGCAGACCTCGTCGAGGAACCACCGGTCGTGGGTGACGACCACAAGTCCGCCCGACTGGGCGGCCCAGCGGGTCTTGAGGTGCCCGGCGAGCCAGGAGATGCCTTCCACATCGAGGTGGTTGGTGGGCTCGTCGAGAAAGATGCAGTCGTAGTCGCCGATGAGCACGGCGGCGAGGGCTACCCGACGGCGCTGGCCACCGGAGAGGTCGTCGACCAGGGCGTCCCAGGGAATGTCGCGTACGAGGCCGCCGATGACGTCGCGCACCTTGGCGTCTCCCGCCCAGACGTGTTCTTCGATGCCGCCGACGATGGTGTGGCCGACGGTCTGGCCGCTGGCGAGGTCGTCGGACTGGTCGAGCATGCCGATAGTGACGCCGCGGCGACGGGTGACCCGGCCTTCGTCGGGTTCCATGCGGCCGGCCAGCAGACGCATGAGGGTGGATTTGCCGTCACCGTTCTTGCCGACGACGCCGATGCGGTCGCCTTCGTTGAGGCCGGCGGTGACGCTGTCAAAGATAACGCGGGTGGGAAATTCGAGGTGCAGGGACTCAGCCCCGAGAAGATGTGCCATAGCCTCCGAGTTTACGGCACGCTGGGCGCTGTCATCCCGGGCCGAATGCGAAGGCTCAGATGAGGCGGGCCCCATGCACCGGGCCGGTGGCTCGCACGACCTTGAGGCGGGAGGCAGAGAGCGCGACCTGCAATTCGAGCGCGCTGTCGGCATCCGCTACCAGAAAAGCCACGGTCGGGCCGGAGCCGGAGAGGATGCCGGCCAGGGCGCCGTTCTCTTCGCCGAGCTGCAGCACCTTGCCGAGCCCGGGCGCGAGGTGCAGCGCCGGAGCCTGCAGGTCGTTGTGCAGCACGTCGGCGAGCATGTGCGGGTCGCCGGCGCGCAGTGCCTGCAGCACGTTCGCGTCGACACTGGGCTGATGCTCGGCCGGAAAGATGTCCTGCGCGTGGCGATCGCGGTGCCGGTCGAGCTCCTGGTACACGCCGGGCGTCGACATACCGAAGTCGGCCAGGGCGAGTACCCACTGGAATTTTCCCTTGGCCAGCGCCGGGCTCAGCTGGTCGCCGCGACCGGTTCCGATGGCGGTGCCGCCGGTGAAGGAGAACGGTACGTCGGCGCCGAGGGTCGCGGCAATGGCGAGCAGCTCGTCCTTGGTGGCGCTGGTCCCCCACAGGGCGTCGCAGGCGAGCAGGGTGGCCGCGGCGTCGGCCGAGCCGCCGCCCATCCCGCCAGCGATGGGCACGTTCTTCTCGATCTCGAGGTGCACGCCGCCGCGATAGCCGGTCTTGCGGGCGAGGGCCCTGGCTGCTTTGATGGCGAGGTTGCTGCCGCCGGTGGCGAGGCCGGAGGTGTCGATGCTGCCGCTGAACTCGACCGAGAAGTCGCTGGCCGGCGTGGCACGCACGTCCTCGAACAGGGAGACAGCCTGGTAGGCCGTCGCGAGGTCGTGGTAACCGTCTTCCATGACGGCGCCGACCTTGAGGAAGACGTTGATTTTACCCGGTGCCCGCGCGTGCACAGCGGTGGTGCCGGCGGTCGTCATCATGCTTTTAACTTAGCCCAGCCTGTGTGCCCGCACCGACCGCCGCCGCAGCTACGCGGGTGACCAGACGCGCGCGATGGCGAGAAAATCGTGCACGGTGAGCTGCTCGCCCCGCGCCTCGGGGTCGATGCCCGCCGCGCTCATCAGAGCGGATGCCGTGGCCGAGTCCCCAAGGACGACCGACAGCGACTGCCGCAACATCTTTCGGCGCTGCTGGAAAGCGGCGTCGACGAGCGCGAAGGTCTTGAGCCGGAGCTCCTCGGATTCCAGCGGCTGGGGCCGCCGGTCGAAGGCGATGAGGATCGAGTCGACGTTGGGGACCGGCCAAAACACCTGGCGGCTTACCTTGCCAGCGGTGCGAAAATCGCCGTACCAGGCGGCTTTGACGCTCGGGCTGCCGTAGATCTTGTTGCCGGGCGGGGCTGCGAGGCGTTCGCCGACCTCGGCCTGCACCATGACGACACCGGCGCGAATCGACTCGAAGTGCTCGAGCAGGTAGAGCAACACCGGCACAGAGACGTTGTAGGGCAGGTTGGCGACGAGCCGGGTGGGGTCGCCGGGCAGCTCGGTGATCTTCAGAGCGTCGGCACGGATGACCGACAGTCTGGCGCCGGGCTGCATGAGTTCGACGGTGAGTGGCAGCTGCTCGGCCAGGCGGTCGTCGATTTCAACGGCGACGACGGCGGCGCCGACCTCGAGCATGCCGAGGGTGAGCGAGCCGAGGCCTGGTCCGACCTCGACCACGGTGTCGCCGGGTGCGACCCGGGCGACCTTGACGATGCGCCGTACGGTATTGCCGTCGATGACGAAGTTCTGGCCGAGCTTCTTGGTGGGGTTGACGCCGAGCATCTCGGCGAGGTCGCGAATCTCAGCCGGACCGAGGAGGGTCTTCGCGGGCTTCGGCTCGTCAGCAACGTCGGTCATGCGATGCCGCCGCGCGGGGTGGGGTCCGGGCCTGGATCGTCGTGGGCGGCCGTGACCGGTTCGGCGTCCCAGCGGCCGTAGACCAGCTCGGTGTTGGCGGTGATTTGAGCGGAGAGCAGGGAGACATCCGTTTCGAGGTGGGCAGCCATGCCGCGCAGCGTGTTCGGCAGCAGGTAGGGCGCGTTGGGCCGGCCGCGGTAGGGCAGGGGGGTGAGGAAGGGGGCATCCGTTTCGACCAGCAGCAGGTTGCGTGGGGCAACGAACAGGGCGTCGCGCAGCATGGAGGCGTTTTTGAACGTGACGTTGCCGGCGAACGACATATACCAGCCATGATCGGCGCAGAGGCGAGCCATGTCGGCGTCTCCGGAGAAGCAGTGAAAGACCGTGCGTTCGGGGGCGCCCACCTTGAGCAGGGTTTCGATGACGGCTTCGTGGGCGTTGCGGTCGTGAATCTGCAGCGCCAGGTTGTTCTCCTTGGCGATGCGAATGTGCGCCTCGAAGGATCGAAACTGGGCGGCGCGGCCTTCTTCGCCGGTGCGAAAGAAGTCGAGGCCGGTCTCACCGACCGCGACCACGCGCGGCTGTCCGGCGAGTTCGTTGATCACGGCGAGGGCGTCGTCGAGGGTGCCGGCCGCGTCGAGTGCTGGCGCTTCGTTGGGGTGGATGGCGACGGCGGCCAGCATGCGCGGCTCGATCAGGGCGCACGCGGCCGACCAGCGGGACGTTTCCACGTCGCCGCCGACCTGGATCACCCCGCGCACGCCGACGCTCGAGGCGCGATCAAGCTGTTCCCGGTAGCTGAGCGGATGCTCGCCGTCACTGATTTCGAGATGGGTGTGGTTGTCGTAGACGGGCACCGTGAGCGGTTCCGGCAGCGGCGGGTAGCTCAGGTCACGGCCCTGAGTGTTCTCGCGCTTCCGAACGGCGCTGCCGTAGCCGTCGACGCCTCCGTCGAGACTGGTGAGGGAATCGCTGGGCATCGCGTCGCTAGGCATCGGCCGGCTCCACGATCGATTCGATGCGCGGAAACAGCGGCTCGAGCGGGCTGACGTGTGCGCCGCCGGCCCATTCCCAGGCCCGGTCGATGCGCTGGTCGGCGAGCGCGCCGTCGCCACCGAGGGCGGTCCACAGCTCGCCGGTCGCGATGGGAATGACCGGCGAGAGCAGCACGGTGAGGGTGCCGAGGCCGCGCACGGCGGTGTGCAGCACGCTCTCCAGGCGAGCCCGCGTCTCCGGGTTCTTGGCCAGCGCCCACGGCTCCTGCAGGGTGATGTAGCCGTTGAGCTCGTCGACCAGTTCCCACACGCTCGCGAGGGCGTCGTGGATGGCGAGGGTCTCGATGAAGGCGCGCGAGGCATCCGTCACGCGCTGTTCGGTCGCGGCAATCGCGAGGTCGTCGGCCGTCAACGCGCCAGCTTCGGGCACGACGCCGTCGCAGTACCGCACGACCATGGCGATCACGCGGGACGCGAGGTTGCCGAAGCCGTTGGCGAGCTCAGACTGGTAGCGGGCCGAGAGGTCCTCCCAGCTGAACGAGCCGTCCTGGCCGAAGCTGATGGCGCGCATGAAGTAGTACCGAAAAGCGTCGGAACCGAAGGTGTCGGTGATCTGGCTCGGGGCGATACCGGTGAGCTTGGACTTGCTCATCTTCTCTCCGCCGACCAACAGCCAGCCGTGGCCGAAGACCTGCTTGGGCACCTCGATGCCGGCGGCCATGAGCATGGCCGGCCAGATGACGGCGTGAAAGCGCAGAATGTCCTTGCCGACGATGTGGGTGGCAGGCCAGCGGCTCGCGAATTCCTCGTCGTTCTGGCCGTAGCCGGCCGCGGTGATGTAGTTCAGCAGAGCGTCGAACCAGACATAGACGACGTGCGATTCGTCCCACGGCACCTTGATGCCCCAGTCGAAGCTCGACCGGGAGATCGACAGGTCACTCAGGCCGCGCTTGACGAAGGACATGACCTCGTTGCGGGCCGCTTCCGGCTGCACGAAGTTGGGGTTCTCCTCGTACAGGGCCAGCAGTCGGTCGGCAAAGGCACTCATCTTGAAGAAGTAGTTCTTCTCGTGCAGCAGTTCCACCGGCTTGGAGTGGATCGCACAGACCGGCTGGCCGGCATAGTCACCGGTGCCGTCGACGAGGTCGCTGATCTGCTTGTACTCCTCGCAGCCGACGCAGTAGTAGCCCTCGTACTCGCCGGTGTAGATGTGACCCTCATCGTGCAGGTGCTGCAGAAACTTCTGCGCGTTCACCTCGTGGCGTTCGTCGGTGGTGCGAATGAAGTCGTCGTTGGCGATATTGACGGTCTCCAGCAACGGCTTCCACGCGGTCTCGACCAGACGGTCGGCCCATTCCTTGGGCGTGACGCCGTTTGCGATGGCGGTGCGCAGAATTTTCTGGCCGTGTTCGTCGGTGCCGGTGAGCAGCCAGGCGTCATCGCCGGACTGCCGGTGCCAGCGCGCGAGCACGTCGGCAGCGACCTCGGTGTAGGCGTGCCCGATGTGCGGCACATCATTCACGTAGAAAATGGGCGTGGTGATGTAAAAAGAGCCAGCGGACATGCGTTCATCTTATGCGCCAGGCCACCGCATCTCCTCCCTCTTACGCCGGGCGGGCCCTCGCGGCCTAACCGAGAGGAAAGGCCGACCGGTCGGGTTTCGGCGCGGATGCCCCGGTCTTGGCCTGCAGCGCGTGCTCGTAGAGTTCGCGCTTGCCGAGGCCGCTGGCCGCCGACACGTCGGCCGCAGCATCCTTCAAGCGGATGCCGCCCGCCACGAGGTCGAGCACCTCCGCCACGCCCATGGCCAGGTTCAGTACCCGCACTTCAGCACCCGCAACGACGATGCAGATCTCGCCGCGCACGCCTGCCGCCGCCCACTCGGCCAGTTCGGCCGCCGTGCCGCGCTTGACCTCTTCGAAGAACTTGGTCAGTTCCCGGCAGACCACGACGCGACGGTCGGCTCCGAGCGTGGCCGTGAGGTCGAGCAGAGAGTCGGCCAGCCGGTTGGGCGATTCGAAGAACACCATGGTGCGGCGTTCAGCGGCGAGGTCACGCAGCAGCTTGATCCGCTCACCGTACTTACGCGGCAGGAAGCCTTCGAAGGTGAACCGGTCGGTCGGCAGCCCGGAGACGGCGAGAGCGGTCAGCACTGCGGACGGCCCGGGCAGGGCGGTGACCTGCACGCCGGCCGCCACCGCGGCATCCACTAAGTGAAAGCCGGGATCGGAGACGGTGGGCATTCCGGCGTCGCTCAGCACGAGGATGTCGACGTCGCGGGCGAGTTCGACCAGTTCGGCGGCCTTGCCGCGTTCGTTGTGGTCGTGCAGGGCAATGAGCTTGGGCCGATTCTCGATGCCGAGGGCTTTGAGCAGGTGCACGGTGACGCGGGTATCCTCGGCGGCCACGATCGTGATGGTACTCAGGGTCTCGATCAGGCGCCGGGAGGCGTCGCCGAGATTTCCGATCGGGGTGGCAGCAAGGATGATCATGCTGCAATTCTCGCAGCCTCGGGCGAGCCTTTCGTTCTTCGCTTGCTCGGTACGATAGTCAGGTGCTCGCAACTAGTCGATGGGTTCGCTGGGGCGCGCCCCTCCTCGTGGTCCTGCTGGCCGCCGGATTACGCTTGTGGAACCTCGGCGTGCCGCACGCTCTCGTGTTTGATGAGACCTTTTATGTGAAGGACGCCTGGACCCTCTTCAATAACGGGTATGAGTCCACCTGGCCGGCCGACGCCAATCCCTTGTTCGAGGCCGGGCAGACCGACATCTTCACGACGGATCCGTCGTTCGTGGTGCACCCGCCGCTCGGTAAGTGGCTCATCGCCCTCGGCATGAACCTGCTCGGTCCCGGCAACCCGTGGGGCTGGCGCCTGGCCACCGTGGTGGTCGGGGTGCTCGCGGTCGTGCTCATCATGCTCGTGGCCCGCAAGCTGTTCCAGTCGCGCCTACTGGCCGTGATCGCTGGTTTTTTGCTCGCCATCGACGGTCATGCCATCGTCATGAGTCGGGTTGCTCTGCTCGACAACTTCGTGATGTTCTTCGCACTGCTCGGTTTCGGGGCGATCCTGATGGATCGGCAATGGCACGCGACGCGTCTGGCCGCCCGGACGGCCGGGGTGAGCGACGTCGGATGGGGCCCGACCCTGTGGTGGCGACCGTGGCTGCTTGCCGCCGGTCTCGCCTTCGGCCTGACCAGTTCGGTGAAATGGTCGGGGCTGTACTTTCTGGCCGCTTTCGGCGTCTACCTCGTTGTCGTCGACGCGCTCGCTCGGCGCCGTAACGGCGTCACTTTCTGGGCCAGTGCCGCCATTCTGAAGCAGGCCCCCGCCACGTTCCTGCTCTTGGTTCCCGTGGCCGTCACCACGTTCTTCGTGTCCTGGACGGGCTGGTTCGTCACCCGCGGCGGGTATTACCGGGAGTGGGCAGACGGGGCTGGAGCGGCCTGGACCGGTCCGCTCGCTTGGGTTCCGCACACCCTGCAGAGTTTCTGGCACTACCAGGCGGCCGCATACACGTACCACGTGGGCCTCGCCACGCCGCATCCGTACCAGGCCAACCCGGTGACCTGGCTGTTCATGATTCGCCCGACCAGCATGTACTACCGCGGTTCCAGTCAGGGCGAATTCGGCTGCCAGTTTCAGAACTGCTCCGAGGCGATCACCTCGGTCGGCAACCCGCTGATCTGGTGGGCGGCGACCGCCGCGCTGTTCTACCTGGTCTACCGACTGGCCCGATACCGGGAATGGCGGGTCGGCCTTATTCTCATGGGAATGGTCGCCGGCTACCTGCCGTGGCTGATGTACCTGAACCGCACGGTTTTTCAGTTTTACACGATCGCGTTCGAACCCTATCTGCTGCTCGGCCTCGTTTTCGTCATCGGCATGTTCCTCAAGCGAATTCCCGAACTGTCCAGGCCAGAACACCGGCATTCAGCACATTCGCAGGTGTACGAATATGACCCCCAACCGCGGGTCGGAGCGCTTGGCGCCGTCATTGTCGGCCTCGGGGTGGCGCTGCTGCTGACCGCGTTCTTCTTCCCGGAATGGACCGGAATGCAGACTCCATTCGCGTTTTGGCAGCTCCACATTTGGATGCCAAGTTGGCGATAGATCGGTCAGATACATTCCATTTTTGGCATATAATGACTGAGAATGCTGTGTGAATGAGGCACGGATTACGCTCCGGCGAACGTAGACTGACGATTATCTGCTCCACGAGTAATTGCTCACGTCCCGGCTGAGAAGTCCCGATCCACAAAGGCCTCATGTCGGAAGCACTAGCCGCACCCTCGGTCCGCATCATCAGGACCCGGCCGGGTGGAGACACAAAGAACCCCACAACCGAATATTCGGCGCTCCTGCATACCGTGCGCAATCTCGGCCTTCTCGGCCGTCGCACCGGTTTCTACTGGATGGTCTTCTCCATTCTCGTCGTGGCCACGCTCGGCGCTGCTGCCGGGTTCGTTCTGCTCGGCGATACCTGGTACCAGCTGATCATCGCCGGCGCGCTCGGCATCATCTTCACCCAGTTCGCTTTTCTGGCCCACGAAGCCTCGCACCGCGCCGTGTTCACCTCCGGCAGGGCGAATGACCGGGCCGGCCGTGTCCTGGCCAACCTCTTCGTCGGCATCAGCTACGCCTGGTGGATGACCAAGCACAGCCGGCACCACGCCCAGCCGAACGTCATCGGCAAGGACCCCGACATCGAGCCAGACTTCATCGTGTTCCGCGAAGAAGACGCCAAGAAGGTGAGCCGGCTCGGCGCTATCGTCACCCGCAAGCAGGGCTACCTGTTCTTCCCCCTGCTCATGTTCGAAGGCATCAACCTGCACATCCAGGGTTTCAAAACCGTCTTCGGCAAGAACAAGGTCAGCGAACGCTGGGTCGAGATCACGATGCTCGTCACGCGCATCACCGCCTACTTCGCCGTCATCTTCTACTTTCTGCCGCTCGGCATGGCCTTCGCCTTCATCGGTGTGCAGATGGCCGTGTTCGGTGTCTACATGGGCGCATCGTTTGCTCCCAACCACAAGGGGATGCCGCAGCTTCCGGCCGAAAGCCGCGTCGACTTTCTGCGCCGCCAGGTTCTCACCAGCCGCAACATTCGCGGTGGCACCTTCATCGACACCTACATGGGTGGGCTCAACTACCAGATCGAACACCACCTGTTTCCGAACATGGCCCGACCGCACCTGCGGAAGGCGCAGGAGATCGCCAAGGAATACTGCATCTCCCACAACGTGAAGTACACCGAAACCGGCGTCTTCGAGAGCTATGGCATCGTCATCGCCTACCTCAACAAGGTGGGCCTGGCCGCGCGTGACCCGTTCGATTGCCCAATGGTGCAACGCTTCCGCACGCACTAACACCACCCAGTTTGCCTCAGGCCGTTTCCCCTCTGGGAGGCGGCCTGATGCAGTTAAATGGCAGTACCACCGCCGGAACCGGTTCCGACGCCGCGCCTACGGCTGCCCCCTCACCATCCGCAACGTCGCCCAGTCGCTCGTCTACACGACGACCCTCGGCAAGGGCACCCTCACGCTCGCCCCGACCTTCGCCCTGAGCGTTCCGGCCAACACCTTCCGTTCCAACTACTCGGATGCGGTCGGCAGCACCGCCGTCGACCCCTACGTGTCGACCATCACGTTCACCATCGCGTAGCCACCGTTCTCGGCAGGTCCATGGACCTCTCGGGTAATGCCCCGCACCTCAGGGTGCGGGGCATTGTTGGGTTAACTCCCGCGTGCGGGTGCCGTACCATGAAGACCGTGACAGCGTACGTCTCAGCCCTGGACCTCTTTTCCATCGGAATCGGCCCGTCCAGTTCCCACACGGTGGGTCCGATGCGTGCTGCCCGCGTTTTCGCCGAAGACCTCGTGGCGACCGGCCGTCTGGCCGAGGTGGGACGCATCCGCTGTTCCCTCTTCGGATCGCTCGGGTCAACCGGTCTCGGCCACGGTACGCCCGACGCCGTCCTCGCCGGGCTGACCGGGCTGCGCCCGGAGACCTGCGACCCCGACCAGGTGCGTTTCGCCTGGTCCGGCCTGCGCGATGGCGCCACCCTCACTCTGCTCGGTGGGCACCGCATTCCGATCAGCACGAGCGACGTGCGCTTCGAGCCGCGCACCCGTCTGCCCGGCCACCCCAACGCGCTCACCCTCTCGGCCTGGGCGACCGACAGCGCAACGGATGCCCCGCCCCTGCTCGAGGAGACCTTCTATTCGATCGGTGGCGGGTTCATCCGCCGCGGCACCGAACGCTCGAGCGCACAGGCCCGTGTCGCTCAACCACTCCCCTACGATTCCAGTGCCGAATTGCTCGCGCTGTGTGACGCGCACGAGCTCACCATCTGCGAGGTTGCCCGCCGCAACGAGGAAGCGATCCACGGTGCCGCAACACTCGACGCGGGCCTCGACGCCATTTGGGACGCCATGCACACCTGCGTCGACGCCGGGCTCAGTCACACGGGGCTGCTGCCAGGGGGCCTCAAGGTCAAGCGTCGGGCCGCGGCGGTACGTATGCGCCTGGAGGAATATGACGGGCTGCCGCTGCGCGACCGCGACACCTCCACCGAATGGTTGCACGCCTTCGCGCTCGCGGTGAACGAGGAAAACGCGGCTGGCGGCCGGGTGGTCACCGCACCGACCAACGGGGCGGCCGGCATCATCCCGGCCGTCGGTCACTACTACCTGCGCTTCGTTCCCGGAGCGGATGCCGCCGGCATCCGTCGGTATCTGCTCACGGCTGTGGCCATCGGTTCCCTGGTCAAAGCCAACGCGTCGATCTCCGGAGCCGAGGGCGGCTGCCAGGCCGAGGTGGGCGCGGCCTGCGCCATGGCCTCCGGCGCGCTCTGCGCTGTGCTCGGCGGCACTCCGCGACAGGTGGAGAATGCGGCCGAAATTGCCATGGAACACCATTTGGGGCTCACCTGCGATCCGGTCGGGGGCCTCGTGCAGGTGCCCTGCATCGAGCGCAACGCCATTGCCTCGTCGACCGCGGTGTCGGCAGCCCGGCTGGCGCTGCACGGCGACGGAACCCACCTGGTCTCGCTCGACACCGTGATCGAGACCATGCGGCAGACCGGACTTGACATGATGACGAAGTACAAGGAAACCAGCGAGGGCGGGCTCGCCGTGAACGTCATCGAGTGCTGACGGACACCCCTGAATGGGGGTAGTCAGCTCCGTGTTGCCGCCATGTCGGCAGCCTAAACTGGCTGAACGCGTGCATCGACGATGTCGCATCGCGCCTCTTGAAAGGGTTGAACCATTCGCAGCACACTCGCACGCCGCCCGTGGGGCATCATCGTTGCCGCTCTCCTGCTCGTGGTGATGGCTGGCTGTGCCGGCGAACCGGCTCCGGCCGTCACTGTGACCATCACCCCGGCCGTCACGCCGACGCCCACACCGAGTCCCACGCCGACACCGACGCCCGTTCCCACCGAGGAGGCGGCGCTGATTCCGAACCCGACGGTGCCCGACCTCGTTCCCAACGCAGAGCCGGTGCCGCTCCCGCAGGGGCCGGCCGCTGACCAGGGCGCTACGCCTAGAGCCCGCGGCACCACGACCGCCGACGGTGCGGGCGCACTACTCACCTACACCGTCGTCGAAGGCGACGCGTTCTTCGACATCGCTCAGCGGTTCAATATTCCGGTGCAATTGCTGCTCACCATGAACCCCTCGGTACCGGGGCTCGGCGAAAACATCTACATCAAGCAGGTCATCAACCTGGACTGGACCACGACGCGCTAACCGGCCGGAGTTTCACCGGCCACTGTGTCGCCGGATGACTCGACCCGGCACCGGTTCCGTCGGGTGTCGGCGGCCCCCGCTAGCCTTGCACCATGAGTTCTCCCGTTCCGCCTTCGCGCCTTGTGTCCAGCCCCGTTGTCTCCAGCCCCGTTGTCTCGACCCAGTGGCTTGCCGATCATCTCGGTTCCGACAACCTGGTCATTCTCGACGCCACCGTGTTTGCGCTAGCCCCGTCCACGACCGAGTCGGGGGCGGCGGGTCCCCGCTACCTCAGCGGTCGTGACGATTACCTCACCAAGGGGCACATTCCCGGGGCCGTGTTCGCCGACCTGTTCGACGTCTTTTCCGACCCGGCCGGTGAATTTGATTTCTCCCGGCCGAACGCCGACCTGTTCGAGAAGGCGGCGGCATCCGTCGGTATCGACAACGGCACGACCGTAGTCGTCTACGACGCCGTGGTCGGCCAGTGGGCGGCCCGCATCTGGTGGTTGTTCCGCGCCTTTGGCTACGACGATGTCGCCGTGCTCGACGGCGGCCTCACCAAGTGGCACGCCGAAACACGCCCCTTTGCGACCGGCGGCGTGCGTCCGCGGGTCGTCGGCGGGTTCACGGCAGCGCCGCGTCCCGAGCTGTGGGTCGACAAGAGCTTCGTCGAGTCCATCGTGGCAGGCGTAGCGGATGCCGCCCTCGTTTGCTCCCTGCCGCCGGCGGAATTCGCCGGCACGGCCGGTTCCCGCCCGCGTGCCGGGCACATCCCCGGCAGCATCAGCCTGCCGGCCAGCACGCTCGTGGATCCTGCCACGAACGCGTTCCTGCGCGGTGACCAGCTCGATGCAACGCTTTCCCCAGCCGTCACGGCTTCAGCGGCGGGTGCGTCGGGTCACCTCGTCACCTACTGCGGCGGCGGTATCGCCGCGGCAGCGAGTGCTCTCGCGCTCATCCGCGCCGGTAACGAGCACGTATCGATCTACGACGGCTCGCTCAACGAGTGGGCCGCCGACGCCGCGGCGCCGCTGAACGCGCCCGGCGCGTAGCCCACAGCACCCGCGCCGACGCCCGCCGCGGTGAGCGCGCCGGAATTCGGTGGCCGCTAGGTCGGTTCGTTAGCGGCCACCGAGATCGGGCACAGTCCTGGGCAGATCCACTGGCACGCGCCTGCGCGACGCCGCGCTAGAGGCGGTTCACCCCGGTGACGCGCACGACCGCCGCGCCGAGCTCGTCGGAATCGGCCAGGTTCACGCTCGCGCTGATCCCCCAGTCGTGGTCGCCGGCCGGGTCGTCGAGAATCTGCCGCACGGTCCACTCCTCGACGCCCTCCCCGATCATGAGCAGGTCGGAGCTGCGCGCGTTGCCGCCGGTGAGTAGCTCGTCGTGCTCGGCGAAGTAGCCGTCCATCGCGTCTGCCCAGACATCGGCCGAGTAGCCATGCTCGCGATCGAGTTCGCCGAGCTCGTCGTAGTGTTCCAGCGCGGCCAACTGCACCCGACGGAACAGCTCGTTGCGCACCAGAATGCGGAAGGCCCGCACGTTGGTGGTCAGGCGGCGAGGCGGCGGCGGCAGGATCGCGTGGGCATCCGCTTCGTGCGCGGCTAGGTCGGGGTGCAGCAGCTCTTCCCACTCGTCGAGCAGGCTCGAGTCCACCTGACGCACGAGTTCGCCGAGCCATTCGATGAGGTCGAGCAAGTCTTCGTTCTTGGCCTCGTCGGGAATGGTCTGCCGCGCGGCCCGATAGGCGTCCGAGAGGTAGCGCAACACCACGCCCTCGCTGCGGGCCAGCTTGTAGAACGCGATGAACTCGCCGAACGACATCGCCCGCTCATACATATCGCGCACCACGGACTTGGGCCGGAGCTCGAAGTCCGCGATCCACGGCTGCGAAGCCTTATAGGTGTCGAAGGTGTAGTTCAACAGTTCTTCGAGCGGCTTGGGGTGCGTGATCTCCTCGAGCAGCGCCATCCGCTCGTCGTATTCGATGCCCTCGCGCTTCATCGCGTTCACGGCCTCACCCCGGGCGGCAAACTGTTGCCCCATGAGCACGGGCCGCGGGTTGTCGAGGGTCGACTCCAGAATCGAGATCATGTCGAGCGAGTAGGTAGGCGATTCCGGGTCGAGCAGTTCGAACGCGGCCAGCGCAAACGGTGACAGCGGCTGGTTGAGCGCAAAATTCGCCTGCAGGTCAACGGTCAAACGGATGCTGCCGCTCGCGCTCTGCTCCACAATTCCAGCTTCACGCAGGGTCTTGTAGATGCCCAGGGCGCGTCGGGCCAACACCAGCTGGCGGCGCCACGGTTCGTGGTTGTCAAAGACCAGGGAGTGCACGTGGGCGAAAGCATCGCCGCCGCGCCCGATCACGTTGATGAGCATCGCCGCGGTCATCTGCATGGAGGGCGACAGGGTCTCGGGTTCGGCATCGACCAGACGGCGAAAGCTTGGTTCGCCCCAGGACACGAAGCCGTCCGGCGCCTTTTTGCGCACGATCTTGCGCTTCTTCTTCGGGTCGTCGCCGGCCTTCTCGATGGCCTTGAGGTTCTCGCTCTCGTGCTCCGGCGCCTGGATGACCACCGTGCCAGCCGTGTCGTAGCCGGCCCGCCCGGCCCTCCCTGCGATTTGGTGAAACTCCCGCACGTTCACCTGGCGCATTTTCACGCCGTCGTATTTGGTGAGAGCGGTGAACAGCACGGTGCGAATCGGTACGTTGATGCCGACGCCGAGGGTGTCCGTGCCGCAGATCACCCGCAGGTAGCCGCGCTGCGCGAGCTGCTCGACCAGCCGCCGATACTTGGGCAGCATGCCGGCGTGGTGCACGCCGATTCCCATGCGGATGAGCCGCGACAGGGTCTTGCCGAAACTCGTCGTGAACCGGAACTCGCCGATCAGTTCGGCGATGACGTCGCGCTGTTCACGAGTGGCGACCTTGGCGCTCGCGAGGGCCTGCGCGCGTTCCAGGGCGGCCGCCTGGGAGAAATGCACGATGTAGACCGGCGCTTTGTCGGTGTGCAGCAGCTCTTCGACCGTTTCATGCACCGGCGTCTGCTCGTAGTAGTAGCTGAGCGGGACCGGGCGTTCCACCCCGGTGACGACGGCGGTTGGCCGCCCGGTGCGCCGGGTCAGGTCGTCACTGATGAATTTCACGTCGCCGAGGGTGGCCGACATGAGGATGAACTGCACGCGCGGCAGGAGCAACAGCGGCACCTGCCAGGCCCAGCCGCGTTCCGGGTCGCCGTAGAAATGGAACTCGTCCATCACGACGAGGTCGACCTCGGTGTCTTCGCCGTTACGCAGTGCCAGGTTGGCGAGAATCTCGGCGGTGCAGCAGATGATCGGGGCGTCGGCGTTGACGCTCGAGTCGCCGGTCATCATGCCGACGTTCTCGGCGCCGAAGGTTTCGACCAGGGAGAAGAACTTCTCGCTCACGAGGGCTTTGATTGGCGCGGTGTAGAAGCTGCGCTTGCCGGCCGAGAGCGCGGCGAAGTGCGCGCCGACGGCCACGAGCGACTTGCCGGTTCCGGTCGGGGTGCTGAGGATCAGGTTGGCCCCGGAGACGATCTCGATGACCGCCTCCTCCTGGGCCGGGTACAGGGTGAGGCCTTGGTCGGTCGCCCAGGATTCGAACGCCTCGAAGAGAACGTCGGGGTCGGTTTCGTTTTCGAGGCGCGCAAGCAAAGACATAGTCCCTTAACACTGCACTACTTCTGCCGCTCCCGCCCCCGAACGGTACCCACGCCGTCCCTCCCCCGTGGCTAATTCAGGAAATCCCCTCGGAAAGGTGCACGAAGGCCGGGCAATCGGTCATGTCAGCGCCGATCTCCTGACTTAGCCACCAAACCCGGAGCCAAGATGTGACGGATGTCTGACGAAACCGGCGCGGACCCCGGGCAGAGTGCTAATCACAGCCGCCGGTTCTAGGCTGGCGGCATGGTTTATGTCACCCCCGATACCGCTGCGGCTGCGACCCCCCGCCGCGCCCGGGCCCTCTGGCGCCCGGCGGCCGCGGGACTCGCCGCAGCCCTGGCCGGCCTGGGCCTGGCCGAGCTGACTGCCGCATGGATCGCCCCCGGCGCGAGCCCGGTGCTGACCGTCGGCGCGCTCGTCATCGACATTGTTCCGCCCGGTGTCAAAGAACTCGTGATCGGCTTGTTCGGCACGGCCGACAAGTTCGTGCTCATCGTCACCATCGTGCTCGTGTTGGCCGTGGTCGCCGCTCTGGCCGGCATTCTTGAATCGAGGCGTCCGCCGTTCGGCCGTCTGCTTGTCGTGCTGATCGGCGCGATCGCCCTGTTCGCGGCGCTCTCCCGCTCGAGCGCCTCCACCCTCGACGCGGTGCCGCCGGTTGTCGCCATGGGGGTCGCCGCGATCGCGCTGACCTTCCTCACCACGAGGCTGCCGATACTTCGAGCCACCGAGAGCACCGCCGCCACACGCGACGGGGCGCTCAAACCGGGCGCACCCTTTGACACCTCGGACCGCGCCGAAACGCCCGGCCCCGACCGCCGCCGCTTTCTCGTCTACACCAGCGTCACTGCGGGCATCGGGCTGCTCGCCCTGGTCGGCGGCCAGCTCAGCGCCGCAGCGACCAGGGCAGCGGATGCCGCGCGCACGTTATTCACGCTGCCAGCGGCATCCGTTCGGCAGGCCGCAATACCGGCCGGGGCAAGCCTCGACGTGGCGGGCATCACCCCGCTGATCACGCCGAACGCGGACTTCTATCGCATCGACACCGCCCTGAGCGTGCCGCGGATCGACCCCACGACCTGGCGGCTGAGAGTCACCGGCATGGTCGAGAATGAGGTCGAGATCGACTTCGCCGAGCTGCTCGCGCTGCCACTCGAGGAGAGCACGACCACCCTGGCCTGTGTGTCGAACTACGTCGGCGGCGACCTGATCGGTAATGCCACCTGGCTCGGCTACCCGATTCGCGAGCTGCTGGCCCGCGCCACGCCCACGAGCGGGGCGGATATGGTGCTCTCCACGAGCCAGGACGGCTTCACGGCCGGCACCCCGATCGAAGCGCTGACCGACGGTCGCAACGCCATTCTTGCCGTGGGTATGAACGGCGAACCACTGCCGCTCGAGCACGGCTACCCGGTGCGCATGGTCGTGCCCGGGCTGTATGGCTACGTCTCGGCCACGAAGTGGATCGTCGAGCTCAAACTCACCCGATTCGATCAGGAACAGGGCTACTGGACTCCGCGCGGCTGGTCCGAACTCGGCCCGGTCAAGCTGTCCTCCCGGGTCGACGTGCCGCGCGACGGCACCTCGGTGCCCGCCGGATCCGTCGTCATCGCCGGCGTCGCCTGGTCGCAGCACGTGGGAGTGAGCAGTGTCTCCGTGCAGATCGACGACGGCCCGTGGAAGGACGCCACCCTCGCCGACGCGATCTCCGTCGACACCTGGCGGCAGTGGGCCTACACCTGGAGCGATGCGACCATCGGTAACCATACCGTCAAGGTGCGGGCAACGGATGCCGAGGGTCTCGTGCAAACGTCGGCCACCGCCGACGTCGCGCCCGACGGGGCCACCGGACTGCACGAGATTTCGGTGTCCGTCTCGTAAGTGACGCGCTGGGCGTAGGTTTGCCTGCCGAGCTCATGATTGAACCTGCACCCGGGCCGGTCTAGCGTGGGCAAAGCACCGCGATCGGCACGGTGCAGCCGGCCTTGTGCTCGTAGGGCGCGAAGAACAACGCCCTCGCCACGATCACGTCGCGCCACAGTGTCGCCCGCTCGGCCTCAGCGGCCACCCGCACCGTCACTGTCAGTGTTCGCGGCCCCACCTGCACTTTTCCGCGTCACGCGCGACGCTGGAACTGCGCCAGTACGCCGGAGTTTCGCCTCCCGCGTACTGGCGCAACTCCCGCGCGCTTTGGGATGACGGGCTAGCCGTTGGCACCGCTGGTGTTGATGACACCGTTCACGCCGGCCGGGAAGAACCCGCCCGAACGCACCGGAGCCGCGTTGAGATAGGTGATGTTGAGCACCTGGGCGGCGCTGCGGCTGAACACCAGGCCATTGGCGTCGGTCGGCACGAGGTTCGCCTTCGATGCGTTGCCGATGCCTTGGTCGAGGTCGGTCGGGCCGTCGACGGCGTCGCGCACATCGGAGATCGCCTGCACGGTCGTGTACACCGAGGGCAGCGCCACACCGAGCGCGTAGAGCGTGCTGCGGATGACGCCGGCGTGGTAGGCCTCGACCGCGAGCAGGCCGGCGGCCGCCTCGAGGTAGGTCTTGTTCGAGATCAGTGGCGCCGCGCCCTTGTAGGCGGTGACTCCGACGTCTTCGAAGATGAACGCGCCGAACAGAAAGTTCGCCTCGTTCGCGTACACATCGAATTTCTGTCCGGGCTTGACCAGTCCGGCCGCCTGGGCGGCGGCGGTGAAGCTCGCGTCGAGGTTGATCTTGGGGCGTGACACGGCGACGCTGCCGAGCGCGGACCGCAGGAAGGCCACGTGAGCTTTCTCGTCGGCGGCGATCTCGGCGGCGTACTTCTTGATGATCGACGTCTTGAAGTGCACCATTCGACCACCGGTCACGCCGCCGCGGGTACCGGTTCCGGTCGTCATGCTGTCGGGCAGCCCGCTGCCGGTCGTGGCCCGCAGATAGAACTCTGCCTCGAGGTACTCGAGGTTGAGTGCGAAGTTCAAAATGGACGCGTCACTCGGCGCGGCTGCCGGGCCGGTCGATTCCGCGGCCAAAGCCGGTGAGCCAGTGGCGAGCATGGCTGCTCCCACACCGAACCCGGCCACACCAGCCGCCCGCAGAAAGTTTCGGCGGTCCGAAGAATTCTCTGCACTGCGGTTGATAGCGCTGGTAATGAAACCCTGATCAAACATCCTTGTTCTCCTGTCGATTGGCGAATGTGCCGGGTGTGTCTGAAGTAACAACGGCAACCTACCCGCTCAAATCAATCTCCCGGATGGCTGGACACGGACGTAAGCAAACGATAAGAATTATGCTCACTTTGTAGGTTTTTGCCTTCTGTATGTTTTCCGGCGCGACTGGACGCCAGCAGAGCGGATGCCGGCAGCCCGCGCCCGCTCGTGCCAGCTAGCGAGTCAGAGCAGGAGCCCGTCGCTGCCGACCGGGGGTAGCCGGCGAGCCACCCGGCGATCGTGGAGCACCGCGATACCGTAGGCGGCGAAGTAGAGCACCACCATGGGAATGGCGAGCAGGAACATCGACACCAGGTCGGCGGCCGGGGTCGCGATGGCGGTGAACAGAATAATGACGAGCATCGCCACGCGCCAGGATTTGATGATGGAGCGCGCGCTGATCACCCCGGCGAAGTTCAGCAGCACGATGAACACCGGCAGCACGAACGCGATTCCGATGGCGATCATGAGCTTGAGCACGAAGTCGAAGTAGTTCTGCGCGTTGATGAGCGCAGCATCCTGTCGGGGCGCAAAGCTCGTCATGAGCTCGACCACGTGCGGCAGCACGTACCAACCGGCCGCGCACCCAGCCAGAAACAGCGGCACGGCAGTGAAGAAGAAACCGAAGGTGTACTGCTTTTCCTTGCGGGTGAGCCCGGGGGTGAGAAACGCGAAAATCTGGTAGAGCCACATCGGACTCGAGACGATCAGGCCGACATAGAACGAGATGCGCAGTTTGAGGTCGAACGCACTCGTAATGTCGGGGTAGTTGATCTGCGCGTTGCGATTCTGAGCTCGCACGATCGCGTAGATCGGCTCGCGCAGGCCGTCCCAGACGAAACTCGACAGAAACCAGCCGGCGATCGCACCGACCAGGATGCCGAGGGCCGCCAGAAAGAGCCGCTTGCGCAACTCCAGCAGGTGCTGTCCGAGAGACATCTTGCCTGTGCGCTTGTTTGCACCTTTATCCGGGGCGCTCCGCACCCCCTGCACGACCATCTGGCCTAGACCTTCGGGTTCGGCGTGCCGCTCGAATCGGTGCCGGAGCTGCTGTCGGTCGGTGTTTCTTCGGTGCTCTCCGGGGTGATCTCGCTCTTGAAGATCTTCATCGACTGACCGAGACTGCGGGCGAGCCCTGGCAGTTTCGGAGCGCCGAACAAGAGCAGAATCACGACGAGAATGATCAGAAAATGCCATCCGGTCAGGTTGCTGAGCATGTAAATTCTCCCTCGAATCAAGTCGGTCGTGCAGCAGTGTAACGGCCACACCCGTGGCGAAACCGGTTAAAGCTCAGCATTTTCTTGCGTTGTAACATTTTCCCTAGAAATCCGGGAGAAACGGATGCCTACCCGGCTGTTCCAGCGGCGGGTTCGGACGTGGCGAAGCGCTCGAGAACGTCGATGATGCGCATTTTGCAGCCGCCGCATCCGGTGCCGGCCCTGGTGGCAGAGCTGATGCAGGCGACGCTGGTGTTGCCGGCCGCGGCCGAGTCGGCGATGGCTCCGACCGTGACCCCGTTGCACCAGCACACGGTCGCACCCGGGTCGAACGCACTGCCCGCGGAGGACTCGTAGTCCGGCCCGTCGTAGCGCAGCAGGACGGAGCGATCGGCTGGCAGTTCGCTGCCGCGCTCGAACAGCAGCGTCAGTTCGGCGGCGGTGCGCGGCATGCCGACGCAGACGAACCCCTCGAGAATACCGTCACGGGTGACCATTTTCACGTAGCGCCCGTGCTCGGGGTCGGCCCACTGCGAGACGCTCAGCGGTGCCCCGGAGCAGCCGGCAGCGTGGGCGTCGATGCTGGCGTTATCAGCGGCACGATCCCACGGGTCGGCGCCAGTGTTTCCCACCGACACGACGTCGATGCCCTCGGCCTTCAGCATGACCACGGCCGACACCGAAGCCGCCAGCGGCAACGCCGCACCCCGGCCTACCATCTCGACGGTGAATCGCGCTGCCAACCAGTCGGCCTGGCGCCAGCCCGGCCCGATCAGGCCGCTGAGCCCGCCGGAGGGCAGCGCGGTGGAAGCGCCGGCGCGAGGCGCAGGAGCCACGTGCGCGCAGTCGCCGATCGCGTAGATGCGCGGGTCTCCCCAGCTCTGTAGGTTTTCATCGACCAGGATTCCGGTCGACACCGGCAGGGCCGCCAGCTGGGCCAGCTCGATGCGGGCGCCGACACCGCAGGAGAGCAGCAGCAGGTCGCCGTGGATCTGCTTGCCGTCAGCACAGATCAGGGCGTCGAACCGGTCCACTCCGTCGTCGTCCTCGTGAAAGAGCAGGCTCTCGGCGCGAGAGTGGTTGACCATGGTCACGCCGGCCCGGCGGGCGCTCTGCGCGAGCACGCTGCCGCCGCCGCGGTCGAGGTTGCGTGCCATGGGAATCTCGCCGTGATAAACCACACAGGCCTGGGCACCGGCGGTCGCCGCAGCGAGAGCAATCTCCATACCGAGCACGCCCGCGCCGAGCACGACGATGCGGGCTCCGGCAGTCACGGCCGCGAGCACCCGCTGCGCGTCGTCGAGGTCACGCAGCACGGTGACCCCGCGCGGGAGTGGGGCGCCGCTGGTGTCGAGGGTGGCGGCATCCGCTGGCGGCGCCTGGCGATCGCGGTGTACGCGGGTGACGCCGTCGAGGGTGGGCACGTTGGCACGGGCGCCGGTGGCGAGCACGAGCCGGTCGTAGCGCAACAGCGTGTCATCGCTGAGCGACACCGCACGGCGACTGCGGAGGATGGCCGTGACGCTCAGGCCCAGGCGCAGGTGCACGCCAGCCTCCCGGGCGGCGAGCGTGTCGGTGATATCCAGGCTCTCCCGGTCGGCGTTGCCGACGGCATATTCGGCGATGAGCACCCGGTTGTAGGCGTCCGCGCTCTCGGCCCCGACTACGGTCAGTATCGCCGCGCCCTGCCGCACGAGCGGCAGCAGCTCGTCGACGAAACGGGCACCGACCGGGCCGTAGCCGACCAGCACGATGTGCTCAGGGTTCCGGTGTTCAGACATGGGCGCCTGCTTCCACGAGCGCACGCACTCGAACGGTCGTCTTCTTGAATTCGGGCATACCGCTCACGGGATCGGTCTCGTCGTCCGTCAGCAGGTTGGCACGCTGATCGCCGGCAAAGTGAAACGGCAGAAAGACCGTGTCAAAGCGGATGTCGGTGCTCACCTCGGCCCGGCAGCGCACCGTTCCCCGGTCGTTGCTGACCTCGACCCAGGCCTCGTCGATGATGCCGAGCTGCTCCGCGGTAGCCGGGTGCAGCTGCAGTCGGGCCTCCGGCTGGGCATCGGCGAGCTCGCGCACGCGCCGGGTCTGGGTGCCGCTTTGGTAGTGCTCGAGCAGGCGGCCGGTGATCAGCGTGAGGGTGCCGTCGACCTGCGCCGGTGCACCGAGGCGACGGGCCTGGACGGCGACGAGGTGGGCGCGGCCGTCGGGGTGGGCAAAGCGGTCAAGAAATAGGCGGGGCGTTCCGGTGGACCCTGCGGGATACGGCCAGAAGGCCGGCTCTTCGGAGTCGAGCAACTCATAGCTGAGCCCGGAATAGTCGGCCAGGCCTCCCGCCGACGCCCGGCAGAGTTCGTCGAACACCTCGGACGCTTCGGCGCTGAACGTTGACGCCGAGTCGAGCCGGCGAGCGAGTTCCTGCCAGATCCACAGTTCGCTGCGCACGCCCTCCGGCGCGTCGACGGCCAGGCGGCGACGGATGACGCGGCCCTCGAGCGAGGTCATCGTGCCCTCCTCTTCGGCCCACTGGGTCACCGGCAGCACGACATCGGCGAGCACCGCAGTTTCGGAGAAGAAGAAGTCGGCGACGACCAGAAAGTCGAGGGTTTTCAGGGCGGCGCGCACCCGGTTTGCGTTCGGAGCCGAGACGACCACGTTAGAGCCGTGCACGAGCAGGCAGCGGATGCCGCCCGGCTCGCCCAGCGAGCTGAGCAACTCGACCGCGGGAAGCCCAACGCCAGGCAGGCTATCGGGGTCGACACCCCAGACCTCAGCGACATGCGCGCGCGGCGGGATCGTTGATCTTGCGGTAGCCGGGCAGCTGGTCGCATTTCTGCCCGTGTTCACGTCCACCCTGCCCGTTGCCCTGGCCGGTGAGCGTGCCGTAGCCGGAGTGCGTCGTGCCAACAAGGCCGAGCACCAGGCTGAGATTGATCGCGGCGGTGGCCGTGTCGGTGCCATCGGCGTGCTGCTCGACGCCCCGCCCGGTAAGGATGTAGGTGCCGCTGCCGGTCGCTGCTCCGCGCGCAGCCCCGCCAGCGAGGCGCCGGGCTAGTTCACGCAGCTGCCAGACCGGCACGCCGGTCTGTTCCTGTACCCGGGCCGGCCACCACTGGCTCACGCTGCGGCGCACCGCGTCGAAGCCCGTGGTGCGGCTCGCCAGATAATCGAGGTCGGCGAGTTTCTCGGCGATGACGATGTGGGTCAGGCCGAGCAGCAGCACGAGGTCGCTGCCGGGGGTCGGCTGCACGTGCATGCCGGCGCCGTCGTCGGTGAGTCGGGCGGTCGCGGTGCGGCGGGGGTCGACGACCACGAGTCCGCCAGCGGCGCGGGCGCCCTCGAGGTGGCCGATGAACGGCGGCATGGTCTGCGCCAAGTTGGAGCCGAGAATCAAAATGGTGTCGGCCGCGTCGAGCTCGTCGACCCGAAACGGCAATCCCCGGTCGAGGCCGAACGCCCGGTTTCCCGCGGCGGCGGCGCTCGACATGCAAAACCGGCCGTTGTAGTCGATGCGGCTGGAACGAAGCGCCACTCGGGTGAACTTGCCGAGCTGGTAGGCCTTCTCGTTGGTCAGGCTGCCGCCGCCGAACGCGCCGACCGCGTCAGCCCCGTGTTCCGCCCGGGCCTCGCGGAGTTTCGAGGCGACGAGGTCGAGTGCGTCGCTCCAGGAGGCCGGCTCGAAGGTACCGTCAGCCTGTCGCAGCAGGGGTTCGAGAATGCGGTCCGGCGATGTGAGCAGTTCAGCAGAGGTCCAGCCCTTCTTGCACAGGCCCCCGCGGTTGGTCGGAAACTCCCGGCCCGTGACCGTCACGACTGCGGTGGCCTGCGAAACGGATGCTGCGGCATCCGTTTCAACCGGCGTTTCGACCGGGGTCAGCGTCATCGCGCACTGCAGGGCGCAGTACGGGCAGTGGGTTCGGGCCACGGGCATGGGTTCCTAGATCTTCTGGCCGGCGACGGACGAGCCGCGGCGGAGGTAGACGAAGGCGGTGACACACATCATGACGACGTAGGCCATGGCGAAGGCGTAGATCGCGCTGGAGTAGTCGCCGGTCGTTGTCTTGGAGTGGCCGAGCACCTGCGGGATGATAAATCCGCCGGAGGCTCCGACAGCCGAGATGAGGCCGAGGGCTGCTGCCGTCTTGCGTTGCGTGTTGACGTCACCCGAGTTCTGGTGGGCGTCTTTCACTCCGCTCTTGGCCGAGAACACGCTCGGAATCATACGGTAGGTCGAGCCGTTGCCGATTCCGGTGGCGACGAAGATCAGCAGGAAGCTGCCGAGGAACGCCCAGAAGTTTCCGAGCGGCAGCACCGCGACCACCACGAGGGCACCGACGGCCATGACGCCGAAGGCTGCGACGGTGACGGATGCCCCGCCAAAGCGGTCGGCGAGGCGTCCGCCAGCCGGGCGTGCCAGCGAACCGACCAAGGCGCCGATGAAGGCGAGCGACAGCGAGGCGGACGCGACCTGGAAGGTGGAGTAGGCGGGAAACTGGTCGGCGATGAGCTTCGGGAAGACGCTCGCGAAGCCGATGAAGGAACCGAAGGTGCCGATGTAGAGCACGGCGAGAATCCAGAAGTGCGGCTCCTTCACTGCGGCGATGGATCCGGCGAAGTCGGCCTTGGCGTTGGTGAGGTTGTCCATGTACTTCCAGGCGCCCCACATGGCCACCAGGATGAACGGGATCCAGAACCAGCCGGCGAGCGAGATATTGAGGGTACCGACAGCGCCGAGGGTGATCACGATCGGCACGATGAGCTGGGCCATCGAAGCGCCGAGGTTGCCGCCGGCCGCGTTCAGGCCGAGCGCGTAGCCCTTCTGGCTCTGCGGGTAGAAGTAGGTGATGTTCGACATCGAGCTGGCGAAGTTGCCGCCGCCGAAGCCGGCGAGCGCGGCGACGAACAGCATGACGCCAAACGGGGTGTCCGGGTTGCCGACGCAGAAGCCGAGAGCGATCGAAGGGATCAACAGCAGTCCGGCCGAGATGATCGTCCAGTTGCGGCCACCGAACTTGGGGACCAGGAAGGTGTACGGGAAGCGCAGCGTGGCGCCGACGAGGCTCGGCATGGAGATGAGCCAGAACACCTCGGCGGTGGAGAAGGTGAAGCCGGCGGCCGGCAGCGACACGACGACGATGCTCCAGAGCTGCCAGACCACGAAGCCGAGGAACTCGGCGAAGATCGACCATTTCAGGTTGCGGGAGGCGATGAGTTTGCCACCCTGTTGCCACTGCTTCTTGTTCTCGGGGTTCCAATTGTCGATCCATCGACCCGGACGGTGCACCAGCACCGCCTCATCGGTACTGGGTGCGGTGGTGCCTGGTGCTGATTCAACGGTGCTGGATGTCATCGAAATCCCCTCAGGAGGTGGTGCAGAGCTGCAGGCAGCCCGGGCGGCTTCCCTGCTTCGACGTTAGCCAGCGCGTGTTTCCGGCCAACGTGGCACCCGTTACCTTCCGATCACCAGATCATCACAGGCTGTTCGGTGGGATGTTGGGGCGCTGTTACATGACGGACACATTCCAGGCGTGGTCCGGTGATACGGGCAGCGGATGCCGGGCGTGGCAGAATTGGACGACCTGCGCCCTGCGTATCCGCTGTTTGAAAGGCCCGCACATGACGATCACTGCCGCCGCCGACGGTTCTGCCCTCGGAAACCCCGGACCGGCCGGTTGGGCCTGGTACGTCGACGACTCGTCGTGGGCGGCCGGCGGCTGGAAGCACGCCACCAACAACCAGGGCGAGCTGAAGGCCGTGCTCGAACTGTTTCGCGCGACAGCACACATCGACGACGACCTGCTGGTGCTGTGCGACAGCCAGTACGTGATCAACTCGGTGACGAAGTGGATGAAGGGCTGGAAGGCCAAGGGCTGGCGCAAGGGCGACGGCAAACCGGTGATGAACCTCGACCTGCTGAAGGAGATCGACAAGGCCATCGCCGGCCGCCGGTACCGCTTCGAATGGGTCAAGGGACATGTCGGGCATCCGCTCAACGAGGCTGCCGATGAGCGTGCGCGCGGCGCGGCCGAGGCGTTTCAACGCGGTCGGCCGGCACCGGCCGGGCCTGGTTTTGCCGGGGCTGCTGCGGTAGCCGAACCGGTGGTGGGGGCGCGAGCTGCGGCATCCGTCGGGCAGAGCGGCACGGGCGCGCCGACCCTCACCTCGGGCCGGGTCACCGAGCGGGCCGCCGCTTACTCGCACGACGAGCTGTTCTCGTTCGACGACCTCGGGGATGACATCGGCGAGGACCACCGCGACCTCACCGACCCGCACGGCCCCGACGCGATGCGCAGCACCAGTGAGCTGCACCGGGTGATGCTCTCGCTCAGCGCCGAGGAACACCGGCGCCTGGTGCAGCGCGCTACGGCCCGCGGAGTGACGATCGAGGAGTACCTGCGCGGCCAGATCTGAGCCGCGCTTGCTCACACCGGCCCGTTGACGGACCAGCCCACAGCGGCCAACCGGGCCGTGAGACCATGGAACATGACCGTTTCACCCTTTGACCCCGCTCAACTACACGCGTTTGAGACCGCTCTCAGCGAACGCCGGCGTGAACTGAACCTAGAGTCCCAGCGCCTCGCAGACACCTTTGCCGGCGTGCAAAGCTCGCGCAGCGACGGCTCGGCCGACGGCGCCCACGACGCTGAGGCGTCCTCGCTGCGCGCCGAATGGTCACGCATGTCGGGGTTCCAGGGCGAAGCCGTCCAAGAACTCGCGGCGATCGATCGGGCCCTGCAGCGGATCGTCGACGGCAGCTACGGCCTGTGCGTGCGCGGCGGCGAACGCATTCCGCAAGGGCGGCTGGAGATTAAACCGGCCGCTGACCTCTGCATCATGTGCGCGGAGAAAGCCGCTCCGCGCCGCCGCTAGCCCGGCAATCCGTTGCTGGGACTGCTGCGCGATGACCGCCGGTCGGGTACGGCACTGACGGTGCTGGACAGGTGCCGCATCCGCTGGGGAGAGCTGGTGGCCGTCACCGGCTTGGCGCCGGGCGACCCTCTGACCAGTTCGACAGGTCATTGGTGCTGCTCGACCCTCGCCGGCGCTTCGGCCACAGCATCGGAGATTTTCTGGGTGCCGAAGTAGGCGGTCAGAATCAGGATCAGTGCTGTTCCTGAGAAGATTCCGTCGAGAATTCCGGCCGGAAGAAGAGAGATCATCAGTGCCATCGTGACGATGCAATTGATGACCGAGAGTGCCAGGCCCCACAGGCGATCGCGCAGAATTCCGATCGCCCCGATCAGTCGCAGGGCACCGAACACTCCGCTCATCACCATCATGAGATAAAGATTGTCCTGCAGGTACGGCACGATGAACGAGAAATGTTCCGAGATGGTTCCCTGCTCTATCCCGAGCAGGAGCAGGGGAATGACTCCGATGAAGACGCTGAATTCCATCAGTCCGCCCTGCACGATCAGCAGAATCGCGGCCGCCTTGTAGTTCTTCTTCATGTCATTGCCCCCGGCAGCCAGTCTAGCGAGGGGTCGGCGCTAGTCCGTGTCGGGGTCTGCTCGACGCGCTCGCCACGATCGGCCACCTCGACCAGGGAACGTAGGTTTTGCGGTGGTCGCCTTTTTGGCCCTCGCCTGGGTCATAGCCCTCGCCGCCTGGCGGTTCGGCCACGTTGAAGAGAAATGATCGGCCGGCGAGGGCTCACGCCACGAATGAACGCGGTCAGCGCACCCCGATGAGAGAGCGCAGGCCGAATTCGGAGACGATCGGAATGCCGTAGTCCCGAGCCTTGCCGGTCTTTCCGGTGAGTGACGCCGGGTCCGCGGCCACGAGCAGCCGGGTGCGCAGGGTGACCGCCGTACCCAGGGACAGGCCCCGTGCGACCAATTCCCGGCTCCAGTCGGAGCGGGCACGGGCCATGTCACCGGTCAGCACGACGATGTCGCCCTGCTCCAGCAGCAAGGTGTCGATCGACGCGATCGGCAGCTGCACCACCGATGCGGGTGCCGCCAGTGCTGCGGCAACGACCTCCGGAGCGACGTCGAGCATGCGTGCGACCGCGATCAGATCGGCGGAATCCGCGATGCTGAGAGCTCCGTTCGACCAGGCCACCCGCACGAGATCCTCGAAATAGCGACGGTGCAGCGCGGTGCCCTCCGCGGCATTGATGCCACTGAATTCGGCCAGGACCCGAAGTTCATGTGTTTCTCGAGGCCCGAGAACCCGATCGAGCAGGCACAAATCGAGCAGGGCGAGGTAGTCGAGGTGTTCCTCAGGGCCGGTGTAGTCGGGGAGTTTCACGGCCGCGCGGGCCAGGAAGCTCGGTCTTGCCACCACGTCGCGCGGAGTTAACGGGTCGCGCTGCACCCACTCGGCGTCGGTACCCGCCGCAATTCTCGGCCAGGCAGAACGCTCGGCGCGGTCAAGCGCGTCGATCCACGGTGCAGCTGTCGGCGAGCCGTGCACGTAGGCGGCCAGCAGGCTCGCGCACGCCACGCCCTGCACCAGAGCACCGGGGCCTGGTCCGATTTCGATGTCATAGGCGGCGCAGCAATCGACGAGGAGCCGACCGGCCCCGGGCAAATACGTGCGGGCCAACTGCATGGTGCAGACCGCCTCCAGTCCGCGCCCGGGGGCGTAGCCAATCAGCTCGAACTCGCGCATCAGAAATCCGGTGACGAACTGGGCGTTGTGCGTCACCAATACCCGGCCGCGCAGCAGATCGACCAGGCGCGGTGCAATCTGCTCGAAGGTCGGCGCGCGAAGCAGTTCGGCCGTGCTGACGCCGTGGTTCGCCACGTCGCCGGCGTTGCTTCCGGGGTTGATCACCGTTTCCCAGCGCTCAGCAATGCGACCACCCTCGTCGAGGTGCACCACTGCGACCTCGACGACCCGATCCCGCTGATACGGGAACAGTCCGGTGGTTTTCAAACATATAACGGCGTATCCACGTTCGGGCATGGTCACACTCCACAATCTTGTGTTGTGAAGTTATCCGCAAACCCCGCTCGACGCGACAGCCCGTTCGGGGGCTTGAGGGTTTTACCGCGCACTGCTTTAGTGCTTAGTTGGTCGCAGTAGTCTTCCTGGCCGAGTTTTTCGGCGGCAACAGGGTGTCGGCTTCCTCGAGTGACATTCCGTTGGTTTCGGGCACTTTGCGCAACACGAACCAGAACGAGAGCCCGGCGAACAGAGCGTAGAGCCCGTAGGTGATCGGCAGGGACGCATCCGCCATCGGGGGGAAGCTGACCGTGATGAGAAAATTCGCGATCCACTGGGCGGCCGCGGCCAACCCGAGGGCCTTGGCGCGAATGGAGTTGGGGAACATTTCACCGAGGAGCACCCACACCACCGGTCCCCAGGAAGCTCCGAACGAGATCACGAATAGGTTCGCGGCAACCAGCGCGATCGGGGCCCAGGCCCCGGGCAGGCTGAGCTCACCGTCGAGAGTGACCGACTGGCTGAACGCGACCGCCATTGTGGCGAGCGACACCGTCATACCGATGGACCCGGCCAGCAGAATTGGTCGCCGTCCGATCCGGTCGACCAGGGCGATCGCGACCAGGGTGACCAGGATGTTGGTCACACTGGTGATCACCGAGATGGTAAGTGAGTTCGATTCCGCGAAACCGACCGCCGACCACAGGGTGGTCGAGTAGTAGAAGATCACGTTGATGCCGACGAACTGCTGGAACACCGAGAGGATGATGCCGACCCAGACGATCGGCTTGAGACCGAACGCTCTGCCGCGCAGCGAACCGGACTTGTGCGAGCGGGCATCGACCTCGATCGAGCGGCGCATGTCGCGAATCTCCCGGTCCACGTCACCGCTCGGCCAGAGCCGGGTGAAGACGGCGCGGGCATCCGTTTCTTTGTCTTTCAGAATGAGAAAACGTGGGGATTCCGGCAGGATGAACGCGATACCGCCGTAGACGATGGCGGGTACGGCACCGGCCAGGAACATCCAGCGCCAGGCTTCGACGCCGAACCAGAACTCGCTGCCGGCGCCGCCCGCGCTCTCGGCGAACACGGCGTCGGAGAGCAGGGCCGTGAAGATTCCGAGGGTGATCGCGAGCTGCTGCAACGAGCCGAGCCGGCCGCGCATCTGCCGGGGTGAAATTTCGGCGATGTAGGCCGGTGCGACGACGGATGCGAGACCGATACCGAGTCCGCCGACCACCCGCCAGACGATCAGGTCGACGACGCCGAACGCGAAGCCGGAGCCGATCGAGCTGATCAGGAACACGACGCCGCCGAGCACCATCATGGGGATGCGTCCGTAGCGGTCGGCGAAGCGCCCACCGAAGAATGCTCCGGCCGCGGCGCCGAGCAGCGCGCACGCTACCGCGAAACCTGTCAAAGTGGCGTTCAGCCCGAATTCCTGCTGCACCGCATTGACCGCGCCGTTGATGACCGAAGAATCGAACCCGAACAGAAACCCGCCGAGGGCACCGGCGACGGCCAGCGCGATGACTTTTCTGTTGGTACTGGGTGCTGCCAGATCAGTTGCCTTCACGGACGCGGTCATCGTGTTGTGTATCCCTTGTTCACCTAACTAGCCTACTTCGGGTGTCAGCGGATGCAGTGCCGAGCGGGCAATCAAGGGGTGTGCCCGGGACCGAACCGGCGTACAGCTGTCGTAGCAATTGCCTTCTGCGCAACAGGTGCGGATGGGTCGTCCTTTCGGCCCCGGCCGACGACCGTGTGGGAGTACCGCCATGACCAGTTCACGCACGATTTCTGACGCCGACCTGGTCGACCGTGGCGATGGAACTCGTCTGCCGCCAACAGAATCTCCCGATCCTGCTTCACCGCCGTGATGACGGGATTCGAACTGGTCTCGCTCGGGTTTTCCACGAACATGTTCCATGTTGCGAACGGGGCCCAGTTTGTAAACTGGGCCCCGTTCTCGGCCCGGGCCCCGTGCCCAGTAATGCCGGGTCTTCCCCGAAGAACTTCGAAACTCACCGCTTGTGCCGCCGTCGTTCGCGGCGGGCGTCCAGCGAGTCGGGGCTATCATCCGAGAATGGGCAGATTCACGGACAGCTGGCGCTCGCACCTCCTGGTGACGCTCTCGGGGAACAGCGAAGGTCGGCCGAAATGGGTCGGCCAGATCGCCACCGGCGACGATGCCGGCTACTTTGGCCCTGGCAGTGCCGCTTGGGCCGTTCACGGGGGCATGGCGACCATGGTCGCCGGCATTCGCGCGCTGCTCATGCAGACCCTGCACCCGGGCGCTATGGCCGGCGTGCACGACTGGTCCCGGTATCACGCAGACCCTCTCGGCCGTCTCTCCGGCACCATTCAGTGGCTCATCACGGTGACTTTCGCCGATACCGTCGTCGCCCAGCGGGAATCCGGTCGGGTCGCCCATTTTCACGACCGGGTGAGCGGCACCTACCTCGACGCGCGTGGCGAGGAACGCCCCTATGCCGCGGGTGATCCCGAGCTGTTGTCGTGGGTGCACGTCGTCTTCACCGACGCTTTTCTGCAATCCCATCTGCTCTGGGGCGACACGATTCCGGGCGGCGCCGACCGCTACGTCAACGAATGGGCCACGGCCGGCGAACTCATTGGAGTGCAGAATGCACCGCATTCGGCCGACGAACTCGCCGCCCAGCTTGAGGGATTTCGCAGCTCCGGCACCCTGAAAAGTGACGCACGCGTCGCGGAAGCCGTGCGGTTCATCCGCTACCCGCCGCTCAGCCGCGGCATGCTGCCGTTCTACCGCATCATGTTCGCCGGCGCCGTGGCGTCGATTCCCCGCGAGTATCGCGACATGCTGGGCCTCAAGCGGTCTCGTCTGCCTGTTGTTTTAGGTACCCGGCTCGTTCTCGGGGTGGTGGGGACCCTGCTCGGTCCCTCTTCAACCTCAGAGGATGCCGCCCGCGCGCGGCTCGCGCGCATCAATGGTGCCGACGAGCTGACCGCCTGAGCCGGCGGTCCGCTACACTTCCGGTGCGAAGAAGGCTGCGGTTGCCGCGGCGAGCGCCTGCGGATCGTTGACGTGGCACAGCTCCCGGGCCGAGTGCATCGACAAGAGCGGCACGCCCACGTCGACCACACGGATGCCCAGCCGGGTCGCGGTCAGCGGTCCGATCGTTGAGCCGCAGGGAACCGTATTGTTGGAGACGAATTCCTGGTAGTCGACGCCCGCCTGGGCGCAGGTGCGGGCCCAGAGGGCGGCGCCGTGGGCATCCGTTGCGTAGCGCTGGTTGGCATTGATCTTGAGCAGCGGGCCGCCGCCGAGAATGGGATGGTTGGCCGGATCGTGGCGCTCGGGATAGTTCGGGTGCACGGCGTGTCCTGCGTCGGCCGACAGGCACCACGATTCGGCGTAGGCCTGCAGGCGATCAGAGCCGGTAGCGCCGAGGCCGTGGCCGATGCGGGTGAGAATGTCGTCCAGCAGCGGTCCGCTCGCTCCGGAACGCGACTGCGAACCGAGTTCCTCGTGGTCGAATGCGGCGAGCACGCTGATCGAGCCGCCCGATTTCTGGTCGCTGGTCGCGATGAGGGCGTGCAGGCCGGCGTAGACCGAGGAAAGGTTGTCGAGGCGTCCGGCGGCGAACAGCTCGTTACCCAGCCCGAAGGTGGCAAGCGGCTGGGTGTCGTTGCTGAGGATGTCGTAACCGGCAACATCCGCTGCCTTGAGCCCGGCCAGACCGGCCAGGTGGGCGAGCAGGTCAGCCTCGGATGCCTCGCCGACACCGAAGACGGGCGTGAGGTGACGTTGCCGATCGAGAGTGAGGCCGTTGTTGACCTCGCGGTCGAGGTGCACAGCGAGCTGCGGGATGCGCAGGAACGGCCCGGTACGCACGAGGTGCTCGGTGCCATCCTGCGTGACCAGCCGGCCGGCTAATTCGAGCTCACGGTCGAGCCAGGAGTTCTGCAGCGGCCCGCCGTAAACCTCGACGCCGGCCTGCAGCCAGCCGTGCGAGCCGATCGTGGGCTTCGGCTTGAGTTTGAAACTCGGGGAGTCGGTGTGGGCGCCGAGAATGCGAAACGGCGTGGTGGGCCCGGCGTTGGCCGGCTGCGACCAAGCAATCACGGCGCCGTCGCGCACGACGTAGCAGTCGGTGGCGGCATCGGTCCACGCCTCCGACTCGCTCAGCCGGGTGAAACCGGCCGCATCGAGCAGCCGGGCGACTTCAGCGGCGGCGTGATATGACGACGGTGACGCTTGCAGAAAAACGGAGAAATCAGCGATGTAGTCCGGTGTGGCATCCATTCATCCATCCAACCACCCGCGCAGACAAGCGGATGCCGCGGCCGGCTACCTACTCGGCGGGCGCGTCATCCGGTGCGTCGGCCTGCAATGCAGCGCGCGCGAAGGCCGCGCCACCGACCGTGACGGTGCCGCGGTCGCCGTGCCAGGCCTCGGTCTGCTCGAACGCGCCGAGCCGGTCGAGCAGGCGCCATTTGGTGTCGACGAGGTGCCAGACCGATTCCGTCGTCGGTTCCTGGCCGTCGGACTGGACCCAGCCCAGCGATCCGAGCGCGCGAGACAGGGTCGTGAGGTAGTCGTCGCGGCGAGCCAGCCCGCGGGTCGCGACGAAGAGCAGCAGCAGGCGGGTGGCGTCAGCGACGGCGGGCGTGCGGCTGGAGTGAATGGTGCGGGCGAGATGCCACCAGAGTTCGCGGGGAGAGCCGGACAGGGCGGCGCCCTTTTTGGTGAGCACCAGCATTCCTTTGCTGACCCGCAGCAGTCCGACGTCGCGCAGGTGCCCGCGCAGCTCCTGCAGCGGTCGCAGGTGCACCTCGCGGTTGACGCTGATCGGCCAGCCCCAGTCGAGCTCGGCGGAGGCTTCGACGACGACCGCGGGCGGCAGGTGCCCGGCTTTGGTCAAGCGGATGCCGTCGGCCCCGACCCGGGTCAGAATCCACTGCGCCGGGGCTACCATGCGCGCCATGGCCCGTTCCTGCAACAGCACCGCATCTTTCACGCGGGCCTGCCCGATGAGTCGGCGGAAACCGACGACGGCCTGTTCCGGCAGTCGCGTTTCGATCTCCTGAATCACGTTCACCCACCGAGCCTACTGAGCGATCCCGTCGGAACGCGACGGATGCCCCGCGACACGCACCAGTGACCAGCGAGAGCAGTGAGAATCTGAGGAGGTTGCAGAGGATTGCCGCGGGCAACACACTGGGGACATGGCTAACCAATGGCGCCGCGTCGTCGCGGCACTCGCCCACCCCGATCGCAGGACGGTGTGGGCCGCTGCGGCACTTGAGGGGTCTGCCGACCTGGCCGAATCCAAACGAGCGAAGGCCGCCGCCGCGCTCCAGGATGCCGGTTTGCTCGATGCTGACGGTAATGCCGTCACCGCGGTGTTCGGTGAACTCCTGGAGAGCACACCCGAAGTGCGGCGCGACGGTGCGGAACGGTTCATTCGAAACGAGCGGATAGAGCAATACCCGGCGAAGCAGCCTGATCGTGACGAACTAACTGGGATGGGTCGCCGCTGCGCTGCCACCAGAGCGAATGTCGGAACGCGAGTTGGGCATCCGTCTCGCGTTGGTCGTGGACGACGTCGTCACCCTGCGCCGGTATCTCGTCGACGCGGGGCTGGTTTCTCGCACGCCGGATGGTGCGGTCTACCAGGTCGTGCAGCGCCCCGCAGTGTCGGCGGCATCTGGCACCCTTGAAGGATGACCGACACCCGCGCATCCGCTCTGGCTATTCTGCGTACGCTCGTGGGGCGAGACGACGCCTCCTGGCATGACGGACAGTACGAGGCCATCGAAACCCTGGTAGACCACCGCCGCCGCGCCCTCGTGGTGCAGCGCACCGGGTGGGGAAAATCGGCCGTGTATTTTGTGGCCACGCTGCTGCTTCGACGCCAGGGCGCCGGCCCGACCATTCTGGTCTCTCCGCTCCTGGCGCTGATGCGCGACCAGGTGGCCGCTGCGGCCCGGGCCGGGGTGCGTGCGGTGTCGATCAACTCGTCGAACGCGCACGAGTGGAGCGATGTGCTGCGCCAGCTCGACGCCGATGAGGTCGACGTGTTGCTGGTGTCGCCGGAACGACTGAACAATCCGTCCTTTCGGGATGAGCAGCTGCCCACCCTGATCGCCCGTGTGGGCCTGCTCGTGGTCGACGAAGCACACTGCATCTCGGACTGGGGCCACGACTTTCGCCCAGACTATCGCCGCCTGCGCGAGCTGATCGCGCAGATGCCGACGGGCGTCCCGGTGCTCGCCACCACGGCCACCGCCAACAGCAGGGTCGTGCAGGATGTCGCGGAGCAAGTGGGTATGGTCGCCACCGGCTTCAACGGTGCCGGCACCGGCACCACGGCGGGCACGGCCGAGGTCGTCACCATTCGCGGCCCGCTCGCCCGGTCGTCGCTGCGACTCGGGGTGCTGCGCCTGCCCGATTCGCGGGCCCGGCTGGCTTGGCTGCTCAGCCACCTCGGTGACTTGCCGGGCAGCGGCATCATTTATACCCTCACGGTCGCGGCCGCCGAGGACACCGCGCGGCTGCTCCGCGAAGCCGGTCACGCCGTGCGTGCATACACCGGCCAGACCGACACGGCCGAACGCGAGGAATCCGAAGGGCTGCTCAAGACCAACCAGGTCAAGGCCCTCATCGCCACGAGCGCCCTCGGGATGGGCTTCGACAAACCCGACCTCGGCTTCGTGCTGCACCTGGGCGCGCCGTCCTCCCCCGTGGCGTATTACCAGCAGGTCGGCCGTGCCGGCCGGGCCACGGCGTCGGCCGATGTGTTGCTGCTGCCCGGAGCCGAAGACGAGGCCATCTGGCACTATTTCGCCACCGCCTCGATGCCCAACCAGGCCAAGGCCCTCGCCGTGATCGGCGCACTCGAAGCCGCCGGAGCTCCCCTGTCGACGCCGGCGCTCGAAGCCCGGGTCGACCTTCGACGTACGCCGCTCGAGCTGCTGCTCAAGGTGCTCGACGTAGACGGCGCCGTGCACCGGGTCAAGGGCGGCTGGCAGTCCACCGGGCAGCCCTGGGTCTACGACCAGGAGCGCTACGAACGCATCGCGGCCGCCAGGCTCGGCGAGCAGCAGGCCATGCTCGAATTTGAGAACACCACGAGATGCCGGATGGAATTTCTGCAGCGAGCCCTCGACGACGACAGCGCAGTGGCCTGCGGTCGCTGCGACAACTGCCAGGGCGTCTGGTATCCAAGCGATGTGGCTGACGACGCCGCTGCGACGGCCGCGAAATCGCTCGACCGGGTCGGCGTCGCCATCGACGTACGCGCCCAGTGGCCCACCGGCATGAACAACCTGGGCGTCGCGGCGACCGGAAAGATTGCGCTCGGCGATCGCGCCGAGCCCGGCCGCGCGCTGGCCCGACTGACCGACCTCGGCTGGGGCGGTCCCCTGCGCGACCTGTTCGAGACGCAAGGCACGGATGCCGCCGCCCCGCCGGCCATGCTGGCCGCCTGTGTGCGCGTGCTCGCCGAGTGGGGGTGGGCCGACCGGCCGGCGGCCATCGTCGGGGTGCCGTCGCGGCGGCATCCGTTGTTGATCGATTCGGTGGCAGCGTCACTCGCTAGTATCGGTCGGCTGCCGTGGCTCGGCTCCCTGAGTTGGGCGAACGGCGGCCCCACCGGGGAGCCGGGCGGCAACAGTGCCTACCGGCTGTCAAGCGTGTGGGACCGCTTCGCTGTGGGCCCCGAGCTGGCCGAGGCCCTTGCCCCGTTCGCCGGCCGCCCCATTCTTCTCATCGACGACCTGGCCGACAGCCGCTGGACCCTGACCGTGGCGAGCCGCGTACTGCGCCAGCACGGGGCTTCGGCGGTGCTGCCGTTCGCCCTGGCCGTGCGCTCCTAGCCGGCGGTCTGAGCGGCCGGCAGATCGGCCGAGTGCGCCGCTTCATTGAACGTAACAGGAATATTCAGGGCCGCCAGCGCCTTGTTACGCTTAGGACGCCGCTACCCGCGGCCTCCGCACATTCTGGGGCAGCGCGGCACAACCCGCCCGCCCCAACGAGTTCGTTAGGCATTCCTTTCATGAAGCTCAGATTCATTCCCGTCGCCGTGCTGTCGATCGCTGCCCTCGCCCTTACGGGCTGCTCCGCCCCCGCGGCGGACAGCGCAACTGGCACCGACGACTCGCTCAGCAGCGTGCTCGACTCCGGTACCCTCACCATCGGCACCGAAGGCACCTACCGGCCGTTCTCGTTCCACGAAGACGGTTCGGGCGAGCTCACCGGCTACGACGTCGAGGTGGCCCGCGCCGTTGCCGACGAGCTCGGCGTCGAAGCGAAATTCGAAGAGACCCAGTGGGACGCCATCTTCGCCGGCCTCACCGCCGGCCGCTGGGACACCATTGCCAACCAGGTGTCGATAACCCCAGAACGCCTCGAATCGTACGTGTTCTCCACGCCGTACACCTACTCCACCGGAGTCATCGTCGTTCCCGCCGACAACACGTCAATCACGTCGTTCGCGAGTCTCAAGGGCTTGACCACGGCGCAGTCCCTCACCAGCAACTGGAACGCCCTGGCCACCGAGAGCGGCGCGACCGTCGAAGGAGTCGAGGGCTGGGCCCAGTCGGTCGCCCTGGTCGAACAGGGTCGAGTCGATGCCACAGTCAACGACAAACTCACCTTTCTCGACTACCAGAAGTCCAACGGCGCCGACAATCTGAAGATCGCTGCGGAGACCGAAGACCGTTCGGAAAGCGCCTTCGCCTTCGCGAAGGACGGCACCGCGCTGGCCGACGCCGTGAGCGCAGCCCTCGCGACCCTCACGGCCGACGGAACGCTCGCCGAGCTCTCCGACAAGTACTTCGGCGCCGACGTCAGCCAGTAACGCTCATCGATGATCCAGCCTGATTGGGAGTTATTCGTCAGCTCGTTCTGGCCGATGCTGGACGGCGCCATTCGAGGCACGATTCCGCTCGCCCTGATGTCGTTTGCGATCGGGCTCGTGCTCGCGATTGCGCTGGCCCTGATGAGGTTGTCGACCCGCCGCTGGCTATCGGGCATCGCCCGCGGCTACATCTCGATCGTGCGCGGCACTCCGCTCCTGGTGCAACTGTTCGTGATCTTCTATGGGCTGCCGTCGATCGGCGTGACCATCGACCCGTGGCCGAGCGCCGTGGTGGCCTTCTCCATCAACGTCGGCGGCTATGCAGCCGAGGTCATTCGCGCCGCAATTCTCTCGGTGCCCAAGGGCCAGTGGGAAGCCGCCTACATGATCGGCATGTCGCACCGGCGCGCCCTCACCCGCATCATCCTGCCGCAGGCAGCTCGGGTGTCGGTGCCGCCGCTGTCGAACACGTTCATCAGCCTGGTCAAGGACACCTCGCTGGCCTCGCTGATCCTGGTCACCGAATTGTTCCGCGAGGCGCAGCAAGTGGCTGCGTTCAGCAATAAGTTCATGCTGCTCTATCTCGAAGCAGCCCTCATCTACTGGGTCATCTGTTTGGTGCTCTCCACCGGCCAGGGTTTTCTCGAGAGACGATTGGACCGCTATGTCGCCCGCTGATCTTCCGGCCGCAGATCGTGCGGCCGAGCCCGTTGTTCCACTACTCCGCGTGCGCGGCCTGCAGAAAAGTTTCGGCACCAACCGCGTGCTGGAATCGGTGGACCTCACGGTGGGCCGCGGCCGGGTGCTCGCCCTGATCGGTCCGTCGGGCTCGGGAAAAACCACAATTCTGCGCTGCCTGAACGGGCTCGAACTGCCCGACGGCGGCACGATCGAGGTCGCGGCAGCCTCCCCTGTTGACCGACCCGGTGCCGGCCGGACGCCCGGACGCGGAGCCACCTCCGTGCCCGTGACCCTTGATTTCGCCGCGAAGACCACGCCGAAACAGCTGGCCGCCCTTCGCGACCGCTCGGCCATGGTCTTTCAGCACTACAACCTGTTTCCGCACAAGACCGTTCTGCAGAACGTGATCGAGGGACCGGTCGTGGTGCAGCGCCGCCCGGTTGCCGAGGCAACTGCCGAGGCGTTCGCTTTGCTCGAGCGTGTCGGACTGACCGACAAGCGGGACAGCTACCCGTTCGAACTTTCCGGCGGGCAGCAGCAGCGCGTCGGCATCGTGCGCGCGCTGGCGCTGCGACCACAGCTGCTTTTATTCGACGAGCCGACATCCGCTCTCGATCCCGAACTCGTCGGCGACGTGCTGCGCCTGATCAAGGAGCTGGCCGACGAAGGCTGGAGCATGGTCATCGTCACTCACGAGCTCGAATTCGCCCGCGAGGTCGCGCACGAGATCGCCTTTGTCGACGGCGGCACGATCGTCGAGCACGGCGACCCGAAGCAGCTGCTGCGGAACCCCCAGCAGCAACGCACCCGCCAGTTCCTGCACCGGCTGCTCCACCCGTTCTAGAGCGGAGCAGCCGATGCGTGCAGGCGCGGCACCCGCTACGGGTGCGGCGTGATTATCACAACGGTGATGCGATCAAGGCCGGGACCGTAGTGCCAGTAGATGCGCCCGGCCGTCGGCGTGCGGTGCTCTATGTAGGAGTCCCAGACGGCCTCCCCCTTCTTGCCAGCGAGCGACACATACTTGTGTGAGCGCAATGCCGGGTCGTCAGGGTTCAGCTGCAGCCGGCCGAGGGCCGTACGCACCCGCTTCAGACGGCCGACCAATTGTGGTTTTGTTTCGAGGATGGATAATCCCGAGGCCGCTTCCCTCGTGAGAAGAAGCGTAAAACTCATGACTGAGGCTCGGCGGGCGCGGCCGACTCGTCGACAGCGTGCTCCTCATCGGCGTACCGGGTGAAGTCGCCACCCTCGTTGGTCTCGTCCTTGCTGCTGTGCTCGAGACCTCGCACCAGAGCGGCGCGGATGCCTTCGTCATCCCACACCAAGAGTTCACGGCGCGGAATGGACACGAGCGGGGTGAGCAGGATCTCGCCCTCAGCGTTCACCGCGACGGCGTAACGATCGTCGCGGTGCACACCAGCCTTACCGAACGCCATTCGGGAGCGTTCATCAGCGCTGACTTCACCCATCGGAACGAAATCCGATTTCAGTTCCGTCATCTTCTTTAGTTCCACCATCATCTTCACCCAATCATCTGGTGGCCCAAATCTGTCCGGGTAAGCCGCCGGGACCCATCCGAGCCTGTCTGAAAGTGAGATTACCCCAGATTCACATGTGGGTAAACCCCTAGTCAAGACTTCAGGACCCTGTATGATTCGCCGCGAGCCGGCGGCAGGGGCGTCCCAGGGTTGTCAGCGAGGTCGCCGGCAGGGAGGGCAGACAAGGAAAGACCAGTCCGGTCGGCAGGGCAATCGGACTGGTCTAAGCAGGATCAATATACAACGGCGAGCACCCCTGCTCAAGTGCCAAATTCACCTGTTTTCTTGCGCGATGAGCGAAATCGGGTTACAGCATTTGGACCGGTACGAAGCCCGTAGAATGCGCGGTCAGCGCTGCAGCGCCGCCCCGCGCTGCAGCGCCGGGCGGTGCCGAGAATAGGGCTCGCTCGTCGGGGATGAATTGTTGTCGGCACGTTCGAGCAGGTAGCGGGTCACCGTGTTCCAGTCGGGGAACAGCGGGGTCAGAAATTTGATCAGCTCGCCCTCGAACCGGTCAGCGCCAACGGCCAATCCGTCGTCGACCAGAAAGTCGCCGCGGTTCAGGTGCTTGTGGTGCGAAAGAATGAGCCGCTTATAGGCCGGCCCGCCGGCATCCACTCCGAGATGTTCCTGCACCCACTCCAGCTTGTGCTGCCAGGCACTCGCATTTCCCCACGGTGCCATCGACAGAATGTAGGTGTCGAACGATTGGGCGAGGGTGTGAAACGCGTCAATGGCACCGCTGATCGGCTCCATGCGGGCGAAAATACCCGGCACCTCGTCGAGCCGCTTCTCATAGCGGATGTACTCGGCGTTGGTGAGTCGGTCGATCCCCGATTGCACGTTGACGAGGGTGTTGTCGAGGTCGATATAGAGGATCTTCTTCATTCGGGCTCCCTGGCGCAGCTCGCTTCGTTGCGGCAACGCTCCGATCGTGACAGGCTCACCGCGGATGGGCAATGGCTGAAGCCCACCTCTTGTGGTCAGCCCGGTGGCCTCGAACGGCGCTTGGACGGTCCGGGAACGATTCCGTACCGCCCACGAACGGTCATTCGGCGGGTGCGTTGGCCTCGATTCGGCTGTAGCCCTGGTCGGTGACCGAGATACGCAGGGTCGCCGGGATCTGCTCTTTCATGGAGTCGACGTGACTGATCAGGCCGATCGTGCGTCCGCCGGCGCGCAGGGTGTCGAGGGTGCTCATGGCCGTCTCCAGGGTCTCGCTGTCGAGCGAGCCAAACCCCTCGTCGACGAACAGGGTGTCGAGCGTGATGCCGCCGGCTTGCCCGGTCACCACCTCCGCCAGTCCGAGCGCGAGAGCAAGCGAGGCCAGGAAGGTCTCGCCACCCGAAAGAGAGTGCGTCGCCCGGGCTCGCCCGGTGAACTCATCGCGGATCGCCAGCCCCAGTCCCGACCGAGCACCGCCCTTCACTCGGGAGTCATCGTGTTCGAGGGCGTAGCGGCCGCTGGTCATCGTGCGCAGCCGCAGGTTGGCCGCCACGACGATCTCTTCCAGCTGGGCGGCTAGAACGTAAGTCTCCAGCCGCATCCGTTTCGTGTTCGGTTCGTCTCCCTGCACGACGTCGGCCAGGCCTCGTACCTGGGAGTGTTCGTCGAGCAGATCAGCGGATGCCGCGAATCGCGTTGTAACGCCCCGCACGAGCACGTCCAGCTGGCCGGCACGTTCGGCGAGCGAGCTGTGCGCGCCCACAGCGTCATCGCGCGCGCCGCTCGCCGCTGCGAACGCCAGCCGGGATGGCTCAAGATCGACCGGATCTGGCGCAAGATCGATCAGCTCAGGATCTGCCACTGCCGCCAGGGCCGCTGCACGCTGGTCGTCATAGGACCGCACATCGTTCGCCAGCTGTGCGGTCTGGCGCTCGTCGAGCCGCGCCGCGGCAGCGGTTTCCTCGTCATCAAAGGCTTGCTCCGCCAGTTGGCTCGCGAGGTCGAGGTCGGCGGCATCACGAGCCGCGGCGCGCTGCTGGCTGAGCACGAGGGCGTCGTCGAGGGCGCGAGCGCAGTCCAGCTCGTGCTGCAGAGCGCGCGCCTGGTCGGTCACGGTATCGCGATCACCACGCTGCGCTCCCACGCGGGCCACGAGCAGGTCACGCTGCCCCGACCGTTCGCTGTGGGTGTCTGCCGCAGTATCGCGTGCCGCCCGGAGGCTCACCACCGCGGCTCGTGCGTCGGCCTGGGCGTCCCGCAGGTCGGCGTTTTCCTGCCGAAGCCCACCGACCAGGTCGGCAGCCGTGCGCGCGGTGGCCAACCGGGCCCGGGCAGCCACGCCTTCGGCGCGGAGCTCGTCAACACTTCGTTGCCCGGCCAGCGCCTGCGCCTGCCCGAGACGATTCGTCAGGGCGGCCTGGGTCTCCTGAGCATCGGCCAGTTCGCGCTGCCGGCCCTGCATCTGCAGTTGGGCCGAATCGAGGTCGGCTGCAGTGACCTGTTCGCCCTCCGCTGCTGCGGGAGCCGGGTGTTCGACCGAACCGCAGACCGGGCAGGGCACACCATCGACGAGGCGGCTGGCCAATTCGGACGCCTGCCCGGCGAACCGACGAGCCACGAGGGCCTCGTAGGCAACGGCGGCCGCCGCGTTGTCCCGACTGCGGTCGAGCAGTTGAGCGCCCGCCCCGGCCAGCTCGGTCTGCAACAACACCACGTTTTCGGCGGCCGTGAACGCGGCGTCGGACCGGCGCACGGCGTCGTCGGCGTTAGTCTCGCCGGAGGCGGCGAGGGTTGCGGCCGCGAGTTGCTCGCCGACGAAATCGATCTGCTGAGGCAGCTCATCGATGCGATTCTGCGCACGCGTCAAACCGTTGGTGTGGCCGGTGAGCACGTCGAACAAAGCGGTGATCTCGTGGTTCAGGGCAGGGAGCTGCTTCTCTTCCGCGAGTACCTCCGCGAGCGCTCCGAGCCGTCCCACCAGGGCGTCCATGATCGGACGCAGCGCCGGCTCGGACTCGCTCTGCGCCGTGCTGCCGCTGACACCGGCGCTGCTGTCGCCGAACGGCAGCCAGGCGACCCGCGCCAAGGTTTCAGCGGCCAGAACGGCCTGCCAGTCGGCAGTCGCGGCCCGGCTGCTGCGAATGTGCGGCCAGACCCGTGCCGCTCGGGCGGCCCGCAGCAGTGTGCTGCGTTCTTCCTCGACCTCGGCCCGGCGGCCGTCGAGGGTGGCGAGAGCGGTGTCGGCCAGAGCGCGGCGGCCCTGACGCCGCTGGGTCTCCGTGGCCGCGCGGTGGTCGGCAGTGGCTTCAGACAGCAGAGCGGCCGCACTGGCCGACTCCTCTGCGGCGGCGTCGACTGCGCTGGTCAAGTCGGCCAGAGCGCCCTGAAACCAGCCCAGGTCGGGGGCGATGGGCGGTTCAGAAAGCCGAAGCTGGTGCATGGCAGCGGTGGTGTGTTCGACGATGTCGCGCTGCACGTCAGCGAGCCGGTCGTCGAGTGATTTGCGGCGCTGCACGAGCGCGGTTTCCAGTTGCTCAAATCGGGTGGTCCCGAACAGGGTGCGCAGCACGGCACGGCGTTCATCGGTCTTGGCCAGCAGAAAGTATTGGAACCGGTTTTGGGCGAGCAGGATCACCTGCAGGAATTGGTCGGCCTTCAGGGGCAGGATCGCGCTCAGTTCCAGGCCGACCGCGTGTGGTTTGGCCGCAAGGCCTTGCCACTCGGTGCCGTGGAGCACCTGCAGTACAGCGGTGGGCGCCGCGGTGGTGGTTCCGGTGCCGTTCTTCTTCGCCCGCTCGTAGGCGGGGCTGCGCAACAGGCGATACTCACGCCCGCGCAGGCTGAAGTCGAGTTCGACAAAGGTGGGATCATCGGGCTCGCAGTAGTCGCTACGCAACGGCTGCTTTCCATCGGGAAACCGCGGCACTTGGTCATAGAGAGCGAAGCAGATAGCGTCGAGAATACTGGATTTGCCGGCGCCGGTCTTGCCGGTGATGAGAAAGATGCCGTCGGCATCGAAACGTTCGAAATCGACAATTTGTTCAGTCTTATATGGCCCGAATCCGGCCAGACGCAGTCGCTGGATCTTCATGCGTTCACCTCCTTCACACTCTGTTCGTTTAACAGTTCTGCGACCAATGCACTTTCAAACTCGCTGGGACCGACCCCGTTGCGAACGAACGACAGGAAGCCAGCCACAATCTCGGTATCCCCCGTGGCAGCGCGAATGCGCTCGGCGTAGGTGGAGCCCTCCGCATCGAGAGTGATCGTGGGGCGGTGCTCGAGCGTCACCGCGTGGACAAATCGGGATTGCAGCGCCCGCATCGCGTCGAGCGGGCGCACCCGGTCGGTGAGAATGGCTTTCACCCAGTCGCCCTCGTTGTCGGCGAATGCCTCGTCAGCGAGCAGGTCGGCGAGTTCGCCGGTGAGTACCGCGAGCCGGCGCGGAACGGGCAGGTCGACCCACTCCACGGCACCAGCGTCGGAGCCCAGGCCGTCGGCGCCGAGTTCGACCAGCCAGGCACCGCGCGGCTTGCCGGCCTCGGCGAAAGAGTAGTGCAGCGGCGCCCCGGAGTAGCGCACCCGCGGGGTGAGGGTGGCTCGCCCGTGAATGTGGCCGAGCGCGACGTAGTCGCAGCCGTCGAACACCGACAGCGGTACGAGGTCGAGCCCGCCGGCGGTGATATCGCGCTCCACATCGCTCGACTCGGCAGCCGGGGCGACGCCGGCCGCGAAACAGTGCGCGAGGACGACGCTGCGGCCACCCCGGCCGGCCGCAGTGAGGCGCAGCGCCAGGTCGTCCCGAATGCGCGTCATGGCGAAGTCGAGCACCTGCTCCTGCGTTTTCAACGGTACACCGGGGTGCAGGTGGCGAATGAGGGCCGGCTCCAGGTAGGGGATGCCATAGAAATGAACCGGGCCGTGCTCGTCGGTGAGGGTGATCGGTGAGGCGTATTGCTCGGGCCGGGTCAGGATGTGGATGCCGGCCAGCGCTGCCCACTCAGCCTGAAACCCGAGCCGGGTGGCCGAGTCGTGATTGCCGCTGGTCATCACAACGGATGCCCCGGCCTCTTTCAACCGCCGCAGCGTGTCGGTCAGCAGCGCGTAGCTCTCTTTGGAGGGCATTGCGGAATCGAAGACATCACCGGCCACGGCCACCACGTCGACACCGCGTTGCACCACCACCGCAACCAGTGCGTTCAGCACGAGACCGAGGTGCTCGAGCGTGGAATGGGTATGGAAGGTGCGCCCGATGTGCCAGTCCGAGGTGTGCAGAATCTTCATACCAATTACGCTACCGGGGCCCACCGACATGCCCGACCGGCAGCATCCGCGTGCCGCTGCGCAGCAATATTTCTTTGTTTATCTTCTCTTTTCTTGACAAACAAAAATAAACACAGCTAAAGTCAATGAAACCAACTTCGTGACCAACATCACTCACCGTCGAGGAGCCATTCGTGTTCGCCGAAGAACGTCAACTCTTGATCGCCGCACTCGTGGCAACCCAGGGCCGGGTCACCGTCACCGACCTCGCCACGCGATTCGCCATCACCGCCGAGACCGTACGCCGCGACCTCGACACCCTCGAAGCCGCCCGCCAGCTGCGGCGCGTGCACGGCGGCGCGGTCGCCATCGACCGCCTGAGCCTGTCCGAACCGAGCCTCGACGAACGCCAGACCCAGCACCTCGACGAGAAGTCGCGCATCGCCGACGCCGCCATGCGCATGATTCCGGCCAGTCGCACCGGTTCGATCCTGCTCGACGCCGGCAGCACCACGGAGCTTCTCGCCGACCGCCTGGCCAGCTTCACTCCGGCTGTCAGCGGCGACCAACTTCTGGTGATCACCAACGCGGTGCCGATCGCCGGCAAACTCTCCAGCAACGAGACAATCCAGCTGCACATTCTCGGGGGCCGCGTGCGCGGGCTGACCAGCGCCATCGTCGGCGCCGGAACCGTCGCGCAGCTCGGGTTGCTGCGCCCCGACATCGCCTTCATCGGCACCAACGGCATCAGCGCCACCTTCGGACTCAGCACCCCCGACTCGGTCGAAGCGGCCGTCAAAGCGGCCATCGTCACCTCAGCCAGGCGCGTCGTCGTGCTCGCCGATTCCAGCAAGCTCGACCAGGAGACCCTCGTCTGTTTCGCCGCCCTCGCGGCCATCGATACCCTGATAACGGATGCCCCGCCATCCGCTGATCTGGCCGCAGCCCTCGCCGCGGCCGACGTCGACGTGGTGATCGCATGATCGTCACCCTGACCCCCAACCCGAGCCTCGACCGCACCATCGAGCTGGCCGGCCCGATCGAACGCGGCGAGGTGCAGCGGGCCGTGGCCGCCCACAGCGAACCCGGCGGCAAGGGCGTCAACATCTGCCGCGCCCTCGAAGCGAGCGGCATTTCAAGCCTCGCCATTTTGCCCGGTGACGCCGACGATCCGGTGCTGCTCGCCCTCACCAGCCAGTCAATTCCACACCTCGGCCTGCCGATCGGCGCGCCCCTCCGCAGCAATGTCGCGATCACAGAACCCGACGGCACCACGACCAAGCTCAACGAACCCGGCCCCGTACTGAGCCTCGCCCAGCAGGATGCCCTGGTGGAACTCGTTCTGGAACAGTCGGTCGGCGCGAGCTGGCTGGTGCTGGCCGGATCGGTACCCCCCGGCGTGCCCGACGACTTCTACGCGCGCATCATCGGCGAGCTGCGCACCCGACTCGGTAGCCAGGCGCCGAAAGTCGCCGTGGATTCCTCCGGCGGCCCGCTCGCCGCGGCAGCTCTGGCCCACCCCGACCTGCTCAAGCCCAACGGTGAGGAACTCGCCGAGCTGAGCGGCCTCTTCGACGGCGACACGCTCGAAGCAAACCCCGATCTCGTCGTCGACGCAGCTCGCGTTCTCATCGCCGGTGGTGTCGGCGCCGTGCTCGCCACCCTCGGAGCGAAGGGCGCCGTGCTCGTCACTGCCGCCGAAAGCTGGCTCGCCACGACTCCCCCAATGCTCGCCGTGAGCACGGTCGGTGCCGGCGACTCGGCCCTGGCCGGCTACCTGCTGCAGAGCAACCTCGGCGCGAGTGCCCCCGATTGCCTGCGCCAAGCCGCCGCCCACGGCGCTGCCGCCGCCTCCCTGCCCGGTTCCACTGTTCCCGCCCTGCACCAAACCAACCCCAGCGCCGTCACCGTGACGGACCTTGCCCCAGTCCTGGCCTCCGAGCCGGTCCTGGCCACACATCCAAAGGAGGATGACCAGTGAGTGCACTGATTACCCCGGAGCTTGTTGCTCTGGACACCTATCTCGGTACCGAGCCGAAAGACGTCATTCGGCACCTGGCCGAGCTCGTCGTCGGCGCCGGCCGAGCCACCGAGATCGAATCTCTCTACGCGGATGCCCTGGCCCGCGAAGCGAAGACCGCCACCGGCATCCCGGGCGGGCTCGCCATTCCGCACTGCCGTTCCACGGCCGTGCTGGAGCCCACCCTGGCACTGGCCCGCCTGTCGACGCCGGTCGACTTCGGTTCCAAGGACGGCCCGGCCGACCTCGTCTTTCTCATTGCGGCGCCGGACGGCGCCGACCAGGAGCACCTGAAGATTCTGGCCAAGCTGGCCCGGTCGCTCATGAAGAACGACTTCACCGCGGCCCTGCGGGACGCGTCGACCGCGCAGCAGATCGTCGAACTCGTGGGCAACGTCGTCGCCCCGGTGCCGGTTGCTGCCGGCGCCCCCGCCGGCAGTGCCGAAAACGCGAACGCCGGCACCGGCCCCGCACGGTCCGGCATGAAGCGCATTGTCGCCGTCACGGCCTGCCCAACCGGCATCGCCCACACCTACATGGCCGCCGACTCCCTCGTGGCCGCCGCCAAGGCCGTCGGAGTCGACCTGCAGGTTGAGACCCAGGGCTCGGCCGGACTCACCCCGCTCGACCCCACCGTCATCGCAGCGGCCGACGCCGTCATCTTCGCCGTCGACGTCGACGTGCGTGGCCGGGAACGCTTCGCCGGACTGCCCGTCATCAATGCCCCGGTCAAGCGCGGAATCGACGAACCCGGACGATTGATCGAGGAAGCCCTGGCCGCCGCGCTCAACCCGAACACCCGTCGCGTCAGCGGCACCGTTGACCTCGGGGGCTCGTCAGAGGAGAAGAGTGAGCACCTGGGCCAGAAGCTCAAGCGAGCCCTGCTCACCGGTGTCAGCTACATGATTCCGTTCGTCGCCGGCGGAGGCCTGCTGATCGCCCTCGGCTTCGCCCTCGGCGGCTTCGAGATCACCAAGGTCGCCGATGCAGTCGTGCTGAACAACAGCCTGTTCAACCTTCCCGACGGGGGCCTGAACATCTATCTGGGAGCGGTCTTCTTCAAGATCGGCGCCCTGTCGATGGGCTTCCTGGTTCCCGCCCTGGCCGGCTACATCTCCTTCGCCATCGCCGATCGCCCCGGCATCGCTCCCGGCTTCGTCGCCGGTGCCGTGGCCGGATTCATGGGTGCCGGGTTCCTCGGCGGCATCGTCGGCGGACTGCTCGCCGGTGTCGTCGCTGTGAACATCGCCAAAATCAACGTTCCACGCTGGCTGCGCAGCCTTATGCCCGTCGTCATCATTCCGCTGATCGCGTCGATCGTCGCCTCCGGGTTGATGTTCATCGTGCTCGGCGGTCCGATCGCCCTGCTGACCGTGGGACTGAGCGACTGGCTGAACGGCATGACCGGGGCATCCGCTGTGATTCTCGGTGTCATTCTCGGCCTCATGATGGCCTTCGACCTCGGCGGCCCGGTCAACAAGGTGGCCTACGCCTTCGCCGTCGCCGGCCTCGGCGCAGCCACCCTCGCCAACCAGGCACCGTGGCAGATCATGGCCGCGGTCATGGCCGCCGGCATGGTGCCGCCGCTCGCGATGGCCCTGGCCACCGTGGTCGACCGCAAGCTGTTCAGCCTCGCTGAGCGGGAGAACGGCAAGGCGGCCTGGCTTCTCGGGCTCTCTTTCATCTCCGAGGGTGCCATTCCGTTCGCCGCCGCCGACGTCTTCCGCGTAATTCCGGCCAGCATGCTCGGCGCCGCCGTCACCGGTGGACTGTCGATGGCCTGGAACATCACGAGCAAGGCACCGCACGGAGGCGTCTTCGTGTTCTTTGCGATCGACAACTTCTGGTTGTTCCTGCTCGCAATCGCGATCGGTACTGTTGTATCAGCGTTTGCCGTTGTCGGACTCAAGCGCTACGCCGTGCGGAAGCGTCCGGTTGACGCTCCGGAAGCCGTGCTCGTCAACGCCTGATCCGGTGCCGGCGCCGCGCGAACCAGCGCAGCCAAAACGACACGCGCGACCGCAGTTCCGCAATACAGTGACGCCAGCCGAATGCTGGGATGAAGGAATCGAGGATGATCGTGCAGACGCTTTCAGGCAGTGCCGGTGCAGGCCAGGCACCGGCAGACCAGGCCGAGACCGGCCGCACCTTCTCCGGAGTCGGAGTCAGCCCCGGACGCATCATCGGTTCCATCCTGCTGATGCCCAAAGCGGTTCGTGAACCCGCAGTCGGCGAGCAGCTGGTTGCGGGAACAAGCGCGGAAGACGCATCCGCTCTGCTGCGCACCGCGGCGAAAGCCGTGCAGACCAACCTCACGGCCCGCTCGTCCTCGGCTTCGGGCACCGGCCGGGAGGTGCTGGAAGCCACAGCACTAATGGCGAACGACCCGATGCTGGTGAAGGCCGCGGTGAAGCTCATCAACAACGGCGCCTCGGCGGAACGCGCAATCTGGGACGCCGCCGCGTCGGTGGCCGAGATGCTGCACAATCTCGGCGGCTACATGGCCGAGCGAGCGACCGACGTCCTCGATGTGCGGGGGCGTATCGTCGCCGAGCTGCGCGGCGTTCCCGCGCCCGGAATTCCCTATTCGGACACTCCGTTCGTTCTGGTCGGCGAGGACCTCGCGCCGGCCGACACCGCCACCCTCGACCCGGCGAAAGTCATGGCCCTCGTCACCTCGAGCGGCGGGCCCCAGTCGCACACGGCCATCATTGCTCGCGCCCTCGGGCTGCCGGCCGTGGTCGCCGCAGTGGGGGTCGACTCTCTCACTGACGGCACCCTGGTCTTCGTCGACGGAGCCGCCGGCACGGTCCTGGTCGACCCCGGCGGCGACGAGGTCGCGCTCGCCAAGGCGTGGGAGACAACCACCGCCGCCCTCGCCGTGTTCGACGGGACCGGGCGAATGAAGGACGGCCACCTGGTTCCGCTGCTCTCCAATGTCGGTGGCGCAAAGGATGCGGTCAAGGCCGCGGCAGCCGGTGCCCAGGGCGTCGGGCTGCTGCGCACCGAGTTCTGCTTTCTGGAACGCGACACCGAGCCCACCATCGCCGAACAGGTTGAGGCCTATCGCGGCGTGTTCGACGCTTTTCCGGGCAAGAAGGTGGTCGTGCGCACGCTTGATGCCGGCGCCGACAAACCACTGCCGTTTCTGACCGATGCCTCCGAGCCCAACCCGGCCCTCGGCGTGCGCGGCTACCGCACCGATTTTACTTCGCCCGGCGTGCTCGAACGCCAGCTGCAGGCCATCGCGCAGGCCACCGAGGGCACCGAAGCCCAGGTCTGGGTGATGGCGCCGATGATCTCCACCGCCGAGGAAGCCGAACATTTCGCCAGCCTCTGTGCCGCAGCTGGCCTGAAAACGCCCGGCGTCATGGTCGAGGTCCCCTCCGCTGCCCTGACCTCCGCGAGCATTCTCGAACACGTCGATTTCGTCAGCCTCGGCACCAACGACCTCACCCAGTACGCCATGGCGGCCGACCGCCAGCTCGGCCCGCTCGCGGGCCTCAACACCCCGTGGCAGCCCGCCGTGCTCCAGCTGATTCGGCTGACCGTGGCCGGATCGCGCGACGAGGGCCACAACAAACCCGTCGGTGTCTGCGGCGAGGCCGCTGCCGACCCCGCCCTCGCGGTCGTATTGGTCGGCCTTGGCGTCACGACGCTGTCGATGACCGCACGGGCTCTCTCCGCCGTCGCCGCTGTGCTCGCCAGCGTGACGCTCCCCGAGGCCGAGCAGCTGGCCAAACTGGCTCTGACAGCGCATTCGGCAGCGGATGCCCGTCGCATCGTTCGCGAGAAACTACCCATACTTAACACGCTGGGGCTCTAACCCGCCACACCCGTTTCACCGTACTTTTCACGCGCCTACCCCTGGAGGATCCCATGTCTGAACGAACCGCCGTCATCGCCAGCCGCGTCGGCCTGCACGCTCGCCCGGCCGGAATTTTCGTCGCCGCTGTGGGCGAGCTGCCCCTCGAAGTGACCATCGCCATGGCCGGCGAACCGGCCGACGACGCCATGGACGCCTCGAGCATCCTCTCGATCATGAGCCTCGGCGCCTCCAACGGCGACACCGTCGTGCTGCGGGCCGAGGGTGAGGGCGCCGAGGAGGCTCTCGACTCACTCGTGAAGATTCTCGAGACCGACCTCGACGCCGAATAATGCCCGTTCCCGTTTTACCCAAAATCCTTTACGCCACACAGCTAGGTAAATAGGCTAGGTAAATCTCGAGGTTCTCTTCCTCCTGACCGGTGCACTTGCCGGAACCTGCACCATTCTCTGTGCGAGCGAAAAGGAACTTACCGTGACCGAACGACAGACATACCTGGGCAATGTCGAGAACTCCGCTGACTCCGAGGAGCGCACCATCAAGGACTGGACCGATCTCGGCCAGGAAATGTGGTCCTATCTCACGGGCAAGGGTGCAGCGATCAACTACAGCTTCATCGATATGGTCGTCGAGGTTCCCCGCGATATCGGTCCCGACGCTCCGCGAGCCGTGTGGAAGTTCAACGGCACCCTGCGTGTAACGACGAGCGACCAGAAATCCGTCGGCTCCGATCCCTTCCGCGGCTAATCATGGGCTCCTCCGCGAGCGTGCCCCCGGCCTCGAACATCGATCTGCACATCGATCTCGCCTTCTCGCTGGAGGAGCCATCGGCCCGGCCCGATGGCTCCTCCGACGGTTCGACCGGCGACACTTTTGGAGCCGCCGACACCATGCAAGGCACGATCACTGCAGACGGCAGAGATGTGACCATCTACACGAGCAACCCGGAAATGTTCGTGCAGGGCCGGGCACTCAACCTGGAACCGTTGCGCGCACTGGCCGGCGAGTTGGCGAATCGTGGATTGACGGTGTCCGTCACCGGCCCCGTCGGGCTCATCGCCCGACTGGGCGACGTACAGGCATCCGTCACGCAACGTCTGGTGACGCGGTCACCGCACATCGTTCTCGGGTCGAGAAATGCACTCGGACCGCTGGTGCAGGCCCGCATGCGCGGGCAGGCCCGCATGCCGGTGGCGATTCCGCTTCCACCGTCGACCGTGTTTCCGCTCGCGCCGACCTTCGACCGGCGCAGCCGCCGCCGGGTCACGACGACGCACTACACGCCGGGAAGCGGGCGCCCGCGCCTCATTTTCGTCGTGGGGTCGAAGAATTGGAACGGACAGATGCCCCGAGAGTTCAACCTGCTTCCGGGCACGACGACTATCGGTTCGTCGGCCGACGCGGACCTGCAACTGCCCGGCCTGAAACCCCTGCACGCCGAGATTCGCCACGATGACAACGACGAGTACCGCCTGTTTGCGATCGGTGAGGTCGGGGGCAGTTCCCGGCCGGCCGAAGACGGCCGCAGCATCGGCAACGGACAGATTCTGCGCACCGGTTCGCGGCTTGAAATGGGCCCGTGGCGGATGGGCTATTTTCGGGAAGAGTTCGCCGATCACGGCCGCCCGTTCGGCGGGCGCGTCGGCGGCGAACTGGCCTTCCAGAAACCACAGCCGCCCCGGCCGCGCAGCTGACCGGCCCGGTGGGTGCCGCACCTCTGTGCGGCACCCACAGGGCTAGGAAGTTACGACGTGAAGAGACCGGTCCAGACCGCGCGTGATCCCGATTCTCCGATGAGCGCCACGGTCACCACAGCTCCGATCGCGCTGACCAGAACGGCCAGGTCGAGAATGATGGTGGCTACTAGACGTCCCCTGCGGCTCGGCACAGCGGATGCGAAACGCCCGCCGGCACCGACAAAATAGCGATACCAGACCCACTGCACGACGGCCACGAGGAACAGGGCGATCACCCACGGCAGCATGGTGCGACCGAGCGCAGTGTGGGTTCCGAGCAGCGGGGTGACGTTGACGAGGCGGGATTGCAGCCACTCTCCCGCCTGCACCGCCAGGGGGACCAGCGCGAGCGCGGCGAGGGCCACGAGCGGCGTCACGATACCCAGCCGCCGCCGAACGGCCGGCCAGAATGCAGTGAGCAGCGTGCACAGTGCCGCCAGCGGAACCACGATCACGACGGCGTGCACGATGAGGACGTGCAGCGGCAATCCGTTGAATTCCCAATCAAAGTTCATGGTGCGTCTCTCCCGATGTCGAGTTCGCGCCGCGCCGCGCAGGTTGTGCTCGACCGGCCGGAGACCTCCGGCCTGAGCGGGCACTTAGTGCGCCTGATCATTGCACAAATCGAGCTGATTCGACGTAAATGAGTCGAAGTGGCGAGCCGTCGGCATGCTCACCCGCTATCTGGTCACGCCGTAATCAGCGGTGGGCGGGGTGCCGACCGGCACCCCGCCCACACTCGTGCGAGGGTAGACGGGTGACCTATACCGCTGCGAACACCTTCACCACCCGTCCGACCCTGCAGGGAACATTTGGCATGACCGCCTCGACGCACTGGCTCGCGACGGCCTGCGCCCAGGCCGTGCTCGAACGCGGCGGCAACGCCTTCGACGCGGCCGTGGCCGGCGCCTTCGTGCTACACATCGTCGAACCCCATCTCAACGGTCCGGGCGGCGACATGACCGGCGTCTTCGTCACCGCCAGCGAACCGGATGCCCCCCGCATCTTGATGGGGCAGGGCCCGGCCCCAAAGAACGCCACCATCGAGCACTACCGGTCGGAAGGCCTCGACCTGGTTCCCGGGTCTGGTGTGCTCGCCGCGGCCGTTCCCGGCGCGGTCGACGCCTGGCTCGTGCTGCTGCGCGATTACGGCACCTGGGAGCTGTCTGACGTGCTCGCGTTCGCCCTCGGGTACGCGCGCGACGGGCATCCGATTCTGGGACGGGTCGTCGCCACGATCACCTCCGTCGCGACGCTGTTCACCGAGCACTGGCCCACCTCGGCAGCGCAGTGGATGCCGGATGGTCGCCTTCCACAGGCCGGCGACCTCGTGACCAATGCGGCCTGGGCGCGAAGCCTCGACCGTCTGCTCGCGGCCAGCGCGGACGCGGCCGTCGCGACCCGCGAGGGGCGCATCGACGCGGCCAGGCAGGAATGGCGGGAGGGGTTCGTGGCCCGGGCCATCGTCAACTTCGGGCACACGCCGCACCGCCATTCCTCGGGAACCGACCACGCCGGTGTTATGACCCTGGCGGATCTGGCCGGCTTCGAAGCGAGCATCGAAGAGGCCGTGACCGTCGAGTTTCGGGGTTACACGATCGCCAAGACCGGCGCCTGGGGCCAGGGACCGGCGCTGCTGGCGACCCTGATGATTCTGGACGGCTTCAGCGACGAGTACCTCGACCCCTCGACCGCGCTGGGCGCGCACACGATTCTCGAGACCCAGAAACTTAGCATCGCCGATCGGGAGGCCTACTACGGCGATGCCGCGGTGCCCACTAACTCTGTGCCGCTCGGATACCTGCTCTCGGCCGACTACGCGGCCACCCGGCGGGCACTCATCACGGATACCGCCTCGCACGAGTTTCGCCCGGGCATCGTTCCCGGCCACGCCCCGTACTACCCGGTACTGCGCACCGACTACACAACGGAGGCGCTGTTAGATCAGGGTGCGGGGTCATCCGCTGGGGTGGGCGAACCGACGGTGGCCGCGCCGGCCAGCGCTGCACCATCTCGCACCGTGGCCGAGCCCGAAACGCTCTCGACCGGCGAACTGCGCGGTGACACCTGCCACATCGACGTCGTCGACCGCTGGGGCAACATGGTCTCGGCGACGCCGTCGGGTGGCTGGCTGCAATCGTCGCCGACGATTCCCGAGTTGGGGTTCTGCCTCGGCTCCCGGCTGCAGATGACCTGGCTCGAGCCGGGCGCACCCTCGGCACTGACCGGCGGCAAGCGGCCGCGCACGACCCTCACGCCGACGCTCGTGCTGAAGGACGGGCAGGCGGTGACGGCGCTCGGCTCCCCCGGCGGCGACCAGCAGGACCAGTGGCAGTTGCTGTACCTGCTGCGCACGATCGTCGGCGGCTACACCCCGCAGCAGGCGATCGATGCGCCCGCGTTTCACAGCACCTCGTTTCCGGGTTCGTTCTGGCCGCGCACCTGGGAGCCCGGCGGCGCCGTGGTGGAGGATCGGCTGGGCGATGCGGTAATCACCGAGCTGGAACAGCGTGGCCACCGCATTACCCGCGCCGGCGACTGGGCACTCGGCCGCATCTCGGCGGTCACTCGGGAGCCGCAGACCGGGCTGCTGCAGGCGGCGGCTAACCCGCGCGGGGCTCAGGGCTACGCGGCCGGTCGCTGACTCCGCGGCAAAATACCACCCTTCCGGGTTTTCTGCTGTCCCCACGAGTGGGGAGGACATTGACCTGTCTATCCCCACTAGATTGGAGCTATCGAACCGATTACCCGAGTCGGCGATGGAACGGACAATCGTGAAAATGTTGCAGACAGAGTGCCCAGAATGCCAGCAAATGGTATGGATCACGTCGGATACCCGGTTCGCGACCTATCACTCGTTGGCCAACTCCACCACGGATTGCCCCGGCTCCCGCATGAACGTTCCGGTACCCCCCAAACAGACTGCTGCGAGCCGTCGGCGCGCGCAGGCCGAGCTGCTCGCCTGGACCCACGCCACGAGCGCGGTCGGCGCCGGCAAACACCAGGCCGCCTGACCCGTTGCTCCCCGGGATCGACATCGACTCACCCGACCAATCGATGCCTTCCCCGTTCCGGTTCGCGAGAGCGGGAAATTCGTTGCCTAAGCACTCCTGAAGCAACAATTTTTCCGCTCTCGCGCGTTGTGGCGGCGCGGGGTTGGGGTAGCGCTGGTGGGCGGCATCCGCTTCGCGCAATTCGTGGTCGATACCCACAGCCTGCGATCTTCAACTGTTCGACCTCCCATCCGGGTGGGTCACTGTTCGTAAATTCACTGTCAGTGACTTTTCTTGCTCACGAATGACCACGTGGATTTGTCGGGATGTCTCCTAGATGTTTCCAAAGAGTTAAAACAGCGCGGCGGGGTGCACCCGGACGGGGGCGGCCCGCGATGCCTGCGGTTGCAACGGATGCATAACAAACCGACCGACCGGGAACGGCTGGCTGCCCGGTGGGGGTAGACTCCTTTTTCCATTTTTATCAGCCTCTTCTCAGGCCGTCCCCCGTACGGTTATAAACGGAGTTCCCCCACTCCAACGATTGGCCCCGGTATATTTCTCACCTCCCCCCAGGCGAGAAGTGCCGGGGCTTTTTCGTGATCTCGGCCCGGCCAGATGCCGATGGCGCGTAACGTTCGGCGCCGCACTCCGCGATGGGCCTAGCGTGGTGGAATGAGCCTTCGCACCGAACCGACGCCCACCACGAGCCCGGCACCGCGGCCCGACAAACACGACCCGACCACGCTGGGCTTCCAGACCCAGTCGGTGCATGCCGGCAACGAGATCGACGCCGGGTCGGGCGCGCTGCGCACGCCGATCGTCATGGCCAACTCGTATGCCCTGCCGGAGGACCCGTCGACGCTGAGCTGGTCGGGCGCGACCCCCGGTCTCTACACCCGCAACACCGGCACTAACCAGCAGGGCCTGCAGCAGAAGCTCGCCGTGCTCGAAGGCGGCGAGGACGCGGTGACGCTGGCCAGCGGGGTCGCGGCGCTGCACGCCGTGTTCTTCACCCTGCTGAAGAGCGGCGACCACGTCGTCGTCGCCAACGTGACCTATGAGGCCTCCTATCGACTGTTCACGGAGCTGTTGCCGGAGAAGTACGGGATCGAGGCCACCTTCGTCGACGCGACGGACCTGGCGGCGGTGCGCGGCGCCATCCGCTCGTCGACGCGGTTGATTCACATTGAGACGGTCGGCAACCCCACGACCGCGGTAACGGATGTCGCGGCCGTCGCGACGATCGCGCACGAGGCCGGCGCGCTGCTCTCCATAGACAACACGTTCACGCCACCACCGCTGTTTCGCCCGATCGCGCACGGAGCTGACCTGGTCGTGCACTCGCTGACCAAGTACATCAATGGGCACGGCGATGCGATGGGCGGCGCGGTGATCGGCGGGGCAGCGCTGATCCGCCGGATCAAGCTCGACGCGATGGTCGATGTCGGCGGTGTGATCAGCCCGTTCAACGCCTGGCTGATCATGCGCGGCTCGGTCACCCTGCCGCTGCGCATTCGGCAGCACTGCGAGTCGGCGCTGGCCATCGCCCGCCTTCTGGAGGCCGACCCGCGGGTGGCGTTCGTGGCCTACCCGGGTTTGGCGTCGCATCCGCAGCACGCCGTCGCGCTGCGACAGCTGTCGCACGGGTTCGGCGGGGTGCTCGCCTTCGCGGTCGCCGGCGACAAGGCCACGCAGAACCGGTTCGTCGCGAACCTGCGCGTGATCACCTCGGCCGTGTCACTCGGCCACGACGAGTCCCTCATCGTGCACGTCGACAATTCCGGGCCGCGCGTCGCGGCCTACCCGGCCGCGTTTCGCGAGTTCGGGCACCTGCGCTTCTCGGTGGGCCTCGAGGACACCGCTGATCTGGTGGCGGATCTCGTGGCGGCGCTCGATGCTACGTTCTCGGCTGCTGCCTAAGGCGTGCGAGGTGCTGCGGCTTGCTTCGGCGGTGCGAACTTAGGCGGCGAGCGCGTTCGTGACCCGCGCCCGGGCGTCGTGCTGGGCGGCGAGGCCGGCCAGGAGCAGCGCCAGCTGGTCGACCGGGGCATCGGGCGCCTCGGGGTGCCACTGCACACCGGTGATCGGCGCGGTCTCGTGTTCGAGGGCTTCGATCAGGCCGTCGGGAGCGTGCGCGGCAGCAACGAGGCCGGAACCGAGGCGGTCGACGATCTGGTGGTGGGCACTCTGCACCGAGATGTCGACGCGGCCGAGGCTCGCGGCGAGGGTGCTGTCATTGCTGAGCATGACGTCGTGGGTGGAGAGGATCTGGTCGATCGGCACGCCGATGTTTTTGTGGATGCCGTCGTCGATGTGCTGCACCAGGTTGCCGCCGAGGGCGACGTTGATGATCTGCAGGCCACGGCAGATGCCGAGCAGCGGGGTGCCGAGCGCGAGGGCGCGCTGCACGAGAGCGATCTGCCCCTCGTCGGCGGCGGCGAAGTGCGCTGTCTCGCCCTCATAGCCGGTGGAGCCGCCGTAGAGGTTGGGGGTGACGTCTTCGCCGCCGACGATGACGAGGGCGTCGGCATCCGCTGTGAGGCGAAGCAGGGCGGCGGGCGTGACGTCGGCCGCAGCGACCCGCGTGACGGTCCAGCCGGCTTTGTCGGCCTCGGTGACGACGCGGGCATTGAGCACCTGCACCTTGGCGTGATACGCGGGGCGGTCGGGACGCGCGGTGGTGACCTCGACGACGGCGAGCATCCGGTTCGTGAATTCTTGGTTCATGGCGCGGCTCCCGTCGTGTCGTGTTGTTTCCATTGTGGGCGAGGCGCGCGTGGCACGCGAGCGCCCCTGTAACACGAGGCAACATCGCTCCCGGTTCGGATTTTCGACGGTTCCCAGACTCGTGTCTGCCGGTCACCCTAAACTTTGCAACAGGCACGCACGTTCCTGGCGAGACCTCGCCCAGGGTCACTCCTTTGAAAGGACCTCCGAATGACCAAGCAGTCCATCTTCGGCCGTATTGCCCAGCTCGCGAAGGCGAACATCAACTCGATCCTCGACTCGGCGGAAGACCCCGCGAAAATGCTCGACCAGATGGTGCGCGACTTCTCCAGCAGCATCTCCGACGCCGAAAGCGCCATCGCCGAGACCATTGGCAACCTGCGACTGCTCGAAGACGACCACCGCGAAGATCAGGAAGCTGCCGTGGAGTGGGGCGACAAGGCCCTCGCGGCCAGCCGCAAGGCCGACGACCTGCGCCTCGTCGGCAACGCCGCCGACGCCGACAAGTTCGACAACCTTGCCAAGGTCGCGCTCGGCCGCCAGCTCCGCGACGAGAAGGAGGCGCGGGCCGCCGAACCGCAGATCCAGTCGCAGACGGCCATCGTCAACCAGCTCAAGACCGGCCTGAACGCCATGAAAGAGAAGCTGGTGCAGCTCACCAACAAGCGCGCCGAGCTGATCGCCCGGTCGAAGACCGCCCAGGCGCAGGCTCAGGTGATGGACGCCGTCAAGAGCATCGATATGATGGACCCCACCAGCGAGGTCAACCGGTTCGAAGACAAGATCCGCCGCGAAGAAGCCCGTGTGCGCGGTGCCCAGGAGCTCGCAGCGTCGAGCCTCGATGCCCAGTTCGAAAGCCTCGATGACCTCGGCGAGCTGACCGAAGTGGATGCCCGACTAGCGGCTCTCAAGGCCGGCAACACCGCAGCCATCGAGGGCTAGTCGCTGAGTGGACAACTTTGAGTGGTTGCGAGCCCGTCACACCCACCAAAGTTGTCCACTGAGGCGTCGTTTGACGGAGGAGAAATTCGCTGCTGGCGAAGCGGATGCTTGCGGCCCCGGCGGCTGCGCCATACTGAGGTATGGCTCCCACCTTCGTTGTAGTGCCGCAGTGGCAGGGTTCGATTTCTCCGCGCGCGATGCGCCTGGTCGACGGGGCGGCGGCCATTCAGGGCGACCTGCCGTTCTCGGCCACGCGCCTGGTCGACGTGCCGGTCGAGGCCGGTGATGCGCTCGATACCGGCGTGCACCGGTTCTCCGCGATCGCGCAGGTGCGCGAGCGCCACACCAAGATTTTGAAGGACACCACCGACTGGGCTTTGTCGATCGGCGGCGACTGCGGCATCACGCTGGCCGCGGTGGAGCACGCGGCGCGCACGCATCCGAATGATCTGGCCGTGGTCTGGTTCGACGCCCACCCCGACCTGCACACGCCGGAATCCTCGCCGTCGGGCGGGTTCTGCGGCATGGTGCTGCGCGCGATCAGCGGCGAGGGGCCGACCGAACTCGACCTGCAGGCTTCGAGCACCGTGCCGCTTGAGAACGTGGTGCTGGCCGGCATTCGCGACGTCGACGACGCCGAAGACGTGCTGCTGCACGAGCGCAGCCTGGTGAGCGTGTCGTGCTCGGAGCTGGCCGACCCGGCCGCGCTCGTCGCGGCCATCGCGGCGACCGGCGCCACGCATGTCTTCGTGCACATCGACCTCGACGTACTCGACCCGTCGGCGCTCGACGGCCTGAGCGACCTGATTCCATTCGGGCTGAGCGTGGCCGATCTCGGCGGCGCGATCACCGCGCTCCGCGCCGAGTTCACCCTCGCCGGCGCGACCATCACCGGGTTCGCGCCCGCCTCGCCCGAGGCGGCGAACGACGACCTCCCGAGCATCCTGCGCATCATCGGGGCGCTCACGCGCTGAGCCCGGCTTCCCCACAAAGTCAGCGGGCACCGTTGCCGCATAACTCCTGCAATTTCTGGCCGGCTGACGGCGTATCCGTGTCTTTCCGGGCAACTCCGTGGGACCCCACACAAATTGCAGGAGTTATGCCCGGGCGCAGGACCATACAGTCCGGCCAGGACCGCAGGATTTCACACGAGTCAGAATTCACACCAGCCAATGGAGGCCCGCATGACCGACCAGCCCCGCATTCTCACCGAACGCCGCGGCCACATTCTGCTGATCGGGCTGAACCGGCCCGAGAAACGCAATGCCGCCGATTTCGCCCTGCTGCAGCAGCTGTCACTCGCCTACGGGGAGCTGGACCGCGACCCCGAACTGCGCGTCGGACTGATCTACGCGGTCGGCGAGCACTTCACCGCCGGGCTGGACCTCGCCGATATCGGCCCGAGGCTCGGCCCGAACGGACTCGACATGGTGCCGGAGGGCGGCATCAATCCGTGGCAAGTGGATGGCATTTCGGTGAGCAAACCGGTCGTCATCGCCGTGCAGGGCACCTGTCTCACCCTCGGAATCGAGCTGATGCTCGCGAGCGACATCGTGGTCGCCGCGCAATCCACGAAGTTCGGGCAGATCGAGGTGGCCCGGGGAATCCTGCCGTTCGGCGGGGCGACCATTCGGTTTCCGCGCACGGCGGGTTGGGGCAATGCCATGCGCTGGCTGCTCACTGGCGACCTGTTCGACGCCACCGAGGCCCACCGAATGGGACTCGTGCAGGAGATCGTGCCCGACGGCACCCAGGTCGACCGCGCCCTCGAGCTCGCCGACAAGATCGCCGCCCAGGCGCCCCTCGCCATCCAGGCCACCCTCGCCAACGCGCGGTTGGCAGAGCGGGAGGGGGCGGCATCCGCTGAGGCAGCGCTGCAGCCCGCCCTCGCCCGCCTGGTGCAAACCGAGGACTCCCTAATCGGCATGCAGTCCTTTCTCACCCGAACCCCCGCCATCTTCGTGGGCCGCTGACCCCTCCCTTTTGGGACGGGGCCCAGGCCCCGTCCTTGGGCCCAGTTTATAAACTGGGCCCAAGGCCAGAAGGTGGGCCCGGAGCCGCCGAGGCGACCAACTCATTCGCCAGAACCTCGGGTAGGCTACTCCAAACCCGCACACCGCCACCCCCCGTCAAGGAGATTCAATGTCGAGTCAGAGCTACGACGTCATCGTGATCGGCGGCGGCGCTGTCGGCGAGAACGTCGCCGATCGCACCGCGCAGGGCGGCCTCACCACGGTCGTCGTCGAGAGCGACCTGGTCGGGGGCGAATGCTCCTACTGGGCTTGCATGCCGTCGAAAGTGTTGCTGCGCAGCGGCGCCGCCCTCGCGGCAGCCCGCCGGGTACCCGGCGCCGCCGAGGCCGTCACCGGTACCGTCGACGTGCGCGCCGCCCTGAAACAACGCGATTCCATTGCGAGCAATTGGAAAGACGACGGCCAGGCCAAGTGGCTCGACTCCGCCGGCATTGCCCTGGTACGCGGCCACGCCCGCCTTACCGGCATCAAAGAAGTCACCGTGACGCAAGCGGATGGCGCGGTGACCGTTCTCACCGCCACCCACGCCGTCGTCATCAGCACCGGGTCAGCGGCGCTGCTGCCCGATATCCCCGGGCTGACAGACATTGACCCCTGGACCAGCCGGGACGCGACGAGCGCCCAGCAGATTCCACCCCGCCTGGCCGTGATCGGCGGCGGTGTCGTCGCCGCCGAGATGGCCGCCGCTTACGCCTCGCTCGGGTCGGCGGTGACCGTCATCGCCCGCAGCCCCCTGCTCGGCGGCCAGGAGCCGTTCGCCGGCGAACTCGTCACCGCCGCCTTGATCGAGAACGGCGTCACCGTGCTCGTCGGGCCCTCCACCACCGAGGCGCACCGCGAAGGCGGCGCTGTCACGCTCACCCTCGACGACGGCAGCACGGTGACAGCCGAGAAGGTACTCGTGGCCATCGGCCGCACGCCGCGCACCCAGGACCTCGGCCTCAACACCGTCGGCCTCAACGGCGGCGACTGGCTCGCCGTCGACGACACGCTGCTCGTGCAGGGCGACTCCCCAACGCTCGCTGGCGACTGGCTCTACGCCACCGGCGATGTCAACCACCGGGCGCTCCTCACCCACCAGGGCAAGTACCAGGCCCGCGCGGCCGGCGATGCCATCGTGACCCGCGCGGCCGGCACCCCGGTCGATAACGCACCGTGGGGCGCTCACGTGGCGACGGCCGACCACGCCGCCGTTCCTCAGGTGATCTTCACCGACCCGGAGGTGGCGTCGGTGGGACTGACCGCGGCATCCGCTGTGAAGGCGGGATATCGCATCCGCATCCTGGACTACGACCTGGCCAACCTGGGTGGCGCCGCGGTGCTCGCAGTCGGCTACGTCGGCAAGGCCCGGGCCATCGTCGACCTCGACCGGGAGGTACTGCTCGGCGTCACCTTCGTCGGGCAGGACGTCGCCGAACTGCTGCACTCGGCCACGGTCGCCATCGTTGGCGAGGTTCCGATCAACCGGCTGTGGCACGCGGTCCCGAGCTACCCCACTCTTAGCGAGGTGTGGCTGCGCCTGCTCGAGGCCTACGGTCGTCCCGGGTTCACCGAGAACGACGGGCGGAAGAATTAGGCTGAGCGGATGCGCCGCCTCCTCTTCGATTCACCGTTCAGCCGCGCCGGCTTCCTGTACGCAACCGCATTCGGGCTGGTCTGGGGCTCGATCTGGAGCACCGGGCGGGTCGAAAAACGGGCCGGACTGTTAGTGTTTCGCGGCATGCCGCCGTGGACCTTCGGACGCGGCGGCTCCTGTGTGGGCGGCTGCTACCTCACCAACCAGAACGTCACCGCGGCCGTGCTCGAGCACGAGGCCGTGCACAAACGCCAGTGGCAGCGCTTCGGCATGGTCTTTCCTCTGCTCTACGCGGTCGCCGGGCGCAATCCACTCACGAACCGCTTCGAGATCGAAGCCGGCCTGAAAAACGGCGGCTACATCCGCTAGCGCGAGCGGATGCACGAAACCGCCCGGCCTGCGAACAGGCCGGGCGGTTGTGATCAACCGAGACGTGCTACTTCGCGGCGACGTACTCCGCGTCAACGGCAGCGGCTTCGGCGAACACGGCGAGGTTCGCGCGCAGCTTGGCACCGAGGTCGGTGTCGACACTAGTCCAGTACCAGATAGCGCGCTCGGTGACCTCTGGACGGGTCACACCGCTGATGGCACCGGTGATGGTGTCAAGGAACCGGGCCTTGGCGGCGTCGTCGTAGATCTCGCGGTACAGCGTTCCGGCCTGGCCGAAGTCGCTGTCTTCACTGCGCAGGGTCGCGGCGGCGCGCAGCAGCGTACCGTCCCCCTCCCAGGCACCCTCGCCGGCAGCAGCCGGGTCGGCGACGGGGCCGCCGAGGGAGTTGGGCGCGTAGTTCGGCTGGTCGGCTGAGTTGAAGTGGTGACGCTGCGCGCCGTCCTGCGAGTAGTTGTTCACCGGGCTCTGGGGAGCGTTGATGGGCAGCTGCGCGTAGTTGGTGCCCACGCGGTAGCGCTGAGCGTCGGGGTAGGAGAAGATGCGCGCCATGAGCATCTTGTCGGGGCTCGCCGCGATTCCGGGAACGAGGTTGGCCGGAGAGAACGCCGCCTGCTCGATCTCGGCGAAGAAGTTCGCCGGGTTGCGGTTGAGGGTGTGGGTGCCCACCGGGATCAGCGGGAAGTCGGCGTGCGGCCAGACCTTGGTCACGTCGAACGGGTTGAACCGGTAGGTGTTGCCCTGCTCGTACGGCATGACCTGCACGGAGACATTCCAGGACGGGAAGTTGCCGGCGGCGATGGCGTCGGAGAGGTCGCGACGGTAGTAGTCGGCATCCGCTCCCGCGATGAGCTCAGCCTCAGAGCCTTCCATCTCCACGTTGCCCTGGTTGGATTCGAAGTGGTACTTCACCCAGAAGCGCTCGCCGGCCGCGTTGATCCACTGGTAGGTGTGCGAACCGAAGCCGGGCATCTCACGCCAGGAGCGCGGCAAGCCGCGGTCGCCCATGAGGTAGGTGACCTGGTGTGCCGACTCCGGGGAGAGGGTCCAGAAGTCCCACTGCATGGTCGCGTCGCGGAGGCCCGTGCCCGGCAGACGCTTCTGCGAGTGGATGAAGTCGGGAAACTTGATGCCGTCGCGGATGAAGAACACCGGGGTGTTGTTTCCAACGATGTCGTAGTTACCCTCGCTCGTGTAGAACTTCACCGAAAAACCGCGAACATCGCGCCAGGTGTCTGGACTGCCCTGTTCGCCAGCGACGCTGGAGAAGCGCTGCAGGGTTTCGGTCTTCGTGCCCGGCTGGAACACGGCCGCGCGGGTGTACTGGGAGACGTCGCCGGTGACGACGAACTCGCCGTGCGCTCCGCCGCCCTTGGCGTGCACGATGCGCTCCGGAATGCGCTCGCGGTTGAACTGGGCGAGCTTCTCGACCAGGTAACGGTCGTGCAGGGCGGTAACGCCGTCGGCACCGACGGTGAGGGAGTGCGCGTCGCTGGCGACGGGCGTTCCCGTCTGGTCTGTTGTGGGCTTGATAGTCATGGTGCTCCTTGATTGTGAACAGCAACGCGAGGTTGTCGGGGGAAGTTTAGGGGGCCAAAGTGTCGGCCTGGCACCGTGCGCAGAGGCCCCAGTAGATGACCTCGGCGGCGCGCACGTCGAAACCGAGCGCATCCGCTGGAGTAAGGCAGGGAGAGTGGCCGACGGCGCAGTCCACGTCGTGCACCACGCTGCAGCGGGTGCAGACGATGTGGTGGTGGTTGTCGCCCACTCGGCGTTCGAACAGCGCGGGCGAACCGGCCGGTTCGATCTTGCGCACCAGCCCGGCGGCGGTGAACGAGGCGAGCACCCCGTAGACCGCCTGCAACGACGTGCCCGGCAGGTCGGAATGTACCGCGCCGAAGAGGGCGTCGGCGTTGGAGTGCGGCTTGTCGGTAAGGGCGCGCAGCACCGCCAGCCGCGGCGCGGTCACCTTGAGACCGGCAGAACGGATGCTGTCGGCCAGCGCGGCGGCGTCGGCTGCGGCCAGGCGAAGCCCCGCGTCATCGTGGCTGGCATCGGTCAAAGGCATACTTCGACCCTAGCAGTTGTTTTGATTAATTCAAAACAATCTTGGAGCCCCGTTTACCTAGCTAGGATAGCGATTATCGAGGTTCTGGGAGGAACTGTGCTCGCCATCTCACGCTTCATCACCGGCAAACGCACCGCCTGGGCGGTTCTACTCGGTACCATCATTGCCGTCGGACTGTTGTTCGCCCTGCTTCCGGCTAATGAATCCGCAGATTTTCCGGCCGCGGGGTTGCCGGAAAGCAGCCAGGCCGCGCAGGTCACCAAGCTCCTCGCCGAGTTTCCCTCGGCCGATCAGACCGCGGCGATCGTGGTCTGGAGCCGCGACGGTGCCGCACTAACGCCGGCCGACAAGACCGCGATCACCGCCGCCGTCGAGGAGCTCGGTGCCGCGTCGATCGCCCCCCGGGCAGCGACTCCCCAGTTCAGCAAGGACGGCCAGGCCGCCCTGAGCGTGATGCCACTTCAGGCCGCGACGGCAACGGCCGATGTCGAGAAGACGGCCACCGACATTCGTTCTACGGCGTCGGCCGGAATGCCCAGCGGTCTGAACGCCTATGTCACCGGGCCGGTCGGTTTTCAGGCGGACATCACCAATGCCTTCGCCGGAGCTGATTTTCGCCTGCTGCTGGTGACCGTGGTCGTCGTGGCTGTGCTGCTGATCGTGACGTACCGCAGCCCGGTGCTCTGGATCGTGCCGCTCGTCGTGGTCGGCCTGGCCGACGGCCTGGCCGGCAAGGTGGCCGGGGCGCTGGCCGAGCCGCTCGGTTTCGCCCTCGACGCGTCGATCTCGGGCATCCTGTCGGTGCTGGTCTTCGGCGCGGGCACCAACTACGCCCTGTTGCTCGTGGCCCGCTACCGCGAGGAATTGCTGCACACCGAGAACCGCAACCAGGCGATGCGCACCGCCGTGACGAGCGCCGGCCCGGCGATCGCGGCGAGCGGCGGAACGGTCGCGCTGAGCCTGGCCACCCTGGTGTTCGCCGAACTGGCTGGTAACCGGGCGCTCGGCATCGCCTGCGCCATCGGCGTGATCATCGCCATCCTGTTCGCCCTGCTCGTGCTGCCGGCCGCCCTCGTAGTGTGCGGGCGCGGGCTGTTCTGGCCGTTCATTCCGCGGGTGCAGGCAGGGGCCGCCGCCACGCGCACCGGCTTCTGGACCAGGCTCGGCCGAGGCGTGTCGAAGCATCCGGTGATCATCACGGTCGTGTCCGTGCTCGCGATCGGGTCGCTCGCGTTCGGGCTGAACGGCGCCGCCGTCGGGCTGAGCCAGACCGATCAGTTGCTCGGCAACCCGGAGTCGGTCGTTGCACAGGACATCGTGGATGCGTCTTTTTCGGCTGGGCTGACCAGCCAGACCGTTGTGCTGGCGCCGGATGCGGCATCCGCCGACGCCGTAGCGGTCGCACTGAAAACCCCTGGCGTCTCCTCGGCCGTGGCTGGCGAGAACGCCGGCGGCCTCACCCGCATCGATGTCACGCTTGACAGCGAGCCGGGCAGCGACCAAACCTTCACGGCCATCGCCGCGCTGCGCACCGAGTTAGCGGATGCCCCGGCCGCGGTGTCGCAATCGCTGGTCGGTGGCAGCGATGCCACGGCCCTCGACACGAAAACCACGGCCGAACGCGACCAGGACCTGATTCTGCCACTGATCCTCGGCATCGTCTTTCTGATTCTGGCGCTGCTGCTGCGCTCGCTCGTGGCGCCGGTGCTGCTCATCGTGACCGTGCTCGGCACCTTCTTCGCCAGCCTCGGCGCCTCGAACCTGATTTTTCAGAACCTGCTCGGTTTCAAGGCCTTCGACACCAACGTCGTACTGTTCGCGTTCCTGTTCTTGGTGGCACTCGGTGTGGACTACAACATCTTTCTGACCACCAGGGCCCGCGAAGAGGCCAAACGCTACGGCACGCGCGAGGGCATGGTGCGGGCGCTCTCGTCGACCGGCGCGGTGATCACGAGCGCCGGAATTCTGATCGCGGCGGTGTTCGCCGTGCTCGGGGTGCTTCCCGTGGTGGCCCTCACCCAGATCGGTGTGATCGTCTGCATCGGGGTGCTGCTGGACACCCTCGTCGTGCGCACCGTGCTCGTGCCGGCGCTGGTGTTTCTGGTCGATGACCGGTTCTGGTGGCCGTCGCGGCCGGTGTCCACCCGACAGTAGCCCCGGCTGCCAGGGTTACGCCGGCTCGGGCGGCACCCGATCCTGCCAGCGGATGCGCCGCTCCAGCTGCGCGCCGAGCGCGAGCAGCGTGGCCTCGCCGCCCGGCCTGCCGATGAGCTGCACGCCCATCGGCAGGCCGTCGTCGGTCTGGTGCACCGGCAGCACGATGGCCGGCAACCCGCTCACGTTGATCATCGAGGTAAACGGCGTGTACTGCACCTGCTGGGCGAAGTTGGCCTCGGCGTCGTCGGCGTCGTACCAGCCGACCGGTCGCGGCGTCAGGGCCATGGCCGGGGTCAGCACGGCATCGAATTTTGACAACTGGTGAATGAACGACCGCTCAAACGCGGTCAGTGCGGCGAGCGCCTCGGCCAGGTCGCGGGCACCGAGCGCGCGGCCGCGGGCCAGCAGCCACTGGGTCAGCGGTTCGAGCAGGGCGATCTCGGCCTCGGTTTCAGCCGGGATACCGGCAGCTCCGGCCTGCCAGATGGTGCGGAACGCCGGCACGTAGCTGGCGTCGGGCTTCAAAGCGGTCTCTTCGAGCCCGTGGTGCAGGGCGGCGAACCCTGCGACGGCCAGGTCGAGGGCGGCTTGCGCTTCGGGGGCGATCGCTATGGAGTAGTCGTTATCCCAGGCCGAGGTGGTCATGACGCCGAGCTGAAACCGGCCTTCGCCGCGCACCGCCGCCGCGAGCAGCGGCGTTTCATCGCCGGGGGCGCGCAGGGCGTAGTGGTGGTCGGGGTGACCGTCTCGGGGAGCGATCATGGCGTCGAGCAGCAGCGCGGCATCCGCTACGGTGCGGGCGAGCGGGCCGCCGACCGGGAGGCCGCCGAGCTTGTCGATGCCGGAGGCGGCGGGCACGCGCCCGCGGCTCGGCTTGAGCCCGACCAGTCCGCAGGCGGCAGCGGGAATGCGAATGGACCCGCCGCCGTCGGAGCCGGGCGCGAACGGCAGCAGCCGGGCTGCGACCGCGACGGCGGCGCCGCCGCTGGATCCGCCGGCACCGAGCGCGAGGTTCCACGGGGTGCGCGCGGGCGGCGCTGCGAGGCTTTCGGTGTAGGAGGCCAGGCCGAATTCGGGGGTGTTGGTCGTGCCGAGGCTGACCCCGCCGGCGTCGTCGAGCGCCTGAACGAGGTCGTCGGACTGGTCGGGTACGTAGCCATCGAACAGGCGCGACCCGAACCCGGCGTGTACCCCGGCGCGCAGGTACAGGTCTTTATCGGCGAATGGGAGACCCCAGAGCGGGGCGGTGCGGGGCATCCGTTCTTCGACGAACCGGGCCCTGGCACGAGCGGCATCCGCGGTGACGGTGACGAAAGCGCCGAGCGCCGGGTTGAATTTCTCGATGCGCCCGAGGTAATGCTCGGTGAGTTCGCTCGGGCTGATTTCGCGGCTCTGCAGGGCCTGCCATTGTTCCAGGGCGGTCAATTCGTGTGGATCAGCCATGTGCCGAGCTTAGTTCGACCGGGACCGGCGGGCAGCCAACACTGGTTATGCACGCGCAGTAAAGCTAGCCTCAAGCCATGGCCAGCGCTTTGTACAACCCCATCGGTACCACCGCGCTTATCACCGGAGCGTCGAGTGGACTCGGGGTCGGATACGCCCACAAGCTCGCCGAGCGCGGCGCGGATCTCGTTCTCGTCGCCCGTCGTCAGGCCCGCCTCGAAGCCCTCGCGGTCGACCTGGCCGAGAAATACGGCACGGTCTCCACCGTGATTCCGCTCGATCTCACCGAAGCGGATGCCGTCACCGAGCTGGTGCGCGACCTGCGCGAGCGTTCGATCACCATTGGCACGCTCGTGAACAATGCGGGCTTCGCGACCTTCGGCACCGTGCTCGACTCCGACGAGAATCGGGAACGTGAGCAGGTGGCCCTCAACGTGCACGCCCTGACCGCGCTGACCCACGCTTTTCTGCCCGACCTGGTCGAGACGGCCTCGCTGAATCCGCACACCGCGGCGCTGGTGAATCTGGCCAGCACGGCGGCGTTCCAGCCGGTGCCGCGCATGGCGGTCTACGGAGCGACCAAGGCGTATGTGCTCAGTTACACCGAGGCGGTCAGCTACGAGACCAGGGCCAGCGGCCTCAAGGTGACCGCGATCTGCCCCGGCCCGGCCGACACCGAGTTCTTCGAGGTCGCCCAGACCAGCGGCGGCAAGAAGGGGACGCCGCTCACCGTAGAGGAAGTCATGCGCGCCTCTTTCTCTGCGCTCGACCGCTCGGTGACGCCATCCGTTGTGCTGGTCGGAACGCGCAACGCCGTGCTCGCGCGGGTCGCGGGCATCTACCCCCGCCGCGCGGTGCTCAACGCGGTGGGCCGCCTGAACACCCCCCGCCTCTGACAGGTCGCGAGAGAGGGGCTACTTCAGGCTCTTCTGCAGCAGAATCGTGCCGAGCCAGCGCTCGAACTTGAAGCCGACCTTGCCCATGCGACCGATCTCCTCGAAGCCGAAGTCGCGGTGCAGCTTGATCGAGGCATCCGCTCCCTGGTCGGCGATGACGGCGATGATCTCTTTCAGGCCGGCCGCCTTGGAGCGTTTGATCAGCTCGCCGAGCAGCTCGCGCCCGAGACCCTTGCCCGTCGATGCGGCGCCGAGGTAGATCGAGTTCTCCACCGTGAAGCGGTAGGCCTTCTTCTGCTTCCACGGGCTGACCAGGGCATACCCGAGAATCTGGCCGGCCGGCGAGACCGCGACGATGAACGGCATGCCCTGCTTGTTCAGGTAGTAGAACTTGTCGCGCCACTCGGCGAGCGTCATCGCATCCTCGTCGAAGGTGACGGTGCTGTTGGCCACGTAGTAGTTGTAGATCTCGCGAATGTGCGGCAGATCGGTCGCCCGCACCTCGCGCATCTCGTATTCGAACGGTGCCTCGGCGGCAACTTCCGGCCGCAGGTGGCGGGGCAGCCGACGACGAGGCTCGTATTCTTCCTCAAGCACCGGGCACTCCCCTTTCTGGTTGGTTCCAGATTACCGGAAGCTCCCAGGCAACCGGAGCCGCCCCCTGCTCGGTGAGCAACCGGTTGGCCGCGCTGAACGGGCGCGAGCCGAAGAATCCTCGCCGGGCTGACAGCGGGCTCGGGTGCGCCGATTCGAGCACGGGTGTGTCGCCGAGCAGGGACGTGAGCGCTGCGGCATCCTTGCCCCACAAAATCGCCACGAGCGGATGTCGCCGCCCCACCAGGGCGCGAATGGCTTGGTCGGTCACGGTTTCCCAGCCGTGCCGCCGATGCGAACCGGCAGCGCCGGCCCGCACGCTGAGCACTCGGTTGAGCAGCAGCACGCCCTGGTTCGACCAGGCGGAGAGGTCGCCGTGCTCGGGGCGCGGCAGGCCCAGGTCGGTGCCGAGTTCGGTGAAGACGTTGCCGAGGCTGCGCGGAACGGGCCGCACGTCGGCATTGACGGCGAAGGCCAGACCGATTGGATGCCCCGGAGTGGGGTACGGATCCTGCCCGACGATGAGCACCCGCACGGCGTCGAACGGCTGCCGGAACGCACGCAGCAGGTGCTCCGGCACTGGTAACACCTCGTGGCCGGCGGCCCGTTCGCTCGTCAAAAACTCGGAAACCCGAGCCAGGTCATCGGCCACGGGCGCGAGTGCTCGCGCCCACCCCGGGTCGATCTCACCGCTGGCCGCAAGGGCGTCGAGGTTCACGAGCGCACTGCGCAGCGGCGCGTGCGCGGAAGCGGGCGTATCCGCTGAATTACCGCCATCAGGTGGGCAGATCAGGCACCGATGGTGCTCACGAGCACGCCGCCATCGGCCTGGCTGACGTTCCAGACACTGCCGGCTCCGAGCACGCGGAGGGCCCCCTCGCCGACCACGAGCACGGTGTTCTCGTCGATGGCGAGGCCGCCGTCGATGAGGCCGGCCTCGGTCGCGGCGATCAGGCGGGACAGGCTGCCGGACTGGGCGGCGTGCACGTCCACCGTCACGTCGAGCAGTCCGATGCCCTGGGCGAGGGTGATCTCGTCGAGGCCCTCCGACACGTCCTGGGGCGTGACCTCGACGCCGCCGATGCGCCAGCCACCGATCAGGGCGCGTTCGGCGGCGATCATGGCGCCGGCCGAGAAACCGAGGTAGGGCACGCCGGCCGAGACCTGGCGGCGAATCTCCCCAGCGATCGGTAGCAGTGCGGCGAGATAGTCGGGGGTCACGCCGCCGCCGATGATGATACCGTCGACCGCGGACACGGAGGTGAGGGCCGCGACGTCGCCGGGGGCGAGCACGGTCAGTCGAGCCTCGGCGGTAAGCCCGAGAGCAGCGGCCAGTTCTTCGGCGTGGGCTAAGCCCGGGCCGACGGTGATGATCGCCACGATCGGTTCGTCGCGGTCGGCTGTGAAAGCCTGAGCCGTGACCTCGGACAGGAACGTCGCGAAGACCGGAATGTCGCTCTCGGCGTCTCCCCCGCCGCCGACCAGGTGCACGCTCATGCGGGCACCCCATCCGTCAGGTCGGCGAGCGCTTCGGGCGCAATATCCTCGGGCGCACCCGGCACCGGCGGCAGCGCCGACCAGGGGAACACGATCCACCTGTCGGTTTCGCGCCAGGTGAAGTCGGGCACGTGCACGGTGCGCGGCTTGGTGTAGAGCGTCGCGGTGCGCACCTCCATGGCGGTCTCGCCAAGCAGGCGAATGACGAGCGCGAGGGTGTGGCCGGAGTCGGAGACGTCGTCGACCAGCAGCACCCTCTTGCCGGCCAGGGCCGGTGCGTCGAGCATCGGCGCCGACAGCACCGGCTCGGGCAGGCGCTCGTCGACGCCGGTGTAGAACTCCACGTTGATGCTGCCGCAGTTCTTGGTGCCGAGCGCGTAGGAGATGGCACCGGCCAGCAGCAGGCCGCCGCGGGCGATGGCGATCACGACATCCGGGTGAAAACTGCTCTCCCGCACTCGGGTCGCCAACTCGCGCGACGCTTCAGCGAAGTCGGTCCACTGCAGAATTTCGCGGTCAATAGCGGGCGAAGTGGGCACGGCCTCGGCATCAAGTGTCATTCATCAATGCTAGCTAGATCCCGACCCGTCACGCACACAGCGGATGCCGCGCTGCCAGCTGGCAGCGCGACATCCGCTCTGAAAAGAACAGCGCTACGGCACCTGCCGCTGATTGACGCCGTTATAGGCCGACAGCGGACGAATGAGCGCGTTGCTCTTCTTCTGCTCCATAATGTGCGCGGTCCACCCGGTGATGCGCGCCGCCACGAAGATCGGTGTGAAGGTGAGGGTGTCGAACCCCATCAGGTGGTACGCCGGGCCCGAGGGGTAGTCAAGGTTCGGCAGAATCGCCTTGCGGTTCGTCATCGCCGTCTCGAGGGCTTCGTACAATTCGAGCAGTTCCGGCTTCTGGTAATGCTCCACGAGGGTGACGAGCGAGGCCCGCATCGTCGGCACGCGCGAGTCGCCGCTCTTGTAGACGCGGTGCCCGAAGCCCATGATCTTGCGCTTCTCAGCGAGCGCCTTCTCCAGCCACGGTTCGGCCCGCGCCGCCGATCCGGCTTCGAGACCGATCTCGGCGAACGTATGCATGACGGCCTCGTTCGCGCCGCCGTGCAGTGCACCCTTAAGAGCCCCGACCGCCCCGGTCACGGACGAGTACAGGTCGGACAGGGTGGACGTGATGACCCGAGCGGTGAAGGTCGACGCGTTGAAGGAGTGCTCGGCGTAGAGGATCATCGACACGTCGAAGGCGTTGACCACGACGAGTTCCGGCACCTCGCCGAAGGCCATGTGCAGAAAGTTTGCCGAGTAGCCGAGGTCGTCACGCGGCTCGACCAGACCCTGTCCGTGCCGGCGACGCTGGTCGTAGGAGACGATCGCGGGCAGCTGGGCGAACAGACGAATTGATTTGTCGAGGTCGGATTGGGCCGACGGATTCTCGGCGTCGGGGTCGCTCGCACCGATGACGCTCACCGCGGTGCGCACGACATCCATCGGGTGCGCGGTCAGCGGCAGCTCGTCGATGATTTGCTTGACCACCGGGCTCATGTGCCGCAGCGAACGTTCGAGTGCCTCGAAGTCGGCGAGCTGTTGGTCTGTGGGCAGTTCGCCGTGCCAGAGCAGGTAGGCGACCTCTTCGAAGCTCTTCTTCGCCGCGAGTTCCTGCACCGGGTAGCCCCGGTAGAGCAGCGAGTTGGTCTCCGGGTTGACCTTGGAGACCGCGGTCGTGTCGACGACGACGCCGGTCAGTCCCTTATAGATGTGTGGTTCGACAGTTTGGGTGTCAGACATTGTGCTCCTTTAGGCCTGCGTCGAACTGGGCGTCGAAATGTGCGGGTTCAACGTGAAATCGAAGATACCCGAATCGAACTGACTGTACGACGCATAATCGAGCAACTCGTACAGGTCCGCGCGGTGCTGCATTTCCGGCAGCATCGTGGTGAGCGAGCCGGTCTCTTCGATCGCGTCGAGTCCGCGGGCGGCCGACCCCATGGCCAGGCGCAGCAGCGACACCGGAAAGATCACCAGGTTCATGCCCACGTTTTCGAGCTGCTGCACGGTGTACAGCTCGCCCTTGCCGAACTCGGTCATGTTCGCGAGGATCGGCACCGACACCGCAGCGCGAATCGTTTCAAACTCGGCCAGGCTGCCCATCGCTTCGGGAAAGATCGCGTCGGCCCCGGCATCCTGCAGCTGTTTGGCGCGCGTGACGGCCGCGTCCAGCCCGTCGACGGCACGGATGTCCGTGCGCGCCATCACGAGAAAGTTCGGGTCCCGCCGCGCGTCGACCGCTGCGCGGATGCGTTTGATCGCGGTGTCGGCATCCACGACCTGCTTGCCGTCGAGGTGACCGCAGCGTTTCGGGTTGATCTGGTCCTCGATGTGCATGCCGGCCAGGCCGGCGTCTTCGAGGGTCTGGATGGTACGGGCCACGTTCATCGGTTCGCCGAACCCGGTGTCGGCGTCGACGATCGCCGGCAGGTCGGTCATGCGGGCGATCTGCTGCGACCGGCTGGCCACCTCGGTGAGGGTGGTCAGGCCGATGTCGGGTAGGCCGAGGTCAGCCGAGAGCACGGCGCCCGAAATGTAGACGCCCTCGAACCCCTTCTGCTGAATGAGCTTGGCAGACAGCGGGTTGAACGCGCCGGGGTAGCGCAAAATCTTGCCGCTTTTTAGGCCCTGGCGCAGGGCAATCCGCTTGTCGGCGGCGGTCGTGCCGGCGTACAGCATTAGAAGATTCCGTTCGGCGTGGCGACCCCGGAGAGCAGTCCGGGCTTGGCCACGATGGTCAGGCCCCCGAGGTCGGCAGCACCAAGCTCGGGCAGGCGCTGGGCCAGCGCGAGGAAGCGTTCGATCTCGGACACCTCCATCACCGGCGCGGCCAGGGTGCGGAACTTGTTGATGTACTCCGCGCGGGCAAACGGGCGAGCGCCAAGTGGATGCGCGTCGGCGACGGCGATCTCGTCGACCAGGCGGGTTCCATTGGCCAGTTCGATCTCCACGCGACCGCCGAAGGCCTTCTCGGCCGGGTCGAGGGAGTGGTAGCGACGCGTCCACTCCGCATCTTCGGTCGTGGTGACGGTGTTCCAGAGGGCGATGGTGTCGGGTCGACCCGCGCGCTCGGGGCTGTAGGAATCGACGTGGTTCCAGGTGCCGTCCTGCAGCGCCACCGTGAAGATGTACGGAATGGAGTGGTCGAGGGTTTCGCGGCTCGCGGTGGGGTCATACTTCTGCGGGTCGTTGGCGCCGGAGCCGATCACGAAGTGAGTGTGGTGGCTGGTGTGGATCACGACGCTCTTGATCGCACCGGCCACGAGCAGCTCCGGGTGCTCGTTGTGTAGCTTGCGAGCGAGATCGATCCAGGCCTGCGCCTGATACTCGGCCGAGTGCTCCTTGGTATAGCTGTCCAGGATCGCGCGCTTGATGCTTCCGGGTTTGGGCAGCGATACGTCGTAGGAGCCCTCCGGTCCGTCGAGAAGCCAGGCGATGACGCCGTCTTCGCCCTCGTAGATGGGCGTTGGGCTGGTCTCGCCGCGCAGGGCCCGGTCAACGGCCTCGACGGCCATCTTGCCGGCGAATGCCGGGGCGTGCGCCTTCCAGCTGGAGATCTCGCCCTTCCGTGACTGGCGGGTTGCGGTCGTGGTGTGCAGCGCCTGGCCGACGGCCTGGAAGATGATCTCCTTGTCGAGGCCGAGCAGGGTGCCGATGCCGGCGGCCACGGACGGGCCGAGGTGGGCAACGTGGTCGATCTTGTGGGCGTGCAGGCTGATCGACTTCACCAGGTCGATCTGAATCTCGTAGCCGGTGGCGATGCCGCGAATCAGGTCGCCGCCGGTCAGGCCGCGAGAGGCGGCGAGGTGCTGGGCGACGGCGGTGATCGGGGGGATGTTATCACCCGGGTGCGAGTACTCTGCGGCCAGGAACGTGTCGTGATAGTCGAGTTCACGCACGGCGACGCCGTTCGCCCAGGCTGCCCATTCGGGGGACACCCGGCGAGCCGGCGCGAGGCCGAACACGGTCGCGCCGTCGCCACCGTTGGAACGCGGGTGCGAGAGTGCCTGCGAGCGAGCGGCGATCACTGGACGACGGGTCAGGCTGGCCGCGGCAACGGAGGCGTTGTCGATGACGCGGTTGATGACCATCTCGGTCACTTCCTCGGAGACCAGAGCGGGGTCGGCGGCGACCTCGGCGATCTTCCAGGCCAGCTGGTCCTCGCGGGCCAGATTCTCGTCGCTCTTGTGAACTCGAACGTGGTGCAGTTGCACGGTGGATCCCTTCGTTAGTCGGCCGGAGTCGTTAATCGACAAGAGCCGGATTGACACCAGTTGCCGAGTCCTCGTCGATCGTCGCGAGGACGCTCAAGAGGCTTTGGTGAAGATGAATATGGGTGGCATGGGCTGCCAGCGACGGGTCGCCGGCGATGATGGCGTCGATAATCAGCAGGTGCTCGGACGCTGCGGCACGAAGCCGCATCGGATTTCTCTGGGCCAGCCGACGGATACGGGCCAAGTGGGTGCGTACGGCGCGCAGGGCGCCGACGAGAAAGGGGTTTTCAACGGCCGCGTCGACGGCATCTTCGAGTTCGTCGATCAGCACGTAGTAGCGGTGCACACCGATATCGCCCTGGTCCAGCAGCTCCGGCGCCGTCACAAACGCGTCGCGCAGCTTCAGGAACGGTGCGGGTTCGCGCCGAGTCGCGGCCAGGCGGATCGCCTGCACCTCGAGCGCCTGGCGCAGTTCGTACAGTTCGGAGATGCTGTCGACGGAGATGTCGGTCACTTCGAAACCGCGGCCGCGACGGCCGACAACGAGACCGTCGGCGATCAACCGGGCGACCGCTTCGCGCAGCGGGGTGCGGGAGACGCCGATGCGCTCGGCTTGTTCTACTTCGAGCAGGGCAGCGCCGGGGGCGAGGAGGCCGTTGAGAATCTCCCCGCGCAGCTGACGGTACGCCCGCTCGCTAGCTCGAAGCGGTACGTCTAACCCCAACATTGCGGTTTCTGTATACACAATAGCGATCCTATTCCACATAGCTGGGTTATATGCAATACTTCAACCACTCTTTGTATACAGAGGCACTTCGATGGAGAAGGTAGACATGAACGGCGAATCAGGTGGGGGCTACCGGGAGGCCTGGCGACGCAGCATTTCGTCGCCGGAGGACTTCTGGCTTGAGGCCGCCGAGGGTATCGACTGGATCACGCAGCCGACAAGTGCACTCGCCGTCAACGGCAAAGCTACCGGAAGCTGGTTTCCCGGGGGAATGCTCAACACGAGCTACAACGCCCTCGATCGGCACGTTCTGGCTGGCCGGGGCGCCCACACGGCGCTCATCTACGACTCCGCCATGACCGGCACCCGGGTTCAGCTGAGCTACCTCGAGCTGCTCGGCCGCGTCGCCAGATTCGCCGGCGTGCTCCGCGCCAACGGCGTCGGCACCGGAGACCGCGTCATCATCTACCTGCCGATGATCCCCGAGGCCGTCGTCGCCATGCTCGCCTGCGCGCGCATCGGGGCTGTGCACTCGGTCGTGTTCGGAGGTTTCGCCGCGACCGAACTGGCCGTACGCATTGATGACGCCCGCCCGAGTGTCATCGTCACGGCATCCGGCGGTCTGGAACCCGGCCGCGGGGTGGAATATCTGCCGCTGGTCGAGAAAGCGCTCGCCCTCAGCCAGGGCTCGGTGCACACGGTGATCGTACGCAACCGGGACAGCATTCCCGGGTCGGCCGCCGACTACCAGAAAGCGGATGCCGTCTGGCTCGACTGGGCCGACGAAGAGGCCACGGCGGCACCGGCCGACCCGGTGGCCCTGCGCTCCGACGACCCGCTGTACATCCTCTATACCTCCGGCACGACCGGCAAGCCCAAGGGCATCATCCGCGACAACGGCGGCCACGCCGTCGCCCTGAACTGGTCGATGCGCAATGTCTACAACGTAGGCCCCGGCGACGTCTACTGGGCTGCGTCCGATGTCGGCTGGGTGGTCGGGCACTCCTACATCGTCTACGCACCGCTACTGGCGGGCGCGACCACGGTCATCTACGAGGGCAAACCGATCGGAACGCCCGACGCCGGTGCGTTCTGGCGCGTCGTCGACGAGCACAAGGTGAAGGTGCTGTTCACCGCGCCGACCGCCATTCGGGCCATCCGCCGCGTCGATCCCGACCTGCTCGAGCTGAAGAATCACGACGTGTCCAGCCTGACCAGCCTGTTCCTGGCCGGCGAGCGCCTCGACCCCGAAACCTTCCACTGGGCCAATAACGGGCTGCACTGCCCGGTGGTCGACCACTGGTGGCAGACCGAAACCGGCTGGCCGATCTGCGCCAACCTGCTCGGCATCGAGGAGTTGCCCACGAAGCCGGGTTCGGCCACCGTTCCGGTTCCCGGGTATGACATCGCCATTCTGGATTCCAAGGGCAAGCCGATCGAAAAGATCGGCAAGGACGGCAACATCGCCATCCGCCTTCCGCTGCCACCCGGGACCCTGCTCGGGGTCTGGGGCAGTGAGGAACGATTCGAAAGTTCCTACCTCACCGCTTTTCCGGGTTACTACGCCACCGGTGACTCCGGTCATTTCGACGCGGACGGCTACCTGTTCGTGATGGGCCGCACCGACGACGTCATCAACGTGGCCGGGCACCGACTGTCGACCGGCTCTCTCGAAGAGGTTCTCACGCTGCACCCGGCCGTCGCCGAGTGCGCCGTGCTCGGCGTGCACGACCCGCTCAAGGGTCAGCGTGCCGCTGGATTCGTTACCCTCAAAGCCGGCAGTACGGTGCAACACGACGTACTCGCCGCAGAACTCGTCGCCCTCGTCCGGGAGCATGTCGGCCCGGTCGCAGCGTTTCGCGACGTCACCATACTCGACCGACTGCCCAAAACGCGGTCGGGCAAGATTCTTCGCAAAACCATTCGGCAAATCGTCGATGGTGAAGAATATTCCGTTCCCCCCACCATCGAAGACCCCACCGTTCTTGACGATCTGAAACGAGCGTTGTCAGCATCCGTTTCCTAACCCGGTCACGACCACTCCCCACCCCCACCGCGCACCCACACTTTTTCCGCAAAACCCAAATTTTCCGTCCCTGAGGCAAGGAGGCCCCATGAGTGAAGCAGTGAAAGACGCCCCACCGAAGTCCCGTATCGACTACGAGGCGTTTGAGAAGACCCCCCGTTTTCTCGAGTTGAAGCGCACCCGCAACAAGTTCGTCGTACCAATGGCCATCTTCTTCTTCGTCTGGTACATCGCCTACGTTCTCGCAGCGGCCTACCTGCACGACTTCATGGCCACGCCGGTCTTCGGCAGCATCAACATCGGTCTGCTCCTCGGCCTCGGCCAGTTCGTCACGACCTTCGCCATCACCATGACGTACGTGACCTTCGCCAACCGCAAGATCGACCCCCGCACCGAAGAACTTCGCCTTGAACTCGAGCGGATGGAACAGCGATGAACGCACTGCACTTACTGGCCACCGCGGTCAAACCGGTTGAGAACAACCCGGTCCTGAACATCTCGATTTTCCTGGCCTTCGTGGCGGTGACCCTGATCATCGTCATCCGCTCCGGCCGCAACAACAAGACGGCGGCTGATTACTACACGGGTGGCCGCTCGTTCACCGGACCGCAGAACGGGTTCGCCATCGCCGGCGATTACCTGTCGGCGGCATCGTTCCTGGGCATCGTCGGCGCAATTGCCGTCAGCGGCTACGACGGATTCATGTACTCGATCGGATTCCTCGTCGCCTGGCTCGTGGCCCTGCTGCTGGTTGCGGAGCTCATGCGCAACACCGGCAAGTTCACCATGGCCGACGTGCTCTCCTTCCGGTTGAACCAGGGCCCCGTGCGCGTGGCAGCGGCGACGACTACCCTGGCCGTCTGCTTCTTCTACCTGCTCGCCCAGATGGCGGGAGCCGGCGGACTCGTGTCGCTGCTTCTCGGCATCAACGACAAGCTCGGCCAATCCATCGTGGTCACCGTCGTCGGCGCGCTCATGATCGTCTACGTACTGGTCGGCGGCATGAAGGGCACCACCTGGGTGCAGATCGTCAAGGCGTTCCTGCTCATCATCGGTGCGTTCGCCATGACCATCTGGGTGCTGGCGATCAACGGCTTCAGCCTGTCGAACCTGCTCGACAGCGCCGTCGCAATCTCCGCCTCGGGCGCCGACATTCTGGCTCCGGGGTTGAAGTACGGCGCCAACCCGCTGGACTTCATCTCCCTGGCTCTGGCCCTCGTTCTTGGAACCGCCGGCCTGCCGCACGTGCTCATGCGCTTTTATACGGTTCCGACCGCGAAGGAAGCTCGTCGCTCGGTGGTCTGGGCAATCTGGCTCATCGGCGCGTTCTACATCTTCACGCTGGTGCTCGGCTTCGGTGCCGCGTCTCTCGTTGGTGCTGACACCGTTCTCGCCGCTCCCGGTGGAGTGAACTCGGCAGCCCCGCTGCTCGCGCTCGCTCTCGGTGGTCCGCTGCTGCTCGGCTTCATCTCGGCCATCGCGTTCGCGACGATCCTGGCCGTTGTGGCCGGCATCACCATCACGGCTGCAACCAGCTTCGCGCACGACATCTACGGCTCCGTCATCAAGAAGGGCAAGGGAAACCCCGACGACGAGGTCAAGGTCGCTCGTCGCACCGTGATCGTGATCGGCATCCTGGCCATCGCCGGTGGTATCGGCGTGCAGGGGCAGAACATTGCCTTCCTGGTGGCCCTGGCCTTCGCCGTCGCGGCGAGCGCCAACCTGCCGACCATCCTCTACTCCCTGTTCTGGCGTGGGTTCACCACCCGGGGCGCGGTCTGGAGCATGTACGGCGGACTCGCCTCGGCCGTGCTGCTGATCATCTTCTCGCCGGTGTTCTCCGGTACGGAGACCTCCATGTTCGGTGCTGACGTGAACTTCGCGATCTTCCCACTGAGCAACCCCGGCATCGTCTCGATCCCGCTCGGATTCTTCCTGGGCTGGCTCGGATCGGTCACCAGCACGGTGAAGGAGAGCCCGAAGCTCGCCGCCGAGATGTCGGTGCGTTCGCTCACCGGGCATGGCGCCGAGAAGGCTGTCGAGCACTAACCCCCGCAGTGCAACGAACGGGCCGGCCAGGATGCACATCCTGTCCGGCCCGTTTGCTGTGCCCCGCGGGAGGCGGAACTCCCGCGCACTGGCTCAGGTCCAGCGCGGCGCGTCGCGTGGGAGTTGTGGCCAGGCCAGAACTCTCTCTCGCTCCGGGCGCGAATTGGCGCTGGTCCCGCGCAGCCGGGCCGCGCCGGAACCCGCGGCCCCCGGTTAGTCCTCGCGCACCATTAGGGGGCCGCGGGCGACGCGGGTCGACGATGCCTGGGCGACCGGCTTGATCACGATCAGGTCGAGGTTCACGTGCGCGGGGCGCTCAACGCTCGACACGATCGTCTCGGCGATGTCCTCCGCCGAGAGCGGATCGGGAACGTTCTCGTAGGCCGCGAAGGCCTTGTCGGCGTCGCCGTCGAAGCGAACCAGGCCGAACTCATCCGTTCTGACCATGCCCGGCGCGATCTCGATCACCCGAATCGGCTCCCCCGACAGTTCGAGGCGCAGCACCTCGGTCATGGCGTGCGCGGCGAACTTCGCCGCGTTGTAGCCGCCACCGCCGAGGTAAGCCACGTGCCCGGCAATCGAGGTGACGTTCACGATATCGGCCGATCCGGCCCCGGAGGCCATACCGGCGCGCAGCAGCGGCAGAATGGCCGTGGTGACCCGCTTGACGGCGAGCACGTTGATCTCGAACATCCAGGCCCAGTCTTCGATGCTTCCGGCCTCGACCGAGTCAAGACCCTTGGCGCCGCCGGCATTGTTGACGAGGGCGTGCACCGGGCCGCTGGCGGCGAGGTAGTCGCGCAAGGCGTCGACATCCGCCTGCACCGTGAGGTCGGCGGTGAAGACATCCGCTCCGGTTTCGGCCTGCAGCGCTTTGAGACGGTCGGCCCGCCGTGCGACCCCCACCACGTTCCAACCATGCTCCCGGAACAGGCGTGCCGTCGCCGCTCCAATTCCTGAACTTGCTCCGGTCACAACCACTCGTCGAATACTCATTTCTCCATTGTGGCGGGAGAATGGTGTCAATGAGCGCACTGGACACCACCACTCCACCACAGAAGCGTCGCGTACCCCTCTGGGACAACGCGCGCTGGGTGGCCGTCACCCTCGTGCTGATCGGCCACGCGATTCTCAAACTCATCGGCGAAGCCGATGTCGCCTACACGCTGTATCTGTTCATCTACGCCTTCCACGTGCCGGTTTTCGTGGCCGTGAGCGGCTACTTCGCCAAGTCGGGACCGCCAAACGCACGGCAGATGCACCGGCTGCTCACCGACATCGTCTTTCCGTACCTCATCTTCGAGACGATCTGGACGGTGCTGCGCTGGATCCTCGGCGGTAAGTTCGTGCTGGATTACTCCACAGCGAGCTGGACGCTGTGGTTTCTGCTCGCCCTGGTGATGTGGCGGATTGTCCTGCCGTACCTCGTGTTCCTGCGCTATCCCCTCATCATCAGCATTATTATCTCGATCGGGGTCGGCTACCTGCCGAATATAGACGGTACGTTCGCCCTGTCCCGCACCCTCGGGCTGCTGCCGTTCTTTGTTTTCGGCTGGAAACTGCGCCAGTGGCTGCTGACCGACACCTGGCTCGAGCTCCGCAACGGCCTGGTCTGGCGCTGGCGGGCCGGCGCGATCGGGCTATTCGCCTTGCTCTACCTGGTGATCGCGTTCAATATCAACGCCCTCCGCACCCTGCAGGTGCGCCGATTCCTGCTCTATGACGAGGGGTACGCGACGTTTGACTATTCCGCGTGGTGGGCCGGCGGCATCCGTTTGGCCGTCATGCTGCTCGCGTTTGCGCTCATCGTGGCATTCCTTATGCTGATTCCGCGGCGCACGACCTGGTTCACCGAGCTGGGCGCGGCGACAATGTACATCTACCTGCTGCACACCTTCGTGCTTTACCCGCTACGGGAGACGGGTGTGCTCGACGGTCCACAGCCCGCGTGGGTGTTGCCGGGCATGATCGTGCTGAGCGTGATTACCTCCATCGTGCTGTCGCTGCCCGTCGTTCGACGGCTGGTTCAGCCCCTGGTCCAGCCGAAAGTACGGTGGCTGTTCCGGGAGACGGCGACGACGCCGACCGGCACGATCGTGTTGCCGCATGACAATCGCACGTAAGCGCTCGCACAACATGACGTTGTGTTTCGCCGGCTCTTGCACGGCCATTCGGGCATCTTTAGGCTCGGGGCCAGAGCGCTGGAGAGTCCGCGCTGAATGACGCGGAGGCTATCGTGACCGACAATTCTTCATCGTGGAAGTTTGAGACCAAGCAGGTTCATTCAGGCGCGCGTCCCGACCCGGTTACGAACGCGCGAGCCACCCCGATCTACCAGACCACGTCGTACGTGTTCAACAGTGCGGAGCACGCGCAGAATCTGTTCGCGCTGGCCGAGTTCGGCAACATCTACACTCGCATCCAGAACCCCACGCAGGCCGTCGTCGAGGAGCGCGTCGCGGCGCTCGAGGGCGGTACCGCGGCGCTGCTGCTGTCTTCCGGCCAGTCGGCATCCACTTTTGCGGTGTTGAACATTGCGCAGGCCGGTGACCACATCGTGTCGTCGAGCTCGATCTACGGCGGAACCTACAACCTGTTCAAGTACACCCTGGCCAAGCTCGGCATCGAGGTCACCTTCGTCGAAGACCAGGATGACGCGGCCGAATGGCAGCGCGCGGTGCGCCCGAACACCAAGCTGTTCTTCGCCGAGACCATCGGCAACCCGCGCATCAACGTTCTTGACATTTCCCTGGTAGCGGATGTCGCCCACGCCGCCGGTATTCCGCTGATCGTCGATAACACTATCGCCACCCCGTATCTGATTCGCCCGTTCGAGCACGGCGCCGACATCATCGTGCACTCGGCCACGAAGTTTCTCGGCGGCCACGGCACCATCATCGGCGGCGTGCTGGTCGACGGCGGCAAGTTCGAGTGGTCGAAGAACGTCGAGAAGTTCCCAGGCCTGACCGAACCCGACCCGTCGTACCACGGCGCCAGCTACACCACCGCGGTCGGCGACGGCATCGCCTACGTCATCAAGGCGCGTGTGCAGCTGCTGCGCGACCTCGGCAGCGCTATCGCCCCGGCGAGCGCCTGGCAGCTCATCCAGGGCATTGAGACCCTCAGCCTGCGCATCGAACGCCACGTGCAGAACGCGCAGGACATCGCCGAGTGGCTCGACAACCACGACGACATCGCCTCGGTGAACTACGCCGGACTGCCGTCGAGCCCCTGGTATGCCAACGCCAACAAGTACGCCCCGCTCGGCGTCGGTGCTGTGCTCTCGTTCGAACTCAAGGGCGGTGTCTCGGCCGGCCGCGCCCTGGTCGACAACCTGAGCCTGTTCAGCCACCTCGCCAACATCGGTGATGTACGCTCCCTGGTGATCCACCCGGCGTCGACCACGCACGCCCAGCTCACCCCGGAGCAGCAGCTCACCGCCGGCGTCACCCCCGGCCTGGTGCGCCTCTCGGTGGGTATCGAGAACGTCGTCGACCTCAAGGCCGACCTCGAGGCCGGTCTGGCCGCCGCCCGCGCCGTCGTCAAGCGCGACCGCGCCGACGCCTAAACCAAATCGGCCCAGCCCGGGCGTACGACGTAACATGCGCCCGGGCGGTTCATTCGACCGACAGAATGGACCTGTATGGAATGGCAATCGTCAGCAGACACGGTCCCGTCGAGCTTCATTACCGAAGCCCAGGCGCGCTCGGTACTCGGCAAGCCTCCGGCGACCGGAGCCTGGCGTGACGGCGACCCAGTGGGCCACCGCCAGTTTCAAAACCTCGGCCCGCTCAGCTTCGAGGCCGGCGGCAGCCTTCCGGCAGCCCGCCTCGCTTACGAAACCTGGGGAACCCTGAACCCGGCCGCCGACAACGCCGTACTCGTGCTGCACGCCCTCACCGGTGACAGCCACGTGGTCGGCGCTCCCGGACCCGGCCAGGAGACCGGCGGCTGGTGGGACGGTATCGTCGGCCCCGGACTGGCCATCGACACCGACCGGTGGTTCGTCGTGGCGCCGAACATGCTCGGCGGCTGCCAAGGCAGCACCGGGCCGGCCTCGCTCGCACCCGACGCGCTGGAGTGGGGCATCCGCTTTCCCTATCTCACCATTCGCGATCAGGTCAGCGCCCAGCGCGTGTTCAGCGACCGGCTCGGCATCGAACGCTGGGCGGCCGTCATCGGCGGTTCCATGGGCGGCATGCACGCCCTCGAATGGGCGATCGAGACCCCCGCCCGGGTCGAACGCCTGATCATTCTGGCGGCGCCGCCCGTCACGACCGCCGACCAGATCGCCCTCAACTCGGTGCAGATCGAGGCCATCCGCACCGACCCGGCCTTTCGAGCCGGCGACTACTACGACGAAGCGGATGGCGACGGCCCGACCCGCGGGCTGGCCCTGGCCCGCAGAATGGCCCTGCTCAACTACCGAAGCCCGGCCGAGCTGAACGCCCGCTTCGACCGGGGCTGGCAGAGCGGCATCAGTCCGCTCGGCGCCAACGGCCGCTTCGCCGTTGAGTCGTACCTCGACTTTCACGGCAACAAATTCACCCGACGCTTCGACGCCAACAGCTACATCGTGCTGGTCGAAGCCATGAACTCCCACGATGTCGGTCGCGGTCGCGGCGGCGTCGCGACCGCCCTGGGCCGGATCAGCGCCCGCTCGGTCGTCGTCGGAATCGACAGCGACCGTCTCTTTCCGGTGGATGGCCAGCGCACCATCGCCGCGCATCTGACCAACAATATTGATGGACCCACCGCGGTCGTGCTGGAATCCGGCTATGGTCACGATGGTTTCCTCATTGAGAACGAGGCAATCGGCGCCCAGATTCGACGGGTGCTGCACTAGGGCGAACCCGCGCGCGTGTCGCCCGGTATGGTGCTGATAGAACACGTTCATTTCCAAACCGGACAGGCCCCCATGCAACGCATCCTCAAGGAGCGCGACCGCCTCCTGCGCAGAGCGGTGCAGGCAGCCGGGCTCGTGGGTACGGCCACGACGCTGGCCTGCCTGCTGGTGCCGGGCGGGCTGGAGGCCGACGCACGCCTCTGGTGTCTCGTGCTCGTGCTGTTTCTGGCCGTTGGACAATACTTGCTCGGCAGCACCGGGGCGCTGCGCTGGGCCGTTCTGACCGTGCTCAGCGGAGAAGCGATCATATTCATCGTGGGCTTCGCCAGCCATCCGGGTGTTCCCCTGAACCTGATCGAGGAGAGCGTCATCGGCATGGTTTCCACCGCGCCGATGTGCGCGGTCGCGGCCGTGCTGCTGACCAGCCCCCGCCGGATACTGCTGCTCGTGGCGAGTTTCGCAGTCACCATCGCGAGTGTGGCCGTCGTGACCGTCGATGCGCCCGACCGCACGGTGCTGCTGGCGCTGACCGTGAGCATGTGGCTGGCGTTCACGCTCGCTGCCTGGTGGATCGCGCAGAGCGTGCCCCGGGTGATGCACCGCATCGCCGCGATCGGCCGCGCCCACCGGGCCGAGCGGTACGCGAGCGAGCTGGAAGCGCAACGCCGTCAGGACGCCCGTCTGCTGCACGACACGGTGCTCGCCACCCTCACCCTGCTGGCCCACTCCGGCGTGGGGGTGAGCCCGATCGCCCTGCAGAAGCAGGCCGGTGATGACGCACGACTCCTACGCCAGCTGCGCCTCGGCGGCCTGCCGACGCCCCGTCGCTCCGGGGTCTACAGCCTGGAACCGGCGTCGGTGCTCTCCCTCGGCGATACCCTCGACGCCGTGCGCCAACGCTTTGAACGCATGGGCCTCACCGTCAACTGGCACGGCAGCGGGCAGGTGCAGCTATCCAGCAACGTACTCGATTCCTTTCTGCTGGCCCTCTCCGAATGCCTCGAAAACGTGCGCCGTCACTCCGGTGTCGACCACGCCGACGTGACCATAACAGATGACGCCCGCACTGTTCGCGCGATGGTCACCGATACCGGGGTCGGCTTCGACCTCGGCCAGGTGGGAACGGAGCGCCTCGGTGTGGCCGAATCGGTGATTGCCCGGCTTCGGGATGTCGGCGGCAACGCCCGCCTGTTCTCCTCGCCCGGCGCCGGAACCACGGTTGTGCTGGAGGTTCCCAAGTGAGCCAGTTTAGCGACACCGCGCCCATCGCCACCCACCCGCGGGCCCGCGGTGTGGGTTCGCGTCTGCTCGGCGGATCATCCGAACGCAGCTGGCCACCGGCATCCGCCGCGCATCGCACCCGCGCCGACCTGTTGCCGCTGCGGTTTCCCCGCACGATTCTGCGCGGTGACGGCCGCATCACCGTCTTTCGGTCGGACCAGAACGGTTTGGGTGCCCGTCACCTCGGTATCGGCATGAGCATCAGCGGGGCCTTCATCGCGGTGTTCCTGCTCGCGCGCCTGATCATTGAGTGGGACCCGGCGCACATTCCGGTGCTGAGCATTCTGGCCTGGGTCATTCTGCTGGCCACCGCGGTGGCCGTTCACCTCGCGGTACACAAACTGGCCTCCCTCCTGCCGCTCTGGTTGTTCCTGGCGGCCCTGGGCGCCTGTGCGGTCGTGGTGGCGCTCGATCTGGCCGGATCCTCGGGCGCGACCGGCGCGGGAAACTTTTCGACCGCGGCACCCGCCGTCGGCGCTTTTCTACTGTCGATCGTGACCCTACGCGAGACCGGCGAAATCACCATGGCCACCGTGGCCCTCGGTCTGGCGATGAGCGCGGCGACACTGTTCGAAACGCGCGCCGACCTGCTCACCCTCGGCCCCGACATCCTCTCCATTGCCCTCGCTGTCGCACCACCGCTGGTCGGTGCGAGCATCGTGCAGGCGTTCCGGCGCATGGTGCAGCGCGAACTCGACCTCGTTCTGGTGCAGAGCACGGTCTCCCAGCCACGATTCGCGGTCGGGATGCTCGCCTCCGAGCAGCTGGCCCGGCTCGACCTCGACGCCGAGACCCTGCTCGACGATGTTGCCCAGGGCCGCACCGCACTGCCACTGACGCCGTCGACGGCGACCACGGCGGCCTCCCTGGCTACCCAACTGCGCTTGCACCTGATCGAGGGGCGCACCGAAACCTGGCTGCACCACGCCATCACCGAGAGCGAATTTCTCGGTCCGGTCGTCGCGCTCAGCGATCCGGCCGGTCTGGCCGGACTGCTCTCCCCGCCGCAACGCGATGGGCTGCTGCTGACAATTTGGCTGCTGATCGGGGATACGGCCAGGTCGGGGACATCCGTTTCGCTGCGCCTTGGACCGATTGCCCCCACACATGGGGCGGGTCCGCACCGCAAGGTGCGTTTCCCCATCGAATTGACTACAACGGGGGTCGCCCGGCGGCGTGTCGATCCCGAAACCTGGCAGGCGATTCGTGCGGTTGGCCCGCATGTGGACTCAAATCGGGCCGGGAGCCTGCGGGTAGACATCGAGTGCAGTGTCGACAATCCAGCGGATGCCTAGTATTGGGGATTTAGGCGATAGGGTGCAACCAGTAGGAGGCAGAAAATGACGACAACAGACCGTCCCATCCGTTTAGCCCTGGTCGATGACCACAGGATGCTCCTGGGTGCCCTCACCGAGTGGATCCGCAGCGCCGCTGATGACATCGAGATGGTAGCGGCGGTGACCACCTGGCCCGAGCTGCTGACGCATCCCGAGTTTCCGGTGGATGTCGTGCTGCTCGACCTCGATCTCAAGGACAACATTCCGGTGTCGCTGAAGATCTCCACACTCAAGACGACCGGTGTGAAGACGGTACTCATGAGCACCTATTCCGAACCGGCACTGGTGCGCGAAGCCCTCGCGGCAGGCGCGCTCGGCTACCTCGTGAAGAGCGAGGAAGCCAGCATGATCGTCGACGCCATTCGCGCCGCCTACAATGGCAAGTCGTACATCTCGGCCGAGCTCGACTACGCGCTCAACTCCACCGAGAACGTCGAAGGTCCCCGCCTCAGCGCCCAGGAACGCCGGGTCATGGCGCTCTACGGTGCCGGCGAGCCGGTCAAGGCCGTCGCCTACCAGCTCGGCATCTCCGAGGAGACCGCCAAGAGCTACCTCAAACGCATTCGCGAAAAGTACCGCCTCGCCGGATACGACGTGGGAACCAAGGTCGCGCTGCGCAAGCGTGCCATCCACGACGGCATCCTGCTGCAGACCGACTGATTGTTCGTCTGAACTTGACCGGCCTTCTCGATGAGGGCCGGTCAGTGTCGTTTAAGGCGGGCACGGTCAGACGGCGTCAGTGCTCGCGCACGACCGGGATCAGCTGCGTCCCGTAGGGCACATGGTGGCCGCGCCGACGACGCCGACGGTCGATGCTGAAGGTGAGCAGGGTCAGCAGCACGCCGAGCCCGCTCAGCCCCACGCCGATCCACACCGGGGCGAGATAGCCGAGCCCCGCCGCGATGGCCACACCGCCGAGGGCCGCGCCGAGCGCGTTGCCTACGTTGAGCGAGGAGTGGTTGAGCGCCGCGGCGAGCGACTGGCTCTCGTGCGCGACGTCCATCAGCCGGGCCTGAATGGTCGGTGACAAAGCGGATGCTGCCGCCCCCACCAGGAACATGCCCACCAGCAGCCCGGCCAGGACCTGCGCCGACAGGCCGAGCGTGACGAGCGCGATGATGAGCACGCCGAACGAGATGTACATGGTGCGGCGCACGCTCCAATCGGCCAGCGCTCCCCCGGCGAAGTTGCCGACCGTCATGCCGAGACCGACGACCACCAGAATGAGCGGCACCGCCGCGGCTTTCAGCCCGGTGATCAGGGTCACCAGCGGGGCGACGTAGGTGTACACGGCGAACAGCCCGCCGAAGCCGATCGCACCGATCGACAGGGTGATCCACACCTGCAGTTTGCCAAACGCCTGAAGTTCGGCCCGCATGGTGGCTTTCGGGTTGCCGTTCTGGAACGGTACGAACACGGCGACGGCCGCGAAGGTGAGCGCGAAAATGGCGGCGACGACGAGGTAGGCGACGCGCCATCCGCTCATCTGGCCGATCCAGGTGATGGTCGGCACCCCGATCACGTTGGAGATGGTGAGGCCGCTGAGCACGATCGCGATGCCGCGGGCCCGCTTGCCCGGGCCCATCAGGTGGGCGGCGACGAGCGAGGCGATGCCAAAGTAGGCGCCGTGCGGCAGTCCGGCCACAAAGCGTGCCGCGAGTACGGTCTCAAAGGTCGGCAGTAGGGCCGAGGCGATGGTTCCGAGGGTGAATGCGGTGAGCAGCGCGAGCAGCAACTGCTTGCGCGGCCAGCGCGCGGCGGCCGCAGCGATCGTGGGCGCACCGACGACGACTCCGAGGGCGTAGGCCGAGATGAGCCAGCCGGCCTGCGCGTTGGCGGCATCCGGTGCGTTGGCGTACAGGCCGGGCAGCAGGTCGGCGGCGAGGTTTGGCAGCAGACCCATGGCGACGAATTCGGTCGCGCCGATGCCGAATCCGCCCAGGGCCAGGGCTAACAGGGCAAGACGAATACGGGTCGACGACAGCTGCGTCGACCCGTCAGGAGTGAGGGGCATGCGTCAAGCCTAAGCCCCATGGCGCTCTCGTGGCCCGTCTGCCCGCCGCACATCATCTGCGCGACCAGCGTGTCGCGGTGTGAGCAGCGTCACCATTTGAGTTATCGCAAATTAGTGGGTCGGCGTAGCTTCGGTCGGTGAACTCACGAGTGCAGCGATGCGGGCAACGGCGACTGGCAGGGTCGACTGCGGTGGCTACTCACGATCTATGGATCCAATCCAAGCGCTCCAAGAAGCTCACCAATTTTGTGGTGTCGTTCCAGGGGATGCCGAAGAGGAAGCTCGGGGTAGAGCTGATAGCTGTTGCGCCGTCCGTCGCGGTGACGCGTGAGATAGCCATCTGCGACGAGTTCGGCGATGATGCGTTGGGCGGCGCGTTCGGTGATTCCCACTTCTACTGCGATATCGCGCAATCGCATCCCGGGGTCTTGAGAAACGCAGAGCAGCACGTGTGCGTGATTAGTAAGAAAGGTCCAGGCGGCCATCGTCTGATCATAGACGACACACGCTCCGCAATACACGCTAGTGTTAGCACGTTTTGCTCAGCGTGCATTGACGGGGTTGGTCACCATGGAGTCGCGCCGCTTCTTCGAACTTCGAGCAGAGTAAATCAGAGAGCCACAATGTGATCGATCCCATCATTCTTTTCTTTCTGCTCGGAGCAGTGGCCGGTCTTCTGCGTTCAGAGTTGCGTCTTCCGGCGGCGATGTACGAGTTTGTGAGCATCGTGCTGTTGCTGGCCATTGGCCTCAAAGACGGCGTGGAACTCGCTAAGCAGCCCTTCGCCAACCTGTTGCCGCAGATGCTGGCCGTGGTGACCATGGGTTTTGGCCTCACCCTGCTCGCGTTCCCCGTGCTGCGCTATCTGGGCCGGTTCAAGCGAGCGGATGCGGCCTCTATCGCCGCCCATTACGGATCCGTGAGCGTGGGCACCTACGCCGTGGCCGTCGCCTACCTCGGCAGCCAGCAGATCTCGTTCGAAGAACACATGCCGCTGCTTCTGGACATGCTGGAAGTGCCCGCAATTCTGGTGGGAATTGTTCTTGCGCGAGGCATCTCGCGCAAGACGCGGTGGAAGTCGATCGCCCATGAAGTGTTTCTGAGGAAAGGCATCGTGCTGCTCCTGGCCGGACTCCTCATCGGCGGGGTAGCTGGCCCGGACGGGTTGTCGTCCATCGAAGCGCTGTTCGTGGATCTATTCAAGGGAATTCTCGCTCTTTTTCTGCTGGAGATGGGCTTGATTAAAATCTGGTGTCGGTCACGTTCACTCGTGTTCCACCTTGCGTCCCCGCTGCCGCACGACCAGGACGGGGCATGCCGCGTGCCGCACGCACTGCTCACTCACGGAACCGAGCAGCATCCCCGTGAGGCCGCCACGACCGCGAGATCCAACAACGAGAATACGAGCGTCTCGTGAGACGGCAATGAGGCTCTTCGCAGGGCTGGCATGAACCGCCCGGTAACTCACCACGACCGCGAGATGATTCTCGACGCTGGTCCGCGCGTCCCGCACCAGTTCATCGTGGACCGCTGAGAGGTACTCCTCGAACGAAGAGACATATCCGAACTCCCAACTTGATGGCCGCGGAGCTGTCGCGATGGACCACGCCCGCACAACAACGACGGGAACGTGCAACTGGTCGGCGAGTTCAAGGGCCATGGCTAGTGCGTAATCGGCACAGTCTGAGCCATCGTGTCCGACCACGATGCTATTGCTCGGGGCTGGCACCAGTTCAACAGTGTCGATCGCGCCGTCAACGCTCATTGGTAGTTCTCCTTATCGGTAACGGGGGTGACAGCGATGCCGGCCCGCAGGCCGATGGGTGGCACCCAGTTGGCTTTGCTAGCGGCAAATCCTGTGAAATGACAGTTCTAAAATACGCCCTCAGATTACCGAATTATGCTTCATGTGTCTATCCTTGATGGAAGAACCCCGGATGCACTCGCTCACGACGACAGGCGATCTTCGGTATCACCGAGGAACCGTGCATCGTCTTCACCGCCAACGCCTTCGCCCTGCTCGGGCTGCGTGCGCTTTTCTTTCTCGTCAAGGGACTCCTGGACGAGTTGGTGTACCTCTCCACCGGTCTGGCGCTCATCCTCGCTTTCATCGGCGTGAAACTCGTTCTGCACTGGGGACACGTTAGCGACGACCGCGTCCCGGAGATCAGCACCAACCTGAGTCTTGTCGTCATCGCTGTCGTCTTGACGGTGACCACAATCGCCAGCCTGATCAAGGTTCGTCTGGACCCGACCATACGCGCCCACGCCGGCTCGCTGACTGCCGATGATCCGCCCGACTCCGAACGGACAAGCTAACCGCCCAATCAGGACGTGAAGCCCGTGTGGCGGTTTGCTCAGTCGGATTTCCCTTGCCCTAACGCACTCTCGAGTCGCTGGAGCTTGCCGGTCAGCTCGCCCGTGTGTCCTGGGCGGATGTCGGCCTTCAGCACGAGGGAAACGCGCGGCCCGAAGGCTCCCACTGCCTCGGTCGCCGCCTTGATCACGGCAAAGACTTCGTCCCAGTCGCCCTCGATGGTGGTGAACATGGAATCGGTGTGGTTAGGCAGCCCGGAGTCGCGCACGATGCGCACGGCGGCGGCGACCGCGTCGTGCACCGACCCCTGCGAGTCGGCGGCGACGGACGGTGCAACGGAAAAGGCTACAAGCATTGTGACTCCTTAGATGTGATGGTCTGAGCTGGGATTGCGCGCACTGCTACTCGGGGCCGGACCGCGCCGATGGCGGACCCGCGACCGCACCAGGAACTTACCGATTTCCTCGACCCAGAGCGCGGAAGACCCCACCAGCACGGCCAGGCCCCAGTGGGATGCAGTGAGTTCTGTGGTGTCGAAGAGCCCCTGCAGAACCTGGAGCTGCACCACACAGATCTGCAGGATGATCACGGCCGCCAGGGCGACCCAGATGCTCCGGTTCGTCAAGGTCTGGATCGAGAATACGGAGTGCGTGTCCGAACGCACGTTAAGCAGATTGAACACCTGGTAAAACACGAACGTGGTAAACGCCAGGGTGCTGGCGAATGCCGCATCATCGGCCCTGTCCGGGAACACGACCGGCGCAAGGGTCAGGACGGCGATGGTGCCAGCGGCCATGACGATCCCCAACCCGAGGATTCGGACGAGCCGACCTCGGGTCAGCAGCCGTTCATTGGCCGGGCGAGGCTGTTCCAACATCGTGCCCGGTTCTGCCGCATCCACGCCGAGGGCGAGCGCGGGCGGGCCGTCCATGATGATATTGACCCAGAGGATCTGCAGGGCGGTGAACGGCGCACCGCCGGCCAGCCCGGTGATGCCCGCGATCAAAAAGATGAGCACGAACCCCCACGCTGTGGTGAGCTGGAATCTCACGAACTTCAGGATGTTGGCATAGATGCCGCGGCCTTCTCTGACCGCCGCCACGATGGTGGCGAAGTTGTCATCGGTGATGATCATATTCGCTGCGCCTTTGGACACATCCGTCCCGGTGATGCCCATTGCGATACCGATGTCGGCCTGCTTCAGGGCCGGGGCATCGTTGACACCGTCCCCGGTCATCGCCACGATATTGCCCCCCTGCTGCAGAGCCTTGACCATTCGAATCTTGTGTGCCGGGGTGACCCGCGCCAACACGCCGTAACCGGCAGCACGTCGGCCAAGCTCGCCGTCGTCCAGTTCGTCCAGGTCCGGACCGGACGCGGCGTCGCCGGGAATGCCCAAATTCTTGGCGATGGCCGAAGCCGTGATCAGGTGATCACCCGTGATCATGTGGACTTGGATGCCAGCTCTCCGCGCCACGGCGATGGCCTCGGCAGCCTCGGCACGGGCAGGATCGACAATTCCCACGATTGCGTAGATCGTCAAACCGGTGACCATGGCTTGCAACGATTTCTCGTCGTCTGGGAGAACGGCGTCAAGCCGCCGCCCGGCGATCATGAGTGTGCGCAGGCCCTCCCCGGCCAGTTTCTGGACGGCAGCGTGGATCCGTCGGCGATGTTCCTCGGTGATCGGCCGGATTCCTTGCGCGGTGAGTACCGAATCGGCCAGCTGCATCAGCGCGACCGGGGCCCCTTTTGCCAGACACTGGTCGACGGTCAGCGGCGCGGACGGGTTCGAGTTGGGCGTTGTCGACGCCAGACGGTGGAAGGTGGCCATGTATTTGTACTCAGAATCGAACGGGACCTCCGCCACGCGCGGGTGAGCTTGCCGGGCTGCTTCAACATCGAGACCGCCCTTTTCGGCCAACACGAGCAACGCACCTTCCGTCGGATCTCCCACCAGCCTGCCGTCACGGATGACGGCATCGTTGCACAGCGCCATCGCCAGTAACGCCTCGGTCAGGTCGGGCACCGGCAGGTCCTCCGGGGTCAAAATTTTTCCGTCCGTCGCATAGCCCTCGCCGGTAACCAGAAAATCGTGTCCGTGAATGTGTAGGCGGTGTGCCGTCATCTCGTTCATGGTCAGCGTGCCGGTCTTGTCCGTGGCGATATGGGTGACGCTGCCCAGGGTTTCCACCGCCGAGAGCTGCTTGAGAATGGCCCCACGGCCCGCTAGCCGAGCTGCTCCCATCGCCAGAGTGAAGGCGACGACCGCCGTGAGTCCCTCTGGAATTGTCGCCACGGCCAGCGACACCGCGGTGATCAGCAGGTCGGACCACGACTGCCCACGGATGAGACCCAGCACAAAGACAACGGATACCACGAGCAGGGCCACCACGGTCAGCATCTGTGCCAACTGGTCGATCCTCTTTTGGAGGGGGGTACGTTCGCCTTTCACCTCGCTGAGCAAAGCCGCAATTGCACCGACCTCTGTGCGCATACCGGTAGCGGTGACGACCATGGTGGCCCGGCCACGGGTGACCTCGGTGTTCATGAAGACCATGTTGTCGCGGTCGCCAGGCGGCAGGCTCGCAGTCGTGAGTGCACGCGTCGTCTTGCCGACGGGTTCGGATTCTCCGGTCAGTGTGGCCTCGGCCACCTGCAACCGCGATTCTTCAACGATGCGGCCGTCGGCCGGAATGGAGTCCCCGGCGTCGAGCAGAACAATATCTCCGGGCACCAGTGCGGACCGAGGAACCTCCAGCTCGGTGCCGTTACGGCGAACCACCGCCGTTCCCGCAGACATAGTTCGCAACGCCTGGAGGCTGTTTTCGGCCCGTCGTTCCTGCAGATAATTCAATGCCGTGTTCAGGATGATCACCGCGAGGATAACGACAGGCGTCTCCCATTCGCGTGAGACGACGGCACTCACCACCGCGGCGATCACCAGCACGAGCGTCATTTTCTCCGCCAATAAACGGATGATTTTGCGCCAGGCCGGTACCCTTCTGGGCTCGGCCAGGACATTGGGTCCGTACTCTTCCTGTCGCGCCTCAACCGAGCCGTCCTGCAGACCGGCACCGGGATCAACGTCCAACATCGTGGCGACGACCGTGGCAGAGAGGGTATGCCACGCCACGGGCTTCACTGCGGGCTCAGCACTGACACCAACGGCCGGTGACGGGCGGGATCGAGAACTCACAAGAATGCTCCTGAATACCGGTGGAGGTCGATAGCAGCACTGCGGGTGCGCCATTGAGATCAGCAGCCCCGCAAGCCACCACGACCGTGGAATCCAACAACGAGTATACGAGCGTCTCGTCAGAGGTCTATGAGGCTCCTCGCCTGATCGACGCCTGATCCGGCTTCGAGGGGTGCACCTGGAGTCGGGGTGGTTAGCCAGGCCGGATTCGCGCGGGCCTCGGCCGGTAGAGCGCCCCGATCGCCCAGCCGAGCAGCACGAACTCTAGCAGGTTGCGCAGGGTCAATACGAGCACCATAAGCGGGTTGGCCACGAGCAGCCAGTCATACAGGTAGGGGTAGACGACCTGGGTGAGGGCGGCGAGCGCGAGCCCGAGCAGCGCCGGTGTACGCCAGGCCCGGCCGCTCTGCGCGAGTCCCAGAATGATCGGTGCGGCCAGCCAGCTGATGAACTGCGGCGACCCCACCTTGTTGAACGCGATCAGGGTCACCGTCAGCGCGAGCGTCAGCGGCGGCAGCACCGCGAGCCATCCAGCGCCCATGCGTTGGGCGCGTACGCCGAGGAGCAGCACGGCAGCGGCAGCGACCGCCAGCAGCGGGGTCATCAGGACGCTCAGGGCGGTGGTGCCGGTGCCGGCGACCTGAAAGGTAAGAATCTGATGGTCGTAGTAGACGAAACTGCCCGGCACGCCGAGCGCGGCCTGCCAGAGCCAGGGCACGGCGACGGGCGATTCGATCTGGATCCCCCGGCCGGCCTGCTCCGCCACGAAACTCAGCACGTGAATTCCGCTGCCGCGGGCAAGGCTGAGCGCCGCGGCCATGGCCACGACCGCCGCGGTGACGGCGGCGGCGACCCCGAGCATCCGCCAGCGTTGTTTCGACGCCACGAACAGGGCGGCGAGCACGGCGACCGGCCAGATCTTGATCCAGGTCGCGATCGTGAGCAGGGCCGTGCCCCAGAACGGGCGCCGGCGCAGCCAGAGCAGGGCCACGATGACGAGGGGCACCGTGATCGCGTCGATGCGCACGAGCGCGATGGGGCCGAGCAGCGCCAGAAAGAGCAGCCACCACCAGGCCGCGCTGCGGTGTTCGCGCACGAGCACGACAAACGCCCCCGCGTTCAGCGCCGTCACCAGCGCGAACCAGGTGGCGAGGTAGGCCGGGCCGCCGAACGCGAACGCGGCGAAGATCGGCAGGAGGGCGAGCAGCGGGTAGACGAAGTTTTCGGTGATTCCCACGATGCTGCCGGCGGCCGCGTTCTCGGCCCAGCCGCGGTAGACCACCTCGACGTCACCGAGCGGATACCCCGGCCCGAACACGGCCAGAAGAATCAGCAGCAGGTGCACGAGAGCGAAGGCCGACCACAGTGCGGCGAGGGGATGCCGCCGGGGTCGCTGACCGCTACCGGTCTCGTCGTGAATTCGCACGCTTTACTTTCGCACAGCCGGCCGTCGTGCGGGACCAGCCGGCGCATCCGTCATATTTCGTCGAATTGGCGGTCAGTCGGCCTAAAAGGTCGCTGCGACGCTCGACGCCCTGCGGTCCGACTGCAGGTTAGCGGTTCATGCCGAACAGCGGTTGGCCAGGGCGGCCACACCCCAGTGCCGCACCCGGGACTTTCTCGCCCGCATTCCGCTTTAGCGACTGAGGCTGCGGGTCGCCTAGCGCGCGCCGGGGTCGGCCCAGTGATCGAGCAGCGCGGCGACGGCACGCGGCACGGCATCGGCGATGTCGAGGGCTGCAATCGGGCCGCCGGCGGAGGCGAGCATCGCCGCTTCGGCGTGCAGGAGCGCGGCGGTGGCGGCGAGCGGGGCGAGGGAGGCGGCATCAGTTTCGAGCTGGTCGGAGTGGGTGGCCAGGAGCGCACCGAGAATGCCGCCGAGGACATCGCCGGAGCCGGCCGTAGCCAGCCAGGCCGGCCCGGTCGACACGGTCAGGCGGGCGCCCGACGGCGACGCTACGTGGGTGACGGCACCCTTGAGCAGCACCGTCACGTCGAACAGGCGCGCGGCGCGAATGGCCCACTCCCCCGGGTTGGCGGCGATCTGGGAGGCCGAACCGGGCTTGGCCTCGTGCGCGAGCATAACGGCCAGCTCCCCAGCGTGCGGGGTGATCACGGTCGGACCGATCGCCCGGGAGACCAGATCGAGGGCGCCGGCGTCGAGAATGGTGGGCAGGCCCTCCGCAAGGGCTTCCGTCAGGGCTGTGGTGACGGCATCCGTTCTGGTGCTGGCGTTGATACCGGAGCCGAGCAGCCAGGCCTGCACCCGACCGGGCACGGTCACGATCTCGGGGCGGCGCTGCAGCACGAGGGTGGCGGCGCGGCGCGGCCCGAGGTAGCGCACCATGCCAAGGCCGGTGCGCACGGCCGCGTCGACGCCGAGCACCGCGGCGCCCGGGTAGTCCTTGGAGCCGGTGCGCACGCCGAGGACGCCGCGCGAATACTTGTCGTCGCCGGCCTGGGGCCGGTAGACCCAGTCGCGGGCCTGTTCGGCCTCCCATTCAAGCCAGCCGCGCGGTTTCACCATGCCTCCACGATAGGTCGTTTTCGGTCTGCTCGCGGGCCCACCGCCCGGTCATCCGCTCGTTCGCCCCGGCACGGGCGATGGCGAGTCAGTCGCTGATCGTGGAGCTCTGCGAGCCCTCCCGCTCCCGGCTTCGCTGCGGCCGAAGGCGACGGTCTGCGACACGCAGATGATGTTGCCCTCGGTGTCCTTGAACCAGGCCGCGCGATCCGCGCTGGTCGTGGCGATGCCGTTCTCGGTTTCGTACACCACGATAGCGGCGCCCTTCGGGGTGCGGTAGAGCAACCCTTCCACGCGTTCCTCATCGGGTTCCATGCCGAGCACGTCTCTGTAGAAGCGCCAGGCACGCGCCAGATCGCGCGCGGGAAGCACCGAGTAGGTTTCCAATTGGTTTAACACGAGCTTTCCCTTTCTGCAGTTTCATAGGTGAATGTGCATTTTTCAGGGAACATTTACGCCCGCGTCGACGTCTTGGCAAGGCGGGAGCAGCATCCGCTTGCCGTTGACGCGAGCACGTCTAGGCGGTCAGAAGCTGCGGGGCTAGTCGCGACGCGTGGCGTCCTGCACTTCGCCGACCAGCTCCTCGATGATGTCCTCCAGAAAGAGCACCCCGGTGGTCTCGCCCTCGGCGGTGAAGGACCGCGCGAGGTGCGCGCCCGAACGCCGCATGGTGGCGAGGGCGTCTTCAAGGTCGGTGTCTTCGAAGATCGAGATCAGGGCACGGATGCGCTTGGCCGGGATCCTTCCCGCGTAACTGTCTGGCACGGCCAGCGTTGCGGCATCGGCCGAAGCCGCGGCAACATCGAGGTCGAGCACGTCCTTCAAGTGCACGTAGCCGGTGAGATAGCCCTCAGTATCGGCGAGCACGTAGCGGGAGAATCCGTGGCGCGTCACGGCCTTCTCGACGTCGGCCGGCGTGGCCGATTCCGGCAAGCTAACCAGCTTGCCGAGAGAGACCGCCACATCGCGCACCTTGAGGTTGGTGAACTCGAACGCGGCGCTGAGCGCTCCGGTTCCATCGCTCAGCACGCCCTCGCGGGTGGACTGGGTGACGATCGTGGCAACCTCGTCGAGGGTGTACGCGCTCGTCGCCTCGTTCTTCGGCTGCACTCCGAACAGACGCAACACACCGTTGGCACAGGCGTTGAGTGTCACGATCAGGGGCTTGAATACCCGGGCCACGAACACCAGCGGCGGCGCGAGCAGCAGCACGGCGCGGTCCGGCACCGAGAAGGACAGGTTCTTCGGCACCATCTCACCGAACACGACGTGCAGGTAGGAGACCAGCAGCAGCGCAACGACGAACGCGATGGTGCCGATTGCGCCGTCCGGCAGACCGGTCAGGCCCAGCGGCACCTCGAGCAGATGGTGGATCGCGGGTTCGGACACGTTCAAAATGAGCAGCGAGCACACGGTGATGCCCAGCTGCGAGGTTGCGAGCATCAGTGTCGCGTGTTCCATCGCCCACAGCGCGGTCTTCGCGCTGCGCTTGCCGGCTTCGGCGAGCGGTTCGATCTGCGAGCGGCGGGCCGAGATGACGGCGAATTCCGCCCCGACGAAGAAGGCATTGGCTGCGAGGAGCACGACCAACCAGGCAAGTCCGGCCCCGTCGCTCATTTGTCGCTCACTTTCTTTCGATCGGATTTGGTGTCAACGGCCAATGCGGGTTCCGGCACAGCCGCCGGCGTGAAGCGTAGCCGGTCGATGCGGCGCCCCTCCAGTCGCTCAACGGTGAGGAAGCCGCCGTTGACCGGAACCCGATCACCGATCACCGGCAGCCGGCCCAGTTCGCTCATGACGAAACCGGCGACGGTCTCGTACGGGCCCTGCTCCGGCACGACGACGTTCGTGCGTTCGAGCAGTTCGTCTGGCCGGAGCATGCCGGGAAAGGTCAGGGAATCGGGCGAGCGCACCACGCCGGCGCGAGCCCGGTCGTGCTCGTCGGCCACCTCGCCGACCAGTTCCTCGACCAGGTCTTCGAGGGTGACGACACCGGCTGTTCCGCCGTACTCGTCGACAACGATCGCCATCTGGTAGCTGCGGCCTCGGAGTTCGCTGAGCAGGTCGTCGAGCTTCATGGTCTCCGGCACGCGAACCGGGTCGGTCTGCAGGGCCGACACCGGGACATCCGCTCGCCGGGCGCGCGGCACGGCTACCGCCTGCTTGACGTGCACGATGCCCACGACGTCGTCGACGCTTTCGTCGACGACCGGAAACCGCGAGTAACCGGTGGAGCGGGCGAGGTCGATGACGGCCTGCGCCGAATCGGTGCGGTGGATGCTCGCCACCCGCGGCCGCGGCGACATAACGTCGGAGGCATCGTGTCCGGAGAACAGCAGCGTGCGGTGCAGCAGGGTCGCGGTGTCCTTTTCGAGCAGTCCGGCGCTGGCCGAGCGGCGCACCAGCGAGGAGAGTTCCTCGGCGGTGCGGGCGCCGGAGAGTTCTTCCTTGGGTTCAATGCCGATGGCGCGCAGCAGACCGTTGGCGCTGTTGTTCAGCACCAGCACGGCCGGTTTGAACACTGTCGTGAATACGGTCTGGAACGGGATCACCAGGCGCGCGGTCTGGATGGGCAGGGCGAGCGCGAAGTTCTTGGGAACCAACTCGCCGATGACCATCGACACCAGGGTCGCGGTGACAATGGCGATCGTGGTGCCGAACAGCGGAACCACATCGCCGGGAAGCCCGATCGCGGTGAGCGGGGCGCGCAGCAGCGACGACAGGGCCGGCTCGATGGTGTACCCGGTGAGCAGGGTGGTGAGGGTGATCCCCAGCTGCGCGCTCGAGAGGTGCGTCGAGGTGATTTTCAGCGCGGAGATGGTCAGTGCGAGGCGGGTCTCCCCGCGACCCTGTCGCGCTTCGAGGTCGGCGCGGTCGAGATTCACCAGGGCGAACTCACTGGCGACGAAAAGGCCCGTTCCGACGGTGAGGATGAGGCCGAACCCGAGCATGATCAGCTCAGACACAGGCAACACCGCCAGCGACTACGGGCGAGGGTTTATGAGAAGACGGTTCAGCGGTGGGAGGGTCATCCATTATTCATCCGAGTATACCGGGCGCATCTGACACTCGTCCGGCGACCAGCGGATGCTGCCCCCGCGAAATACCGGCGGCCCTACCAGCGCTATCGCAGCCCTACCAGGAAACGGGAAGCGCCTTGCCCTCTTCGTAGCCGGCCGCCGACTGAATGCCCACGAGAGCCTTCTCGTGAAATTCGGCCACGGTGGTGGCCCCGGCGTAGGTGAACGAGGAGCGCACGCCCGAAGTAATCATGTCGAGCAGGTCCTCGATCGACGGCCGCAGCGGATCAAGGTAAATCTTCGAGCTCGAGATTCCCTCGGCGAACAGGGTCTTGCGGGCGAGGTCGTACGCGTCGAGGCGTTCGAACCGGGCCTGTACGGCCTTGGTCGAGGCCATTCCCCAGCTTTCCTTGTAGAGCGCGCCATGGGCATCCGTATTGAGTGTGCCTGGCGCTTCGGCGGTTCCGGCGAACCAGGAACCGATCATGACGGATGCCGCGCCGGCGGCGAGTGCCAGCGCCACGTCCCGCGGGTAGCGCACCCCACCGTCGGCCCAGACGTGAGCGCCGAGTTCGCGGGCGGCGGTGGCCGTTTCGAGCACGGCCGAGAACTGGGGCCGACCGACGGCCGTCATCATGCGGGTGGTGCACATGGCGCCGGGGCCGACACCGACCTTGACGATGGTGGCGCCGGCGCCGACCAGGTCGCGCACGGCGTCCTTGGTCACGACGTTGCCGGCTACGATCGGCAGTCCGAGGTTCAGGTCGGCGACGATGCCGAGCGCGCGCAGCATGCCGTCCTGGTGGCCGTGGGCGGTGTCGATCACCAGAATGTCGACGCCGGCCGCGGCGAGCGCGCGGGCTTTCGCCGCGACGTCACCGTTGATCCCGATCGCCGCAGCCACCTTGAGCCGTCCGTGGCCATCGAGGGTGCTCTGGTAGAGCGTGGAGCGCAACGCGCTCTTGCGGCTGAGGGTTCCGACCACGACGCCGTGGTGCAGTACCGGGGCGAAGTCGATGTCGGCCTCGGTCATCAGGTCGAACGCGCGACGCGGCCCGTCGACGTCATCGGCGTCGAGCGCGGTTAGTTCACCGTGCAGCAGATCGCCCAGGCGAGCGTCGGGCAGTGCGGTGGCCAGTCGGCTGGCGGCGATGCAGCCGAGGTAGTCACCGGTACCGGAGTGGATCACGATTCCCTGCCCGGGAACGGCCGGAACCTGCCGCAACGCCCGCTCGACGGTGTCGTCGGGCGCGAACACGAACGGCGTGTCGAAACGAACCGATTGGTCTTTTACCCAGCGGATGGCCGCATCCAGGTCCTGCAGGTGCATGTCCTGCGGCAGCACCCCGAGCCCGCCACGCCGCGCCAGAGAGGCCGCCAGACGCGGCCCGGTGACCGAGTTCATATTGGCCGAGACGATAGGTATCGTGGCGCCTGTGCCGTCATCCGGGGCCAGCGAGACATCTAAACGGCTGGTGACGGCCGATTGGCCGGGCACCAGGAACACGTCAGAGTAGGTCAAATCGTGGCTGGGCGTCGTTCCATAGAACTGCATACCAAGAACGCTAGCCGCTCAGTGGGGTGTTTATGGCCCGGCGGGATGGGATTAGGCTAGATGGGCAGACTGACCTGGCGGTCGACATCGTCAGCGACAGACTCACTGAAAACGCAGATTGACCCGGCGATTGACCCGCCGAGGGCATCCAAATTCAAAGCAGAGAGTGGGCGATCCCACGGTGTCAGGCCAGGTAACCGGTGGAGCTTCTGACGAGACAACGTCAGGCGAATTCGGAGCAAACGAGTGGCTCGTTGACGAATTGTACGAACGATATTTGATCGACAAGCAGTCGGTGGATGAATCGTGGTGGCCGGTGCTCGAGAGCTACCACCAAACCGCGAACGCCCCGGCGGCAGCGCAGTCGGCGGCGCCGGCAGCATCCGCTCCCCCGGCCACACCGGCACCGGTCGCACCCGTTGCAGCGGCGCCCGCTGCAACGCCGACCGCAGCCCCCGTACCCGTCACCGAGAACCAGCCGACGGCCCGCACCACCTCGAGTGCGCCCAAGCCGGCCCCGGTTCCCGCCGACGCTCCCGTGACCAGCCCGCAGGCCGTCGTCGTCGACGACTCGGAGCCGGTCAAGCAGGACAAGGTCGTTCCGCTGCGCGGCATGGCGAAGTCGCTCGCGACCAACATGGTCACCAGCCTCACCGTGCCGACCGCCACGAGCGTGCGTACCATTCCGGCCAAGCTGCTCATCGACAACCGCATCGTCATGAACAACCACATGAAGCGAGCTCGCGGCGGCAAGGTCTCCTTCACCCACCTGATCGGTTGGGCGCTGATTCGCGCGCTCAAGATGTTCCCCAGCCAGAACGTCTACTACAACGAGGTCGACGGCAAGCCCTCCGTCGTCGCCCCCGCCCACGTCGGCATGGGGCTGGCCATCGACATGCCCAAGCCCGACGGCACCCGCGCCCTGCTGGTTCCGGCCATCAAGCGCGCTGACACGATGACCTTCGGCGAGTACCTCGCCGCCTACGAAGACCTCGTCACGCGCGCACGCCAGAACAAGCTCACCGCCGACGACTTCGCCGGCGCGACCCTGTCGCTGACCAACCCGGGCGGCATCGGCACCGTGCACTCGGTGCCCCGCCTCATGAAAGGCCAGGGCTGCATCATCGGCGCCGGCGCCCTCGACTACCCGGCCGAGTTCCAGGGTTCGAGTGTGAAGACGCTCACCGGCCTGGCCATCTCCAAGACCATCACCCTGACCAGCACCTACGACCACCGCGTCATCCAGGGTGCCGGTTCGGGCGAGTTCCTCAAGATCGTGCACGAGCTGCTCATCGGCCAGCACAACTTCTACGAAGAGATCTTCTCGGCCCTGCGCATCCCGTACGACCCGATCCACTGGGCACCGGACATCAGCGTCGACCTCGCCAGCGCCGTCGACAAGACCGCACGCGTGCAGGAACTGATCAACTCGTTCCGCGTGCGCGGCCACCTGATGGCCGACATCGACCCGCTCGAGTACTCGCAGCGCAGTCACCCCGACCTCGACATCGCCACCCACGGCCTCACTTTCTGGGACCTCGACCGGTCCTTCGTGACCGGCGGTTTCGGATCCCAGCGCCAGATGCTGCTGCGCGACATCCTCGGTGTGCTCCGCGACTCCTACTGTCGCACCACGGGCATCGAGTACATGCACATTCAGGACCCGGCCCAGCGCAAGTGGGTGCAGGAGAAGATCGAGAAGTCCTACGTCAAACCCACACACCACGAGCAGATGCGCATTCTCGCCAAGCTCAACGAGGCCGAAGCCTTCGAGACGTTCCTGCAGACCAAGTACGTCGGTCAGAAGCGGTTCAGCCTCGAGGGCGGCGAGTGCACCATTCCGCTGCTCGACACCATTTTGCAGGGCGCCGCAGAGCAGGGCCTCGACGAGGTCGCGATCGGCATGGCCCACCGTGGCCGCCTGAACGTGCTCACCAACATCGCCGGCAAGACCTACGGTGAGATCTTCCGCGAGTTCGAGGGCACGCAGGATCCGCGCACCGTGCACGGTTCCGGTGACGTGAAGTACCACCTCGGCACCATGGGAACCTTCCGCGGTGAAGACGGCGCCGAGATTCCGGTGTCGCTCGCCGCGAACCCCTCGCACCTCGAGGCCGGCGACGGCGTGCTCGAGGGCATCGTGCGGGCCAAGCAAGACCGCAAGCCGATCGGCACCTTCTCCACCCTACCCATCCTCATTCACGGCGACGCCGCGATGGCGGGCCAGGGCGTTGTGCTCGAAACCCTGCAGATGAGCCAGCTGCGCGGCTACCGCACCGGCGGCACCGTGCACATCGTGGTCAACAACCAGCTCGGTTTCACGACCCTGCCGCAGGATGCCCGCACCAGCGTCTACGCGACCGACGTCGCCAAGACCATCCAGGCGCCGATCTTTCACGTCAACGGGGATGACCCGGAGGCCGTGGTTCGGGCCGGCGAGCTCGCGTTCGCCTACCGCCAGGAGTTCAAGAAGGATGTCGTCGTCGACCTCATCTGCTACCGCCGTCGTGGCCACAACGAGGGCGACGATCCCTCGATGACCCAGCCGCTGATGTACAACCTGGTCGAAGCCAAGCGCAGCGTGCGCAAGCTCTACACCGAAGCGCTTGTCGGCCGTGGTGACATTACAGAGGAAGAATACGAAGCCGCCCACCGCGACTTCCAGGACCGCCTCGAGCGCGCCTTCATGGAGACGCACGCCGCGCAGACCGCTTCGATTCCGATCATCACCCCGGAAATGGCCGCCACAGCCAAGGCCGACGCCGACGCACAGGCCCGCGAGGACGCTGCCGGCGAGCCGGAGACGACCGGTGTTCCCGAAAGCGTCATCCAGCTCATTGGCGACGCGTTCAACAACAAGCCGGCCGGTTTCACCGTGCACAACAAGCTGCAGCAGCTTCTGCAGAAGCGCCTCGACATGAGCCGCAACGGCAACATCGATTGGAGCTTTGGCGAACTGCTCGCTCTCGGCTCACTGCTGGTCGAGGGCACCCCGGTGCGCTTCGCCGGACAGGATGCCCGACGCGGCACGTTCGTGCAGCGTCACGCCGTTCTGCACGACCGGGTGAACGGCCAGGAATGGCTGCCGCTGGCCAACCTCAAGGACAACCAGGCCCGGTTCTGGATCTACGACTCGCTGCTGAGCGAATACGCCGCCATGGGCTTCGAGTACGGCTACTCGGTGGAACGCGCCGACGCCCTCGTGCTCTGGGAGGCGCAGTTCGGTGACTTCGCCAACGGCGCGCAGACCATCATCGACCAGTTCGTCTCCTCCGCCGAGCAGAAGTGGGGCCAGCGGTCATCCGTTGTGCTGCTGCTTCCGCACGGTTACGAGGGTCAGGGCCCCGACCACTCGTCGGCCCGGATCGAGCGGTTCCTGCAGCTGTGTGCCGAAGAGAACATGACCGTGGCGCGCCCGTCGACGCCCGCATCGTACTTCCACCTGCTGCGCCGCCAGGCGTACATGCGCCCGCGCCGCCCGCTGATCGTGTTCACGCCCAAGTCGATGCTGCGCCTGCGTGGAGCGACCAGCGCCGTGGCCGAGCTCACCAGCGGCAAGTTCGAGACGGTCATCGACGATGCCCGCATCCAGGACAAGAACGCCGTGAAGCGCGTCTTGTTCATGGCCGGCAAGATCTACTACGACCTGCTGAACGAACTCGAGAAGAACCCGAACCCCGAGATCGCCCTCGTGCGCGTCGAGCAGTACTACCCGCTGCCCGCCGTTGAACTGAAGAGCGTGGCCGCCCAGTACCCGAACGCCGAACTCGCCTGGGTGCAGGACGAGCCGGAGAACCAGGGAGCCTGGCCGTTCTTCTACCTCGAGACCAACAAGCTCGGCCCGCGCGCCATGCGGCTGTTCTCCCGCCCCGCGTCGGCCTCGCCGGCTGCCGGGTCGGCCAAGCGTCACGCGATCGAGCAGGCCAAGCTGCAGCGCGACGCCCTGACGCTGTAACGGTCACAGCAACTTAGACAGCAATGGAGGGTGACGTTGTCACCCTCCATTGCTGTCTGCGCGGCTGTCTGTGGTCGCAGATGGCAGCATCCGCTTGCCGCGTTCGAGCGGATGCGGGTCGGCTGGCGTTGCGATTGTCCGCCGACGGTTCTAGGCTCGCAGGCAACCCGAGGAGAGATCATGCCCCTTCGCACCGAAAACCGGCTCGGGGAGCCGTGCTGGATCGACCTTGTGACGCGCGACCCGGCCAAGTCGATTGCGTTCTACGCCGCGCTGCTCGACTGGCGGGCTGTCGAGACCGGCGCTGGGAGCGGCCGGCACACGATGTTCTTTCACGGCGATGCCGCCATCGCCGGTTTGACCGCCCAGGACCCCTCGAGCGGCAACCGGGATTTCTGGACCACGTACCTCGCGACCGACAGCGTCGACGAAACGGTTCGGGCCGCGCGGGCTGCGGGAGCTGCCGTGCTCGCCCCGCCGCAGACGGTCGGTGACCAGGGACGCCTGGCGGTGCTGACCGACCCGGCCGGCGCGGCCGTCGGAGTCTGGGAGGCCGCCGGCCACCGGGGCTTCGGTGCCGACAATGAGATTGGAACGCCGGTCTGGCACGAGCTGATCACCCGCGATTTCACGGCCGCGATCGCCTTCTACGAGGAGGTTTTCGGCTGGACGCCGATTCCGCTCAGCGACACAACCGACTTTCGGTACAGCACCTTCGGCCACGACGAATCGATGACCGGCGGGGTGTACGACGCCGACGCCATGCTGCCCCCGGGAGTACCGTCGAACTGGCAGGTCTATCTCGGCGTCGCCGATGTGCGGGCATCCGCGGCACGGGCGACGGAGCTCGGTGGCGCCGTGCTGCGGGAGCCGTGGGATTCCGACTTCGGAACCTTCGCCCAGATAGCGGATGCGACAGGTGCCGTCTTCCTGCTCGGGCAGGTGGAACCGTCACCGCGTGCCTGAGACGCGCGCCTCAGGTGCTCTAGTGCGAGGCCTGCAGCGCGCGGAGCTTCAGCAGAACCTGGTCGCGCAGGTCTTCCGGCGCGGTCTCCTTGCAGGCGCGCTGCATGACCTCGGTCAGCGTGCGCCCAACCAGGTGCTCGCTGCTGCAGTCGGTGCAACTCGCGAGGTGCTCCCGAATATCGGCCGCATCATTCTTGCGAAGTTCGTTGTGCAGGTATTCCTCGAGTTCGGCCTTGGCCTTCTCGCAACCACAATCGGTCATTTGTCTGCGCTCCTGGATGTCTTCTGGCCCTGGCCCATGCCCAGCCCGCGCTCAACCGCATAGCCGGCCAAGAGCTCGCGCAGGAGTCGCCGGCCACGGTGCAGGCGGCTCATTACGGTGCCAATGGGGGTTTTCATGATTTCGGCGATCTCCTGGTAGGAGAACCCTTCGACGTCGGCGAAGTACACGGCGAGTCGGAAGTCTTCGGGAATGGACTGCAGGGCGTCTTTGACAGCGCTGTCCGGCAGGTGGTCGATGGCCTCGGCCTCGGCCGAACGCCCCGACATGGCGGTGGTCGATTCGGCGCCGCCGAGCTGCCAGTCTTCAAGCTCGTCGATGGTGCCCTGGTAGGGCTCGCGCTGCTTCTTGCGGTATTGGTTGATGAAGGTGTTGGTGAGAATGCGGTACAACCACGCCTTGAGGTTGGTGCCCTGCTCGTACTGCGCGAACGCGGCGAACGCCTTCACGAAGGTTTCCTGCACGAGGTCCTGCGCATCGGAGGGGTTGCGGGTCATGCGCATGGCCGCCGCGTACAACTGGTCGAGAAAAGGCAACGCCTGCTCTTCGAACAGTCCGCGGGTCTGCTCGCGCAGTTCGGCCTTGGTCGGGGCAAGGGTTGTGAGTTCTGGGTCGCTGCTGGAAAGGTCTTCCGCGGAAACGGGCGTGTCTGAAGTCATCACGCGCAATTCTAAGCTGTTACCCACAGCCAGGGGTCGTTCCAACAACATTGACACCGTTACGGATCTCCCTCAGATTGTTATCACCGACTATTCTGATAACCGATGTTGATCTCGAGATATTCCAAGCCGGAGTTCGATCCGTACGGCGATAATTCGCCGACCGAAGAGGATGCCTGGTGGCCCGCGCCGACCACGGACGCACCGCTGCAGGCGGTGCTGGCCCTGCCGGGCTCGAAGTCGCTGACCAACCGGGAGCTGGTCGCATCCGCTCTGGCCAGCGAACCGTCCCTGCTGCGTTCGCCACTGCACTCACGGGACAGCGACCTTATGGTCGACGCGCTGCGTCAGCTCGGCGCCACCATTGAGGCTGTTCCCGGCACCGGCGCCTTCGGCACGGACCTGCGTGTGACCCCGCCGTCCGAGCTGCTCGGCTCGACCACGATCGACTGCGGGCTGGCCGGCACGGTGATGCGTTTCCTGCCGCCGCTGGCCGCCCTCGCCCTCGGCCCGACCACATTCGACGGGGATGCCGGTGCACGCCGCCGCCCGATGGGCCCCATCATCGGCGCGTTGCGCGACCTCGGCGGCGATATCAACGACGATGGCAAGCGCGCCCTGCCGTTCACCGTGCACGGCCGTGGAGCGGTCACCGGCGGCGCGGTGACCATCGATGCTGGCAGCTCCAGCCAGTTCGTCTCCGGGCTGCTGCTGGCCGGCGCCCGGTTCGACCAGGGGCTGCACCTGACTCACTCGGGCGAACGACTGCCCAGTCTGCCGCACATCGAGATGACCATCGAGGTGCTGCGCGCCCGCGGAGTCGACGTGGCCACTCCTGCCGTCGGCGAGTGGATCATCCCGCCCGGGCCGATCGCGGGCCGCACGGTCGACGTCGAACCCGATCTCTCCAACGCCGCGCCGTTCCTCTGCGCCGCGCTTGTGGCCGGCGGCAGCGTCACGATCACCGGCTGGCCGGCCGAGACCACCCAGGTCGGCGCCGACCTCGAACAGCTGCTTCCCCTATTCGGTGCGAGCGTCACCCGCACCGGCGACCGCCTCACCGTCACCGGCGGCGAGCGTATTGTCGGCGTCGAGCTCGATCTGTCCACCGGCGGTGAACTCGCCTGCACCCTCGTGGCCCTGGCAGCCCTCGCCGAGTCGCCCAGCACGATCACCGGCATCGGGCACATTCGCAACCACGAGACCGACCGCCTCACTGCGCTGGCCACGGAGATCAACCGGCTCGGCGGAAAGGTCACCGAGCTGCCCGACGGCCTCAGGATTGAGCCCGCTCCCCTGCACGGCGGCCAGTGGCTCAGCTACGACGACCACCGCATGGCCACCGCCGGAGCGCTGATCGGCCTGCGCATTGAGGGCGTCGACGTCGAGAACATCGGCACGACCGCCAAGACCCTCCCCCAGTTTCCCGAGCTGTGGCACGCGATGCTCACCGAAGCGGCGCTGTAGATGGCAGTGGAGCCGCCCGCCGGCGACCCCACCTGGGATGACGATCGTGGCCGGCCTCACGACTTGGCCGATTCCGGCGAGCTCTCCGGCGACCCCGGCGACACCTGGTGGGCTTCCGCCGACGACGACGAGCCCGAATTCGACGAGTCGAGCGTGCGCGTGCGTCCCGGCCGCAAGGGCTCTAAACCGCGCTCCAAGACCCGCCCGAGCCACGAGAACGCCTTGACCGGACGCATCCTCTCTGTCGATCGCGGACGCTACACGGTCATGCTCGACGAGAACCTGCCCACCGAGCGGCGCATCACGACCGCCAGGGCCAGCGAGCTGCGCAAGAACGCCGTCGTCAACGGCGACCGGGTCGACATCGTCGGCGACACCACCGGTGCCGAGGGCAGCCTGGCCCGCATCGTGCGCATCGTGCCGCGGGACACCCTGCTGCGGCGCAGCGCCGACGACACCGACGCCGTCGAGCGTGTGATCGTGGCCAACGCCGACCAGATGCTGATCGTGGTCGCTGCGGCCAACCCGGAGCCGCGCATCCGCTTGGTGGATCGCTATCTGGTCGCGGCCTACGACGCCGGCGTGAAGCCCATCCTGTGTATCACCAAGACCGACCTCGCCGACCCGTCAGCCTTTCTGGCCAACTTCGCCGGACTCGACCTGCCGGTGTTCCAAAGCGGCGAGGGCGGCATGCCGATCGAGGAGATCTCGGCGGCGCTGGTCGGCCACGACACCGTCTTCGTCGGACACTCCGGCGTGGGCAAGTCCACCCTGGTGAACGCGCTCGTTCCCGGCACCAACCGGGCCATCGGCGTCGTCAACACCGTCACCGGTCGCGGCCGCCACACGTCGTCGTCGACCGTGTCGCTGCGCCTACAAACGGATGCCGGCCGCGGGTGGGTTATCGACACACCCGGCGTGCGGTCCTTTGGCCTGGGCCATATCAACACCGACAACATTTTGAAGGCGTTCACCGACCTTGCCACCATCGCCGAGCGTTGCCCGCGCGGCTGCACGCACCTACCCGGGTCGCCGGATTGCGCCATCATCGAAGCCGTTGAAGCTGGCGAGCTCGGCGACACCGGCCGAGTGCGCCTGGATTCCCTGCAACGCCTGCTCGCCACCTTCGCCCCCGCCCGCTGAGATACGACATCGATACGATGGAGGCATGACGGATTCAGCACGCCTTGCAGTCGGCGACACAGCCCCCCAGTTCACCCTGACCGACCAGGACGGGGCATCCGTTTCGCTGGCGGACTTCGCCGGCAGCAAGATCGTCGTGTATTTTTATCCGGCCGCCATGACCCCCGGCTGCACCACCCAGGCCTGCGACTTTCGCGATAACCTCGGGTCGCTCAAATCAGCCGGCTACCAGGTGCTCGGCCTGTCGAAGGATGCTCCGGCCAAGCTCAAGAAGTTTCAGGAGCACGACGCGGTGAATTTTCCGCTGCTAAGTGACACCGACCTTGAGGTTCACCGCGCCTACGGTGCCTGGGGAGAGAAGAACCTCTACGGCAAGCTCGTGACCGGCGTGCTGCGGTCTACCTTCGTGCTCGATGAGGCCGGAATCATCACCCACGCCCTCTACAACGTCAAGGCCACCGGCCACGTCGCGAGCCTGCGCAAAAAGCTCGGCATCGACGCCTGATCTGGTCGTCACGGCCCGAGGCTGCTGCAGCTTGAGCGGTGTCAGTCGGCTTCGGGCTCGGGTTCGTGACTGGTGGCGGCGACCACACGCGGGTTGAAAACCAGCACGAGCACGACGACCGAGGGGGCCAGCAGCGCCCAGCCGACGTCGGGTCGGGCGTAGATGCCCTGAAAACAGCCGATAGCGATCATGACCTGCACGAGCTGCCAGGTCACGGCGGCGCCGCGAATCCACGGACGGCGGCGGAGCGCCCCGACGGTGATCGCGCTGACCCATACGGCAGCGACCACGGTGAGGGCTAACAGGGCCAGCGAGGCTCCGACGGAGTTCGGGGTGGCGATGAGCAGTTCGAGCACCCACCAGGCGCTGAAGGCCCACAGGGCGAGTGCTTCCGCGGCGAGGAGCGCGATCAGCACCCCCAACATTGGGGCGCGTCGAAGTGCCCGGAGGTTAATCCAGGCTGGGCGCCCTGCACCAGAGCCGCTGTTCACAGCGAAAAGCCATACAAAACTATTGATTTGATACCTCTATTATGGGACGATATTTGAGGCCCGGTTGACGCTCACAGGGACGTGAGCTGTTTCAACGCGGTTATCGCGCAGATCCCACTTTCCTGCAACCGGCTATCACCCCTGCAACTCTGGCCAATCGGCCGTGCACCCATGTAATAAAAGGAGCATCCCTATGGACTGGCGCGATAAAGCTGCCTGCCTCACCGCTGACCCGGAACTTTTCTTTCCGGTCGGCAACACTGGACCCGCTGTGGACCAGATCGAGAAGGCAAAGTCGGTGTGCGCCCGATGCAACGTCACCGAGGTGTGCCTTCAGTACGCACTCGAGACCGGCCAGGACTCGGGAGTCTGGGGCGGCCTGAGCGAAGACGAGCGCCGCGCACTCAAGCGTCGCGCCGCACGCGCGCGCCGCGCTTCCTAGCGAGCCAGCACAACTACAGAACGCGAGCCTGCGGCCATCCGGTACTCCCGGAAGGCCGAGGGCTCGCTTTTTTGTGCCCGGCGAGCCGTCGCGCGCCGCGCCCCGGTGCATCCGCTCGCCGGGCCCACCTTATGAACATGGTCCCAGTTTATAAACTGGGCCCATGGACGGGGCCTGGGCCCCGTCCAGAAATTCGCGCAGAAACCCGCGCGACAGGAGGGAGCTAGCCCTCCTGCATGAAGCGCAGGGGGATCTCGATCGTGACCTCGGTGCCGCTGCCCATCATGGTGTGCCAGTCGATGGTGCCGCCCAGCTCGCCCTGAATGAGGGTGCGCACGATCTGCGTGCCGAGCCCGGAGCCGACCTTGCCCTCCGGAAGCCCGGCACCGGTGTCGCGCACCATCACCGTGAGGGTCTCGTCGCTGCGCTGCGCCTCGATCGAGACCTCGCCCTCCCGCCCGGCGAGGCCGTGCTCGACCGCGTTCGTGACGAGTTCGGTGAGCACGAGCGCGAGCGGCGTCGCGTACGCGCTCGGCAGGGTTCCGAAGCTGCCGAACGACTTCGGGTGCACCGTGGTGTTGTGAGCGGATGCCACCTCCACCGTCAACAGCAGCACCCGTTCAAAGACGGCGTCGAAGTCGACGATCTGGCTGAGCCCCTCCGACAGGGTGTCGTGCACCACGGCGATGGCCGCAACCCGCCGCATCGCCTGGGTCAGCGCCTCGCGTGCCCGGTCGGATTGGGTACGCCGGGCCTGGATGCGCAGCAGCGAGGCCACGGTCTGCAGGTTGTTCTTCACCCGGTGGTGGATCTCCCGGATGGTGGCATCCTTGGTGATGAGCTCACGTTCCTGGTGCCGCAGCTCGGTCACGTCCCTGGACAAAATGATCGCGCCGATGCGTTCGCCCCGGTTGCGAATGGGAATGGCTCGGAGCGACACGGTGACCCCGCGCGCCTCGATGTCGGTGCGCCAGGGCGCCCGCCCGGTCACGACGAGCGGCAGGGACTCGTCGACCACAGCGGTGCCGGTGAGCAGACTCGTAGTGACCTCGGCGAGCGACTCTCCCTCGAGTTCCTCCGCGAAACCCATCCGGTTGAATGCGGAGAGCGCGTTCGGGCTGGCAAAGGTGGTGAGGCCGTCGACATCGAGTCGCAGCAGGCCGTCCGACGCGCGCGGCGCGCCACGGCGCGGCCCGGTCGGGGCACCGAGGTCGGGAAAATCGCCAGAGGCGATCATGGCGAACAGGTCGTTCGCGCAGTCGTTGAAGGTGAGCTCCTGACGGCTCGGCGTGCGCGCTTCACTCAGGTTGGTGTGGCGGGTGAGCACCGCAACCGGAGCAGCGGTCACTTCAGCACCGGTCGTGCTCAGCCGGCGCAACACCGGGATGGCCCGCACCCGGGTGGGAGTCTCCTCGTACCAGTCCGGAGCGTCGCGGTCGACGATCTTCGCCGTCTCAAAGGCTTCGGTGACCTGGTTGCGCCACTCCGCTTTGATGTGCTGGCCGACGAAGTCCCGGTAGAACAGCGTGGCGGCACTCGACGGGCGCGCGTGTGCGACCGCGACGAAACTCTCAGACGTTGTCGGAACCCACACGACGATATCCGCGAAGGCGAGGTCGGCCAGCAGCTGGCCATCCGCGACCAGCATGTGGAGCCAGTCCACATCTTCCGCGCTGCTGCGGCCCTGGGCAAGTACGAGATCACTGAGCGTCGACACTCTCCATAGCCTAGGTGTATCCAACGGGTTACGTGGCCGGGGCGGCCTTACGGCCGCGCCACCTGACCCGCCGCGGCATCCGTTCTGATTCCCTGGCTGGAACCACGATGAGGTCCTCCAGTACAAACCGACGGATGCTCGCTCGAGCTGACGACTTCGGGCTCGCGTCCCGCAGGCTGCGGCCGGTCAAGACCGCAGCGTCGAGGGCGCCCTGATCGTGCGGCACCAGAATGGGCGATTCGATGCCGCCAAAGCGCAGCAGCATTGCCGCGACCTGCCCGCGCGGATTCAGCCCGACCGCGCTCGCCCGCACCTGGTTCATCACGACGCTGACCGTGCTGCTGCCGATCACCTCGGTGAGGTCACTCCAAGCGCGCAGAAACCGGGCCATCCCGACCGGGTCGGCCAGCCCACAGGCCACGACGTGGTCGGCCACCCGCAGGGCCGTGACGGTGGCCGCGTTGCGCCGGGGTGCCAACATGTCGCTGGTCAGCTCTTCATCGCTTTCCAGACTGAACCCGGTGTCCAGCACGACGTAGTCCACCCAGTGCCGCAAGGCGTCGATGGTGCGGGTGACCCGTTCGGTCGACAGTTCCGGCCGGTGAGCACCCAGAAGGCACCCTTGGGCGAGTTGTAGCGTTGCGCGATACGTTCAAGCTCTGATTGGTTCAAACTGTCGCTGCCGGCCAAACGACAGGCAGCGGCAAAGCCGGGCGCTTCGTCGAGCATGCCCAGGCTCGGAGCGATCGAGGCGCTGTAGGTATCGACGTCGGCCAACACGACGGTGTGACCGGCCGCTGCGATTTCGGCCGCGATGTTGATGGCCAGTGTCGTGCGCCCCGGCGCGCCGGCCGGGCCCCACACCGCGATCACCGAGCCGGTATTGAGTGCGCCGCCGGTGAAGTGCCGCTCCCCCACCCGCAACGGAACGACAACCCCCGACACCAGCAAATCTTCAATCTCCGACCAATCGCAGGGTATCGCGACAGTTTCGTAGAGGCCCAGGGTGCCGGCGTGCCGCCGCTCCAATTCCGTCGCGGTCAGGGCGACAACGCGAATGCCGCGCTCGTCGCAGGCGGCGATCAACTGGCCGGTCAGGGATTCCCGGCGACCACTGACGACCACGACGTGGGGTTGCCCATGGGACAGCGTCTCAAGGAACTCCCGGGCGGTATCCACGCGAGTGACCACGCTGTGCCCACAATCAATGATGTCGGCCAGCATGCGCTGCTCGGTCGCTCGGTCGAGCACGAGCGCGAGCCGGGCCATCAGGGCACCACCGGGGTGTTCACGGGAACGATCGCGAGGGCATCGCCGTTCATGATGGCCTCCAGCACCGCGCCCACGTTGGCCTTCGGCACGAGCATTTCCACGGATTGCCCACTGGAGGCGGCAATGATGCCGGTCGGTTCGACGATCCGCACGACGACAGCCTGCCCCACGAGAATCGTCGGCGGCGCGTACTCACTCGGCCCGGTCGCCCGCGCCGACCAGATGTCGACGACCGAACCTGCCGCGATCGAGGCGGCCAGTCGACCGGGAACGTCGACGACGACACTGGTCACATCGCTCCCCGACGATTCCCCGACCGCTGACCGGGCCACCAGTTCACCGGTCAGGATCGTCTGCGTGACGAGCAGCCCACCCTTCAAGCCGGTCGACGGAACCAGATACAGGTCGGCCGCGCCGCCGAGCTGCACCCGAGTTTCAACGAGGTCGGCCGCCCTCAGCTGGTCACCGACGGTCAGTGTGTGCCGTGCGGTATAGACCGCCGTAGTGCGATCAGTGCCGGCGACAATCGCGCCGACCCCCGCTATCGAAGCAGCGACCAGCACCAGCCCGATGATGAATCGGGGGTCAACCCAGAAGCGGCGGCGCGTGCGTGTGGGACGGGGTGTTTTCATCCGTTACCTCGCTTCTCTGAATCGATTCCGATGGTGCATTGGCCCTATCGTGCCCGACTTCGCTAAGTCGTGAAAAAGTTATCCACAACTAGCAGAGCCGAATAACGTGAATCTGCCAGAACGGCACGAGACGGTAGTGCAGAATCTCCGGCGCGCGGCGCAGCGTTCCGAGCGGATGCACCGCCAGATCGAGATGGTCACGCGCCACCCGGTCGATGGTTCCGGCCAGGACACCACCGCGAGTGTCGAGTTCCACGAAGCGCCGCCGCCGGCACAGGTCCCGCAGCACAAAGGGAAAACCGACGCGTTCGATGAGCTTTCCGGTGGATTCTGACTCGACCGCGAGCGAGACCAGGCTCTGCTCCGCGCTGAGCACTACCCCGGCGACGGCCGAAAGCGGGATCACGCACTGAGCCCGCCCATTGGCGGTGCCGGGCAGGTCCGCCGCGAGCCAGTCCCGGCCCAGCGTCGTCGGTCGAACCGAGAGGGTCTCACCGGACACCAGTACGATTCGCAGTTGCAGTGTGCCTCCGAGGCCGGCCGATCGCACCACGTTACTCAACCGGGTGCGCAGGGAGAGCTTTTCCAACCGCGTACGTTCCTCCTGCAGGCGCAGGTCAGTGGCCTCGGCGTGCAGCTCGCGTTCGAGTTGCCCTTCGAGGTCGTCAAACAGATCATCCCAGCGCACACGTTGAAAGTAGCCGACGCCGAGCGTTCTCGCTCGGGTTGTGCACAGGCTCTTTAAGCGCTCGACAGTGCAGCGATCAAACTGCTTAGGTTTTGCGCCACAAGAGTTGCACGTTCGATATCAGGAGGAACAATGACGTCATCTGGTTCCGGGTCTGCCCGTCTGCAGGTCAACCCGTTGGCGCCCCGCGTCGACCAGCGCGCAGTCAGCCCGCGCGGTGCCGGCCCGAGACCAATCGGGCCAGCGCACGGGCACGAAACAGAACAGCTCCTGCGCGCCCTCGCACTGCGGGCCATCGAGGCCATCGCCGGAGCCAGAGACCTCGAGCAGCTCGCGCGATGGGTCACCGACGACGTCTACGCCCATCTTCACATCCGTGTGACGATCGCCTCTCGTGCCAGAGCCATCACGGGAATCGTCGCGGAGCGGCCGAGACTGTGGATCGATCAGGTCAAAACCTGGCCGACCGAGACCGGCGGTTTCAACGCGGTGATCGTGGTGTACGACAAACGCCGCGCGCACGTCGTCTCCTTGCAGCTGGAAGCCCTGGACCAGCGCTGGAGAGCTACTGTACTCGTCGTCCTGTGAGGCCAGGACCGCCCGGCCAGCAGACGGATGCCCCACCCACGCACATCGCCGCGCGCCGCCGGACGGGCGCACGTCGATGTGCTGGCGTGGGGTCTAGCTGTTCTTCTTACCCTGCGATCGGCGTTCGGCCCGGTTCACCGGGGCTGCACCCTCGGTTTTCTGCCCGAACGCTCCGCGCTGAGGAGGGCCAGCTGCTTCGGCCGGTTCGTCGTCGCTGGCCCCGACGGTGGCCGAGCGCCGGGCCCGGTCAGTGGCTGCCTGCTGAATCTGGCCGCGCTGGTTGCGCACCTCGACTCCGCCTGAGTCACTCGGTGCGGTGTAGCTGAGCTTCTCCTCCGGAGCGTCGGCCGGTGTGAGTCCCTTGGCAGCGACGACCGGCCCGGCGACAGCACCGGCCCCAGCAGTCACCTCAACGTCGAGGTTGAACAGGAACCCGACGGTCTCCTCGCGAATCTGACCCATCATCTGCTGGAACATGGCGAAACCTTCGCGCTGGTATTCCACCAGCGGGTCGCGCTGAGCCATGGCGCGCAGTCCGATACCGTCTTTCAGGTAGTCCATCTCGTAGAGGTGGTCCCGCCAGCGACGGTCGATCACCGAGAGAACGACACGGCGCTCCAGTTCGCGCATGGCCGGGGCTCCGAGGCTCACTTCCCGGCGCGAATAGGCCAGCTTGGCATCAGAGAGAATCTCCCGGCGCATGAAGTCGCGGTTGATCTTGCCCTTGTCGCCGGCCTCGGAGACGACCTCATCGATGGTCAGTCCCACCGGGTAGAGCGTTTTGAGCTCGGTCCACATTGCATCGAAGTCCCAGTCGTCACCGTTGCCGTCGCCGGCGTGCACATCGAGCACCTCGTCGATGACGTTGGTGAGGAAGGTCTGGGTGCGTTCGTGCAGGTCGTCACCCTCGAGGATGTGCCTGCGGTCTCCGTAGATGGCCTCGCGCTGACGGTTGAGAACGTCGTCGTACTTGAGCACGTTCTTGCGGATCTCGGCGTTGCGACCCTCGACCTGGGACTGGGCACTGCGGATGGCGCGGCTGACCACCTTGGATTCGATCGCCATGTCGTCTGGCACGCCCTGGCGGCCCATGAGGGCCTCGGCGGCACCGGCGTTGAACAGGCGCATGAGGTCGTCGGTGAGCGAGAGGTAGAAGCGGCTCTCGCCCGGGTCTCCCTGACGTCCGCTGCGCCCGCGCAGCTGGTTGTCGATGCGGCGTGATTCGTGCCGTTCGGTACCGAGCACGTAAAGACCGCCGGCGGCGATCACCTTCTCGGCCTCTTCGGTGACGTTGGTCTTGACCGCGGTGAACACGTCGTCCCAGGCGAGTTCGTACTCGTCGGGGGTTTCGACCGGGCTGAGGCCCTTGGCGTTCATCTCGGCAACGGCGAGGAATTCGGCGTTGCCGCCGAGCATCACGTCGGTACCACGACCGGCCATGTTGGTGGCGACGGTCACCGAACCGAGTCGACCGGCCTGCGCGACGATCGCAGCTTCACGGGCGTGGTTCTTCGCGTTGAGCACCTCGTGACGCACGCCCTTCTTGGCGAGCAGGCGCGACAGGTACTCGCTTTTCTCAACGCTGGTCGTGCCGACCAGAACCGGCTGTCCCGCTTCGTGTCGTTCGACGATGTCCTCGACGACCTGACGAAACTTGGACTCTTCGTTCTTGTAGATCAGGTCGGACTGGTCGATGCGCTGCATCGGCTTGTTGGTGGGGATGGCCACCACGCCAAGCTTGTAGGTGCTCATGAACTCGGCGGCTTCGGTCTCGGCCGTTCCGGTCATTCCGGAGATCTTCGCGTACAGGCGGAAGTAGTTCTGCAGGGTGACCGTGGCCAGGGTCTGGTTCTCGGCCTTGACCGCGACCCCCTCCTTGGCCTCGATCGCCTGGTGGATGCCTTCGTTGTAGCGGCGGCCCATGAGGATACGGCCGGTGTGCTCGTCGACGATGAGCACCTCGCCGTTCATGACGACGTAGTCCTTGTCTTTCTTGAACAGGGCATTCGCCTTGATGGCGTTGTTCAAGAAGGAGATCAGCGGCGTGTTGGCCGACTCGTAGAGGTTGTCGATGCCGAGGTAGTCCTCGACCTTTTCGATGCCGGGTTCGAGCACACCGATGGTGCGCTTCTTCTCGTCGACCTCGAAGTCTTCGTCGGCAATGAGACGCTTGGCCAGGCTGGCGAACTCGTTGAACCAGCGGTTCGCTTCACCGGATGCCGGCCCGGAGATGATCAGCGGGGTACGGGCCTCGTCGATGAGGATCGAGTCGACCTCGTCGACGATGGCGAAGTAGTGGCCGCGCTGCACCATGTCGCTGGCCTGCCACGCCATGTTGTCGCGCAGGTAGTCGAAACCGAACTCGTTGTTGGTGCCGTAGGTGATGTCGGCGGCATACATTTCGCGACGCTGCGCCGGAGTCTGGCCGGAGAGGATGCATCCGGTCGTCATGCCGAGGGCGCGAAAGACGCGCCCCATGAGCTCGCTCTGGTAGCTCGCGAGGTAGTCGTTGACCGTGATGACGTGCACGCCGCGGCTGCTGATCGCGTTGAGATACGCCGCGGTGGTGGCGACGAGGGTCTTGCCCTCACCGGTCTTCATCTCGGCGATGTTGCCGAGGTGCAGGGCTGCTCCGCCCATGAGCTGCACGTCGAAGTGACGCAGTCCGAGGGTGCGCGTGCTGGCCTCGCGCACGGCGGCGAAGGCCTCCGGCAGCAGGTCATCGAGCGATTCGCCGTTGGAATACCGTTCCCGCAGGGTGACGGTTTCGTTTTTCAGCTCGTCGTCGGTGAGCTCATGGAAGTCTTCTTCCAGCGCGTTGATGGCTTTCGCATAGTTTTCGAGGCGGCGCAGAACGCGGCCTTCACCAACACGAAGAACCTTTTCAAGAATTGACGCCACGAATGTACTCCACTAGTCAAACGGTGCAGGCTCGCACTGCGGCAGCCCAATCGGACTTCTGCAGCACAAGCCTGCACCTCTCGTCTGGCAGATGCCAGAGCACCGACCTGGTCGGCGGCTAAGGCAATGCTAGTTGGTCAGTTGGCACGCCCGCTGGCAACGGGCACAGCCTCCTGCAACTCGCTCGACGAACCGTCGAGCTCAATGACCCCATAGTCCCAGCCCTTGCGGCGGTAGACCACGCTGGGACGCTTCGTCTCGATGTCCTGGAACAGGTAGAAGTCATGGCCGACGAGCTCCATGAAGTAGAGGGCATCGTCGACGGACATGGGAGCAGCCGCGAACACCTTGCGACGGATGACGACGGGGCAGTATTCCTCCTCGGCGGAGGCTTCTGGGGCATCCGCTTGCACAATCGGGATCGCGCCGGTGCGCACCCGCTCGAGCGTTTCGGGGTTGGCGGGGGTGATGTCGATGACGCTGAATCCCACAGCGGATGCCTCGTGCAGCGAGGTAGGACGGTGGGCCCCGCCGCGGTGCACCTTCTTGCGGTCTTTGGCGCGACGAACGCGTTCGAGCAGACGACCCAGCGCCACGTCGAAGGCGGCGTACTTGTCGGATCCGTCTGCTTCGGCCCGCACCAGCGGACCTTTGCCGATCAGGGTGAGTTCGACCCGGTCGTTGCCGACGGCAGCGCCGTTCTTCTCGTGGTGGCGGCTGACCTTAATCTCGAGCGCGACGGCCTTCTCGGCGAGGAGGGCAATTTTCTCGGCCTTCTCCGTCGCGTAATCCCGGAAGCGATCAGTGATCCCAAGGTTGCGTCCGACGATGTTAGTTTCCATGACGACCTCCAGTTTGGCGGACCGCCCGACAACTGGGCGATCATTACGCGCCTTTGTCTCCACCGTAGCCGTGACGGTCAGATAAGTCACAGTATTTATCCATCAGTTTGCCTAAGGAGGGTTGTGCGCGGGGAGCAGACGCCGTGTTTCCGCCAGTGCGGCCAGACCGACGACGATACCGCCCGCAGCGAACACGGCACGCCGCGCCTCGAGCAGGGTCGCGCCGGTCGTCACAATGTCGTCGACGAGGATCACCGACACCCCGTCGAGCGGATGCCGGGCGACAAGACTGTTGTTCTTGTTCGAGGCCCTCGCCGCCCGGCCGAGACCCACCTGGTCGAGGGCCTCGGTGCGCTGCACGAGCACCGGGGATGAGTGCAGGCCGGCCCGGCGCAGCAGGGCGTCGACCGGGTGGTAGCCGCGTACGCGCCAGGCCAGGCGGGACGACGGAATGGTGACCAGGTGGATGTCGCGCGGGCTCCCGGGCTGATTCGGCTCGGTCAGGTTTGGCACGGCGACGAGCGCGGCCACGATGGCCGCTCGCAGCGGCGCGGCGAGCGCGGCGGCGGCATCCGTTCGACCGCCGTCTTTGTAGGCGGCGATCACGTGGCGGGCAGAACCCGCATAAGTCAGAGCGGCCCAGATGAGGGCGTCGTCGCGGGTGACCGCGTGCACGGCGGGCGCCAGCGCCAGCCGGCAGCTCGCGCACAGGGCACGGTCGACGGCACCGCAGCCGCTGCACTCGGTCGGCAGCAGCGTGGCCCAGGCGTCGCGGCCGGCGGCGGCCAGTCGATCGCGCAGCTGTCTACTCATGGCCTCAGTGTGCCGCGGGATGCCGGTGGGGACTGTGCGACTTCGCCAGCGGTGCACAAACGGACCTGGACGCCCGCTGGGGAGGAGAAGCTAGCCGCCGAGGCCTTGCTGGGTGGCGAGCAGGGTCACGTCTCCGATGCGGGCCTGCCAGCCCGCTCCGCGTTGCACCTCGAGGCTGCCGGTGTCGGTGAGGGCTCGCAGGTCGCGCACCGAGTTGCTGCCGACGATGAACCGGCTGCTGACCGGGGATTCCAAAACGGTACTGACGCCGCCGATCTGTTGGGCGACGATGCGGGCCTCGCCACTGGGCAGCAGGCTGAGCGATGCGACGGTCAACTCGTTGATCCAGGTGGCGCCCTGGCCGACCCCGCCGCCCGATGCCAGCAGCACGGGCGCGCCGATGCCGGTCGGCACAACGCCGGTGCGAATGATGGAGGCGACCACGAATCGGGTCTCGGAACCGGTGCCGAGCAGCGCGATCAGTCGGGCGCCGTCTCTGGACACCTTCAGCGACGAGATAGACGTGGCCTCCGGCCACGGCGTCGGCAGTACGGTCGCCTCCCCCGACGGGCCATAGACGACCAGTGCGCTCGGATCGTTGGCCGGCACTGACCAGACGAAGCGGTCGTTGTCGATCGAGGGTGCGAGCAGTCCGGCACGCGTATCGAGCAGTTGAGGGTCGTCGCCGGCCCGCACGAGGTATACGCCGTCGCTGGCCAGTACAGCAGCCGATCCCTGCCCCGAAGCGAGCGTCACGGCGGTCGGGGCCAGCTGGGCGATGGCGTCAGACAAACCGTCGAGCGGGGTGACGCTCTGCCCGGTCGCGGCGAGAAAACCGAACTCGTCGCCGCGCAGCACGAGCGCCCTGGCATCCACGCGCGGATCCACGAGCGGAGCGCCGGACTCCAGATCAGTGATGGCCTGGGAGTTCTGGTCGATGGTGATTTCGACGGTCAGGCCCGTCGGCAGGCTCGCCGCCAGTTGGGCTTTCATACGCTGCAGGGTCTGCCGATCGGCGTTGAGGGCTTCGCTGTTCAGGTCGACCATGGCCTGCCGCCCGACGACCTGCACGGCGTCGGCGGTGAGCTTGGAGCCTTCCGGAAACGCCGTGGCCACGGCGCCGGTCAGCCAGGCGCTCGGTCCGTTCAGGACGGCATTGACCAGTTTGGTCGGAGCGGATGCCCCGCGCGGAAACCAGCGCAGGTCCGGCACCAGAAACCGAAATCCCGGGTCGTAGAAGTAGACCGGCTGGGCGCTGAACACGTCATTGAAGGTGTTCTCATCGATCACGGTGCCGTTTGGGGCCGCGCTGATGCGCCACTGGCCGCCGATCTGCGCAAATTCATAGCGCAACGGTACCGGGCTCGCGTCGACCTCGCGGTATTCCCCGGACTGGTCTACTTCGGCGATCGGCGTGACGGCCACGAGGGTGGTGGCGTCGTCGATGACGGTCAGGGTGCGCCCTGAACCGTTGTCGACGGTGACGCCCGCAGTAGGATCCCAACTGGATTGAAACGCCGGAGCCAGAAACTGGCGGGCGATGTCGTAGTTGTTCTCCGGGCTGGAGGAGGCGTCGATGAATCCGCGCAGGATGGACTCGACCGAAGCATCCTTTTGCGGTAGTGCGGGCAGAAAGACCGGCGCCGGATTGTCGTCGGGCGCGATGTCATTGCCGGCGTGCACCACGCCGTCGCGCGGTATGCCGGTGCAGCCGCCGAGACCGACGGCGAGACTGACCGCTACGAGCAGCGCCGGAACGACGCGCCAGGCTGAACTGCGACTACTCATGCTGGCCCCCGCCGATTCCGGGCACATGCCCGATTTCGCCCAGCGCGGCCGTGGCGTCGTCGGGCGGCAGCGGGATCGGGGACGATTCGAGCATGGCGCCGGCCGTGCGCGGCAGAGTCAGGCGAAAACACGACCCGTCGCCGGGGCTCGACCAGACCTGCAGCCAGCCGTTGTGTACGCTCGCGTCTTCGCGCGAGATGGCCAGCCCCAGTCCGGTCCCGCCGATCGTGCGTTGGCGTGAGGGATCAGCACGCCAAAACCGGTCGAACACGTGCGCGACCTCGGCCTGGCTCATGCCGAGCCCGTAGTCACGCACGGCGAGCGCCACCGCGTTCGCGTCGCTGTCGACCGAGACCACGACGGGTTTGCCCTCACCGTGCTCGATGGCGTTGCCGATGAGGTTGTGCAGCACCCGACGGATGCGCCGCGGATCGACGTCGGCGTTCAGGTACCCGCCGGGGGCGAGAAGTCGCAGGTCGCTGCCCTTGGTCTCGGCGAGGGAGCGGAGGCTGTCGATGGCATCCTCGGCGAGGTAGACCAGATTGGTCGGTTCACTTTCCAACTCCACCGACCCGGCGTCGTAGCGGCTGATTTCGAGAAGGTCGCTCAGCAGCAGCTCAAACCGTTCGACCTGGGTGTGCAGCAGCTCGGCGGTGCGGCTGGTGGCCGGCGGAAAAGTCGCCCGCTGGTCGTACAGCACATCGCCGGCCAAGCGGATGGTCGTGAGCGGCGTTCGCAATTCGTGCGAGACATCCGATACAAAGCGTTGCTGCACTTCGGACAGGTCGGCGAGCTCACGAATCTGGCTCTGCAGGCTGTCGGCCATACCGTTGAACGAACGGGCAAGCGTGGCGATGACGTCTTCACCCTTCTCGGGAATGCGTACTTCCAGGTCACCGGAGGCCAGCTTCTGGCTCGTCTCGGCGGCCACGCGCAGCGGCGTGACGACGAAGCGCACGACGATCCACGATACGGCCCCGATCAGCAGCACGAGGGTGACACCGGCCACCCCGAGGGTCTGCTGTACGAACAGGAGCGTCGCTTCGGCATCCTGCAGGCTGTACGCGATGTACAGCTCATAGCGGCCGGCCACCGGAACCGTGATCTGCGACCCGACCACGATGCCGGGAATGGTCGTGGCATCCTCACCGGTCAGGGTGACCGACTGCCAGAACTGATCGCCGTCGTTGGCCTGCACCTCGGTGCGCAGGTCGGTGCCGATCACACCGGTGGATTGCCCGAACGTCGAGGAGTCGAGCGGCGCGACGGTCGACGGATCCTGCCCAGGCACCCGTAGCACGGCGACCAGCCGGCTCGAGGAGGCGGCCGAGATCGAGGTGCGGGCCGAGCTGAGCAGGTTCTGCACCTGCACCCGGTCGGTGGCATCGGAGGAATCGAACAGGCTCTGCGCGGAGCTGGTGGCACGGTCGGATTCGAGCAGCACCTGGCTGAGTCGTGATTGAAACAGGTCGTTGCCGATGCTGACCGACATGTAGACGCCCACCACCAGAATCGCCAGCCCGGACAGCGCGACCGAGATCGTCACCGTACGAAATTGCAGGGAGGAACGCCACGACGCGCGCACCAGCCTCGGCCAGTTACGCGGCCTGCTCCAATAGGTCAGCTGGGGCACGGTTTGAGAAACCGTTTCTGCGGGAATCGCCGGGCGCACATGGGCGGTTGTAGTTCTCTAGCTGACCGTGCCGGCGCGATAGCCGACACCGCGCACCGTCATGACGATCTTCGGATTGTCGGGGTCATGCTCGACCTTGGCGCGCAGCCGCTGCACGTGCACGTTCACCAGCCGGGTGTCCGCCTTGTAGTGGTAGCCCCAGACCTGTTCCAGCAGCATCTCGCGGGTGAAAACCTGCTGGGGTTTGGACGCCAGGGCGAGCAGCAGGTCGAATTCGAGCGGGGTCAGATTGATCGCGGCCGTTCCGCGGGTGACTTCGTGGCCGACCGCGTTCACAACGAGGTCACCGATGTGCAGGGCGAGGGCACCGTCGGCGGCGGGCGGGCGCAGGCGCGTGCGAATGCGGGCGACCAATTCCTTGGGGTTGAACGGCTTCACCATGTAGTCGTCGGCGCCGGACTCGAGACCCTTGACCACGTCGGTGGTGTCGGACCGCGCGGTGAGCATGATGATCGGGACCCCCGATTCTGCGCGGATCAGCCGACACACTTCGATCCCGTCGAGGCCGGGCAGCATGAGGTCGAGCAATACCAGGTCGGGCTTCTCGGTGCGAAACGTCTCGAGGGCGAGGGACCCATCGGCGCAGAACCCCGGATTGAAGCCTTCGCCGTGCAAAACGATGCCGATCATCTCGGACAGGGCGGTATCGTCATCGATAACCAAAATTCGTGCAGTCATGGGTCTCTTTCCAGAACGTCAGTCACGTGTGTTCTGATGTGGTTCGCTCAGCAGATTGCCCGATGAGTAGGGCAAAGTCTGGCATAAGAGTAGCTGAGCGCGCTGACAGAGTGCCTCTGAGCGCATTTCTTGATCGACCTGTGCCAGCATTGAATGGTGACAGACCCCTGGCAAGCCCCCGACGCCCCCGTTGCACCGCGCTACGGGGGGTTCGCGCCGCCCGTCTCGCCCGATCAGAGCGCACCGCATCCGTACGGTTCGTACCCGGGCGGCCCGTACCCGGGCGGCGCCCCCGGGCAGGGCTGGGCGCCCCCGCCCAAGCCGGGGCTGATTCCACTGAGACCGATCGGATTCGGTACGCTGCTTGGCGCGTCGTTCCAGGTCTTGCGCCGCAATCCGAAGGCAACCTTCGGCAGCGGTCTGATCGTGCAGGCCGCGATCATGCTCATCACCGTGGTCATTGTCGGGCTCGTCACGTTCTGGGCCATCGACCGCATCGACAGCGCCCCGCTCGACCAAAAGGATGCCGTCACCGCCGGCTCGTTACTGGCCGGCGCACTGTCCGCCATCATCCCAATCGCCCTGTCACTCATCGCTTCGGCCCTGCTGCAGGCCGTCATCGTGCTCGAAGTGGCCCGCGCGACCCTCGGCGAGAAACTACGGCTCGGCGCACTGTGGCGCACAGCGGCGACCCGTCTCTGGCCGCTGGTGCTGTGGACCGTGCTGTTGACCGTGGCACTCTTCATCGGCGTGGCCGTGATCGCCGGCATTGTCGTGGCGCTGATCAGCGTCGGCGGTACCGCCGGATTCGTGGCCGGCGTTCTGGTCGGCATCTTCGGCGGCCTGCTGCTCGCGGCCGTGAGCGCGTTCCTGTACGCCAAAACCAGTGTCGTGCCGAGCCTGATCGTGCTGGAGAAACTGGGCGTGCGGGCATCCGTTGTTCGATCCTGGTCACTCACTCGCGGCTACTTCTGGCGCACCCTGGGCGTACTGCTGCTAATCGGCCTGATCGTGCAGGTGATCACCCAGATCATTACCACGCCCGTATCACTGCTCATGGGAATCGGCGCGTCGCTGATCGACCCGAACGGGGCATTCACCGACGAGACGACCTACATCATCACCGCCCTCAGCCTGATCATCGCTATTCCGGTGGCCGCAGTGGCGGCCGTCGTGCAGTCGGCGGCCATAGCGCTGATCTACCTCGACCTGCGCATGCGCAAGGAGGGGCTCGACCTCGAGCTGGCGCGCTACGTGGAATCGGCGGCGCAGGGCGGCGATGTTCCCGACCCGTATCTGGTATCGACCGCTCCCGGCACGGGGTATCCGGCGGCATGACGGCTCTGGGCCTGGCGCAGCTCGGATCGCTGGTTGACCGCATCACGTTCGGCGTGCCGCGTGATGTACCGGTGGTTCCCGACGCGCCAGAGGCCCGCCAGTGGCTTCGCGAGGAACTCGCCAAAGCCCCGTACGCCGCCGCCCGGCCCACCTGGTTCGACCGGGCGTCCCAGGCCTTTTTGGACTGGCTCCAGTCCCTGACCATCAGCGGCGACGGCAATTTGAAAGACTGGCTGCCGATTGTCGCGGTCGTGCTTGTGCTCGCGGCGCTTGTGGCCGGCTGGCTGCTGTTCGGCGCCCCCAGGTTGGCCAGGCGACGCCGCGCCGCTCTCGACCTGTTCGGCACGATCGACCAGCGCAGCAGCGCCGAGATGCGCACGGCCGCCGAGGCAGCGGCGAGCGCAGGCGACTGGAGCCTGGCCTGCGAGGAAATTTTTCGCGCCCTGGCCCGCGGCCTCGCCGAACGCACGGTGCTCGCTGTCTCGCCCGGCACGACCGCGCACGATTTCGTCACCCGAGCCCGGCAGGTCTTTCCGGTGCATGGCCCGGCCCTGGCTCTCGCCGCCGATACCTTCGACCGGGTGCGCTATCTGGAGCAGGCCGGCACCGAGCCCGACTATCGCGCTCTGGCCGCGCTCGAGGCCGAGTTGCGCTCTGCGATGCCCGTCGTGCTGACCCCGCTGGCCGAGGCGGGTCGGTCATGAGCGCGACGCTGACGTCTCCAGAGGATGCCGCTGCGCCCGGCGCCCGCGCCGGTGGTGGCCCTGCGAGCGCCACGACCGTGGCAACGCCGACCCTGCGCGCGCTGCTTCGCCGCTCCTCGTTCTGGGTGATCGCCGCTGCCTGCATACTGGCCATCGCCATCATCGCCGTGCTCGTCTCGGGTGGCAGCCAGGCTGCCGGCAGGGCACTGGCCGGGGACAACGCGGCTCCGGCCGGGTCGATGGCCCTGGTCGAAGTGCTTCGCCAGCAGGGCGTCACCGTGACTCTGGCCGGTTCCCTGGCCGAGGTGCGCGGGGCGGTCGGCGCGGATTCCACCGTGCTGCTCTATGACGAGAACAGCTACCTCGACCAGTCGCAGCTGAGCGAACTCGGCGACCTCGCCGCGCGCACGGTGGTCGTTGCACCGGATTTCTTGGCGTTGCAGGCGCTGGCGCCCACCGTGGGCTTCGGCGGTGTCTCCGATGCGGAGACGCTGACGGCCGACTGCTCGGTTCCGGCCGCAAGCCGGGCCGGGGAGCTGGTGCCGGGCGGCGACACCCTGTCGATTCCGCAGGGCGAGCATCCGCTGGTCACCGGCTGCTTTCCGAGCGGCACCGACACCTTCTCGCTGGTGCAGGTGCAGAACGAACTAACCGGCGACCTCGTCTCGCTTGTGCCCGACCCGCGCGTGTTCAACAACGAGAACGTGACCGGCTACGGCAATGCGGCGTTCGCCCTCGGCCTGCTCGGGCCGAGCGACTCGCTGGTCTGGTACCTGCCGACCCTGGCCGACCTGCCCCGCACGGGGCCACCCTCACTCGCCGACCTGACGCCCGGCTGGGTCACCCCGGTGCTCATGCTGCTCGCGCTCGTCGGCGTCGCCGCCGCAGTCTGGCGCGGCCGGCGCTTCGGGCCGCTCGTAGCCGAGAATCTGCCGGTCACGGTGAAGGCGAGCGAGACTTTGGAGGGTCGAGCCCGACTCTATGCGCGCAGTAACGCCCGCCTGCGGGCGATCGACGCCCTGCGCGTGGGCGCCGTGCAACGCCTCGCCCGAACCGTCGGCCTCGGCCGGCTCGCCCACCTGGACGAGGTCATCGCCACGGTGGCGCTTATCACCGGCCGCGCCCCCGACGAGGTTCGCCGGGTTCTCGTGGGTGCCATCCCCGTCTCCGATGCCCAGCTGATGGAGCTCGGAGTCGCCCTGCAGGCCCTCGAAACGGCGACCAGCCAGGCCGTGCGGGCCGGGGCGCCGGCATCCGCTTCTTCTGAAATCTTCCCCCCTCCAGCCGAGAGAATGGACCCATGACGACTCCCACTGATCAGATCGACACCGCGCCGACCAACGCAGCGGATGCCGCCGCGCTGCGGGCCGCCCTCAACCGGGTGCGCACCGAGGTCGGCAAGGCCGTCGTCGGGCAGGACGGCGCGGTCACCGGGCTGATCATCGCGCTGCTCGCGCGCGGCCACGTGCTGCTCGAGGGCGTGCCGGGCGTAGCGAAAACCCTGCTCGTGCGCACCCTCAGCCACGCACTCAGTCTCGACACCAAACGAATCCAGTTCACGCCCGACCTGATGCCCGGCGACGTGACCGGGTCGCTCATTTACGACACCAAGGCCGGCGAATTCGAGTTTCGGCAGGGGCCGGTATTCACGAACATCTGCCTCGCCGACGAGATCAACCGCACGCCGCCGAAGACGCAGTCCGCGCTGCTCGAGGCGATGGAGGAGCGTCAGGTCAGCGTCGACGGCGAGTCGCTGAAGCTGCCAGAGCCGTTCATCGTGGCGGCGACCATGAACCCGATCGAATACGAGGGCACTTATACGCTGCCCGAGGCACAGCTCGACCGGTTTCTGCTCAAGCTCGTGCTCGAAGTGCCTCAGCGGGTCGATGAGATCGAGGTGCTGCGCCGCCACGCGGCCGGCTTCAATCCGCGCGATCTGGCCGGTGCCGGTGTGAGCGCGGTTCTCGGCGCGGCCGAACTCGCCGCGGCGCAGGATGCCGTCGCTCGGGTCAGGTCGAGCGCCGATGTGCTCGCCTACATCGTGGACCTGGCCCGCGCCACCCGCACGAGCCCCTCGGTCAAGCTCGGGGTCAGCCCTCGCGGCACGACCGCCCTGCTCGCCGCTACCAAGGCGTGGGCCTGGCTGAGCGGCTACGACTCGATCACCCCCGACCACGTGCAGGCCATGGCGCTGCCGGTCTGGCGGCACCGTGTGCAGCTGCGCCCCGAAGCCGAACTCGAAGGCGTCTCGGTCGATGCGATTCTGCGCGGAGTGCTGCAGCAGGTTCAGGTTCCGATCTAACGATGACGCTCAGCGGACGGTTCGTTCTTCTCCTCGCCCTCGGCGCGGTGCCCATCGTGCTGTTCGGGCCCTCCGTGGAGGCGGCGGCCGGCGTGCTCGCCCTCTGGCTGGTCTTCGTGCTTCTGCTCGGCAGTCTCGACCTGGCGCTGGCCGCGTCGCCGCGCGCCGTTTCGGTCGAACGGATGCTGCCCGCCCGCGTTCGCCTCGGCGAATCGGCCACGAGCGAGTTGTACCTGACGAATACCGGTCGTCGGCGCCTGAACGCCGTGGTGCGGGATGCCTGGCAGCCGTCGGCGGGTGCCGGCCTCGTGCGCGGCCGGGTGGTGATTGTGCGCGGCGAACGGCGGCTGGTCTCGCTGACGCTCACTCCGTTTCGGCGGGGGGAGCGCCGGGTCGAACAGGTGACGGTGCGCTCCCTGGGGCCGCTGGGTTTGTGGAACCGTCAGGCGACACTGAACGCGCCGGGGCGCATCCGGGTTCTGCCGCCGTTTCACGCCCGCAAACACCTGCCCTCCCGTATCGCACGACTCAAGGAGCTCGACGGACGCACGAGCGTGATGGTGCGCGGGCAGGGCACCGAGTTCGACTCGCTGCGCGAATATGTGCGCGGTGACGATGTGCGCTCGATCGACTGGCGGGCCACGGCCCGGCGGGGCGACGTCATGGTGCGCACCTGGCGGCCGGAGCGCGACCGTCGGATCGTGATTCTGCTCGACACCGGCCGCACGTCCGCAGCCCGCGTCGACAACGAGCCCCGGCTGGACACCGCCTTCGAAGCGGCCCTGCTGCTCGCAGCCCTCACCTCGGTGGCCGGCGACCGGGTTGACTTTCTCGCCTTCGACCGCCGGGTGCGCGGCCGGGTGCAGGGAGCGACCGGCGCGGCCCTGCTGTCGCAGATGGTCGATTCCATGGCGCTGATCGACCCGGAGCTCATCGAAATGGACTGGGCGGCCGTTCCCGGCCAGGTGCGCGCGGTCACGAGCCAGCATGCCCTGGTCGTGCTCCTCACCTCCATCGACGCTGCGGGAGCGTCGACCGGGCTGCTGTCGGTGCTGCCGCAGCTCACCAAGCGGCACACGGTGGTCGTGGCCTCCGTGCTCGACCCAGCTACCGTGCTCGCGGCGGCCACCCGCGGCGGACGCGACGAGATCTACCGCGCGGCGGCCGCTGAGCGGGCCCTGCTCGACGTGGCGCGCGTGTCGGCCGCCATCCGCCAGCTGGGAGCGGATGTCGTCACCGCCTCCCCCGCGCAGCTTCCGCCCGCCCTGGCTGACCGCTACATCGCGCTGAAGGCGGCCGGGCGGCTCTGACTCACGCGCTGTAAATGCGCGTACTCCCCGCTTCGAACTCACTGAGGTCGCCGGTTTCTCCGGCCCTGCTTGCGCGCCCGCCGACCACGATCATGTAGAACAGGAACGCGCCGAGCGCCACCGCTCCGATGCCGATCTTGATCGGCCACGGCCAGGGCTGCGAGGTGACGAAGCCCTCAATAATGCCCGACACCAACAGCACGAACACCAGTCCGATCGCCACGGTGAACAGCGCTCGGCCGTCTTCGGCGAGTGCCTGACCTCGGGTACGTGCGCCGGGGGCGATCCAGGCCCAGAAAATGAGCAGTCCGCCGGCAGCCGCAACGAAGATCGCCGTGAGCTCGAGCAGCCCGTGCGGAGCAATGTAGAGAAAGAACACGTCGCCCTTGTCGTAGGCGAACATGATGGCGGCCGTGGTGCCGAGGTTCATGGCGTTCTGCAGAATGATGAATGGCACGTAGACCCCGGTGATGCCGAAGGCGATGCACTGCGCGGCGATCCAGGCGTTGTTGGTCGAGACGAATCCGGCGAAGGAGGCCGCCGGGTTCGCGGAGTAATACCCCACGAAGTCCTCGTTGGCCAGTTGCGCGAGTTGCGCCTCTGTTCCCAGGTTGGCCAAGACCCTTGGATCGTTGTAGGCCCACACGGCGTACAGTCCAGCGACGACGACCGTGACCACGGCGACCGCGAGGGTGAGCCAGCGGAGCCGATATAAAGCCGCGGGGAGCTGGGCAACGAAAAACCGGGGAAGCTGCGCCAACACATTGACGCTCACGCCGGTGAAGCGCAGCCGGGCGCGGGACAGGCCGACCGACAGCCGGTCGCCTTCCAGGGTAGAGCCGGCGGTCGATTTGATCGCGGAGAGCTGAGTGGCCCCGGCCTGATATCGCTCGATCAGCTCATCCGACTGGGCACCGGACAGACCCCGCCGGGCACCGAGCTCGGTCAGGCGGTCCCAGTCGGCGCGGTGCGCGGCCGTATATGCGTCGAGATCCATCTGGTTCAATAGTAGACATGAAGGAGACCGCGCGTCCCACCGACCGTGCCGCTGATTTTGACAGTGACGATGAACTCGTCACCGGTGAGGCGGTCGCGCTCGACGTGCGGCCGGCCAGCGTCATCCTCCGCGGCGCCGGGGCGATCATCGACGCGATCGCCTATCTGGCCCTGTACCTGCTCATTCTTCTGGGCTTCTATCTGAGTTTCGCGGCCTATACCGACGCCGCGCTCACCCAGGCACTGAACGTTGTTGCCCTCGTCTTCTCGCTGGTGGTCGTGCCGGTCCTGGTCGAAACCCTCACGCACGGCCGCTCGCTTGGCAAGTTCGCCATCGGCGCCCGCATCGTACGAGACGACGGCGGAGCGATCTCCCTGCGTCACGCGTTCATTCGCGCCCTGACCGGCGTGCTCGAGATCATCATGACCGTCGGAGGTCTCGCCGCCATCACTGCCCTGCTCAATGGGCGTTCCAAGCGCCTCGGCGACCTGCTGGCCGGTACCTACAGCCAGCACGAACGTGTGCAGCGCAATAAAGAGGTCCCGCGCCCCCTACCAGACGCCTTGCTGCCCTGGTCGCAGACGGTCGATATCGCGCGCCTGCCCGACCGCCTCGCCCGTCGTGTTGCCCAGTACCTGCGCCAGTCGTCCCATCTGACCCCCGTGACCCGCGAACATCTGGCTCAGTCCCTCGCCGCCGAGGTCGCCCCCTTCGTCTGGCCGCTGCCTGACGCTCCGGCCGAGTATTTCCTCGTCGGCGTAGCCGCCGTGCGCCGCGAACGTGAGTACACCGCCCTCATCCTCGAGCGCGAGCGTCTGGCCCGGCTCGCGCCCGTTCTGACCGGTCTCCCCCACGGCTTCCCCAACCGCTGATTCACCGACAGGGGCAAAGCACCGGTTGCGTGGCCCGTCCCATTAAGTATGGGGAGCCAAAGCAAAGGATGCTTGCTATAGCAAGCAGATGGACGACCTCCTAGATAGCCACAGTCCCGTAAGCTCCCGGCTCGCAGACGCCCGCTCTTACCGCGGCTGGAGCACGTCGCAGCTCGCACAGCGTCTACGTTGTGGGCGGGGTGTCGGGGTATTCG
>NZ_PJJQ01000020.1:0-43900 GCF_002929575.1 Cryobacterium sp. N21 | reverse complement strand
GGGGGGGATGAGTCATCGACCGGAGGTCATTCTCGTCCACGGGTTATGGCATCAGCCTGCGCATTTCGATCGTCTGACAGCCGTTCTTCGTGCGCACGGGATCGGCGTGCACGTTCCGCGCCTGCATCGGGGCTCGCTCACGAACGACACAGCGGCTGTGCAGAGTGTCGTGGACGCGCTTCCGGTGGCGCCGGTTGTCTTGGGGCATTCGTATGGGGGTTCGGTTATCACCGGGCTCGATCGGGTACGACACCTCATCTACGTCGCGGCATTCGTGCCGACCGCAGGTGAAAGCGGTGCGCTCCTCGGCGGCACGGGCGCTCTCGTCAACGACGCGGTGCGGCGCAACACGGACGGAACGACCAGCATCCCGACTGAGCACGCTCGCGAGCTTCTGTACGCCGACTGCACGGATTCTCTCATTGCATGGGCGTCGGGATTGCTCGTGCCACAGCAGCCGGGTCACGGCCGCGGCGTGCAACAACGCTTCGCCTGGACAAACGTTGAAAGCACCTATGTCAAACGTGAGCAGGACCAAGCGCTCAGCCCGGCCCTACAAGAACGGATGGCACTCCGCTGCACCCACGTCGTTCGCCTGCCTTCCAGCCATTCGCCATTTATCAGTCAACCTCTGCGGCTCGGGGCAGTGATCATGAAAACCTGCCCGGACCTCGCTGCCCTCGCGACCGGCTAACGCTCGACTCCCAGAGCGTCGCAACCCGTCAACGACCGGCGAAATCGGCGAACAAGACGCGCGGTGAAGCCGTGAACCCGGTGCGTTCGTAGAGGTGGATTGCCTCGGGGCTGGAGTGCACGGTGACGTGTTCCAGGCCCAGCTGTCGAGCTTTGTCCAAAACAGCCGCCATCATCGTGCCGCCGATGTCGGCGTTTCGTTCCTCCGGGACGACGTACACGCACTGCACGTCTCCGGAAGCACGATCGGTGGCGCGCGGGCTGGGCACCCTGGGCAGCACCGCCAGCCAGGCCATGCCGACGACCACGCCGCCGCGCACCGCCACGACCCGGTGATGGGTCTGCTCATGCGCGGACGCGAAAGCGACGACGGACGCCACAAAGTTCTCCCGGCTCACAACCGGAACTCCGCCCCGCTCCACCACCCACCGCCAGCGCAACCCCGCGATTGCCTCCGTCTCGAGCGCTTCGGCCTCACGCACCACAATCTCCGTCATCTCGTCAGTCTGCCCGATCACACAGCGAGTGGTTCACGATGTGGCTCGCAGTGATCGCTTCCGCACGACGATTTCGATGGCGACGAAGGCATCCTCTTCTGTGCGGTGGCCCGCGGAGGGTTCCCCACACGGGCAGTGCTCAAGCAGTCCTGCAGCCTGCCAAAATGGGCCCATGACTGACTGGGAAGAACGGATCAGAATATTCTGGCTTGACGCCAGTGACGCCGACGAGGAGTCCACTTTGAGCTCCATGCACGTGCTGATCGCAGAGCGACGAGACGATGATCCGGCCGCCACCTACGAGTGGGCGTCGGTGCATGACTTTCTCGGACAGGAAGCGGAAGCGATTCCGCTTTACCGCCGTGCGCTGGAACTTGGTCTCGATCCTGTCTGCCTGCCTCAAGCTCAAATTCAGCTGGCCAGCTCACTTCGCAACGTTGGTGAGACCACCGAAGCGATCAGGATTCTGGAAGGCGTGGAATCCGACGCCACTATCGGCGACGCCAACGAAGCTTTCTTGGCTTTAGCGCTCTTCGACGCGGGGCGGCCCGGGGACGCGTTACGAGTCGCCCTAAAGGCTCTGGGCAAGACCCTGCCCCTCTATCGCGGTGCGATTGACCACTATGCCGACGCGATTGTCGAGCCCAAGTAGCAGTCAGCGTCCCGGTGGATAGAAGATCCGCTCGTCCCGGTGAGGGTTCCTCTTGCGGGGGAGCCACAGCAGGTCGGGTTTCCGAGTGGAGGTTCTACCGGCGGCGAAGTATTAGCCGAACTCGCTCAAGATGGCGTGCGCGGTCCATGGTTGTCCACCGCTGTTGTTGGTCCACGTCACCGAAAGTGCGCACCATGCAATGACCCACGACCGCACCACGTCAACGTCGAGCCCCGAGTGCTCGCTGACGATCGCTAGGCGGCGGTGAAAACGAGACAACGCCAAGTCTGCAGTGGGGTTGCAGAAGATATTGGCGTAGTCGAAGGCGCGGTGACCAAAGAGGCCCTTCGGGTCTATGGCCAGCCAGCGGCCATCGAAATCAAGAACATTGCCGTGATGGACGTCGCCATGGAGAACCACCTGGCCCTCCATGTCCGAGGCTTCCAGCAACTCCCGCGCCATGGCTGCCACTCGCGCCAGGCTGCCGGCCTGAAGTTGTGCTGCGTCGGTGCCGATGAGGTCGTGAAACCATTGCGACAAAGGCACCACCTCAGCGGGCGGCGCCGAAATAGCAGAGGCGCTGTGGAGAGACGAGATGGTTCCGCAGAGGATGTGGGTGACCTCATCATCAAGACCTGTCTGGCTCATCGTGGTCAAGTCACGATGCCCGGATGCCCGACCCATGAGAACGGCCTGGTCGTTGACCGCATACACCTCCGCGGCGGCCGAGCCTGCCCACCAGGCCAGGACGGGGCCACCGCGGCCCTCTTCGGCGATCCGAGCGACCTTGAGCATGACGTCTCGATCATGCCAGCGCCCCGGAACCAACCAGCTGGAGGGCGTCGTCACCGTTTCGCCGTGTGGCTGGATAGCCCAGCGATCTAAATAGATTGGCACTGTTCCCGCAACCCAATCCACGAGCACGATTGTACGGGCTGACACGCAAACCCGTCAGTTCCCGCCACTACGCTTGGGAAACGCCCGCGTCGCGTGAGACGTTCGGCTACCGAGACTCCGCGGATGGTTCGCGTACCCGACGGATCAGGTTCACGACTAGCAAGACGGAATCAGCGGTCATGCCGGCTGCGCGACGATCTCCGTTACGGCGGTGCTTCGTAGCCTGAGCCAGCTCAATTGCTGCGCGCACGACCTTGCGCAGTTCCGCACTTTCTGCGCCCGCCAACTCCGCCTCAGCCACTGTCCCGAGCCGAACCTTCGTGTTCGAGACGGGTGGCTCATCCTCGCCAGCCTGACCGTGACGAGAATGGTTGTATGCGGCCGAAGAAAGTGCTTCGAGTACAGCCACTGCGTCGTTACCGACGTTCGAGTAATCCTGTTCCGTGCGAGCGTTTTGGAAGTGCCGGCGCATCTCATTCAGTTCCTCGTCTACCCGCCGCCACCCTGTCGCCTTCCTCGGAGAAATCGGATCGGCCAGCGCTCCTGACAGGGCATCCGTTTCACGAGCGTCGAGCACCTCATGGAGCGCATCGAGCTGCCCGTCGACCATGTCCCGCCGAGCCTGCCAACTTCCGTGGCCATCGTTGGCTCGCCAGTACTTGCGGAACGTCTCGAAATCGCGAAACGGCGGATCGAACGAATCGATTCCCAATCGTGCGAGAACTGCTTTCAATGCGCGGATGAGAAGCCGGGAGTCCTCGTTGCTCAGTGGCGATCCTGAAGTGCCGTACGCATCGAACTCGTCGTGCACGACACGAGCAAGCGGCACCGCGATCTCCAAGTCACCACGATCATCGTCGGGACCGTGGAGTAAGCCTTCAAGGAGTGGCATGTCAAGAGCTGACTGCTGCGTAACCTCGGCGCCCCACGCATTCGTCACCACCTCTTCGCCGGCCAGGTAGAAGTCCCACGTTCGCATGGTGCTCATCCTAGCCAAGGGCTCACCGCCCGTCGTTTCACCTAGCGATCGGCTTTCGGAACGATGGGGCGTCCCGGTGATCGTTCCCTTGAGAAGCAAACCACTATGGAGCGCGGGCGAGTGCGTGAGTGTGGCACCGGGACGGAGTTGTGGGAATGTTGACGAATGGGGGAATCTAGTTTCGGGTGTCGACGGCGAAGCACTGGTTCAGGTCGTTCACGGTGAGCGCTCGTGGAGCAGTCGGCTCGATGATGGCGGCGACTCTGGTTTCCAGGGCGTTGGGTTTTGCGAAGGCTATTCTGCTGGTGGCCGCCGTCGGCGGAACCAGCACGGCCGTCGCGGGTCAAACGTTTGAAATCGCGAACTCGGCGCCGACGTACCTGTTCGCCCTGATCGCCGGCGGCGTCCTCGGCGCCGTGCTTGTCCCCCAGATCGTTCGGAACCTGCACGCTGGCCCTGCGGGTCAGGAAGACACTGACCGCCTTCTGACGATCATCCTGATCGGTGGGGCCGGCGCCACGGTCGTTCTTACCTTGTGTGCGCCGGGAATCGTCTGGATCTACGCCATGACGTGGTCCGCGCCGTGGCTAGGGCTTGCTACGTCGATGGCGTATTGGTGTTTGCCGCAAATTTTCTTTCTCATCGCCTTCGCCGTCTTGTCGCAGGTGTTGAACGCGCGTGGCGTGTTCGGTGCCCCAGCCTGGGCACCTGCAATCTCGAACGTCGTTGGCATCGGCGGCATCCTGGTGTTCCTCGTCGCTTTGCCCTCCGGACTGGGTGACGCTGGCTCGTGGACCCCACTGATGGTTGCGGTCCTCAGCGGGGCCGCGACCTTGGCCATCGCCGTCCAGTCCCTTTTGTTGCTGATTCCGCTGCGTTGCATCGGTTTCCGTCTGCGCTTCCGATGGGGCTTTGCCGGTCTCGGCCACATGTCCTCGCTGGCCGGCTGGACTCTGGGCGGGGTGTTTGCCAGTCAAGTTGCCTACCTGGTGACGGCGAACGTAGCCAGCAGCGCCGGAGAGTCACTCAACCAATTGGGCATCGACGGGCCAAGCCTGAACTCCCTCTCGATCGCATACCTGCTGATGCTTCTGCCCCATGGAATTGTGACCGTGTCATTGACCACGGCCCTCTATACACGCATGAGCGGGGCGGCCGCACGCAACAACTTCGTTGAAGTCGAGTCCCTTTCCAATCTCGCGCTTCGACCTGTCGCGTATGTGTCACTCGCCGCCGCGGCAGTTTTCGTCGCTGTCGGGCCGATTCTGACTGAGGCGATCTTCGGCACGCCCCTCATCGGCCACGTCTTGCAGGTGCTGGCGGTCGGCCTCGTCGGCTTCAGCCAGGCCTACGTCCTCAACCGGACATCTTTCACTCTGCAAGACGCCCGAGGCCCGTTCATCACACAACTCACCATCGCCGTGCTCTCTGCAGCCGGTGCGCTGGCAGCGGCGATCCTGCTTCCCCCGCAGCTGACCGTGATCGGAATCGCCGCCGGCATCTCGATCGCAAACATTGCCGGATGGTCGACAGCTCACGTCCTACTCCGACGAACTTTCCGAAAACGCGGACACGAACCCGACTCCGAGCCGGCCGCGGTGTGGGGTCTCATCCGGCTCCTAGCGACGGCAATGATCAGCGCCGCAGCCGGGCTGGCCACGACGACGATCATCGGCACGCCAGCCAGCTTCATCGGACACGCCCTGCTTTTCCTCCTTGCATCCTCGATCGTCAGCGGGGTGTTTGTCGGGATCAGTTGGCTCTTAGGCGACCGCACAATCAACGATCTCCGGCGGTAGCTGCAGCAAGAACTGTATCCGCGATCTGACAGCCATTCTTGGATGCTTAAGCTTCCATCGGGAATCCCGTTGGGGGTTCCCCTCTGACACGGCCTCAGGGTGTTCGGCAGTTGCGTTGGTCAGGCCAAGATCTGTCGCGGTGCCCGTCCGATAATCGAGACTAAAATAATCAGGCCCTTAAGCCAAGACTCGGGCAGTCTCCAGTGATATCTGCAGAAAGAACGATCAGGCAAGACGAGGTCGCATGCCAAACTGGCTGTGGCACTCCATGGTGGGCATGTAGGCGGTTGTTGAGTTCACCATCCGAGGAGTGCCGAACAGCTGGGGGTTGAAGTTATGTTTAGCGTTTTTGGTGGTCTCTTGATGGCACTTTACTTCTTAGTGATTCTCGTGGTCGTGATACTCGTCGTCTGGGTATTGATCCTGACCATTGTCTTTCTGAGGCTGCGAATTGCGGAAATCCGGGCTGCAACAGGGTCTGCAAGCCCACACGAATAGTTGCTGCTCGACCGTTGGACTGTGCTTTGGACTTCGCCATCTATCGGCCGTTCGGACAAGGTTCCACCGACTCGATGAGGTCTCAGGTTGCCGGAGAGTGAGAGTTAACGATTTCTGCAAAGGGCTACGGTCCGAGTGCCCTGTAGCGTCGAGTCATGCCACGCTATGACAGCTCCGATGGTTCGGTCCTTTATTATGAGGACATTCCCGGAACCGGCGAAGGGATTCCGGTCGTTCTCCTGGCCGGTGGCGCGGCCCGACACCCCAGCTACCTGGGCGATCTGGCGGGGCTGGGCGAGGAGCACCGCCTGATCGTGCCGCACTTACGAGGTGTCGGCCTGACCGAAGCACCGAGTGATCCACAACGGGGGTCGTGGTGGAGTCAAGCGGTCGATGTGGAGCAGCTGCGCATTCACTTGGGCCTCAACAGGCTCGCCCTGATCGCGCACTCGGCTGGAACCCGCTTGGCCATTGCCTACGCTGCACAATTCCCACGCAACATTGCGGCTTTGGTGCTGATCACCCCACCCGCAGGGTACTTAGTTGATGAGCCGACGGATGTCCCGACTCTCATCGACCGACGCCGCGGTGATCCAGATTTTGACCGAGCAATATTGGCGCTGAGAGCCGGCCCGGCCACATCGACTGAAGACGATTTCACCGCTTGGCAGCGCGACTCGGCAGCCGCGGGTTACGCGACCTGGCATGAAACCGGACGAGCACACGCACAGATCGGGCGCTGGAGCCGAGCCGCCGCGACGGCATACTTCAGCGTCGACCCACCACACGACATCGCCGCATGGCTTCTCGAGATGACGGCTCCCGTACTCGTCATTGCGGGTGCGCAAGACTGCCTTGTCGGCTTTGAACCTGTCCAAGCCCTCGCTCGAATGTTCCCCGCAGGGCATTCCGTGACGATCGAAGAGTGTGGGCACTACCCCTGGGTCGAGCAACCGGCAGCATTTCGGCGCGTCCTGCACACATTCCTCGAGCGTCTGGATCAGCTCACATCTGATGCGTAGGCGGTTCCGCTACCGGGCGCAGTGGCGGTGATTGCTGCCGGCCGCCCACGTCATCTGAGTTCTGGCGTGATTCTTATTACGTGTTTCGTTTTTGCGCTGCCATTCGCGAGTTGTTGCTGGAGCGCGGCGGCCTGATCGAGTCCCTCAGCGCTGGTCGATTCGGGGGTGAGGGAGCCTTCGGCGATCCGGTGGAGCACGGCATTCATGGCGCGCTGGACGAGTTTCGGTGCCGCGGCAGACAGGGCGGCGATACTGAAGCCGCCGACGGCGGCGTTGCTGGCTGAGAGCCTCTCGGTGGGTATCGGGTCAAGAGGGGCGCCGGAAGCGTTGCCGAAGAGCACGACGCGGCCATGGGGAGCGAGCATGCGTAGGTCGGCGTCGAGCCACGCGGTGCCTTGAGGATCGAACACGATATCAACGCCGGTGCCGCCCAGCTGGGTGAGGACCGCGTCGACGAGATGGTCGTCGCGGACGAAGGCGTGCTGATAGCCCGCGCTCTTCGCGTCTTCGAGGCGGCTTGCGGCTCCGACAACGCCGATGAGGGTGGTATCGGGGATTGCTTCCGCAAGTGCTGCGATGGTGGTACCGACGGCGCCCGACGCGCTGTGGACGAGGAGCGTGTCGCCGTCGCGGACACGGGCGGCTTCATTCACTAGCAGCCACGCCGTAGCCCAGACCCCAGGCACCACGGCCGCGACCTCGGAGGCTACTCCGTCCGGGATGCCCGCCGTCAGCACTGCATTGGCTACAACGTACTCAGCGAGTCCGCCCGTGTTGGTCAGGGCAACTACTCGTTTACCGATTTCGAGACTATCCACTCTGTCGCCGACCTGTTCGATGACGCCGGCGACTTCAAGGCCGGGAATGACGGGCCAGACGGACGAGTAGGCGTGATCGCCCCGTCGCATCATCACGTCTTTGAAGTTGATACCGGCGTGGGTGACACGGATCAAGACCTCGCCGGGGCCGGGTGCCGGCCTCACGACCACGGCGACATCAGTTTGGGAAGTGTCCGTTGCGGGGCCGTGGAATGTGAGAGCGCGCATCGTTGAGGTGATCACGTTTCGCCTTCTTTCGAAATATGTCGAATAATACCTCGGATGCTAGCATTCATTCGTGAATACTCGAAAGGAGTAAGTGTGGGACACAATCCGCGACCGGCACTTCATCATCCGACGCTCGAAACAGTTCTCGTGACCGCGGTCTTGCACGCCCTCTCCGACGAGACACGGCTGTCGATTGTCCGCACGCTCCACGCCGAACCCGATGGGCGCGCCTGCGGAACATTCCCTGTAAATGTTGCACCGTCGACGCTGAGCCACCACTTCAAAGTACTTCGCGAGGCGGGACTGATCCGTCAAGAAGACCGCGGAACGCAACGCTGGACAGTGCTCCGCGTCCGAGAGGTCGATGCCCGTTTCCCGGGCTTCCTCAATGCGGTGATCGCTGCAACGGAAGTTGCCTCGGTGCGTTCCTGAGTGTGCCCCTCAACACTCCAACGGGTACGGACACCCGGAGGACGTCTCGATCGCCAGCCGTCCCGTAGGGGGTTCCCGACTGACACAGAATCGGCGTGCTCGGTTGTTGGTTGTACTAGGCCCAAATGTGCCGCGCTGGCCGGTCCCGCTCTGAAACATCGACGTCAGCACGAAATCCTGTTCTCGACGCCTAGGTCCGCAACATGCCATCGGTGGGCCGAGGCTTTGAGGTCGGTGTTGCCCCGCGCAATAGAATCGGGAAGACGCTGCGACGAAGGAGACGAATGAACGAGCTGGAGCATCGGGTTCGGGCGCTGTGGACGTTGTTCGAGCCGATCCACGCGGTGACGTATTTCTCGCCGGAGGCGAGGGAGGCGTTCGCAGATATCGGACTCACCCGTTACTGGGACGGATACTTCGCCGGTCGCGCCGCCCCGCTCGGGGCCGTGACCGCCGAGCCGGTGGTGGCGATCTTCAGTGGGTTCGCTCCGTTCTTGGTCGAACGGGTGCTGCCGGCTGTGTGGTCGATGGTGACGGTGGACCGGGTCCTTGACGCGCGGTCTCGGGGTGCAGCGGAGACGTTGCGAAACTTCGTGCCCGACGAGCGATCTGTCACCGAAGCGGCTGATGTACTTGCCCAGGCTGCGGCTCGTGTCGACACCATAGGCCGACCACTCGCGGCGGCGAACAGCGCTCTGCCGGTGGAGTCGGATCCGTATCGCCGTCTCTGGCAAGCCGCGGCCACTCTTCGCGAGCATCGCGGAGACGGTCATGTGATCGCACTGGTCGAGGGAGGGATCGCGGGCATCAGCACCATCGTGTTGCGCAGCGCGGTGGACATCGACGCGACGAGCGTGCGAAAGGCGCGTGGCTGGACGGAGGAACAGTGGGCAATCGAAGTCGACGAGCTCTCGGCCCGCGGGCTACTGGCCGGCCAGGGCCAGATCACCGAGAAGGGCACAGCGGCACTCGATCGCGCCGAGCAGGTGACCAACCGATTGGCCGTCCGTCCGTGGAGCGGAATGACCGACGACGAGATCGCGGATGTCGCCCGAACGCTTGCGCCCATCGCAAGAGCGTGCCAAACGGTCTTTCCCTTTCCGAACCCGATCGGCATTCCCCAGCCGTGGGACCCGAATCTCGATCCGAACGCGTCCTCCGTCCCGACGTCGCCGCGCGCGAACTGAAAGGGTCATCGACGGGGACGGATCATGATTCGTTTGGGGCGGATCGGCGGATCGGCGTCCCGGTCACCGTTCGTCTTGCGGACCGTGGTGCGAAAGTGGTCGGACTAGGCTTCGGGAATGAACCCCGAGACAACGCACCTGCTCGACCACTCGCGTTCGAGCTGGTCTGTTCCGACTGAACCTCGTTTGCTGAGAACGCGTATTTGGCCCGCCAGCAGGTCAACGCCGGCACCGGTCGTAGTGCTCTCGCACGGCACTGGCGGCGCGGGAGAGGACCTGGACTGGCTCGCGAAACCACTGAACGACGCGGGGTTCCTCGTTGCGTCGGTCGATCACCCCGGGAACAGCTACAACGACGAATACCTCCCCGAAGGATTCGCGTTCGCGTGGGAGCGAGCACGGGACGTCACCTTCCTCATCGACCACCTCGTGGCCGAGCACAACATCGATATCACGCGGGTCGGTGCGGCCGGGTTCTCGTTCGGCGGCTACACCGTCACCGCACTACTCGGCGGCAAAATTGACGTACATCTCATGGAGGCAATGTTTCACGGACAGATCCCTGCGCCAGACGTACCGGAGTTTCCTGCCTTGATCGAAACGCTGCGTAGCAAGTATTCCGATGCCGAGTTGACGTCGTTGGCGGAAACCGGCGCGCGGTCCCTGACCGACGTGCGTGTCCGGGCTGGAATGCTCTTGGCGCCCGCCATCGGAAGGCTCCTGCTCTCAGAGTCCCTCAGCCAAATTTCTGCCCCGGTCCTGGTGCGCTGGGGTGACGCCGACGACAACACACCGCCAGAAGACAACGCCCTGGTCTATCGGGACTCTATGCCACAGGCCCGCGGCGAGAGTCTCGGCCGGGATATCGGGCACTACGTCTTTCTCGGCGATCGACAGGACCCCTCCGGCATACGACCGGATGTCGCAGACGAAGCGGTCAAGTTCTTCACCTCTTACCTCTGAGCGCGAGTCCGAGCGATAGACATCACCACCTCGGCGGCGCCCGTCGTCGTCCCGTACGGGGTTCCCGATTCGGGACATACCTCCGGAACAGACGGCGTCTGTCACCCAGCTTGCCAATAGTTGGGATCGTGACACTTCACGCTTGAAACCGCGACCGGTCCGGTGAGTGGTCCGGTGAGTGGTCCGGTCTTCGAGCCTTCCAAGGGCAGAATTGCTCAATCGAGCCCGCCCTTGTACTCCGTTTTAGTCGATCGGGGAGACACGAATGAGGTTGCCATCCGGGTCGGCGACCACGAATGTGCGCCCGAAGACGTCTTCGTGCGGCTCTTCGATAACAATGGCCCCCTTGGCCGTCCACGCCGCGAAGCAGCCATCGACTCCGGATGCTGACCCAGGCAGCATGAGCCCCAACTCGCTGGTTCGCGGCGTCGCCGTTGTGACGGTATCGCCGCGGCCAGACCATAGAGCGAAGAGCACGCCCGGGGCCACCTCGAACGGGACATAACGAGGGGTAACGGTGACAGGTTCCATCTCGAAAAGATCGCTGTAGAAGCGGGTGGAGCGCTCGACGTCGGTGACATAGATGAGGAACAGGTTTGGTGTTGCCATGGGGATCTCCTTAGTTGACGTTCTCGGCAACGCCAAGCCTTTCATCAATACATGACACATCTTGACTGGTATCCGTCGATACTGGTGAGATGAAGTCCCAACGCCTGCTTTCGATGATGTTGCTGCTCCAGACGCGCCACCAAATGACGGCGCTTGAGCTGGCAGAAGAGTTGGGCGTGTCGGTCCGGACGGTACTGCGCGACGTCATCGCTCTGGCGGACGCAGATGTTCCGGTGTTCGCCGAGCGAGGCCGATATGGAGGCGTAGTCCTCCTTCCGGGGCCGATATGGACGCGTAGTCCTACTTCCGGGGCCACAACTAGATGTGTCCACACTCAGTCCCACTGAGGTCGATGCGCTGAAGCTGCTGGGTTTGGACCCCGGGCAAGCGCGCCAACTTGGCATCGATTCACTGACGCGCAGCGCACAAATGAAGATCGCGTCCCGCCGCCCTCAAGGCCGCCAGTTGGAACTGCCATTGTCCGAATTGATTGTGGTCGACAACACTCCATGGTTTAGCCCGATGTCAAGCGCCGCCGGCGTCGCCGAACTCGCCTGAAACCTACAGTCGGGCAGGCGTTTGCGGATTCATTATCGGAGAAGTGCCGAACGAGACGCTTCCTGGCACGCCGTTGACCTGTACGGTCTTCTAGCCAAGTCCGGCCGTTGGTACCTGGTAGCCGATGTCGACCGCGTGCCTAGGCTGTACTCGCTCCAAAGATTAGAGGGCTGGGATGTCCAGCCGGAGGTTCGGCGACTTCGACCGAAAGCAACGCTCGCCAGCGTCAACCGTGATTTGAGTGCGGCAGTCGAGAACCGGGGAGGCATCACAATTATCGCCATGCTGTCGAAGGACAGGCTTGACCTCGCTCGACGGATTCTCGGCTTTCGCCTCGCCAGCAGTAAGCCCGCTGATGCCGAACAAGTCGAGATCACCGTGATCTACGACCAGGTGGAGTCCGTGCGTCAGCTGTTGCAATTCGGTGCCCACCTCCGCGTCACGAGTCCGCCGGAGGCGCAGGCTGTTGTGCGGGACGTTGCCACTGCCATGGCGGCCTTGTACCGAACGTGATCCGGCAGCAAAGCCCCAAAACTCCGCTCCTCTCCAGCATCGATTCTGAGTTTGCGCCAAAAGTGAGTCCGAAACGTAGAGCCGTACGCGTCCCGCAAAGGATTGCACTACCGGCACGGCCCAGGAGCCGTTGGTGGTTTAAGCTCCCGTTGAAGAGCCCGTCTGAAAGTTACCCTGGTTACGAAAACGGTTACTACTCAGACGCTTACGAGATGCTCGTGCTGGTAAGCAGAGTGGAGAAGTCCTGTGAAGTCGGCATCGGCTATCAGGGGATGATCACCAATTCGGGCGATGGCGATGCCAGGAGTCCACGAATTCATCACGACGCCCGCCAGATGGCCAAGTGATTCGTTTCGACGAATGGGTTGGGTTTTCTGGTCGACGCCGAGTGCGCTGAGTTGGCGCTGGAGAATTTGCATAGTTACGCCGGTAAGGATGTTGGCTTCGGGCCAAATCACTGAGCGTCCATCCCAAAAGGCCAGGTTCCAGATAGTCGCTTCGCTTAGTCGTCCTTCAGAATCTTCAAAGGCAGCATCGTCAAATCCCCGCGTGACGGCCCGACGAAGAAGCAGCGTCTTGGCCACTTCGCCGACGTGCTTCACATGAGGCAGGTCGCGCTGGTGGGCAACAACGTCCAAGGCCAGCGGCCCCAGGGGAACCGTGGCGGAATCTGTGATTCTCGTCACAACATCCAACTGCACTTCAGCGCGAGGAGCCACGAACTCTCCTGGGGACGACGTGATGAAAAACGCCAACGATGCGTTCTCAGGTGCTGCGTTGAGTGCCACACGGAGATAGTCCACAATTTGGGCATCCGGAAGGTGCCTGCCAAACATCGCGTCGCTGGCATCTCGGAGCCGCTGCAGATGCAGGTCCAGCCCGCGTATGGATCGATCGTGAATCTGCATTGCCGTGAAGTGAGCGAAGCCCGCAAATGCCAGTGGAGCCAAGTCGTCAGACGAGGCGACTGTACCGTTGAGGAGTGTCAGTGAGTGCGTCATGATTGAAGGGTATGAGGTGACATTAGTGTCAGAAGCAAAGCCTGCGTTGCACGAAATGCTGCGCATCGGTGAGTTGTCGGCGCTCACAGGAGTCGGGCCGCGGCTTCTTCGGTACTACCAAAGCAGAGGCCTCTTGGCCGCCGAACGGTCTACTTCGGGCCAGCGACTTTTCGACCCCGCGGTGGTGGAAAGAGTGCGAGCGATCCGTTCCCTCCTAGACGTTGGGCTGCCAACCCGCACAATTCTTGAACTCATCGACTGCGTCTCCGAGCCAGGGCGCCTCGAGCCGTGCGCGACACCCGCACTAGTGGAGCACCTCAAGGCATATGACGCGCGTATCGCATCCCTCGTGAGCACGCGCAAAGGCCTCGAAGCCCTCATCAACTCGGGTCCAGATGCCCGCCATCCTGCCCGAGCCGAAGGCAAGGCGCGCTGCGAAGTCCTTCCAGATCTGCTCGGATGATGTCGTCACGTTGCGGGGTAGTCCCGGGGTCGTAGTAGAGCCCAGCGAGGAATGGGGTAATTCTGCGTCGTCTCAAAATGGGGCAATCGCGGGCATGTCCTCGGGCGCGCGACTTTTCGCTAGCGAGCGTGTCGCAAAGCTCATCATCCGGGCAGAGACACGCCGGCGGCGATGACTTCTTCGATGGCATCACGGGATTGCTTGAGGGCGTCGATGGAGGCTTCAATGCGAATTTGTTCGCGTTTGAGGTCCTCAATGAGGTCGGTGCAGATTGGAGCCAGGCGTCCTGCTTGGTCTGTCAGGCAGGGCAGCACCGTTCGGATGGTAACGGTGCTGAGCCCGGCATCAAGAAAGTGGCGGATGCGGCGAACGAGTTCGATATCTTGATCGGTGTAGTCGCGGTATCCCGATGGGTTGCGCAGGGGGTTGAGGAGGCCCTGTTCTTCGTAGTATCGAAGCAGCCTGGCAGGCACTCCAGAGTGTTCGACAACTTCAGAAATTCGCACGTGACCAGCGACTCCTCTCGGCGAGCTTGCCTTCTCATTGATGTGAGAGTTGATGCTATCAGAGTGAACAATGAAAAATTCGTCCTTCGAAATTCCCCACGTGATCGTGCTGCACGCCCGGCAGTGGTGCTGGCTGGATTCGTGCTGTTGGTGTTTTGCACTGGTACGGCAGAGTATCTCGTCGCAGGCATGCTGCCTCTTTTTGCCCTTGATCTGTCTGTCGATATCGCCACCGCGGGCCAGACGGTCACCGCCTACGCGCTCGGGGTAGCTATCGGTGGACCGATCATTACCGTGCTCACCGCTCGGCTGCCGCGGAAAGGACTGGCACTTGGTCTGGCCGTGGTATTTATCGCCGGTACTACGTTGACTGTAATCGCCCCCGCGTTCGGTTGGGTCATGATCGCACGCGTCGTTTCCGCCTGCAGCCAGGCAACACTGTTTGCAATCGGTCTGATCACCGCGACCACAGCGATGGGACCAGCGAAGTCCGGGCAGGCCGTCGCAATCGTGACCTCCGGATTGACCCTGGCCACCGTACTGGGAGTGCCGTTGGGAGCGCTGCTGGGCGGAGGCACGAATTGGCGGCTTCCGTTTGTTGTGATCGCTGCCGTCGCACTCATTGGCTTGCTCCTGCTGGCGTGGGCGATGCCCCGCACCCCAGCGCCCACGACGGGAATCGTCGATGAGATCCGAGCGCTACTGCGAAGGCCGGTGCTATTGGCCGTTTCGACGACCGTAGTCGGGTTCGCAGGGGTCGGCATCGTGTTTACCTACCTCGTGCCGCTCCTGACTGACGTGACGGGCATCGCCGCAGGCACCATACCGGTACTGCTGATGGCCTATGGCATCGGCGGAGTCGTCGGCAACCTCGTAGCAGGACGCCTGGCTGATCGGGCACTCGGTCGCACTTTAGCTGGAGTCTTTATTGCCCTCATCGTTACCTTGTTTGTGTTCCCGCTGGCGGCTGAAATGCCGACCGCTATGGTGGCCCTGGTTTTGATGTTGGGGTTGTTGTCGACCGCTACGATTGCACCCTTGCAATCCCTCGTGATGCGTCATGCCGCCGCCGCACCGTCATTGGCGCTTTCGGTGAACGTCGGAGCGTTCAATCTGGCCAACGCCATAGGTGCCGCACTCGGAGGTGTCGCAGTTGCTGCCGGGATGATGCGTTGGGGCGGCTTCGCTGGCGCCGGGTTCGCTGTGCTTGGCCTCATCCTGAGTGCCGTGGCCGTCCGGATTCCCTCTCAAACAGCGCGTGAAAAGAGCAGTATTCCCCATGGAACGACGGAAGTCCGTTCATGATGGCAGCAATGACACCTGCAAGCGGTCCGTTCAGGGTTCGGCTAGCGGGCACTCAACCCATGCTCGACACGTGTCACCTATACGTTCGATTACGCGACAATGCGATCGCATGATCCAAAACAGCGAAAGTTGTCAACTATCCAGTCACCTATTCTGCGTGTCGCAAAGGCTATTCATCGGCCATCGTGATGAAGATCCGAGAGATCGTTGATGGCCGCAGATAGCGCTTCTTTACCTTGTAGTAAAAGGGCCGACTGATGCCCATTTGCTTGCAGAATTCCGAGATGCTCAACCCCTCGGGAAGGTCGGGGTTGAACTCGATGATCTAGCGACGAATCGTCGCCGTTAATGACTTTGGCACCTCCCATTATCGAGAAGTCCGTCATCAGCCGGGAAAACCCGCGACCCTTGCTACCTGTCAGCGATGTCGTGAGAGATCTTGTGTGCAATGTGTTGAGTGAGGTGTAAACGATGTGGTGAGAGATCACATACCATCAAGCACTACTCGCCAGCCCGAACGCGGATATCGCGCCGCACCGACGTCGTCAGCTTGTTCCCCAACCCCGCAGCACTGCTCCGCCTCGCAGGAGTCGTGCTCGTCGAGCAGCACGACGAGTGGGAGGCTGGCCCCGCCCGCCGCTACCTTTCCGAGGATTCCATGCGCCAACTGGACGCTTTCAACGCGGCTCTCACCGCCACCGATGCCAGCGTTCTGACGGGATAATTCTCATTTCCGAGCTCAGTGCTGCATAATCAAATCAGCTGACCCGCACGGTGACAGTGAATTGCACCACCCGGCGGTACGTGACCATGCAGATTGTAGGGGACAGATTTGTCGGGATCGACACGACTCGTGGCGGGAACGTTTTTAGCTGTGTGCATGTTGGGAGCATCTGCGTGCTCAACAAACACCTCTGACGACTCGCCCGGGGTCGAAGAGGGCGGTTCCACTGCAGTGCCAGCTCCCTCTACCAGTGGCAGTCCAACACCTGAAGATGAAATTCCACGCGATGATCTCGTCGAGGAGAGAGTTCTACCATGGACAGATTCAGCGAACGTCACGGACACCCAGGTTCGTGTGTTCTTCGTTGGAGGAAATCCTGCCTGCTACGGAACGCGCGCAATCACTGAGCAAACCGGTTCGGAAGTCGCTGTAGCGCGCATCCAAGGGACCTTGCCGGAAGCGCCGGACGCGTGCACCGCCCTGGCGTTTCAGGGCTCGTTACTCATCGATCTCGACGCGCCTCTCGGGGACAGGCCTGTAGTCAAACTTTCGATCGACGGGATCATTCCCCCAGCGAAATGACGCGAAGTCCGGATTTAATATCCGGCTGCCGTATGTCCAGATGTAGTCGCCGGTGAGGTTGCTGTGTTCCCAGCAGGGGTGAGAGGAACCTCAACAGATCCGGGTCCACGGCGCTGCCGAGGTTGGTGATGGTGTGGTCGAGGTAGACCGTGTTCCAGAGGATGATTGCGGCGGCGAGGAAGTTCGGCCCGCTGGCGCAGTAGCGTTGTTGTTCGAAAGGCCGGTGGTGAATTTCTCCGAGCCAGTTGAAGACCACGGCTCAGCCAAGGCATTTCGAGCCTCGCCTGCCTGCTAGTAATCATTACAGAGGCTGGGGAAGGCTCATTGTGCGCCTGCTGATTGCTGCGCGTATTGGTTGGCCACAGCGGCAACGTCGTTCACATACGAATCGATGTGGTTATACGAGAATACGCCGGCGCGCCACGTCTCGGTGCTGGTCATGTCGCCGCCGTGGCACAGGTATCGGGCGGTCGCCAGCACCGCGTCGTCGATCTGGTTCGGGTCGGCGGCACCGTCACCGTTGCCATCTGCACCCCACCGTGCCCACGTATCCGGGATAAACTGCATAGGCCCGACCGCTCGGTCCCACACCGCATCATCGTCCCACGTACCACCGTCGGTGTCGGCGATCGCGGCGACCCCACTGCCATCGAGCGCAATCCCTCGAATCGCGGGTGTTGGATATCCCGCGTCGCCGAGCACAGCGCCGCCGGGGCTGCCGTGCCCTGATTCGATCTCCCCAATCGCGGCGAGAGTGTTCCAGCCAATCCCGCAGCCGGGTTGTTCGGCATCGACGGTCAGGTCAGCGGCGGCATAGGCAGTAAGCGCCCGACGTGGAATACCGGTCGCGGCGGAGACCTTCTCCGCCCACGCCGGGTCGACACCAACGATGGGCGCCACCGCTGCACTCGCTGATCCCAACGACGCGTCCGGGGCGTTCTGCTTATTCGATGTAGGTTGCCCGCTCACGGTGGCGCTGCCTGGGACCGGGGCGGCCTCCGCCGTGGCCGTAGGCAGCTGCATTGGTGGAGGCTTCAGACTTGCAAGGTTCATCGCGGCGGTCGCTGCGACGGCGATCACACCAATACTGAGAAACATACCGATCTGCGCGAGAACTGTGCGTTTTTTACGCCGCTCGTGTGTGACACCAGCACAGCATGCACGGCCGTCGTCTGGTTCCACGGAACCGATGGGTTTAGCGTGCAGGGGGCCCTGTCTGGTGGTATCGAGGTTCATAATGGCTCCTGTCGGCCGGGCAGCGCCGCGGGCGGGGCGGTCGATGTCGGCTCCGGGCCAGGCGAGGGAGCTGGTGTGGACAGGAGCAGGGTCACGGTCAGCCCGACGCGAAGCACCGCCCCGGCACCGGGCTGCGTACCGGTAACGGTCGCCGTCACTGGGCCGTCCACGGGGATCATCGTGGCCGCGAAGCCCGCAGATTGCAGCAGCGCGATCGCCGCCGCGGCGCTTATCCCGCCCACCTGCGGCACCGTGTTCGTGCCGCTTGCGACGGTGACATCAACGGTGGAGCTGGCCGGGACCATCTCACCGGCGGCCGGGTACTGACTCAGAACCCGGTCGGCGACCTCGGCCGATTCGATGCGGGTGATGGTGCCCAGGGTAAGTCCGGCGGCGCGCAGCGTAGTCTCGGCGTCGGTGAGGGTGCCGAACAGCGTCGGCATCATGACCTGCTCCGGCACGGTCGGCGTCGCGGTCGGGGGAACGGTCGGAGGCACGGTCGGAGTCGCAGTCGGTGCGTCCGGTGGTCTGGCGGTCGCTGTCGGGCTGGTCGCGTACGCCGGGGATGTCGGCTCGGACATCCCGGGGCCGGCCGTTGCGGAGAGGGTTCCCCAAATTGCGAGCCCAATGATGGCAGCGATGCTGAGCATGGTGACGACACCGCCGGTACTTCCGACGAGCGCCGATTGCGTCGTCTCGTGGTCTGCGCCGGGTTCCAGGGGAGTGAGATAGTCGAGATTGCCTACCCCACCCGGAGCCAGCATTTTGGTCACAGCCGTCGGACTGTTTAGTCCGATAGCGATCGCGGTCGCATCCGTGGCTAACAGTTGACTCGTGTCGCGGCTGATGGCATCGGCGAGGACCGTGCGAAACTCGGCCGCGGTGCGGTAGCGCCGCGCCGGTGTTTTCGTCATCGCTCGCGTCACGATGCGATCCAGCGCCCGCGCTGCGGGTACCAGCACAGAGGGCACCGGCGGGGGTGCTGAGACGTGCGCCTCGAGCACGAGCGCCGCCACGTCCCGTGGGTACGGCGGCTGCCCGGTGAGCATGAAATACAGCAGTGCACCGCACTGGTACAGGTCACCGGCAGCGCGCACGGGTTTGCCCTGCGCATGCTCGGGCGACATGAAATTCACGTTGCCGACCACACCGGTTGGTGCCCGTTCAATAGTCGCCGCCTCGGCGGGGCCGGCCTCGCCACTCGCCGCAGGGTCGTGCTCAGTGAGCAGCACATCGCTGCCGAGGGCGGCGTACCCGGTCGCGGCGGCGAGCCCGAAATCGACCAGCCGCACCTGCGCGCTGGTGAGCACTTCGTCCCGATGCGCTCTGCCAGCGCCGTCGAGCATCACGTTCTGCGGAGTGACGTCCCGGTGCACGATCCCCAGCGCGTGCGCGGCTTCAAGTGCGGCGAGCACCCCGTCGAGCACAGCCGCCGCCGACGCGGGGCGCAGGGGGCCGTTGGCCTCGACCCAGTCGGAGACGGTAGGCCCGTCAACAAGATCGAGGGCGATCCACGCCATCGTCACGCCACCCGCCTCGTGCAGCCCGAACTCGTGCACGGCGGCAACGTTGGGGTGCCTCAGCGGTTTCGCGGCGCGCGCTTCCCGAAAAAAGGCCTCCCGAGTCGCGGCGTCACGACACAGGTGCGGGTGCAGCATTTTCACCGCGACCAGGGACGCCTGATCGCCCTGGCGGGTGGCGGTTAGGTCTTCCGCAGCGAATACGGATGCCGACCCGCCGACGCCGAGCAGGTCGCCCAGCCGGTACCGCCCGTCGAGCAGTTCAGGGTCGTTGCCGGGTGTCATCTGCCCGAATTTTCATGTGCGGCCTCGACTGTGGAGGCCCCGAGCATGAGCGGCCGATCCGTCGGAGCGTTCCCGTTCATCAGCTATCCGAACCGGCCGTTCACGTAGTCGAAAGTGCGCTCATCCTGGGGTTCGGAGAACATGGCATCCGTATCGCCGTGCTCCACGATTCCGCCCGGCGTGCTTTGGGATGCCAGGAAGAATGCACACTTCTGCGAGACCCGTTGGGCCTGCTGCATGTTGTGGGTGACGATCACGATTGTGACCTCCTTTTGCAGCTCGCCCATTGTCTCCTCGATCACGCGCGTCGACGTGGGGTCGAGCGCCGAGCAAGGTTCGTCCATCAGCAGAACCTTCGGCTTCACCGCGAGTGAGCGCGCGATGCACAGCCGCTGCTGCTGTCCGCCCGAGAGCCCACCGCCCGGTTGGCGCAGCCGGTCCTTGACCTCGCGCCAGAGTCCAGCGCTGGTAAGGCTGCGTTCGACGACTTCGTCTTTCTCGTCGCGAGACGCGCGGATGCCCGTGAGTTTGAGGCCTGCGACCACATTGTCGTAGATGGACATAGCCGGGAAGGGGTTGGGCTTTTGAAATACCATACCGATGTGGCGTCGCGCGTCGGTGAGCTTGCGCGTGCGGTCGTAGATGTCGGCTCCGTCGAGTACCACCTCGCCGGCCAACGACGCCAGAGGCACCAGTTCGTGCATGCGGTTGAGAATGCGCAGAAACGTGCTCTTGCCACAGCCGGACGGGCCGATCAAGGCCGTCACCTGTCCGGCCTCCATCGTGAGCGAGACTCGTTCAAGCACCTTATGCGTGCCGAACCACGCGGAGACATCCCGCGCCTCCAGAGCCGATAAGACCGGTCGCGGAGCGTCAGAGTGAACATGGGCATCGACGATTTCTGCATCCGCATTTCGGGAGGTCTCCGTCCGCGTACCAAGCAGCGTGTCGCTCTCGACGGACTCCAGTACCGTGGTGAGGTCCATCGAGGGATCTTCGGAGTGCAGCGGTACGCGCACGGCGGCCAGCTCTGCAGCATCCGCAGCCGTCAGGTGTACGTCGGTCAGGTCGTTGTGGTCAGCGGGCCGAGATGGAGACTGGGCAGTCATTGGTGTCCTTGAGTATCAGTGAGGTGAAAATTCAGGTGTGCGATGAAATCAGAGAAGGTTAGGCAGCGCGTTCATGATGGTGTCTGCGGCGGTGACGCCGAGGGCGAGCATGATGGGCACACCAATCAGCCAGGCTTGCCATTTGCCCCAGCGAGTCCAGAGCCACCAGAGTGTGATTCCGGCTGCGGCGAAAATGACCAACATGAAGAAGGAGCTGAACAGGCGGCTTTGGTCCTGTCCCATTGCCCGCTCGATCGGGGGTAGCGCCGGGTAGGCAAGTACCTTAGTCGGGGTGGTCTGCACGGGGGAGGTGAGCTCGGCGTCGATGTGCAGCACACCGGACGGGAAGAGAGCGAGACCGTCGGCGGTCATCAACTCCAGCCGGCCTTTTCCTTGTGCCAGTGGCGCTGGCATCGGGTCGCCCGCCCGGCGGAGGGCGAACACGGTGTAGCTGTGCACGCCTTGTCCGGTCGTCACAGCGATCTCGTCGCCCGGCTTCAACTCGTTTAAGGATCCGAACGGTCCTCCATACGCGGTTTGTCGTCCGAGGATCACGCTCGTGCCAGCCTGGCCGGGCATCACCGAATCCCGGCGGTGACCGGCGCCGGCGCGCAGCGCCTCACCGGTCGACCCCTCGACGACCACTTCAGTAAGTTGTGTTGCTCCGATCTGTATGAGCGCCACCGGAGTGCCAATGGTCACAAGTTCGGCATCCAGATCCAGTTGGCCGACCGGGGTCTCCGCCTTGGCGAGTGTCGTGCGCAGCTGCTGATAGCTGAGGTCTTGGGCGCGATGGTGTTGGAAGACGGAGAACAGCGCCACGTGGCTCACAAAACCCAGAAGCAGCAATGACACGGTGAGAATCGCTGCACCTGCCCACCAGCGCGTGTCCTTCGGCGCGAGCTGGCGGGGCGTCGGCGGAAGCCGCGAGCCACCTGCCCGCGCCGGGCCTCGGGGGGGCGGCTTCCGCGGCCCACCGCTAGGCGCGGCGCGGCGCGGCGCAAGCACTCGACTGAACTTCTCGGTGACCGCAAAACGGTTGATGCCGGTCGGCCGCGACGGCGGCCGCGACGGCGCGGCCACGCCCATAGTGTTGGGTGTGCTCGATGGGGCAGGCAGGGCGGTGGACGTCGCCATCAGGCGCTCGTCGTCGTCGCCGAGGGCAGCGCTGGGACCCGCATCACACGAAGCAGGTGCCCGCCAACCAATGCGAGCCCGGCCGCACCGACAACGCCGCCGGCTCCCCAGACCCACATCGGAAACGTGGCAGCCGAGGCCACCAGCGCGTCAGAGCCGACCAACACACTGGTCAGGGCGATCCTTGTGCACCATCCCGTGAACTGCACCGCATGCGTGCCCGGCAGGGCCGCCTCGTCCACGGGAAAAACCGCCTGCACCTGACCCTGCGCGTCGGCGGTGAAGCTGCCGACCAGGGCAGGCTCAGAGAACATGACCAGTTGCACCTGCTCTCCGACGCCAAACCCAGAGGCTGTTGCGGTCACCTTCTGTCCTGGCTCGTAGACCTTTTGATCAACGGTGGCATTTTCACCGGTCCTAGCCGGAACCGTCGGCACGGTCGGCACGACCGGAGTGCACTCGTCCGCAGCGCCGTCTACGCCTCCGGCGGCAGCGGTACCGGCGCCCACGCCGCCTACGTGACCCACAATGGCGCGAGGCACCGTGGCAACCGGCACGACCGTCGAGTCAGGCGTTGGAGTAGGGTCAGCTGTCGGCGAAGGCGTCGGCGTCGGCGTCGGCGCCGCCGTGGGAATCGTCACCGTGAAGTCGGTGTCCTGACCGTCAGCGGCGAACGCACCGCCGCCGCCCGCAAGCCCCAGACTCGACGTCACCGCACCGAGCAGCAGAGCTGACGCCACCAGGCGCCCCGCGCTGCGGCGTTTCGGCGGGCGAGCTTCGCCCGGGGTGACAGTTACGGGAACAGCGTTCATCGGGCGGTCTCACTTTCGTGTTCGGGGGCAGATGCCCCGCGGTTGATGCGTTCTTCGGTACGGATCTGCTCGGCGAAGGCCGCAAGCTCAAATCCCAGGAGCTGTCGCGACCGGCGACGCCACCAGAACCAGGTCCCGGTACCACCACCGAGCACCGCGATGGTCCCGAGTAGAGACCACGGCACCGCCCAGGCGACGGTGGACTCCGTGAGAACGGCAGGCGCAGCATCCTGCGCTGCTGCAACACCGGAGGCCGGAACGGCAGCGAGGGTGATATCGGCGAACAGCAGCATGAGCGGCGGCACGTCGGCAAAAAGGGCCTCCACATGGGCAACGCCGCCAGGCAGCACATCGGTCACCGGGTCGAGGGTGACGGTGCCGAAATCGGCGCCCAAGGGGCCCGTGAGGTGCACGGCCGGCGTGGCCGTCAGGCGCATGTTGCCAGTATTGGCCACGTCGAATCCGATCCGCCCGATACCGCCGTCGAAAGGGTTCCAGGAGCCGTCATAGCCCGAGACAAGCCCGGTCAGTGCCAGCTTGGGAAGCAGGGCACCCTCGACCCGCAGATAGATGCGGGTGCCCACCCGCTGATCAACGCTGACGGCTGACCCGGTGGAATCGACCGCTTCGGACTGGAACGAAGCCACGATGCCCGCGGCGTGATCGCCCGGTGTCGCATCGTGAGGCACAGTCACAGTAAAGGGCACATCGGCGCGACTGCCGGGCTCGAGGGTGATGGTCACGCCCAGACCTGCCGCGCAGGCTCTTTCGGCCGCGTCGTTGGTATCGGCGCAGACCGCCGCGGCGGAGTCAACGGATGTCCACGCTCCCGCGTCGACAGATGCTTGGTCAGCACCGATCAGGGTGAATGCGGCGGTGTTGTAGTCGGTCGTGGCGTCCGCCGCGTGCACCCGGAAAGTGGCGGGACGGGAGGAGAAGTTGGAGATGGCGACCCAGTCGCTGATGGTGGCGCCCGGGGCGACGGTGTAGTCGAACTCAGTGCGATCATCCGGTCCCTGCGGCGTTGACGGCTGCACGCTCCAGGTCACAGCGTTCTCTCCCTCGGCGAACGCCGCGGTGGGAGAAGCTAGAAGCAGGGCTGCGGCCAGGGCCGCCGTCAGTCGCGCGAGGGCCGAAACACGAGTAGTCATGGAATCTTTCGGTTTGCACAAATCAATAGTGAACGTGTCAGGAGTGAACTGGTCAGGCGCGGCCCCGGTGCCGCATCCTGCCCACCGAAGTCAGCGGGATGCGGCCAAACAGATGGTGCCTAGATGAGGGTGAGAGTGAGTGTTGCGCTATACGCTCCAGCTGCCGAGTCGGCTGGAGCGTTCAGCGTGATGCCGGCATTGATGGTGGTGTCCGCAGTGCTGACGCCGGCCACGGCCTGGGCGAGGGGGGTGCTGGCAGACAGTCCGCCGGAGGCCCCGGCGATGACCTCGATGCCGGCCGCGCCGGCATTGGTTGCACCGACCAGGGCCGGTTTCCAGCCAAGGCTGGTCGCTGCGATGGTCTGCGTGGCGTCGGTGGCGTGGATGAAGTTGGTGGAGTTGCCGCTGAGGGTCCACGCGGTGCGGGCCCGGCGGTTGTCAGAGACGGTGACTTGGCCGAGTGATCCGGTGGCCACATACGAGGTTCCTTCGAGGGCGGCCTGGTTGAGGGCCACAGCACCCGGAGTCATCGTGAACTTCAATCCGGTAGCAGACGCCGGGATCGTGACGGTGATGGCGGTGTTCTGCGGCGGTGTCGGCCCGGCGACGGTGATGACCGTCGTCGTCGCGTTGGCGGCGGAGTCAGTGTATTTCGTGTCGCCCTTCGCCGTGTAGCCAGCCGTGAAGGTATATGTCCGGTCTGCGTCAAGCACCGGTGTTCTCCAGGTGGCCACCCCGGCCGAAACTGCCGCCTCGCCGCTGACCGGTGTGGCCAGCCCGGAGTAGCTGCCGGAGATGGATACAACACCGGTGGCGTCGGTCGCCACACCCGCGCCAGCGGAGACGGTGGCCGTCAAAGTGACCGAGCCGTCAGCGTTGGCGGTGGTTTTTGTGAAAGCGATCGACGGAGTGAGCTTTTCCCCATTCACCGGATTGGCAACTACCGTCCACGATTTCGCTGCGACGTTCACGTCAAGGGTAACGAGAAAGTACTTGGAATCAGCGAACGAGTCGGTCATGGTTCGAAGCGCGGGATCGCACGTCACGATGAACCGGTTGAGGCCGGTCAGAAACGTGACCCCGTTCCAAGAGACGGCGGCGGCGCCGTCAAAGTAGATGTACTCGCCCGGGGTCTCGTTCAGACCATAATAACTACCTGGCGGAGTGCGTACCCGCTCCGCGGCTGGCGATACTGTGCCGTCGGGAGCGATGACGAGTGAGCGTGACGAGCTTCGGTAGCCGACGGGACAATTGGCCAATTCGTTCGAGATCACGTCCGGGCCGTACACAAGCGCAGATTCTGCGCCAATATCGCCCGTTCGACTCGCAGGAGTGAAAACGAGGGGTGCGTCGGTGATCTGCAGCGTCGGGTCGAGGACCACGTCTGCTGCATGGGCTGCCGTCGGCGCGCCCGCGAGGAGCGCGAGCACGATTGTCATGACGATTGACGCGCCGGTCGCTTGTCGAGCGGCCGCCGTTCGGGATGCCTTCATTGTTTATCTCTCTGGTTGTAGACGCATTGTGCGGTGGGAAAGCGGTTTCGGATGAATCCCGCTCGAAATCGGGGCGGAAAAGTCTTTCGCAATTGATGGCGCACATCACTGCGCAAAGCTGGGGCGGCCGCTGAAAACGGCCGCCCCAGCCCCGGTGCTACGGGTATCTAGTTAGCGCGGAACGACGCGGTGTCGCCGGCAGTGTAGGTCCTGCTGCCAATGGTGACGCCGCCCGCCAGACTGCCGAACCCGAAGTCGGTGATGACGAGCGCGGTCGACGGGCCAGGCCGGTTCGTCGTGTACGCCTGAGCGGATGCTCCGCTGAAGGCGGCGGCAAGCTGCGCGTTCGTGGCCAGCTCTGCGTTCTTGACGACGGTGAAGACCGGGCGTGCTATCGGGAACGTGGTGTTGAGCGCGACCGGCGCGGTGCCGGTCGTGGGCGCAATTCCACCGATTGTGCCGAGGATTGCGCCATGGCGACGGTCGGTGATGCTCACTCCGGCGTACTGCGACTCGATGGTGGCCTTGTTGTTCTGAGCGACCCACTGGGCGATCGAGAACGGCACTATCGCCGTCGTCGGGAGCGCGGCCAGCACGCTTCCGTCGTGCTCCTGCACGCCGCCGCCGGTGTAGGCGTCATCGACTGCGGAACCAAAACCAGTCGGTGCAAGCTGCGACTGCCAGAAGCTGCGCGTACCCGATCCCAATTGGGGGATGAACGGAGTGATCTGAACGCCGGCCGTTCCTTCAGTGCCCACCTTGTAGCTGGTTCCGTTGATGGTCACGTTGGCCCCGTTGTCAGCACTGTAGATCGCCGTCAGCTGGGCCTGGGTAAGGTCTTGCGGAATCGTCGTGTTGCTCGAGTGCACGGCAAAGCTCACCGCGTCGAGGGCCAGCGGAATGTAGGAGTACGTTCCACCATCTACCCACTGGGATGCGGCACTGGACGAGCGGGCAAACTGGAGGTCTGCGTCGCTCAGCGTGACACCGCGCCATGCCGTACCTGTCTTCGCGGCCTTCAGCGCGTTGACACCCTCACTCGAACCGTTCGGTCGTTCAAAGCTCGGCCCGCCGGTGCGTGTGTTGATCAGGTCGTGGATAGCGCCGGTAGTGGGGTTCGTCGCGTTATACGAACCTGCGACACGGGTTGCCCCCGACAACATGGCCGAGGAGAGACCGTTGTTCAGGTCTTGAGTGGTGTCCGATCCCACGCCGCTGAGCGCACGGTAGGTCGGAGCACCGCTGGGATCCGCAAATGCTGCGGACGAGCCTGTGAATATGGTGGCTACCGCGGCAGCGGCGGCGATGGCGCCAAGGCGCCAGTTCTTCTTCATTTGCATTAGCTCATACCTTCTGATATTGTTCCCCCTTGTATCATTGGCCCTGATGGGCTCGGCCCCTCACCTGCTTTTGCGAGACTGCTGAGGGGCTTCCTCGTTCAGCCGGGAAACGTCAGCGGATCGAGTAGCTGTGGGAGACGCCTGATAGCGTCTCGGGTCGAGGTCATACGCTGGCCCGTCTCCTGCGCAGCAAAAACGGTGCCGCGGCGAGGCCGCCGATACCGATCAGCAGGCTGATACCGAGCGCGCCCTGCGCAGCCGACGAGGTGAGCTCGGTGTTGGCGGCCGTGAGCTGCACCGGCGTCTGCGTCACCTGAACCTGAGTTAGTGCGGCAGCCTCCGGCGACGCGCCCACGACGGACACACCCGTCGTTCCCGCCACCGGCGCGGGCAGGGCAACGTCGGTCACCGGGTTCGTCGGAAGCGTCGGGGGCGCAACCAGAGCATCGGCGAATCGAATGGTCGCGGCCGTCTGGGCCTTGGTGAGGGGCGCAAAGCCCGGCGGCAGCTGCCCCACCCCGGTTCCAACCGTGTTGCCGTCAGCGGCGGCGTAGCGCAGCAACTTCGCATACTCGGTGCGTGCCGTCGCGTCCAACGAGGTCGAGGCCAGGTTCGCGGCGGCGTTCACCGCAAGGGTGAGCGGATACGCGCCGTCTCTGAGGGTGGCGAGGTCGATCTGGGCGAATCCGGTTTCAGCGTCCACACTCGCGCCGGCCGCCGCACTCTGCATCGATTCGGGGGTCGGCCGGGCGAAGGAACGCGCGGTGGCTACCGTTTTATCGCTGGTCAGTTCGGCTAAGGGCAGTGGCAGGCTCGCCGTGCCCAGGCTAAAGCGCGCCGCCGACGCAGCCGTGGTCGGCCCCATGATGAACTTCTGACTTGCCGCTGAACCCGGCGGCGCGGGGATGAACGCACCGTTACCCAGTGCGCCCACGGGTTTCAGCGGGTCCCAAGTGGACGTAGTCCTGGTGTCGATGCTGAAGATGCGGGATGCGTTCGAGGTGAAGCTGGTGGAATACGGGAACGCGGCGACACTGTCGAGCTGGTTACCTTGAAACCTCTCAACAGCCTGCGCTTTGTCGGGGGTGATCGACTGGTCGGCCTTGAGGAAGGTGTCGATGGGATCGGTCGCAAGATTGACGGGAAGCCCGCCGCCGACGGCGTTGGCGTGGTCCGCCGGCAGGAAGTAGGGGTTCACGACTCCGCCCCAGGGGTCAGGTTCGCCCGCCAGGAAGGCGCGCGCGTCGGCATCGGCCTGGATATACGACCAGAGCGCTTGCACCGCGTCGTCGCCCTGCGGCCCGACAACGACGAAGCCCTGCCCATTCATGTTGCTGAACTCGACCGGGTTGCCGAGGGCGGCCCACTCCGGGTCCTCTGGCAGCGTCTGCGCAACGGACAGCTCCCTGGAGAGACTCTGAGTCGAATAAAAGTCCGCGTCAAGAAACGGTTTGTCCCTCCAGTACGACGCGGTGAGCAGTTTGGCGAGCAGCCGGGGCGTCAGCTTCACGTCGGTGTACTGGGTCGTTCCGTCAGCGATGACGAAGCCAAAGACCAGCCCGGTGTTGACGATGGGTCCGTACTGCACATCGGCCGCCTCAACCAGGGCAGGATCGGTCAGCCCGATACTGGATGCGCTGACGGGGGACGACACCAGGGCCATATCGGCCTGGCCGGTGAGCAACTGCGAGCGGTTCACGTTGCCGGAGTTCGTGCTGAGGCTGTAGGCGGCACCACCGTCGGCAGCGCAAAGCGCCGGCTGCCAGGCACTGATCGCCAGGGTAACCGTGTCACTGCCAACCAGGCGGCGTTCCGCGGCACCGGCCGGACACGACCCGGAGGGGTCCAAAAAGTCCAGGGGGATCACGATCCGGTCGTCGAAGAAAGAACAGTCCGGCGTAACCGGCGATCCCACCTGCTGGTCATTTGCGGCGCCGTAGGGCCGGCCGCCGAAGTTCGTTGGCATGCAATCTGACGCGGGGTTCCCCTCAATCCCGCCGGAGTGTACTCCGCGGGGTACCGCCACGAGCCAACACCGCTGTGCAGCGGCGGATGCCGGGTTGCCGCAGCCAAGGTGGGGCGCCGCTGCCGCCGACTGCACCCCGAAGGCCGTACTGGCATGACCGTCGATATCGATGGGCAGGAACGGCACCTCGTTTGACGTGTTGGCGTTAAAAAACGTCCCGAGCCCGCTGTAGGTGATCGGAGCATTGTTATATTCCACCGTGTACGGTTCGCTCACCTCACCGCTGACCGAACGAAACGGAAGCGTCCCCTGTCCCTTTTCGACATTTGTGGCGTTGCGTTCGCCACGGTTGTACGTATCATCGCCGATTATTCTCGCCATAAGATCCGGCCCACTCATGCCGCCGGTGGACGTACCCCAGCCGCCGTATTGGCAGGTTTCTGCGAAGTCGTCGGCGAGCGGGTCGGGGCCCCAACACTGCATGAGTTGCAGGTAGTTGCTCGCACTTCCTACCCAGCTCTGATTCCGGGTGGGGGCCATGCCCGACGCCGAGACGGTGATGGCGCCGTCGCTGAGGCCGGCGGTCTGCGAGACGGTGATTTGGAGGTTTTTGAAGTCGTCCCAATGGCCGGAGCCGGCGTCGTTGCCCGTTGCGTCGCTGAGCCGCCCGGCATGGTCCACCTGGTACTGCTGTAGATCGGCGCTGTTGCCGCCGGCCCACTTCACCGTCACGGACGAATCATCTTCCACGGCCTGGGCGGATGATGCTGCGTTCACCGACACGACACCCCCGGCAAGCAGGGCTACAGTGACGAGGCTCACCGCCTGCGCGAGGCGCTTGCGGGTCGAAGGGTGCTGAGCTGAAGCGGTATTCATGAGCGTGTCAGTCCTCTCGATGTATCCGTAATACCGTCAGCAGGATCGGGCAGCAGGCTCGTGCGACCCCGTTTGCCCAAGATCGGTGGTATCGCCGAGAAGGCGAACAGGCCGCCGCCAAAACCAGCCATGGCCAATGACGGCAGCAGGCTTACCGCTGCCACGGGGATGGACTGCGGGGATGCAGCCACGATGACCGGCGCCGTCTCCGCATCCAGCACCCCCTCGCTGCCGGCCGCTTGCTGGCCGTCACCTGCTGCCGGCCCACCACCTGCCCCCGTTTCATCGCCGGCGGCAGTTGCCGCTCCCGGGCCCGTTGCAGCTCCCGCGCCGGTGGGCGTGTCCTTGGCGCCCCCCGTACCGGTGGTGCACTGGGTTGCACCCTGCTTGTCGCAATCGGCCGGGTACGGTGCCTCGTTCGCCAGCTTGTTTGAACCGTCCGGCGAGAAAGTGGGGTTGTTGCAGTCGGTGATGCCCTTGATCACGGGGTTACCGCCCGGCACCTTTTGCAGTTGCTTCTGCCCGGCCTGCACGAGGTTGATCGGCAGCGGCGAGTAGCCGAGCACTTCGGCACTCTGCTGACCCTCACAAAGAAAATAGGCGCCGAAATCCGCCAGGGTCAAGCCCTTGTTCTCGGTGAAGCTGCCTCCCAGCGCCGTAGGCAGGATGCTATACGAGTACGAAGAGAGGGAATATGTGCGCGGGTCAGCAGATGTGTAGACGTTGGTGAGGTCTTGGGTGAGGTACTCGGGTGAGGCGGTGTCTTCGTTGATTTGAGCACTGAGCAGTCCAACGGCAACATTCTGAGCGGTCGGCTCGGTGTAGTAGCCGGCACCGTTGAGCACCTTGGCGACGGGGTAGCCCGAGTTCAGGGCGTAAGAGTACTCGACGAAGGTGATCGCCCCCACGGCATGCGGGAGTGCCACGTAGCCGGCGACACCGTTGGATCCGGATCGGGCGACGAATCCGGAACCGGGAATGACCGGGTAGTTGCTCGTGACGCCGCAATGATCATTCACCAGGGGACGCCCAACCTTCGGGCAGTACGCATCCCACAGGCCCGCATGTTCTTGTCGAAGCCAGATCGACACCTGCGCGGTGGCGCCGGAACCGTCAGAACGCACCACCGGAACGATCGGGATGGAAGGGAGTACGAGGGCGGGATTGTCGACTTTCACCTGGGGGTCGTCCCAACGAGTGATCACGCCGGTGAAGATCTTCGCGATGGTATCGCCCGACAGTCGCAGGTTGGTTACCCGCTTACCACCAATTTCGAGGTTGTACATGAATGCGGTGCCGCCGGCGACGATCGGCATGTACGCGAATTCGCGACTGGGGCGAATATCCGCCTCATTGCTGTTGGCGATGGCGTACGGAATCTCCGAGACGCCGAAGTCGGAGGTGCCGTTCGCGAAATCGTTTCGACCCTGAGTCGAGCCGGACTCGGAGTAGGTGATCTTCCACTGGTAGTTAGCCCACACGTTACGAATCCACGCCTGCAGCGCATTGGCCGACCAGGTGGAGCCTGAGCCTACGATCGGCGAATGCACCGTTCCGACGGCGTAGGCGGGTAGAGCACCGGCGGCTCCAAAGACGCCAGAGGCGATCAGGGCGAGGCCAAGCAACGCGACGGTCACGCGCGCCACACCCCAACGTGGGATTCTCTGCAGGCTCATCGGGGGACCTCCTGGTCGTCGGGAATTGCTGGCACGTCAAGCCGATCGGGTGTCGTCGGCACGCGCTGGTCGAATCGAACGGCGTCGCGCAGCGAAGCGGCGCGAGCTCGCGCCTGCCCCCCGGGAGAGAGCACGCCTGCTCCCTTTCCGCCGATGATGCGGGCGACGAGGAACAACACAAACACCAGCACCATCAACACCGCCGCGGCACCGAAACCTCGCGCGATCTGCGAGGGCTCGGGCGACTTCACCAGCGTGAAGGTGGCGAAAGGCAAAGACACCATCGGCCCGGAAAATGGGTTGAGGTTGTAATAGGTGGTGTAGCCGGCGGTCAGCAGCACCGGCGAGGTCTCTCCGATGCCGCGGGCAGTGCCGAGGATGATCGCGGTCATCAGGCCGGACTTGCTGGTGGGCAGCACCACGTGCCAGATCGTGCGCCACTGGCTGGTGCCCAGTGCCAGCGACGCTTCCTTCAGCGTGCCGGGCACCAGGCGCAGTACGACGTCGGCCGAGCGGATGATGATCGGCAGGATCATGATCGTGATTGCCAGGCTCGCCGCGAATCCCGATTTGTCGAAGCCGAACAACAGGATGTAGGTGGCGTAGATAAAGAGGCCGCACACGATGGACGGCAGCGCCGTCATCGCCTCAACCACGGTGCGCACGATGCGGGCGAAAGGACTCGGAAACTCAGCGAGGAACACCGCGCAGAGAAGCCCGAGCGGAATCGCGATAGCGAGTGAGATCGAGATCATGATCAGGGTGCCAATGGCCGCATGCGCCATGCCGCCGACGGTCATCGGGTCGAGCGGGCCAGCCAAAGACAGGTCCTGAACCCAGAAGTTCCAATTGAGAAAGGCCTCGGAGCCGCGACCGAGAGTGAAGACGATCACCACGGCAAGCGCCAAAATCAGAACCACCGCGAGGGAATGCATGACCACCGCGGCGACTCGGTCAATCACCGTCACCCGGTTGTCGTCGAAGCTGATCAGCACCACGAAGAACCCGACGAAGAGCAGGTAGGCGATCACGACGAACGTGAGCGGTCCCTCGAAGGGAAAAACCTGAGCAAACAACCAGGCGGTGCCGGCGACGGCTGCGGCCGCTGCGCCAACAACGCGCAACACGTCGTCGCGGCGGATCCGCGCGAGGTTTCGCCGCGTCTCGGGGCGGGTGGGATGGCTGCTGCGACCATCGCGGCCCGGGACCGCCGTGCGGGTGATGCGTCCGGGTCTTTGCGCACGCCGCTGCGTGCGGGGAGTATCAGTGATTGTCATCGGGGTCTCTCAGCTTGCCGCGCCGGAACGGGAACGTTGGATGATGATGCCGGCACCGAAGTTGACCAGCATCGTGATGAGGAACAAGACCAGCCCGGCCGCCATCAGAGCGGACAGCTCAAACGGCGACGCCTCCCCATAGCGCAATGCGATCAGTGAGGAGATCGAGTTGCTGCCGGTCTGCAGAATGTGCGGCTGGATGACGAAGACGGGCGAGATGACAAGGTAGACCGCGATCGTCTCCCCGAGCGCCCGACCGAGGCCGAGCATGGCACCACCGATCATGCCGCCCATACCGAAGGGGTAAACCACCGAGCGGATCATCCCCCACTTGGTCGACCCCAGAGCCAGAGCACCCTCACGCTCGCCGATCGGAGCCTGCGCGAAGACCTCACGCATGATCGACGCGGCTACCGGAGCGACCATCATCGCCACCACTAAGCCAGCAAGGAAGGCGCTCGCGGTAAACACCGTCGGTGTCGCGAGGGGGTCCCCTGGATTGAAGTTGGGAACATTGAAAATCGGAATCCACCCGAAGTAGGTCGAAATCCATTGGGCGACCGGCAGGATCGCCCCTTCGAGCCAGAACATACCCCAGAGGCCATAAACCACAGAGGGTATTGCAGCCATCAAATCGACGATACCCACCAGCAGCGTCCTCAGCCCCAACGGAGCGTACTCAGAAATATACGTCGCGGCACCGACCGCGAGCGGCAAAGCGACGAAGATCGCGATCAGCGCAATCGCCACGGTGCCAAACAGCACAGCGGCAATGCCGAAACGACCGGAGTTGGGTTCCCAGTCCTGCTCGGTGAGGAACGACGGCCCGGCCGATGCAATCGCTTCCGCGCCCCTGACCGCGAGGAACAGCCCGACGAGCGTCATGATCGACAGCACCAGCACGCCACCACCGTGCGCAGCGACGCGAAAAACAGTGTCGGACGCGCCACGCACCGTGGTTAGCTGCCGCGGGCTATCGTCTTGTCGACTAGAGCCGTCAGAGACTCGGAGCGCCTCAAGAATGTCGGGGCCGCTCATGCGTCGAAGCCGTGAAGAGGGGGAAGGCCTGCTATCAGTGGAATCTGGCTGTACTCCAGAATCGCGCTGTGCGGCGTGTTCCGCGTGATCATTATTGGTTCCCCCTCGGCACCCGCCGACCGTGATCGGCCGACGCTACTGGGGCGCGAAATCCCGGTTCTCTCCTGCCCGGTTCGTGCCCTCGCTAGCCAGTATGGCCGCCAGTCTCGTGGTCAAACGCGCTTGAGGCCGAAGATCTGGGTAACTGTCAACTGCACTTTGGCAGACACCTGATGAACACTTCGGAGGAGGGGTAACGATTGTTTCGCAGCGGACATATGCGGGTGGAATGCGAGTTGCGAATCGCGACTGGATCGCAGGCCAAGGCGCAGTAATCACGCCTGCCTGCCTGCCTGCCTGCCTGCCTGCCGTAGAGCTGAGTGCCACTCAAGCGCGTCGTTGTGGCGATCGGTGATGATGTCGGTGTTGCGCCGGACCGTCAGAGTGCGCTGCGTGCAGGTTGGACGTCGTGCAACACGACACCCACTCGCCCGGTATTTCCCTGAGAAGCGATCACGACCACGACTGCCAGGCCGAGCGAGACGGTCGCGACCACGCCGATGCCGGCCAGGGCACGACGCGTGCGTCTGCGCTTGTGGTGGTCGACATAGTCCAAAACTCGCTTGCGCATCGCCGCGCGGCGTTCAGGCGATAGCCGCGGCTCGTTCACCGTGCGCCGCCCAACGTGCCTTTCAGCCGCGAACGCACCCGATTCAATCGTTTGCGCACCGAAGGTATCGAGATATCGAGGGCCCGAGACGTCTCCTCGTATGAAGCTTCTTGACTGATGATGGCGTGGTAAACCTGCTGATCCAAAAACGGCATCGTTGCCACCTCCTCCTCAACTCGGTCCATCAACATTCGCGAGTCCAGTCGTGCATCGAGTAACTCTGCTTCAAGAACATTAGGTCCTTGATCGTCGAAAACCGTGGTGACTGGCCGACGGCTAGCGGAACGCAGTCTGTTGGCGGTCACATTTCGACACGTCTGGAGCAGCCACGGCAAAATTGACCCGTTCACCATTCGAATCTTCGCGAGCTTTCGCCACGCAATCGCAAAAACTTCCTGGGTCACATCTTCAGCGCCGTCCTCACTCCCGAGGTCGCGCGCGGCCTGAAGGAACACCGGCTCGACATAGAGGTCGTAGAGGTCACCGAAAGCCCGCTCGTCACCACGTGAAGCGGCAGCGACGAGACGCTGATCCCCCGTCGCGTCCATCACGGGGACTATACCGCACCTAGAAATCACGGTGGAGATACTCGTTGTGCAAACTGCGACACAAATGACACAAATGACACAGAGGAAACGGCGTCAAGCCTCGTTCGCAACCGCCGCCTTGCCCGTGCGTGGCGGATAGTCGCTTTTGGTATTGATAGTCCGAGTCGGGCTACTCGCCACGTGCGCGCAACGAGCTCGGCCGAGGCGACTCAACCGCGGCCATCGCAACGAGATGGCGTGTCTCCGACGCTAACCATTTCTCCCAATTTTTCAGAGCAATGTATGACATTACTGCGTGTGCATCCTTCGCGATGTCCTACCGCTGAGTGAAGCAACGGATCGTCTCGCCTACCAGACCAAAGAGTTCGGGTAGGTGGCTCCCTGGGTGAGCACGCACACGGGTATCACAGCAAAAAGATGAGTCAAAGCATCCACTCAGCGGGACGCGACCTATATGGCCTCCGGGATCTGTGTGGTACAGCGAAGCAGCATTGAAGAGTTGGAAAGCTCAAGACGACTGTGTCAAACGTGAGGCGTCGGGCGAAACCGCTGCCGCACTCATGTTCGCGCGTGGCAGTAAAAAACACGCTTTCATAACATTCGGGGATCTGATCGATACCTTCACGGCCACGTTTCCCGACATTTTCGGTTGTGGGCGATGGCAGCGATACTCGGACAAGGTGCCAAAATATGCCACTCGGAACGACTGGTTCGGAGCCCGGGTTTCCGGCCGCGAGGTCCTACCGCCGCTCGGTGATGCCATCAGGTGGCTTCGAAGGCGGCCGCAGCTCAATTCTTAGCCGCATGTGCAGGAAACGCAGGGACTCTGCCCGAACGCGAACGGCACCTTGACGGCATCGGCAACCGGGCATTTATCTATAGATCGGTACGGGTGCTCGGGTCGGCTATGCGAGGTGCTTGAGAAGGTACGCGGCGATCTGGTCGGGTCGCATCGACTCGGGCAGGGAGACGCCCTCGGCTGACCAGGCCTCGGCCGGCCGCGGCTCAGCGCCCGTGCTCGTGTCCGTGCCGCCGCCAACCGAGCGCGCGACAGCGAAGAACGAGCTGCGCACCACGTCTTCGCCGCCGCCGTGGCCGCCTTCATCGAGGTGTCCGTGGTCCGTTGTGATGCCGACCAGCCAGTCTTCGTCTTCGCGCGCGGCACGCGTGGCGATGGCGTGCAACAGGGTGCCGAGGTGCTCGTCGACTCGGGTCACGGCCATGAGGTATTCCGCCGAAGCCCCACCGTAAACGTGCCCGGCCTCATCGACCTCGCCGAGGTACACGAAACTCGCATCCGGGCCGCCCTGGCTCAGGTACAACCGCGAGATGTCGGCCACCTCGGAGTCGGCGCGCCGATAGCCGTACATTTCGCCGTCGCGCACGATGACCTTGTGGACCCCCGCGTTCTGCTGGTCGAGGCGGGGACTGATCACCGGGCCGGGGCCGGCAGGATCGGCCAGCGGGGGCCATCCGCTCGCCACGTAACTAGTCACCGACTGGTCGGCGAAATAGGCGCGACTGAGCAGGTCGGCATTGGCCCGAAGCGTGTGGCCGTGGAAGGTGTTGTCGAACACGTTGTGCTCGGCGTGGGTGGCCCCGGTGAGAATAGACGACCAGCCGGGCCCCGAAATAGTGGGCACGTCCATGGTCATCGCGGCCAGGCGACCGCGTTCGATGAACGCGCTGAGGTTCGGCGCCGCCTCGGAGCGCAGGGCCCGGTCGAGGATGAGGCCGTCGATGCCGATCAGGCAGAACTTACGGCGGCTCATGCTGCAACCCGCGCAGCCGGGTCGGCGGCGGCTGCGTCGATCAGGGCATCTTCGGCGTGAACGGTGAGGCGCACCCGATACCCGCGCTCGAACAGCTGGGCTTCACGTGACGGCAGGTCGACCCGAATCGGGTTGGGCAGTCCGGGAAAGACCACGGTCAGGCTCGAGATGGCACCGCGCAGCGTGAGCGCGGTCACGACGCCGGTGCCGATCGCGGTCGCGCCGGCTGGCCCGTCGCTTTCCGGGCGGATGCTGATGTGCTCGGGCCGCACAAGAAGCTCCACGAGGTCACCGGTGCTGTACCCGGCCGTGGCCAAGTCAAGTTGCTGGGCGAGCGCCGATACCTGGCCGGCTCCCGTGACCCGACCGGGAATGCGATTGACCACCCCGATGAACGACGACACGAAGGCGGTCGCGGGCCGGCGGTACACCTCGTGCGGAGTGCCGACCTGCTCGATCCGACCGGCGCGCATCACGGCCACCCGGTCGGCCATGCTCAGTGCCTCCTCCTGGTCGTGCGTGACGAGCACGGTCGTGGTGCCCATTTCATACTGGATGCGTCGAATCTCTTCCCGAAGCTGCACCCGCACCTGCGCGTCCAGCGCCGACAGCGGCTCATCGAGCAGCAGCACGCGCGGTTCGATGGCGATTGCCCGGGCGAGCGCCACCCGCTGCTGCTGGCCGCCGGAGAGTTGCTGCGGATACTTCGCGCCGTGGTCGGCCAGGCCGACCAGCGCGAGCAGCTCGGCCGCCCGGGCCGTCCGGCGGGAGCGGCTGGCGCCCCTCACCCGCAGCCCGTAAGCTACGTTTTCGGCCGCCGTCTGGTGCGGAAACAGCGAGTAGGCCTGAAAGACGATGCCGATGCCGCGCTTGTCGATGCGCCGGTGAGTCACCTCACCGCCGTCGATGTGCACGGTTCCACGATCGGGGCGTTCCAGCCCGGCGATCACCCGCAGAGCGGTGGTCTTACCGCACCCCGACGGGCCAAGCACGGCGAGCAGTTCACCGCCCCGAATCGAGAGGTCGATGTCATTCAACACGCTCTGGCGCGCGTAGCTCTTGCTGATGGAACGAAGGGTGACGTCTGCACTGGTGCCGGTCATGAGGCAGTCCTTAGATCGGGGGAATACGGGAGGGAGGAGCGGCGCCTTGAGAGCCCGTGGCCGGTGAGCGCCGACAGCACCAGCCAGGTGCCCACGATGGTGATCAGCGAGAGACCGGCCGCCGCCCGCGGGCGGTCCTGCCCGATCTGCACCAAGAACACCGGGAACGTCGAGTGCAGCAGCAGGGTGGCAAGTACGTATTCACCCAGCACCATGGTGAACGACAGCAGTGCCGCGGTCAGCAGCGCCGGCCGCAGGTTTGGCAGAATGATGCTAAAGAACGTGCGCACCGGCCCCGACCCGAGGCTCGCACTCGCCGTGCACAGGGTGCGCAGGTCGATGGCGCGAAGCCCCGCATCTAGCGCGCGGTACACGAGCGGCAGCGTGAGAATCACATAGAAGGGCACCAGGCTGTAGACGCTCGTGAGAAAGCCGGGCACGGTAACACGAAATGCCAGGTTGGCGCCGTTGACGAGCGCGACCGCGGGAACCACAAACGGAATCACCGACAGCGCCTCCGCGAGCGGCAGCCAGCGCCGCGCGCGCAGGTGCAGCCAGACGAGCGTGGGAACGAGCAACGCAAACGATGCCACGATGGTGAGCAAGGCGAGCGTCAGGCTCTGCAGTACCTGCGGGGCAAACCCCGAGTCCGCCACGGCATCGCGCATCGGTTCGAGCGAGAACCCCTGCTCCGGCAACGTGAATCCGAACGAAGCGGATGCCACGAGCGGCACCGCAAACAGCAGCCCGGCCGTGACGAGCACGATTTCCTGCACAATGCTGCGAGAGCCCGTGCCGACGCGGCTCGTGCCGCTCACTGCAGCCACCGCGTGGTGCGCCGCACGAGCAGGTGGCGCAGCACCATGGCGAGCGTGATCACGAACATCATTCCGGTCGCCAGGGCGGCGCCGAAACTCTGGTCGGTGAGCACGTTGCCCGAGATGAAGAAGCCGATCAGGATCGGCACCAGGTTAGCGCCACCGCCACTCAGGGCATACGCGGTCGCGTAGGCGCTGAACGAGTTCGCGAAGAGCAGCAGCACGGCGCCTCCAATGGCGGGGGAAAGAATGGGCAGCAGAATGTCGGTCAGGTAGCGCCAACGGCCGGCCCCGAGGCTCAGCGCGGATTCGCCCCATTCCCGGCGGATGCCCATGATGGCCGGCAGCACCAGAATCGCCATCAACGGCACCTGAAAGTAGAGGTAGACCACAACGAGTCCCCAGAACGATGACACCGCGAAGGCCTCGGTGAGGTCCCACCCGGTCACGTCGAAGACGGCGATCGTGATCAGGCCCTGCGAGCCAATAGCCGCGATGAACGCAAACGCCAACGGAATGCCACCGAGCTGCGACGCGACGACCGAGTACGAGAGCATGATCGAGCGCAGCCAGCGCGGGCGCTGCAGCGTGGCCAGAGCCCAGGCCACGAGCAGTCCGAGCGCGCCGCCGAGAACGGCGGTGACGGCGGAGAGCGCCATGGTGTTCAGGAACGCGGAGAGATACTGTTGCTCACCGAGTTTGAGCATGGACTCGAGCGACCAGGCACCGGAGTTGTCGTGCAGGCTGGTCCACACGTTGGCCACGATCGGCAGCAGCAGAAACACGCCGATGAAGGCGAAGTAGGGCAGAAGGCCCAGGGCGTCGCGACCCGGCAGTCGCGCCAGCAGCGGCCGCTGGCCACCGGATGCCCCGCCAGCGAATGCCCCTCCCACCGGCTGCGACATCGCCTCAGTGGCCCGGGCTGCCCCCCGCACGAGCAGGTCACTGGCCTGCGACACGGGCACCCCACTGGTCAACGACGAGCTCAGTCGCCGCGGCGGCCTGGTCAAGCGTGGGGAAGTTGATCTGGGCCAGGGTGTCGGCCGAGGGAAGGGCGTCGCGGGCTTCCTGGGGAAGGGTGCCGGCGGCATCCATCGCGGCATAGCGGGCGGGCACGGCACCGCTCTTGGCGTAGCTGATCGCGCCCTCGTCACTGAGCAGCCACTCCACCCACAGGCGGGCGGCGTTCGGCTGCGGGCTGTCGATGGTGATCGGCTGGGCGTAGTAGTTGCCGAACACGCCGTCGCCGGGCACCAGAACCTGCAGGTCTACCGCCGACTGCGTCATCTCAGCCTCGAGGCCGCTGTAGTTATAATTCCAGTCGAAGGTCACGGCCGCCTCGCCGGTCGAGAGTGCGGCAGCGTTCGAGACCGAGTTGACGAGGTATCCGCCCGCCGCGAGATCAGCGAAGTAGTCGATCCCAGGCTGGATGTTGTCGAGGCTGCCGCCGTTGGCCAGCGCCGCCGCAAAAACCGTGGCGAGCGAGGACGCACCATCGCGCGGGTCACCGATGGTGATCTTGCCCTTGTACTGCGGGTCCTTGAGGTCGGCGAACAAGGCGGGAACGTCGACTTCGTCGGCATTCACGCCAATGCTGAGCACGCCGTAGTACGCGCCGACCCAGTAGCCCTCGGGGTCTTTGAGGCCGTCGGGCACCTCGTCGATCTGGGTGGGCACGTAGATGTCGAGCAGAGCCTGGTCGATGGCCGGCTGCGTGAACGAGTAGCCGATGTCGAGCACGTCGGGCTGGGTGGACTGGCCCTTGAGGTTCTTCACGGCGGAGAGTTCCTCGCCGCTAGACGCGTTCGGGCTGGCCACCTCGACCTTCACGCCGTACTTGGCTTCAAAACCCGCGAAAGACTCGCCGTAGTTCGCCCAGGTCTCCGGGTAGGCGATGAGCTGCACCATCCCCTCCTCTTGGGCGAGCGCGATGATCTCCTCGAGGGTTCCCCCGATTTCGCGGGCCTCGGCAGTCGGCGCGGAGCAGCCGGCTAGCAGTGGAAGGGTGACGGCGAGGCCGATGGCCGCCGCTACCGAGCGGATGCCGGCACGGCGTCGCGCAGACGAAGACTGTCGAGACAAACGAGAGAAAAGGGCAGGCATAGTCGCGCTCCAGAAGAAGTGGTGGGTGGGATATTCCCAGCGTTGAGCACCGAGGTGTCTGGCAAATGAACTGTGCGTGTCCGTCCGTTGAATTTGGTCTAGACCGTTTTTTGGGTGTTCCATAGTGGACACCTGACGCACCCAACACAAAGGACGACCGAGATGACAGAACAGCTTGTGACACCGACAGTCGGCTGGAGCATGGCCGAGATGCAGGGGATACTTTTCGATTTCAACGGCACCCTGTCTGACGACGAAGACCTGTTGAGTGACTTGATCCGCGAGTTGGCGCGCGACGAGCTGGGCGTGCAGCTGAGCGCCGACCGATACACCGCTGTGTGTGCGGGCCTCAGCGACCGCGCAATCGTGACGTTGCTCGCCGCTGAGAGCACGCGGCCGCACGCATCCGTCGACGAGTTGCTGACCGAGCTGACTGGGCGATACCAGCGGGAGGCCGCCCGGGTTCAGCTGATCTCTCAACCCGCTCGGGACTTTGTGCGGCAGGCCGCCGGGCTCGGCCTGGCCCTGGCCGTGGTCACCGGGGCGGGCCGGCAGAGCGTGCTGCCCGCCCTGCGGAACGCCGGCCTGCACGAACTGCTGGGCACGGTTGTCGCGGAGGAGGACGTGGCCGCGGGCAAACCGGACCCCGAGGGCTTTCTGCGCGGGGCCGAGCTGCTCGGGCTCAGCGCTCCCCGGCAGATCGTAGTGCTGGAGGATTCACTTCCCGGAATCGCGGCGGCGCGAGCGGCCGGCATGCGGGTGCTCGCGATCGCGGGAACGCACTCGGCGAGCGAGCTGGCATCGCGGTGCGACGGGGTGCTGGAGTCGCTCAGCCCGTCAGCGTTGACCCGCCGCTTCGGTTCGGCTGCGGAGAATGCTGTGGCGCGCTGGTCTGCGACGGCTCGCTGAGGGCATCCGCTACCGAAATGACGCGACCCGAGACGGTGACGCGCAGCGTGTCGGAGCGGAACAGGTCGCGGGAGAACTCCACCGGCGTGCCGTTGCCCGCGATCGACGTGCGGGCGATGCCAAGAATCGGGCTGCCCGGGGCGACATCGAGCATGGCGGCGTCGGACGGGTCGATGATGATCGCTGTCAGTTCCTGTGTGGCGGATACCGGCCCTAGCGCATAGTGCCGGCGCATGATCGAATACATCGACCCAGTGAGGTCGAGGTCGAGCAGACCGGCAAATAGGGCAGTGGGAAAGAACGAGCGTTCGAGTACCACGGCCACGTCGTCGGCGAACCGCACCCGCATCACGTCGAAAACGGTGTCGTCGGGGCCGAGCCGCAGCGCCGCGCGGGTGGTGTCGTCGGGAACCTGCACGGTGGCCGAAATGAGCCGGGAGGATGCCGTCATGGCCGACTGCAGCAGCTGGGCGCGCAGACCGACCAGATTGGAAATATCCACGTCGGAGCGGTGATTGGCGATCACGGCGCCGCCGCGGCGGCCGAGGGTACGGGTGAGCCAGCCGGCGGACTGCAGGCCTTCGAGGGCCTGTCGCAGGGTCATCCGGCTCACGGCGAGGGCTTCGGCAAGCTGGCGTTCCGGCGGCAGCTTGTCACCGGCGGTCAGGTTGCCCGAGGTCACCAGGTTGCACACCCACTCGGCGATCTGCAGGTGCACGGGCGACGCAGGGTGCCAGCGCGCCCGTCGCTCGCGGGCGAGGGAGAGGATGCATGCCAGCGGTACCGTGGGGAGCAAGGGGTCAGTCCCGGTCCCGCCGAAGTTCAGTGTGCTCATGACTCGGATGTCCTCTGGGTCAGCGTGGCAACGGTCTACCCGAGCCTACTAGGCGCCCCTGCGGATGCCCGCGCGGCAGCGTCGCGGAAGGCTGGAACCATGAACAAGCCCACGCGTATTCTCCTCGACGTCTCCGGGGGCGCTGAGACCCAGTGGCAGTCCACACCGACCCACTCGCAAAACTGGTCGCCCGAAAACGTCTAGGTGGACCGGGTCTTCGCCCGCGACTACTGGGCCGTCATCAAGACCGACAGTGGATGGTACAGAGGGACCCCTAACGATCCCCACGAGAGGGCCGCGTCACCCGCACAATGACCAGCCGTCGATCAGCGTCTACGGTATGAATCATGATCCGCCGCCTTGCACGCTCGGGAACTTGGCGATCGGGAACATCTTCCATTCCTACAGCCTGCCCCGTCGAGTTGGGTCCTGTCATTACTGCTTCCATAAGGGAGAAATCCTTCCCCGCTCTCTACGACACTATGCGGGACGATCCCGGTGCCCTATACAAGGTTGACAGAGAGGGGCTCCGTTCACGACCCCACCGCCCCAGTTCGCAGGCTCCTCTTCAATGTTCTCGCGATGGTCGCTGAATTCGAGGCCGACCTGATCCGTGCACGCACTCGCGAAGGGATGCAGGTCGCCAAAGCGGCTGGCCGGCTGCGTGGCAAGCAGCCCAAACTGTCCCCGGCGCAGGAAAAGCACTTGGTCGAGGTCCACCAGCGGGGCGAGCACACCACGGCGCAGATCGCGGAACTCTTCAGCGTCGCCAGGTCCACGGTCTACCGAGCAATCCAACGAGCCGGGGACACCGCCGCCTGAATGTGCGTCGTGCAGAGGAGTGCGGAAAGTCAGTGTTCACATTCACCTGCACAACGCCGAAAACGCCATGGCCGTTGTGCAGACGACTTCGGAAAATGACAGATCGCCCTCGGCGCTCTTCATCCGAGCGGGTGTCCCGGTCACCGTCCCCCTTGCGGGTGGGGAGCCGCGGTACCGTCGATGACATGATTACCACCGCTTGACTTCGCCTTCGGCGTTGACGCCGTGCTGATGTGGGCCATCCCCCACGCAACAACATCCGGCCGACTTGTGGTTTGATCAACAACGTGCCCCATTCCGTTTCGAACCGACACCGTCCGAGCCCCGTCACATGGTTGTCCCTCGCGGTGTGCGGCACGCTCACTGGTTGCGCGGGAGCAGTCCCGGCGTCGGACGCGGTGTCACAAGTGTCGGCGCGCAAGGCAGTCGCTGACGTCTC
>NZ_PJJQ01000017.1:0-19566 GCF_002929575.1 Cryobacterium sp. N21 | reverse complement strand
GGTCGATGCGAACGCGGGTCATGTCAGGTTTCCTTCGGGGTTGTGCAGGTCATGTGGATGCCGAGCCGGTCGGCTTGGTGTGCGGCGGGGGTTCGTTGCTCGCCGAGCCACAGGTGTAGGACGTCGAGGGCGCCCGGTCGCAGGCTCATGGTGCGGACGCGCCCATGCTTCTGTGACGTGATCAGTCCCGCGTTCTCGAGGACGCGCAGGTGCTGCATGAGCGACGGCAAGGCCATCGAGAACGGTGCCGCGAGTTCGGACACGACGGCGGGGGACTTCGCCAACCGTTCCACGACGGCTCGGCGCGTCGGATCCGCGAGAGCGCGGAGCACGGCATCGAGCTCGTCGCGATACTTAGGCACATACCTAATTATTCTTGAAGGGCAGGGATTCGTCAACTGGCTCACGCCAGGAACGTGTCCCGCGTTTGAAGAGTGTCCGGAATTGATCGTTTAGCACCAGTGTCATTTTCCGAAGTCGTCTGCACAACGGCCCCTGTGTTTCCGGGGTTGTGCAGGCGAGAGTGTGTCGAGGGCAATGAGGAACTGGGCGTTCTTCATGGTCCGTGACAGATAACATCCGCGATAGCTTCAGTCCCGTCCGAGAGTTGTGGCTGGTGCATGCGGTACATCTTGTCGGAGCAGTTGTCGTAGATAGCCGATGCCGGCAGCGATGTGGAACAAGGCGCCGAGCACCAAACCGACCTGTCCGATCAACAAGGCCAATCCCATCCCTGGAATGAGGCCGCCCGTGACGATGGACGCGCTGATCATAATGAGCGCGGTGCGAATCTTTCCGATCCAGGTGACCGAGAGCTGATGGTTCCGGTGTCGTGCCAGGAAGACGCTTCCGACGATCAGATCGACGAGGAGGATGACGATGATTACCGACCAGGGAATTGCACCGATGATCGTTAGTGCGATGCCAAGGCAGCCGATCCCCAATCGGTCGGCGATCGGGTCGAGGATCTCCCCGAGCCGTGTCTCTTGGCCGAGCCGCCGAGCGAGGAATCCGTCTACCCAATCCGTCGCGCCGAAGAGCACCGTGAGAGCGGCAGCTGTGAGCGGCTGAGCACCCGACAACAGAAGGGCCACGATCGGGAAGATCAGGACGAATCGGATAACGGTGACGAGATTTGGGATGGTCCACCACTCGGGTCGCGGCCGGAGAGTCCGATCTTTCGTATTCATGCGGTTCTCCGCACCCGCCGGATAACGAAGAACCCAACAGCGGCAGCCACCGCTACCGCGATCGCAGGGATGGTCGTGTGATTGGCGAATTCAACAAACGCGAAACCGAGCGCGGCGCCGCCCAGCACCCAGAGAAACGACCAGATGACGGCTGCGGTGCCGGAGGCGAGAGCGAACCGCCGGTAGCTCATGAGTGCCGCTCCTGCTGCTGCGGCGACCAAGGTTCGAACGCCGGGCAGGAGCCGAGCGACGATGATGAGCCAGAAACCGCGTCGTTTGACGAAACCGGTAGCCGCGTCCCAACGATCGACTCCGATTCTCCGCACCACCCGTGTGTTCACCATCTTCACGCCGAGTTTCCTTCCGATGAAATACCCGATGTGGTCGCCAATGAATGCCCCGACGGCAGCGACGAGTACGGCAAAGATCAGAAGAGGACTATCACGGAGGGCGACCGCGGCGAACACCAGAACAGTTTCCCCCGGCAGAATGGCACCGAGGCCGAAGGCCGCGTCCACGATCGACGCAATTAAGACGACCGCAAGGATGATTCCGATGTACTCACTGACGGAGTCAAGGAACAAAGTGATGTTTTCGAGCATGCAAGAAACGCTAGAAAAGCCCCGCTACCGTCGATAGTGACAAAGGTGAAGCCGCGAACTAACGAAGGCGAGTTCTTTCGTCTGCCAGGTCTCCCTAGGGTGGGAGGATGCTCGACAACAATCCGACTCCGCACACACGACGTGCGCGCAATACCAACACGACAGGCGCTGCTGTTGTTGGAACCTTACTCGGAGTCGCCTCTCCGTGGACGGACGGCTCGGGTCTGGTGCTATTAGGCACCACCGCGATCATCATCGGCTTCTGCGCCTCTCTGTGGAAGCCATCTTTCGGCGTCGTGATGGTCGCAGTGGCGGCCTCGCTCATCGCTGCGACACTGTGCGGACTGATCTCGAGTCCATCGTGGGCCGGTGCCATCCTCGGACTCGTCCGCGGCACGATTTACACCCTGTGCCTCGTCGTCCCCGTTCTGACGGTCGCCGCGCTTCGCGGACGGCGGGCCTATCTCCAGCGCGGCTGGGATCTGGCCCTCGCCGAGGCACGGGAACACGATGCTCGCGTCGAGCAGGCCGTGATGCGGGAACGAGACGCGATGGCTAGTGAAATCCACGACGGGTTAGGGCATCGGTTGACGCTGATCGCCGTCCAAGCCGGCCGCCTCTCCCTGGACGACACGTTGCCAGCAACGGCGAGAACGGAGCTGCAGAGCATCCGGGCCAATGCCGCCGCCGCGTCCGACGAACTCGGCGAGACCGTTCGACTAATTACCGAAAGAGACTCCGGCATCACCGCCTCGCTGAGCGGCCTCAGCATTGAAGACGTACTCGAGCGCGCGCAATCCTCCGGTATCGAGGTAAACAGCACCCTCGCGCCAGACATCGAACGATTCACCAACAATTACTCTCGCGCCGCTCTCCTCCGGGCACTGCAGGAAGGACTCACGAACGCCGCAAAACACGCACCGGGCACGAAGGTGAACATCGACATCAACATCGACGGAGACGAAGTCGAGTTACGGATTCGCAACCCCGATCACGGCACGACACCGACCCTACCTATAACGGGCCACGGTATCCTCGCCTTGCGACACCGAGTCGGGATCCTTGGCGGAACCCTGGACGTGAATCGTAGTGAAAACTTCACCCTCATAGTCCGACTCCCAAGATCGGCAACTCCATCCTCAGCCGCTACCAGTACACACCAATCTCGGACCGAGCTTGTCACCGCCGCGGACAGCAGCTCCGACCGGAAACGCCGTCGCACGACACGGGCCGCCTGGCTAGTTCCCATCGTTCTCCTCTCCACCGCAGCGCTAAGCGCGATCGGTTACTTCGCTTATGCCAACGTCGCGTCAGTCCTGACTCCCGAACGGTTCGCCGCCATCAACACCGGTGACACCCGCACCAAAACCGAGCTCCTTCTTCCGGCAGTGGAAATGCTCGACGCCCCGCGAACGTCTCTGGCTCAGCCTCCGAGATCGACGTGCGAGTTTTATGAGGCCTCGATAAGTTTCTTCGACCGCGACGATGTCTTCCGAATCTGCTTCGTCAACAACCGCGTTCTCGCCACCGACACGATCCTCGCCCCATGACTGGAAATCTCACCGGTGACACCCCGTCCGACAGCCCCCACCAACAAAGAGACGGTCTAATACGAGTCCTTCTTGCCGATGACGATCAGCTCGTGCGCGCTGGGATCGCCGGCATCCTCTCCACAGCCTCGGATATTGTAATCACCGCCGAAGCCTCAGACGGAACCGAAGCGCTTGAACTGGCTCGACGGCACTCGCTGGACGTCGTCGTTCTCGATATCCAGATGCCCAGACTCGACGGTATCCGCACCCTTGAACAGCTGCGGCGCGAGCAGCCACACGTGCCGGTCGCAATGCTGACCACGTTCTCCGATGAGGCCTACATTGCAGAGGCCATCACCCTCGGTGCGCTCGGCTTTTTCCTGAAATCGGATGACCCGCGTCACTTGATCGGCGGCGTCCGCGCTCTCGCAGGCGGCGGTGCCGCATTCTCACCGCGGGTCGGCCGGTGGCTGGTCCGCCAAGAAACCGGCGCCCGTTTCGGCCGCTCAACACGAGCCCAATCAACTGCGCGCGAACTAACCCACCGACAACGCGAACTGCTCGCCGGAATCGGGCGAGGCCAGTCGAATGCCCAGATCGCAAAATCCCTGCACCTTTCGGAAGGCACGGTGAAGCAGTACCTCAGTGTGCTCTTCACAGCGCTTGGCGTCGAGAATCGTGTGCAGGCGGCGATAATCGCATACGAAGCCGACCTCCTCAACGAACGCCCATAAGACGTCGGCGGTTTCAAATGGTGGAAGCAGCAGAAAATCTTCCCATCAACACCGTCATATAGATCCGAAAGCCCCAACTTGAACCGTCCCTGATTTCTTGCCGCTTTCTTTCTAGTGAAAGGATTCGGTTATGCCCAAGAAATACCCAGATGAGGTTCGTGAGCGAGCGGTTCGTATGACGCTTGATCGTGTGAAGGATTACCCGTCGATGTGGGCCGCGTGCCGCGAACTGGCCCCCAAGCTCAATGTCGGCCCGGAGACGTTGCGGAAGTGGGTCAGGCAGGCGCAATCCGACGCGGGAGAACGGACCGGCCCAACGAGCGAAGAGCTCGAGGAGATCCGGCGGCTCAAGCGCGAAAACCGGGATCTTCGGGAAACTAACGAGATCCTGAAAGCAGCGGCGTCTTTCTTGAGCTCAGGGAGCTCGACCCTCGCAACCGTCCATAGTCGCGTTCATCGTTTCGATGAAGGCGAACGGCCATGGAGTCGAGCTGACTTGTGGCGTCCTGGGTGAGCAGGGCGTCTTGGTCACTTCACAGCGCGTATCGTGCGTGGAAGATCCGCGCTGCTGCGGTTAGGACCCGCAGCGACGCTGTCCTTCTGGATCGGCTTAAAGCGTTGACAGTGCGGGACGTTCAAGGCCGGCAGCAGCCAGAGATTCTCTACGGCCGCCGCAAGATGACGGCGTGGCTGAGCCGGGGCGAGTTCGCCGGCGTGTCCAAGCACACGGTGGACCGGTTGATGCGGCTGGAAGGCATGAACGGCCTCGTTCGTGGCCGTAAACCGCGCAGCACAGTCTCCACCGGGAAGGATTCGGCCCGTGCTCCTGACTTGTTGAAACGCAATTTCAGCGCGCCCCACCCGAACCACAGCTGGGTGACGGACTTCACGTATGTGCCGACGTGGGGCGGGTTCGTCTACGTGGCCTTCGCGATCGACTTGTATTCTCGAGCGATCGTCGGCTGGCATGCGTCCACGGTCAAGGACACCCCGTTCGTTGAGGTGTGTTTGAACATGGCGCTCTGGCGCCGAGACAACGCCGGGCACACCGTCCAACCCGGCCTGATCCATCACAGCGATGCCGGGTCGCAATATACGTCCATTCGATTCCTGGAGACCGTAGCGCTCGAGGGATTGGTCGCATCGATCGGCACGGTCGGTGACGCGTATGACAATGCGGCCGCCGAGACCGTGATGGGCCTCTACAAGAACGAGGCCGTCGCGAAGAACTCACCCTTCATAACCGGTCCGCTGAAGACCCTCGCCGACGTCGAGAAACTCACCTTCGACTGGCTCGACTGGTACAACAATCGGCGGCTACACAGCGCCCTGGGGAACATGCCACCGGCTGAATATGAGCTCCACTATTACGCTGGGACAAACGGCCCGATAAATATCGAAGCCGCCAACAAAACGGCGGCATGAAACCCGGGACGGTTCAAAGTCCACAACGCCGGCCTTCACTCCAGCGCGGAACTAGCGGAACTCTTCAACGTCGCGCGATCGACCGTTTACCGCACTATCCAACGTCAGTTCGAATCTAGCCTTTGAGAAGGGCACCGATTGAAATCTCGTTGCCGGACTATCTAGTCCGGCAACGGGAACCCTAAAGACCGTTCGGGAAACCTCGGTCAGATTAGATGCCGGAGGTACCGTTGCGGATCCTCTAAAAACGATCGCCAGTTCCGAACCAGGTCGAGGTCGCCCCAGGCGCAGGGACGGTATCCCCACGGTCCGACCTCGTAGATCTCCGCACCGGGAATCGAGGCCAGGATCGGTGAATGAGTGGACAGAATCACTTGCGACCCTCCGGCGGCAAGGATGTCCCGAAGGTCGCATAGTAGGGCGAGCGATCCCGTGAACGAGAGCGCTGATTCCGGTTCGTCGAGGATCCACAAACCCGGGTAACGAGCCCGGGCGGCCACGAGATCGAGGAAGGATTCACCATGCGAACGCTCGTGGAACACCGGGTCGTTACCGCCCGGGTTGTCCTCGAGATAGGTGAAGAATCCATGCATCGTCTCCGCGCGAAGGAAGAAGCCGCCCCGGCGGGCACCCAGTCCTCGGCTCAATTGCAGGTGATCGGCGAGGGTGGACTCGGACCTACGGGTGGTGTGACGCGACCCAGTCGATCCGCCGTCTGGTCCCATCCCGTATGCACCCGCGATGGCCTCGACGAGCGTCGATTTCCCGACCCCGTTGTCGCCGACAAAAACGGTCACCTGGCCGAGTTCGAGACCGTGCTCGAGGAGCTGCGCGATCGGAGCAAGTGTCGCGGGCCAGACATCCTTAGGTAGAACGGGCGCGTTTGGGTCCTGGCCCACCGACCGAAGTGGAGTCACGTTTCTCGCCATACGATCATTCTGCCGGAATCGGAGTTCGAGACCGTTAGACCAACGCTTTGCGGAGCTCTGAACGTGTCAGGAAACTTGCGCGGTGTCCGTAAAGGAGCTTGGGCGGCGGGGACCGATATGATTTCGTTGTGTCGAGCAAGCCAACTGGAACCCGAATCGCTGCGGTGGCACTCTTCGCCGCATGGCTTGTGCACGACGTAGAAGAGGCATTCACCTTCCCGGCCACGTCCAGGCTGCTCGCCGCACGTCTGGGAACCGGCCGCGTCGTGGTTTCTCCGTCGCAATCTGTACTCGCCATCGCGCTCATGGGAGTGCTTGTTGGCACGGCCTGCGTTCGCGGCTCGCGCACCCAAGGAAAGTCACGTCTCTATCGGGCGGTGTTGGCGGGCTTGGAAGCTCATGTGGTCACGCACGTCGCGACTTCGATCTCCTTCAAGAGCTACACTGCTGGACTCATAACGGCACCCCTGGTGATGTTGCCCGGGGCGCGAGTGGCCCGGGATGAACTCCGTCGAAGCGGCTCGCCGCTCCTGCCGTCTGACACCGTACGTGGCGGGGCGCTTCTGTTCGCTTCAGCGATAGTTTCGCACCTAATTTCACGCCTCTTCCTCGGATTTATAGCGTCTTGCGGGAGCCAGAGACGCCCACATGATGGTGGCTTCGCGCGAAACTCCCTGGTGACGAGAAGGACCAACGAGCAGATGGAAACGCCCAAATAATCGCTATCTGACCTAACGGCCGGCAGGAAATTGGAAGCCATCAAGGGGAACTCTCTCCGGGGCGTGGGTGCTAGCGGGTCTACGCCTGTATGTCGAGCCGGGCAATGACGCGGCCTCCCAGCGGCGATCAGTTTTGGCTACATGGATCTCTTTGAGTCCGGGTGGTCGCACGCGGGAGAGACATCTAGATGGATGTCGATCTCGATCGCTCATTCCCAGGCGAGTGTGAACCAAGCGATCGCGCCGATGTACCCAACGAAAGTAATGAGCGCTAATCGGGTTGGCGTGCTGAACGGGTTGTGTCTGCTGAACCCGAAAAACGAGTTCGCGTTCAGGAGGTGCAGGAACAGCCCCCCGCCGAGCACACCCACATACGCCGTCGGTCGAGCGGTGAGGAGGACGACGATGGCAAAGAAGATGTATTCGGTGACGAAGGCTGTTTTCGGGTATTGCCAGAGTCCGAATCCCAGCTTGCGGTCCTTGCCGCCGAAGCCAAGGACAGGCAGGTCGTGCATGTGTACGACGAGATCGAGGATCCAGTGTGAGATGGCGGCGACCCAGAACAGCACCCCAACCAGGACGCTGTTGTAGAGAAGAGCGACGATCGCGGCGGGCACGAGCGTGAACAGGTTGCCGAGCACCAGCGAGTGGGAGAACGGGTAGGAGTCGAATCGGATAGAACGTTGCAGTGGGTCGTTCCGGCCAATCGTGACGCGTTCGCGGCCCAGGAGGACGAGGACGGGCCACACCAGGTCCGGCCAGGCGACGCCGACAGCGATCGGGATCACCGGCGAGTCCGGCACGAGCGTAACCAACACTGCAGCAGCTGCGTAGTGACCGATGTACATGGAAGTCCGTCGCGGGCGCGAAAACGGGTCAGTAGTTTGCAGCGACCCGCGAAGGGAGCGAAAGGGGATATTTCGCATCCAACCGTGGGTCGATGACGATTCGGAAGAGAAAGCCAAAGAGTAACCGCACTCCAGCCCAGTAGGCAGGAATAATGAACCATCCGAGCCACGAGATCGTCCCGGTGGGTTCCAGAACGATTGTCGCGAAGGTAACTAGGACTCCCACGCCTTGGAATAGATAGGTGAACGCGTGCGTGATGGAATCACGGCGGGCTTGCTGCGCGCTCTTGCGAGCATGTAACTGTTCCACCGCCTCACCGAAGTCGATGCTTTCAACGCTCACAAATAGGTCTCTGACAGGTACCTCGAGCGCATTCGCAATCAGAGCGACCGTATCCAAACTGGCATCGCTACCCGCTTCCACGCGTTGGATCGTTCGCCCCGCGACCCCGCTCTCCATCGCCAACCGCTCCTGAGTCCAGCCGCGGGCCCGACGGAGTTCACCGATGTGTGTCTTGTTCATGCTCTCAACCTAGGAGACAACCCGGCCGCCTTGCCACGACACCACCACGACAATCCGACGACAGCGTCAGACATAGTGGAACACGTTCAAGTTCGAGGCCCCCATATTCGTGCCCGCAAGCCGGACGCCCACCGGGGTACCTAAACACGCGATCGCCGGCTTGGGTCCGTACCAATAAGGAACTCTCAGCGGGCACCGAAATCCGTCCAAGTGAGCGGCGGCGGCCAGGAGCTATTGGCTCACGCGGGGCGGTTCTGCTTCCCGTCGAGCCAGAGTGTGTCGGATGCGTCACTGTGCGCGGTGCCACTGCCCACGTGCTTCGTGTTGATTTTTTCGCCGTTCTTGATGATGTGCACGAGCGCCATGGCGTGACCGCGGCCCAAGTCGAAGTCCGCCTTCAGCCAATCGACGATCACCCCGGCTTTCTTGGACGGGTCGTCGAACCCCTTCTCCTGAGCGAGCGCGATGAACTGTCGCGGGGCCAGTCCAGTCTTATTGTCGCAGTCGACAATCACCGGCCCGGCCGAGCAACGAAGCGTGAGCGAACGTTCTATCTCGCTCGAGGGGCTCTTCGCGTGAACTCGACGTCTGCCGTCGGCACGACCTTGCCGGTTCGACCGGGGGCGGCTTGGAAGCTCCAGTACAGGTTGGTGTGCTCAATCACCTGAGCGGGCGGCGGAGCGCCCCATTCGGTGAGATCTTCTGTGGTGTGCGCGTCGGAGACCAACGTCACATCGTAATCGCGGGTGAAACCCCCATGAAGGGTGGAGCGCACGCACGCGTCGGTTTGCGCACCGACAACGACGAGGTGCCCGACGTCGGTCCCGGCGAGCACCTGTTCCAGGCTGGTCGCCTCGAACGAGTCTCCATACTCTTTGCGGATAACGGCCTCACCGTGCGCTGGCGTGAGGTCGGGAACGATCTGCCAGACGTCGCTGTCGATCGGCAGCTCGTCAGAGGAATGCTGTACCCAGAGGACCGGCACTGTTTCAGCGCGGGCGCGGTCTACCAGAATCGCGATATTGGCAACCACCGGACCGCGCCGGTGGGCGTTGGCCAGAACCCCGTTCTGGGCATCTATCACGAGAAGCGCGGTACCGGAACGGTCAGTGGGACGGGACATTTCATCCTCCAATAGCAGAAGAGCGAGACTGCGATCATGCTACTCCCAACATCCGACACTCAGCTCGCGAACGGTGGTCAGCGTTCTCGATGCCGCGCCCTCGGGGACCTTGGAGTTCTGCCCGCCATGACGTGCCAATCTCCGATCGGTGTGGGGCGGGACTGTCAGAAAATTGATGGATAGAATGCCCGGAAGCCGGACGACCAACGGGCGCATTGAAGCGTGATTCCGCTCAAGTCGATGCGCTGAGCAAGTCGCCCGCAACGGGAACCCTCACCGGGACGAACGCCGGTGACCACTGTGGGACGATGATCGCGCCGGCGTAGTGCTCAATCGGACCGCCATAGAGCGGGTGCCCTCTTCTCGCAACGCCCTAGTAGGTTGGCATCAGTTAGCTGATCGATCTTGGCTCTGCTGGGGTCCCTGCGGTTGATCCGCCGCGGGCATATTGGCAGCGCAACCAAGCACAGCGCGGCAGGGGTACACCCTTGCTGTCAAGGGTGGGTTTACCTGCGCGCCCCATATGCTTGCATCCATGATCGCCGCCATCGCCTTCGTCACACTGATTGGCCTGCTGGTTCTCTTCCAGCTTTCCCTCGCCTTCGGCGCGCCGTGGGGACGATTCGCGTGGGGCGGGCAGCATCCCGGCGTTCTGCCGTTCGGGTATCGGATCGCCTCGGGCGTCTCCATCCTGATCTACGGGTTCATCGCCCTGCTCGCCCTCGACCGGGCGGGTGTTACTGACGTGTTTCCGAACGCGTTCTCGACAGTGGGGATCTGGGTGGTCTTTGGATACCTCACCCTCGGCGTGGTGATGAATGCGATCTCCCGGTCCAAACCGGAGCGGTATGCGATGACACCGGTCGCCCTCGCGCTCTCGATGCTCGCGCTGCTGATCGCGTTGAGCGGCCCCGCTGAAAAATCGTTCGCCGGCATGGTGCTCGATGACGGAGACGGACCGGTGTTCTGCACGACGATCATGGAGTCCTACCCGCCCCAATGCGGCGCCGACTCCCCTTCTATTACCGGGTGGGATTGGCCCGCGGTCGAGCACGAGCAGTCGCAAACCATCCGCTGGGGCGAGTACCGGTTCAGGGGCGAGCGCGAGGGCAACACCATCTCCATCAGCGGTTCGCCATCGCCGCTGCATTGACCGGGCGGAGGGAAGGAAGGAACGCACCGACTAGGTGTAGCCGTCTTCGGTACGAACTCTGCGTCGGCCGTGATCATCTACGCGCGCTGAAGCCCGCAAGCCGGACGACCAACGGGCGCATTGAAGCGTGATTCCGCTCAAGTCGATGCGCTGAGCAAGTCGCCCGCAACGGGAACCCTCAGCGGGACAATGGGATGTCGAGCGGCTATTTCGTAAGTTTGCGCCCATGATCCTTTCGCGGGCTGTGCCGATCCTCACTGCCTCCAACCTTCGCTCATCAACAGAGGGTTACTGTCGGAGGTTCGGGCTTGACCTATTGATGGACCACGGATGCATAGTCACACTTGGCATGACAGGCCGCAGCGCGCAATTCAACCTTATGGAGCGGGACGAGACCGCGCTTATGAACCCGATTGCGTCCTTGCAGGTCGATGATGTTGACCAAGCCCTAGAGACGTCATTGCTGCTGGGCTCGAGATTGTGCATGAATTGACCGAGGAAGCCTGGGGTGTGCGGCGGTTCTTTTTTCGATACGGCGACGGAAATGTCATCAACGTTCTCACTCACGTGAGCTGAATATGCCGAATCACTGACCTATGGTGAGCGACATCGACTCGCGCTCAAGGGAGAGCGCGCCCGATAGCGCCGAGTCGTTCCAGCTGGGAAGAATGTGGCGGGTCGATGAGCTGTTCGCGTCATCAGCTGGCGTTGTCATAGTTCCCGGCCGCCCGATGCAACGCGAGGAGGCGGACCGGCTCGTCATGGTGGCCATCACGGCCATTCAGCGGCGCTGATGCCTCAGTTCTCTCTCGGTGCGGTTCAGTTCGAAGAACTTCTTCGGGCGATAACCCGCCGGACGATTTTTCCCGAGGAGGTACTGACCACTTCGTCGTTCAGCATTAGCCTCACCCCACCCAGAGCCGCCATGACAGCCGATTCGTCGAATGCTGCGTACAGCCGACCAGCATCGTCCCGCCGGTCTGAACCTGGCGTGACACGCCAGCTCAAGTAAAGTGTCCCCCCAGGAATCAACAACCTCATCATCCGCGACACGGACGGGCCGACTTCCTCTTCCGGCAGATGCATGATGACCGTCTCGCACAACACATTGGCGAAAGATGCATCCGCGACTCCGTCGAGCTTCGGCAGCTGGCGCTTCTCGAATTGCACCCCCAAGTGCCGCCTGCGCGCCTCTGCCAGCAGGCCTTCGGAAGCATCGAATCCAATGGCCGGGAAGCCGTTTGTTGAGAGCCAGGCGCTATCACGACCACTGCCGCATCCGACGTCGGCGGTGAGACCAGGTGTGAAGTGCTCCGAAAGGAGGGCATAGAGATCGGTCGGGGTATCCTGCTCCTGCTCCCACTCGTCAGCATAGGAAGCTGCATCGGCGTCATAAGCTGCAATGGTCTTAGAATCCATGCCGCAAGTCTGCTCCCTCTCTCAACAACTTCGCTCGAGCGGTCACCACTCTGAGCGAAGGCGTCAGGTCACACGGGAACCCTCAGCGGGATTGCTCTCGGCTCAGGTTTCTGGAGTGGCTGCAGTCCTTGCCATCCATTTTTCAGGCTGAGCGAGAGGTTCGAAACCGAATTTCTCGTAGAGACCGTGGGCGTCCCCGGTGGAAAGTACGACACGCTTCAGATTCAGATCGTCGAGCAGTGCGCACACGTTCTCCATGAGTGCGACCCCCACGCCGTGTCCGCGGACCTTTGGGTCCACGAAGACGTCGCAGAGCCACGCGAATGTTACCGAGTCGGTCACGACTCGGGCATAAGCTACCTGCCGTCCGCTGGCTGAGTCGAACATGCCGAAATTGGTGGATGCGTCGATTGCGGCATCCTGAAGGGCACGGGGTCGCCCCGTCGCCCAGTATGCCTCGCGGCTCAACCACGCGTGGATCTGCTCGCGGTCCATATCGCCGGTACGTGCAGAGAACCGGTAAGAAGCATTCGTCATGACTCCACTGAATCGGAACTGAAGACGGGACGCAAGCCGAGTGATCGTCGCTCCACGGATGATCGAGACTTAGGAGAGAACCTCCTCCAGGTTCAGTCCCTGGTGCGGCGCATACCGCCCGAAGCGCACGAGGTTTCCGGGTGCCATAGTGTCGGAGCATGCAGCTCACAGAATCGCCCACGCTCGCAGGATCGCTCGTAACCCTTGAGCCCCTGTCATTCGATCACGTAGCCGAGCTCCGTGAAGCTGCGAACGAAGCAGAACTCTGGCGTGCTTGGTACACATCAATACCGCACCCCGAGGCGATGACCACGGAGGTTGAACGCCGACTCAGCCTCCACGAGCAGGGAAAAATGCTGCCATGGGCCACTCGGCTCGCGTCAACGGGGCGGATCGTCGGCATGACGACCTTTATGAACCCGAGCACCGATGCGCAGCGATTAGAAATCGGCTCCACTTGGCTGGCGAGAAGCGCTCAAGGTACGGGCGCGAACCGAGAGGCCAAGCTCCTCCAACTGACGTACGCCTTCGACGTTTTGGACTGCATTGCCGTCGAGTTTCGTACTCACTGGCACAACCGCCAATCACGAAAGGCAATAGCTGCTTTGGGCGCAAAGGAAGATGGAGTGCTGCGCAGCCACTCAGTTGGACCGGACGGCGCTCTCCGCGACACCGTCATATTTTCCATCACTGCAAGTGAATGGCCAGCCGTGCGCCTGGGCCTTCGGCATTCCTTGACCACGAGGGAATTCTCCCTCCAATAATTGCGTCGCAACGTCGGCTGGGCCGCCCGATTTCACAACGGCCTCACTCCGTAAGGCGAACGTCTTGCGGGCGCACAATTAAGAGATCGAACACGAACGCGAAGACACGCCTGAATTCGCCAGACCCTGCGCCAGACGTCGGAGGTTTTTGGAAGACACTGCGTCCTACGCGACACGGTGCTCTCGCTGCTGCGGAACGGCTACAAATCTGTGTTCGGCTGCACCTGGGCGAGACCTGATCGACGTCCTATAGACAGCCATGCCAGCGGACCGACGACCGGTACGAAAATCGTCACGAGCGCCCAGATCATGGCTTGCGCTGAGGTAAGGCGTTTAGCGGTTCGAGCCATCGAGACAAGCGCTACGACGGCTAGGGCGATGACCAGAACCGAGAACATAGTCCACGCGATGTCATACCCGACGGGAATGATTGGATTAATAAAGTTGCCCATGTCGTCAGCTTACGGCGAAGGTTCTGCGAGCGGAAACGGTACCGGCGGCAACGGTCAAGCCCTGTGTTATGCGTGGGCAGCCCGTAACCGGAAGGCTCAACGGGTACGCTGACGCCTGAACCGTCGACGTCCGGTCGGGCGATCCGTCACCGGCCACCTCAGATGATTGCCGGGTTTAGCTCCCGAACGTAGGGTTGAATCATGGCTGAGCATGAAGAGTTGGCAGTTTTTCTGGGTGACTGGCATGCCGAGGGCACCTCTTATGGTGGTGACGAGCAGTCGCTGGATAATCCGCATGCGGGAGCGAGTCCGTGGAACAGCATCCACTCCGCCCGGTGGCATTCGGGCAACTACTTCATCGTGCAAGATGAGCGCGCGAACGGTCCGTTCGACACACTTAGTCTGATGGGCTGGGACGCTGAAGCCGGCCGCTATTTCGCCCGAACGGTCGAGAATCACGGCTTCGCACGCGATTACACTCTGACTGTCGACGGTCATACTTGGACGCTGACGGGCGAGCACGAGCGAGCAACGTATCGATTTGGCGAAGACGGTCGCAGCCAGGAGATCGCCTGGGAGTGGAAACCCGCTGACGTATGGCTACCGCTTTGCGACCGCACCGCTCATCGCATCAACTGATCGAGCACCAACGGATTCCAACGGTGGGTAAGTCTGCCTAGCTCTGTGTCATACGGGAACCCCCTACGGGACGGTTCTCGGGCGGCTGACACTCTTTCGTTTCTCCTACGAGCCCTGTGTCTTACCCAGGTAAGCGGTGATGTCGACGGAGATGGTGGGCGGCAGGCTGGGCGCGCCCGGATCGATTGGATCGACGTCAATGTTCATCACTGTCCCCGTCCATCAGATAGCCCGAACGAGCGGGACAAAGCCGCGCGGGTATGTGCCAGGGTCGAACAGTTCGTCCGCGTCATTGGACGAGTCGATTCTCGTAGGCAAGTGCGACGAGTTGCAGTCGAGAGCTCAGGCTGAGTTTGGCGAGGATGCCCGAGATGTGGCTCTTGACGGTTGTCTCGCTGATGAATGCAGCTGCGCCGATGTCGGCGTTGCTGAGCCCTCGGGCGGCAAGGAGGAAGACCTCCTTTTGGCGCACGGACAGTGCAGAAATGACGGCGTCATTGGCTTGTCCCAGATGGCGGGGCGACAGGTCGTGAATCAGCGCCAGAGAGTTGTTTGGCGCGATGACAGATTTACCGGCGTGCACGGTTCGAATGGCGGCGAGGAGAAATTCAGGCGTGGCGTCTTTCATCAGGAACCCGCTGGCGCCGGCATTGATCGCGCTGAGAACGGCAATGTCGCGCTGGTGGGTGGTCAACACGATGATCCGAGGAGGTTCTCTACCGTCCGCCGCCGCAAGTATCTGTTCGGTGGCAGTGATGCCGTCCGCCTTGGGCATCCTGATGTCCATCAGAATCACGTCGGGTTTCTCCTGCGCAGCCAAAACCGTGATTGCCTCGCCATCGTACGCAGCGCCGGCGAAGTCAAGGTCGTCCTGCGACGCAATCAGCATCTCGATTCCTGAGCAGAACAGCACCTGATCATCAGCGATAGCGACGCGAATCACGATTCGTCTTCCCCCACTTCGGTTGTCGTGGTTCTGGTAGTTCCGAGGATGGCGTCGGCACGAGGAACGAATCCGGTCACAACATATCGTCCTGGCTCGTCGTCATCGAACCCGGCGGCCAGCCACCCTCCGGCCAGTCGGGCGCGTTCGCGCATACCTCGCAGACCCCGTTGCGGTGATTGTGCCGCCGGTTGAGTTTTCTCCCCGCGTGACGAGATGGTGAGGGCCAGGCCCGGGCCGCGCCAGTCAAAGACCACCGTCGCCACAGCCGATGCGCCCGCGTGCTTCAGCGCATTCGTCAAGCTCTCCTGCACGATACGGTAGACGGCCAGCTGCTGTCCCGAGGTCAGTACCCCGGCGTCGCCAAAGACCGTGTGGGTGACCGACAGGCCAGCGGATCGCATCCGCTCGAGCAGCGCGTCGAGTCCATCCAGTGTCGGATGTGAGTGCCCCTCCGACTCTGTTCCAAGCGAATCGATTAGCATGCGGACCTCGACCAACGATTCCCGCGCGGACCGTGCGATCGCGGCGAGCGAATCATTGGTGCCTTCTGGTCGCTTATCGCCGAGATACCGTGCGCCATCCGCCTGGGCGACGATGACCGAGAGTGAGTGCGCCATGATGTCGTGCACGTCCTGAGCGATTCGGTCGTGTTCGCTCGCGAACCGCAGCTCTGACTCGGCGTTGCTGAGGTCCGCGGCGATAGCAAGTCGTTGGGTTTCGCTCCGATTGCGTTCCAGACGTGCCCGGGTGCCGAACCCGATGTACCAGCACGCGACGGACACTCCTACGAATGCCAGAAACATGAGTGCGATGTTTTTCCACGGCTCAGAATCGTTGGCGCCCCAGCTGACCGCAAGGCTGCGTTCCAGTGTCGGCGAGAGTGCGGGAATGGTGAAGAACAGGGCGATCACAATCCCATAGATACCAACGAGTGGAAGTGAAACGTGGCGCTCACGATGGTTCGCCGACGCACCCAGCACGGCCGCGGCGATCCCAAAACCCAGATATGCCGGAAATGCCGTCTCGCTGAACCGCAATGACGGAACGACCAGCTGCGCCAGCAGGAGAAAGCCCAATACCGCCAAAGCCAAAAACGGAGCAAGTCGCGAGAGTGCAATCGCGATGCCAATCATCACAAAAGGCAGCACTGCGACCGCAACGTTCCTCGGGTCAAAACGCCCAACCTCGCTCATCACCCACAACAGAACAAAGCACACACCGACAGCGGGCTCGATTGCGCTGCGCAACATCAATCTCAACGACTTCATACCCTCAACCTAGAGCGGCCATCCCAGACAGCCCAAGCCAGACGGAGTCGGTTCATCCGAAAGGTGTATACAACTCATACTTCGTCCCTGCTGGGAGAGGCGAGATCGCCGATTATGCTGCATCAATCCGTCAGACTGGTGTACACGTTGGAGGGCCTGATTCCCGGTCGAGTGCCAATCAGCGTGGGTAGTGCACGAGCGCAGTCCGCAAGGCAACCCTCTGGGGGGCCTGTTAGAAGAGAAACCCGAAGAGCAGGGCCGCGACGCCGAGTACCAAAAAGCCCAGGCAGTTGACCCAAAATTCCATTCCGAGGAAGCGCGAGCGGATGTGGGCTACGGCTGCGGACGAGAAGTAGACGATGACGCCGACTGTGGCTGCTAGGCCGATTCCTGGAATGGCGAGCCCGACGAGCAGCCCTGTGACGGCGAGGGATTTGATGACAATGAGCGTCCACCACCACTGGCGCGGGAACCCCACTCCGTTCAAGCAGTCACGGATGAATTTTGGTGGCTTGATGGACATACCGACGTCGACTGCCAGGACTGCAGCGAGGGCAGCTTCAAGCCACCAGGGTTCGGGGAGCAGAATCATTTCAGGCGGCCTTTCCGTTGACGAGGTAGCGCACCGTTTTTTCGAGCTCAGTCAGGGTGCTGTCTGGGTTCGGATCACTTTGGCCGGCCCAGATGAAAACTTCACCGAGATATGCACGGTGGATAATGCGGGCTGTCGCGGACGCATCTGTCGCAGAACGGCCCGCGCGAATGAGTACGTCCGATACCTGCCCTATGAGTACGCCGGACAACTCCGCGAAGATTATCGACGGGTGTTTCCCGCCAACAAGAATGGCAGTGTACGCGCGCGCCAGATCTGGCTGCGCTGCAAAGAATCGTACGAACGAACCGAGCGTGTCGATAATCTCTGCAGCCGGGTCCTGCGCGATCGGCACGCCAGAAGGTGCGGGGTGAATGCTGGCGATCTTCCGATCGAAGATCTCCACGAGTAGGCCATTCTTGTCGGCAACAGCCATCACAGTGCCAACACTGACCGCAGCGCTTTCGGCGATCTGCCGAATGGTTGTGGCCGCGAAACCGCGCCGCACAAATAGCTCCTCAGCAGCGCTCAGAACTTTCACGCGTGACGCGTCGCGTGCTAGAGACCTTGAATGAACGCGTTCGGTGAACATGTTCAGATTATAGCTCCCCTTTTCAAGCCGATATGGCGATCGTGTCGTCGGTGAGTTGAGTGAATTGGTTCGGTGCCGCCCGCAAGCCGGACGTCGAGCGCGACAGATGTGGGCAAACCACCTGGCGGCCGAGTGCGCCGACCTCGTGTCACAGGGGAACCCTCTACGGGAAGTTCGGGCGGGTGTGAGCGAATGCATCGGACTCCCCGAGCGGCTCACGCATGTGGTCCGATAGGGTGAAGTTCAGCTGTGAGCCCTGGGGAGGCCCCAATGAAGTACTGGAACGTCCTGATTGTTTCGTTCGCTCTGGCCGGTGCGCTGGCGCTGTCCGGGTGCACCGCAGATTCCGCACCTGCTGTAAGCCCGACTCCGTCAGCAATGGCATCCACAACGGATGCGGTGACATGCTCCGCCTTCGGCGATGTTCTGACAATTACCGCGAACGCTGATGCTGGTCTTCGGGATGGTCGGATGGCCACTCAGGAACAACAGGGCTGGTATCGGCTGGCCACGCGCGTACTGGATCGGGTGCCGACCAGCGGAAGTGGCGACGTTAGCGAGGCAACCATCGCTCTCAGGGACGCTGCACCGGTTATCAGCCTTGGTGCCATGACAATGAGTGGAATTGGGTCCGCGGAGTGGAACGACGGCCTCGACAAGCTGTCCCTCGCTTGCGCCGACGCGGGTGCCGAGACGGCAGTTGCGATGTTCACCGGCGGATAGCACGGATTTCAGCGAGCGGATGTCGAACTCGCGGTGTCATAAGACAAGAGCCGCCCGTAAGACGAAGACCAGGACTTGCGACCTGCAAGCGGTAAACCCCTTCAGCGGGCCCTTGAGCTCAGCCCCCGATGCAGTCGCCGCTTCCGCTGTAACAGGGGCGATAATTCGGGTTAGTCGTTGAAGCCGGGGGTTCAGGGCGCCAGTCGATCCTTGGCACTGACATCAACAGCGCCACTCCAAGAGCCATGATCAACGCGACGCTCGCGATGAACACGAGGCCGACCCGACGCCGCACGATTGCCCTCACGAGCAGCCCGACTTGAAGGGCGAGCATGATTCCGGCGGTCACCCAGTAGCCCACGATGTCCGAGGTCGGCGGCTGCGGGCTCAAGCTTGCTGAAAACGCGCGGCGAACGAGGTCGACGGTTAGCACGAAAGTCACAAACGCGGACCCGAGAGTAAGCAAGTCGAAGCCGCCCCTCTTGGCAGGGGCGGTTGCGTGGTCACTGACGGTAGCAACGTCGCCGATTCCCCGCCATTCGCTCATGCCGCCAGCCTAGTCACGGTCGTCCGGCAGCTGATCAGGCAGCTCGGCCACTCTGGGCTCGTGTGCGATTTCCTAACTCGTCCCTTCTGGCGACGAATAGTTCCGCAGGTGATCGCCCGCCAACACTTCTATCGTGGCAAATGCTGCCGGTGCACTCTACTGATCTCTATTACCGAGCGCGTCAGATCTCGGGTGCCGGTGCTCAACTGGCGCTCAGTGCCTGCAAGAGGAACGGCGGATTCAACCGGTCGTCGCAACACTCGATTTTTGTGAGGTGTTGTACGTGTGGTCGAAATATGAACTGGTAGA
>NZ_PJJQ01000025.1:0-100733 GCF_002929575.1 Cryobacterium sp. N21 | reverse complement strand
AGCATGGCCACCGCCGCCAAATCTTGGTGGGCAGATCTGTTGGCCATGACTGGGCAGTTTTCATGGCCACCAGCGGGCATTTCTAGTGGCCGCCAGTGGGCCGTTCCTCATGGCCCTTGACATCCGCCTACCGAGCTTTGCGCTTCACCTCGTTCGCGGAGCGCGGGGCCTGGATGCGCGCAGCAGCGGACCTCATCGAAACCGAGGTCGACGAGGTTGCCCAAATCGTAACTCTCGAAATGGGCAAGCCGATCGGGCAGGCCAAAAGCGAGACGCTGAAATGTGCGAGGATTATGCGCTTTTACGCCTCAAATGCTGAAGGTTTTTTGGCATACGAGCCCCTTGATGACCCGTCCTCCGTGAACGCGTCGAGAGCCGGCACACGCTATGAGCCGCTCGGGGTGGTACTAGCTGTCATGCCGTGGAACTACCCGCTCTGGCAGGTGGTGCGCTTCGCTGCTCCTGCACTCATGGCTGGCAATACCGGGTTGCTAAAACACGCCTCGAACGTCCCCCAATCGGCTCTGTATTTGGACTCGCTTTTTAAACGGGCAGGCTTTCCCGCAGGCGCCTTCCAAACGCTGCTCATCGGCTCGGCACAGGTCGAAGCAGTACTCAACGACGAGCGGGTTAGAGCGGTCACGCTGACTGGCTCCGAAGCGGCCGGGCGTTCGGTCGCCTCGATCGCCGGGCACAACATTAAAAAGGCCGTGCTCGAACTGGGTGGCTCCGACCCATTCATCATCATGCCAACCGCCAACCTCGAAAAAGCTGTGACCACGGCGGTCACTGCGCGCACACAAAACAACGGGCAGTCGTGCATCGCGGGCAAAAGATTTATTATCCATGCCGATGTCTACGATCAATTCGCTCGGCTGTTCACCCAGAAGATGGAGGCGCTCGTTCTCGGCGACCCCTCCGACCTCGCGACGCAGGTCGGGCCGCTAGCCACCGAATCGGGGCGAAGCGATCTTGCCGAACTCGTCAACGATGCGAAGCTGCAGGGCGCGACGATTCTAACTAGGGGGTCGATCCCCGACGGTCCTGGATGGTTCTATCCGCCCACTGTGATCACTGACCTGCACGACGGAATGCGCCTCGTTCTAGAAGAGGCATTCGGCCCCGTCGCCACCCTTTACCGCGCCGAGTCGCGTGAAGAAGCCGTGCGCATCGCCAACCAAACGACGTTTGGCCTCAGTTCTTCTATTTGGACGACTGATCAGGGCGACGAGGATTACTTCGTCGATACCCTCGATGTCGGAGCCGTCTTCATTAACGGAATGACGGTGTCGTACCCCGAGCTACCGTTTGGTGGAATCAAGGACTCCGGATACGGGCGAGAACTTGCGGCAGCTGGCATCCGCGAATTCTGCAACCTCAAGACCATCTGGAATGCGTAAATTCTCCAGTTATGGCATCAAACTCGCCAACAGCGGCGTCCGCGAGGCAAAGTCGACTTTAGAGATACGTAATGGTTCCCTAGGAGGCATTGGCAACGCCCGGGACCATCAACCGTTCGGCCACCGACGGCAGCCATACCTGCTTGAACCCGAGGGCCTTCGCCCGCTTGATCGTACCGACCTTCACGGCATCCGTTGGACTACTCGCCACCTGCTTTGCTCGATCACGGGAATCCTCGCTGAATATTGGCTTCTGTGGGCTCCACCTGTGGTGCGGGTGAGCGCCATCGTCGGTTAGGGCGAGTGGGGTGGTTGAGCACCATTGTTGGTGTTGTTGAGCACCACCTGAAAGGCTCCTTCCCCCATGTGATGGCCACGTGGTGGAAGGAGTACCGGTAATGGTACGGAAGATCAAAGCGAAGCTGGTGTTGCAGCTGCGTAATCAGAGCTTGTCGCGAAGAGCGATTGAGTCCGCGCATGGAATGTCGAGGCACAGCATTCAGGCGGTCTTAGCGTGGTATTTATTCCCACATCTTGGCAACGCCACACATACGTCCCGCCTGTCACAGCTGTGGGGACTTTAGCGCGACCACACAGTCGTTATACATGGCGCGACCGTTAGAGAGTTCAGCGACGCACTCGCGAAATGAGATAGCTAACCGCCCACACGCTGATCAGCAACCCAACGACAATAAAACCGAAGTAATTCAAATCCGTTCCCGCCACTGTGCGGATTGGATTCGCGTTGACATTGAGCACGTCAACGAAAACGTCGCTTAACCCCACGATTCCAACGCTGAAGGCAACCGCTACGGAGATTCCAATCAGGGCGAGGTTGTAATAGGTCCGGCTGCGCGGTCGGCCGATGGTCCACATATAGGCCCGGGACATCACAATGCTATTTAGACCATCACACGTCACTATGCCGGCAGTGAAGAGCAACGGCAGAACCATAGCTGCATACCACGGCATCACAATTCCGGCACCCCCGGTGACCAGCAAAAGAACGATCGTTGATGCCGTATCAAACCCCAGCCCGAACAGAAGCCCGACAACATACATCTTCCAGGGACGGTCGAGGGAACCATTCACCTTCACAAGCGCCCGCATCACAAGCCCTCCAGACATGGGCTCTGTTTGGTATTCGCCGCCTACGTGGACTAAGCCGCGACGCCGAACAATGCGGACAAGAGCAATCAAATTGACCGTGCCGATGAGGAGCAGGAAGATGCTCGACACTGTGGGTCCCCACACGCCGGTAAACGCACCGATCGGTGATGCGTCGTCATCGATTTGGGCTGTGAACGCCGAAAGCCCGGCAGAGATTAGGCCGACAGCGACTAGTACAACCGTGGAGTGACCAAGGGCGAACCAGAGCCCAACCGACGAGGCATCTTTGTTGTCCCCGATAAGTTTACGGGTGGTGTTGTCGATGGCGGCAATGTGATCAGCGTCAAATGCATGCCGCATCCCGAGCGCGAATGCGGTCACGGCCAGACCAACACCAAAAGTTGTCGTGCCGGCTACGTAGTTCCCCGGCAGCACGAGCGCGAAAAACAGCCCCCACGCCGCAATGAGCAGTGTCCCGATAGCGATGAGCACTACGAGCGGTGTCCCGGCTAAACGCATAGTAAATTCGACTTCCGTGAAAGAGTGTTGCCCGGTCCGCTGCCACTTCGACACTTATAGATCAGGTTGACGAGAAAATTCCGTCAAGGGCTATGAGCCAAGAACAAGAGACACGCCATCAGCGCGCCCCTCCCAGCCGCGTACGCCGCAGCACCGGCCATACCGCGATCGCCGCCACGAGAGCGGTGAGCGACGACACCCACATACCCGCCGGAGCGCCCCAGGAATCGCAGACCCAGCCGAGCAAAGGCATCCCGATCGGCGTGGTACCGAGAAATACGAGACCGTGCACCGCCATTACCCGCCCGTGCATTGATTGGTCGGTTTTCAACAGCATCAGCGTCCTGGACAACGTGTTGAAAATTATGTTTGTTACCCCGAGCAGCAGCACGGTCATGATCGCCAGCCACAGCCAGGGCGAGACGGCGACCAGGGCATTCGCGATTGCGAAGCTTAAGCCGGCTATCAACAGCCACCACCCACTCACCCGCTCGGTTGCGGCCGTAATGAGCGCGCCGATGATCGCTCCAAGACCGAGCGCCGATGTTAGCCAGCCGTACGTCTGCGCGTCGCCCTGAAAGGTCTCCTTCGCGAGCACGGGAAGAACGGCGCGGAAGTTCTGCCCGAAGAGCGAGATCACGGCGACCAATATCATGCACGCCCGCAGTTCTGAGTGCGAAAATACGTAGATTAGCCCCTCGAGCACGCTGCCGCTACGCTGACTCCTCGCCTCGTCATCTGGCTTGTCGATGCGAATCAGCGCCAGTCCGCACAACAGAGGGATGAAGCTGAGTGCGTTGACCGCGAACGCCCATCCGACTCCGACGACGGCGATCATGGTGCCGGCGACCGCCGGCCCCACGAGACGCCCGACGTTGTGCACCATCGACGCCAAGGCTTGGGCGTTGACATAGTCCTGCGGTATGGTCACTTCGGCTATGAAAGCCTGCCGCGCGGGGTTATCGAAGACGGTGACGAAGCCGAGTGCGACCGACATGACGAAGACGAGCTCGACGCTGGTACGACCCGTCAGCACGACCGCCGCGAGTATCAAAGCGAGCACCATGCTGAGCGCCTGGGTGACGATGATCACCTTTCGCCTGTTCCATCGGTCCACGAGCGCCCCGCCCCAGAGTCCGAAGAACAGCATGGGCAGGAACTGCAGCGCAACGGTGATGCCGAGAACGACGGCGGACCCGGTGAGATCGAACACGAGCCAGTCCTGGGCGACACGTTGCATCCAGGTGCCGATCGCGCTGACTGCATGCCCGGTGATGAAAAGCCGGTAGTTCCGGTGCCCCATCGAGCGCAACGCCCTCGGCCACTTCGCTGCTGTCATTCGGCGACTCCTTCGTCAAAGCGATACGCGCGCAGGAAGTCGCCCCGGCAGCGCACGTGCGACTACCGAGGGGCGAAGTATCCGCTCAAAGACCGATCGGCTCAGCTCTGGTAGTTCGGCGCATCCTCGAAGTAGTGCACGTTGTCGTAGCCAAGGTGTTTGAAGACGCGGTTTTCCGATTGGAAGAGGCGCACCTCATCGCCACCACCGGCAAAGATCTGGACCACGTGGTTCTGCGGCACGTAGATCGTGTCGCCCTCGATGAAGTCGAAGCGCTTGGGTACAAGCGCGACGCGCGCGTAGTACTTCTCCGCGATCTCGGCCTCGACCTCCCACATCAGGATGTGCCCGCCACCTGAGAGCACGTAGAAGACCTCATCGGCCATCTTCCAGTACTTTCCGGAGCACGCGGCGGGGTCGATTTGCAGCTCGTACGAGTCGGTCGAGAAGATGCGGCCGTCACTCTTCTCCGGCGAGGCGATGATGCGCTGATTGCCGAGCCGGGTGACCTCCCAGACAGTGTCCTCGGGGCCGACGACCTTCTTACGATCGAGCACCCCGGGCGTCCAGATCCGGGACCAGTCCTCCCGCGGACCGAACTCCTCGGGCCGATCAATGGGGCCCGAGCGTCCCTGCTGGATCAGCCCCATGAACATCCAGGTGCTCTTCGCCTTGACGACTAGCGCCTTTGCCTTCTCGTCATAGGGGTTGAAGTGGCGGTGCACCGAGTCGGTGTGCACGTAGACGAGGTCGTCTTTCTTCCAGTCGTAGCGCTGATCGTCGTGCACCTCGTAGCCCTTGCCTTCGAGGATATAGAAGGCAGCCTCGTTCTGATGGCCATGACCGTGGTTGGACGACTGCGGGGGCAACTCGACGAAGTGGACGTGGATCGTCTGGGTCAGGAACTCCTCGTCCCCGGGGCCGATGCGCCACCAGGTCTTAGACTGCTCACTGTCACCGGAGTGCCCCACCTGGGCATCGTCGGTGACGTACTCGTCATTGCGTACGCGGTCATAGAAGAGCTGCTGCTGCCGGAACTCGTTCAGACCGTACGTTGCCGAGTCGAGGCCACGAACGAAAGTACGCAGTTTCTTCGCCATCTATTTCCTCCAGAAATTGACGCCCCTCGGCAGAAGCCACAGCTTCCTCACCAGCGAGGGGTAATGGAATAACAATTAGTCTATGCAGTTAGTCTAACCGCGCCAACGCAGGAAGTCCATCGCCGCTCCCGAGCATGCGACCATTTCACAGAGACCGTGGACGAAGTCGCCGAGTTGCTTGAGGTTGCGGCATTCGACCATATCGATGCTCTGGGAGTAGGCCGAAGCCGCGGAGTCCCCGACGCCCCAGTTGTGACGCCGAACGGGATGCGACATCGGCACCAAGCGTCTTCCCGCAACCTAGCAGAGGGCTAAACGTCAGTCCATACCGATCAGTCTCGCTGCATTCGCAGCCGCCTGCCGGATAAGAAAAGCACAGACCTCGCAGTGATCTGAACACTCACACCCTAGGTTTTGCTCTTCTAATCAGAACATCGGACCATTATTCATATAGCATTTAACTGTTATGCTCGTGCCATCACCGTCCGTCGCCGACGAGTCACATCCTGACGGGCAGGTCCCAACCAAGAGGAAAAGCATGCCTCAGCCCACAGAACGCCGCGCTACGCCGCAGTTCAGCCGTGTAATCATCGGGCGCACCTCGTACGCCATCGTCGATCAGATCAAACAGTTCATCGAGGACGGCTCCCTCAAGGCTGGCGACCGCCTCTCCAACGAGCGTGATCTCTGCCAGCAGTTCGGCGTGAGCCGTGTCACGGTGCGCGAGGCGCTTCGCATCCTGGAGGCCAACGGCCTAGTCGAGGTGCGCGTGGGCTCCCAGGGCGGATCGTTCCTCACCTCGCCCTCCGCTGAGCTCGTGAGCGAGAATCTCGCTCATCTGCTAATGCTGTCCCACATCACCGCCACCGCTGCGACCGAGGCACGGCAGGTATTCGAGCTTGCGATCCTGCCGCTGGTCATGCAGCACGCGACCGAGGTTGACATCGAGGCCCTCCGCGCCATTGTGGAGGAGTCCGCCGAGCTCGAGCAAGAGGGCGACTACTCGACCGATATGTCCGCCGCCTTCCACGTACGCCTCGCCGGGTGCACGCACAACTCCGCCATCGAGGCGCTGATGAAGAGCTTCTACGGGCCCCTCCTCACCTCGCTTATGCAGGCGAAGGCCGCCGCTCCCACCATGGGCATACGCGGCATAGAGGAGCACGGCGCGATCGTCGACGCGATCGTAAAGCACGACCTCGATCGCGCTCGCTTGATCATGACCAAGCATCTTGGGCGCACGGCCGAGCGCATCGCCTCGCTGGAGGGCGCGTAACCCGTCGCAAGGCGACGCCCACCGATCAGATCACGAAGGACTCAAGCGATTCCGGGGCAAATATCTGCTCCGGCGCTCGCAGCACGCGCGACAGGCCCTGCGCATGGTGGTACCGCAGGAACGTCTCCGTTGTGAGCCTCTCCGCCGGGCCAAGGCCATAGGACCAGAAGTCCTTCCCCAGCAAAGTACGAGCCTGCTCGAGATGGACCATCAGCCAGGGGTCCATCAGCTGCAGCGCAGATGCGTCGTAGATGCGGTCGATTGCCTCATTCTTCGCGATGGTCAGCGCTTTGGTCAGTGACTGCGCCACCCATGGGTGCCGTTCATAGACATCGCGGCGGACCACGACGACGTGCATGATCGGGAAGATCCCGGTCTGCTGGAAGTACTCCTGCTCGGTTGCTTTCACGTTGGGGAAGAGACGCGCGACCGTGCCCCCGGCAGGATCGAAGGTGCTCGGTATCCGCGGGGCCAAAATCGCATCGATCTCGCCGTCGGCGAGCATACGCGAGAGCGTGCGATCCTCAGGGATCGGGCGCACGATGAAGGGAACGTCGACCCTGCCCTTCTCGACCCGCCCCGGGGTCTCCTCGCCGCCTGTGAAGTACGTCGCGGAGTCGAGCGGGACTCCGTGGTGGTCAGCGAGGATGCCGCGCTGCCATACAACGGCAGTCAGCTGCATCTCCGGCATCCCGATCCGCTTGCCAACCATGTCTTCGGCGCCATGGATCCCCGCGTTGGTGTTGATGAATATGCCGCCGTGCCGGAAGAATCTGGACGTGTAGACCGGGAGCGCGACAAAGGGCGACTCTTCCAGGGAGCCCGCGCTGTCGAGCGTCGCGACATAGGTCGACAACGACATCTCGGCAACGTCGAACTCCCGGTGCCTCAGCATGCGGAAGAAGGTCTCCTCCACCGGCAGCCGCAGGTAGGTGATGTCAGCACCGTCCACATGGACCGTGCCCTCGGCGATCGCCCGTGTACGGTCGTAGTCGCCGCACGCGAAGGTCATATGGATCCGGCTCATGCCGACACCGCTTCGAGATGCGCGGCTAGCCGCGGATACACGCGCAGGGCGTTCGTGCAGGTGATGCGCTCGAAGTCCTCATCGCTAAGCCCTGCGTTGCGCACATATACCAAGGTGTCGTCCCACTCGACGCCGGTCTCCGGGTCGGCACCGCGCACGGCGCCCAGCATCTCCGAGGCGAACAGCACGTTCGTGCTGGGCACGACCTCGGTCAGCAGATCGATGCCCGGCTGGTGGTAGACCGCGGTGTCGAAGAACACGTTGTGCAGCAGTCCAGACGGATCCTGCCACTCGTTGCGCACCGCGAGGCCGCGATAGCGACCCCAATGGAACGGGACGGCGCCGCCGCCGTGCGGGATGACGAAGCGCAGATTCGGGAACCGCGTAAACAGGTCCGACTGCAGCAACTGCATGAACACGCTCGTGTCGGCGTTCAGGTAGTGCGCACCCAGCGTATGAAAGTTCGGGTTCTCAGTCGTCGAGACGTGCACCATAAAGGGTACATCGAGCTCTTCGGCTGCCTCGTAGACCGGGAACCAGGACTCGTCGGTGAGCGGCTTGCCCGCCCATGTGCCCGAGGGATCGGGGTTGAGATTCGCGCCCACGAAACCGAACTCAGTGACGGTGCGGCGCAGCTCGGCGAGAACGCCGTCGAAGTTCCCCTCCGGTGTCTGCGGTAGTTGTGCAACGGGAGCGAAATGCTGGGGGAACTGCTTGCTGACGCGATACACCAGATCGTTGGAAGCCCGAGCCCACTCGTTCGCGACGTGAGGATCGTGCCAGTGGTGCTGCATGCCGGACGCGCGGGGAGAGAACAGCATGAGGTCACCACCGCGCCCAGTCAGGATCCGGACCTGATTGCTCTCGACGCTCTCGCGCACCTCGTCATCGCCGATCTCGTTCCACAACGCGGACGATGCCGGGTTTTCGCCGTTCAGCTGCGCAGCGCGGAACACCTGCAGCGCACCCGGCTCCGTCGTGTAGTGGCCATGAACGTCGATAATCACCGTTCGCCTCCGTCCTTCCAACTGTCGTAGTCGACGTAACGGATCCCCGCGGTGTCGAGCATGGGCCGCATGTTGTTCACGTCGAGCGCGATCTCGCCCGCCAGGTAGCGGACACGGGCGCGTTCCTCTGTCTCCTCTCGCTCACGCGAGGCGCGGGCGACGGCAGCAGCATCCAACCGCGGGACGACCACCACGCCGTCGTCGTCGGCAAGCACAACATCCCCGGGACGTACGATCCGCCCCGCGATCGAGATCGGTACGTTGACGTCACCGAGCGCGCCCTTGCGGGTGCCTTCGGCCGACACGTGGCGCGACCAGACGGGGAAGCCCATGTCGCGCAGATCGGCGATATCACGCACGCCGGCCGCGATGATCAGGCCGCGGACGCCCCGAGCCATCAGCGACGTGGCGAGGAGATCGCCGAAGTAGCCCATGTCGCAGGGCGATGTCGGTGCAACGACTAGGATATCGCCCTCCTGGCACTGCTCGACCGCGACGCCGATCATGGTGTTGTCGCCCGGTGCGACCGTGGCGGTGACAGCGGTGCCCGCGACGCGCACGCCCTGCTGGATCGGCGTGATCTCAGCACCGAGCAAGCCACTGCGACCCTGCGCCTCGTGTACGGTCGCGACGCCGAACCTGGCAAACTCGTTGATGAGGTCGAGCGGGGCGCGCGGGATTCCGGTGACGACGATTCCGGGCATCAGGCTACTTCCTTTCGGCCGCCAGGCTTCCCGATCAGCTCGGGCATCATCGAGATGTGAATGGCGTCCTCGTCGGTCTCCCCGGCGAGGACGCGGATGGCGTGGTCGACCTGGTCGATCCCATACCGGTGTGTGGCGAGCTTCTCCATGGGGAAGCGACCGGATGCGATCTGGGCTATCGCGAGCTCGCAGGCATTGAACGAATGCCCACGCGCTGACTTGATCGTGATGGCCTTCTCGGTGACTTTCTTCAGCGGGAAATCCGGGAACGCCGCGAGCTCTCCCTGCACGACGAGGGTTCCCTCGCGACGCTTGAGCACGTCGATACCGAGAAGCGTCGGTGAGGTCCCCGCGCGCGAAGTGCAGTCGAGAACATAGTCGAGCCCCCGTCCGCCGGTGAGGTCCATGATCCTCTCGCGCGGATCCTCGGTGATCACGTCGATCACATGGTCGGCGCCGAGCTCGAGGGCGAGCGCCAGGCGGTCCGTGTCGCGGGTGGTGCCCGACAGGATGATCTTCGAAGCGCCCGCCTGCTTAGCGGCCATCAATTGGGCCAGACCCTGCTGTCCGGGGCCTTGGATGAGCACAGTGTCGTTGTAGCCGATGCCCGCGGTGAGCAGAGCCCACTCGATGCCATTCGAGATCGGCATGACGAGGCCTGCGAGTTCGGGCGTAACCTCGGCAGGTACCTTGTGCAGAATCGCATTCCACGGCAGGAACATGTACTCCGAGAAGCCTCCCCAGAGGAGACCGTCGAAGTCGGCCGAGGTATATCCGAAACGGCGCGCATCGGGATTGGTGCGCCAGTCCGTCGCCTCGCAGTGGCGGTACTCGCCGATACGGCACCACTCGCAGTTGAAGCACGCGACGTAGTGCTCAACGAAGACACGGTCCCCCTCTTGGAGACCGTGGCGGATCTTGAACTGCTCCCCTGCCTCGGCGATCACGCCGACGTTCTCGTGCCCCATGATCACCGGGCCGCGAGTGGCCGGAGTGTTCGGCGGGTTGAAGTAAAGCTTCGCATCAGTACCGCAGATGCCGGCGACCTCCACCTTCAGCAGGGCGGAGTCAGCGTCGATGCGAGGCTTCGGGATCTCCCGCATCTCCGTCTTTCCGGGTGCCGTCCGCACCGCTGCCAGTACCGATTCGATCATGCGCACATCCTTGGACTCGTCTTGAATAAGGTTGGTGAGTTGATTGGCATCGTCAGTGGCGCGACAGGAAGTCTGTCACGCGCGACACGGAGGCCTCAGGGGTCTGTTCCGCCACAGGTACGTCCCAGTACTCGGTCACCGGCAGGCACTCCTCGAGGTATCGCGCAGCGGAGCGTGTGTGTGAGCTGTCCTCACCGGGCACAATGAGTGCGGGGATGTCGAGCAGCTGCAGGTCCTCCGGCTCGGGGCCAGGAACAGTGTCACGGTCGAACAGCAGACGGGCGGATCCCGACACGATCGTTATGTACCGCTCAAGGCTCGTCTCGGCGTAGAGACGAGCGAAGTCGTCGTCCGACCGCAACGCCGCGACCCAGGGACCGACACGCGGATCCTTGCTGAACCCGGAGGTCGTCGATCGCGCATGCTCTACGACGCCGGACACGCCATTCTCAAGCGCGAAGGCGAGGTGCTGGGTGAAGCGCTTCTGCTGTGCGGCCCGATAGGTCACTCCACCGGCCGGCGAGAACAGCACCATGCTGCGCACGCGATCGGGTCGGGCAACTGCGAGCAGCCCCGCCGAGGAGCATCCGACGCAGCCGCCCATCGTGTGCACACGGTCGAAGCCCAGGTGGTCGATAAGCGCGACCGTCTGATCGACGTATTTCTGCCATGACAGCCGCTCGAGGCGCCCACCGGATCGGCCGGACTCGCGACGGTCGAACACCACACAGGTGTAGTCCTTCGACAGCGCGCTGACGAAACCGAGGTTCTTGTACCGGCCGAAGGTGGTCCAGTTGTCCAGACTCGCATCGAACCCGCCCGGACTGAACATCACCAGCGGCGGTCCGTCTCCGATCTTCTCGTAACGTGTTCGGATCCCGTCGAGTACAACTTCAGGCATTGCACACTCCTCTTTCAGGGCCGGAAGGAACCGGGATTCCGCCTCGGACCTGGCGGCCGGCTCGGATGTCTTCAGCACAGACGGCGAGGGCATCGTGCATGATCCGCGCGACGTTCGCATAGGTGTCGGGCTCGTCGTCCACCCATCGGGAGCTGTAGCCGATCGCAGCGGTGATCATGCGGATGCGGCCGTCGAGCCACGGCCCGCCGCCGAATCCGCCGAGCACCGGTATCGACACCGCGTCTACGACAGCCGGTCCGACAACGGAACCGGAGTTGGTAAAGTTCAGTAGTACGGCACCGGCCGATTCGAGACGCTTAGCCTCGGCGACGAGGTCATCCGTCATCTCGTCAGGTACCTGCATCGTGTGCGCGGCGGAGTAGTCGATGCCGTACTTCAGCGAGGTCTGGGGCGTGATGCCGAACTGGGCGAAAACGGGGATGCCCGCACGCGTGAGTCTCTCGACCTCCTCGGGAAAGTCGGCGGCTCCGTCGAGCTTAACGAGGTCGACGCCAGCTTCCTTCACGAGCCGGATCGCAGCGGGCAACGCATTACCGGCCTGCAACGGACCGTACGGAAAATCGCAACTGACAAGCGCGTTCGTCACACCACGTCGCACGGCTTTTGCCGCGACAAGCATCTCGTCGAACGTGACCTCAAGCGGGTTCGACTGGCCCCACAGATTGGCGCCGACAGTGTCGCCCACCGACACGATATCGGCGCCGACCCGGTCGGCTATCTTCGCCATGTGGTAGTCCCAAGCGACGAAGCACACGGACTTCTCACCCGTGCGCTTCATCGCCTGGATCTCAGGGATCGTCGTCATGCCCTGATCGCCCTCAGCAGCTGCAGGAGGTCCTCCTGGTCGGCGGGGACGAGCAGGATCCGCGCGTGCGGCCTGATCGCCAAGAGCGTGGAACCCTCGAGCGCGGAACCCTCAAGCGCGGAACCCTCAAGCAGCAGCATTCCCGCGGTCATGATCGACCGTTCCCGGCACGCCATGCCGACTGCAGCGACGGCATCGCCCTCGATCGCGTTCGTTGCGACCAGAATAACCGAGTCCGAATGCTCGATCTCACTCTCCATCGCACGGCGTTCGCCGGAGACGGTGATGAGTTCTTCGCCGGTCGGAGAGGCACGATAGAACTGCGCCTCTCCCCACGGTCCTTGCTGTGACACGGCATTCACGACGCGTTCCGCAACGGCGTCAAATGCCACTACCCGAGTCGCGCGCGCATAGGCGAGCGGATAGTTGATCCGGTACGCAGCCTCCTGTGCGGTTGCCGCCCGCGCGCAGCTACTCATCATAATCGGCGTCGACATGGTCACACTGTTGTCTGTGCGATGCCGGGGCGTGCGTGAATAGCGTCGCCGATACCTTCTATGAAGGGCTGGTCAGCAGGCAACACGATTGCAACGGAACGGATCTGCTGATGCTCGGGAACATTCCCGACCGGCTCGACCCCGTCATCCCGCAACGCCTCAACCGCACGACGCAACTTCTGACGTGCCTTGATAATGCCCGCATCCGTAGCGACCAAACGCTCCTTCGTCCGATCCACGATCGGACCCATCGACTCCTGCAACGAAGAATCCTGAATCGCGATGCCCTCCACACCCGAGAGCAACTCACCAGACTTCTGCTTGACCCGATCGATCAAGTAATCGTTCCCCTTGTTCGCCACCGGACGATAGGTACCAGGAATATTCTTCGAATGAACACCCGCACCCGCCTCCATCGCCGAGACCTCCTGCGCAGTTAGATCCCGCGTCGGGTGATAATCAAAACTCCACGCCCAACAATTCTCATCATCGATCGGCACCCAAAAATGCCCATGCATCGGATGATCACCCCGCGGCGGCACCATCGTAAAATTCGGCAACACCCACGGCGTCACGCGCCAGTAGTAGTGCCCCTCTTCAGCATTACGACGCGCACCGATGAGCAGACCACCCTCGTTCTCCACAACCTCGAAGAACGGCTTCACATCATTCTTGTTGTATTGGTTGCCCTTCGACCCCTTGAACAGCGGATCCGCCTCAAGACCACTCCCCGCCGGACCCCCACCATGCAACCACGTCACATGACTCGAGTCGATCCCGCCCTCAAGCGCCTGCAACCAGTTGCTCTCCTGAAGACGCTTCGAGGTATAGGTCTGCCCCGTCGGCACAGTCGCGAACTCCCACGAAGGAAGCGGTGGCTGCGCAGCCGGATCGCCCAGGTACGCCCACAGGATGTCACCGACCTTGACCAGCGGATAAGAACGCAACTTGACGTTCTTGCAGAACTCCGAGTTGTTCAACTCACTCGGCACATCAACCGCCTGACCATCGGAATTGTACTTCCAACCGTGATACGGACAGCGAATACCACCCTCCTCCACCCGCCCGAAGAAGAGAGAAATACCACGGTGCGCACAAAACTCATCCATGAGCCCGTAATCGCCCTCAGGCGTGCGCACCGCAATCAACCGTTCCGAGAGGATCTTTACCCGCACCGGAGGACACCCATCCTCCGGCAACTCATCCACATGCAACACCGGCTGCCAATACCGACGAAACAACTCCCCCATCGCCGTCCCCGGACCCGTCCGCGTCAACAACTCATTAATATCAGGCCGCAACATCGCTATCCCACTCTCCTCTCAATGCCACACCTCAGGACGCGGCTCCACAACAAGCCCATCCAACCGGTCACACATCTTGATCTGACATCCGAGGCGGCTCGCCTCGGTGAACTCGGACACACCCATGTCGAGCAGATCCGCCTCCAATTCTCCGGGGGCACCCACACGATCCCGGAAGTCCGCTCTGACCCACACATGGCACGTCGCACACGACAGCTGCCCGCCGCATTCACCAACGATCCCCTTCACTCCGGATCGGATCGCGGCGCTCATGACGCTCTCACCGTCCGATGCATCGACGACGCGTTCGGCCCCATCGCTTTCGACGTACACAACCTTGGGCACTTGCGAACCCCCTCTCACTGCAAACATACATTGGATATACCAATGTACCTAGAATCGCCTTGTTGTCAACAGTCAAGCCGTCTCACGCACAACGGCAGCATTGTCGACACACTTGGACGATGGCTCCCCTGACGCGAACGCCGCGCTGCGTGTTGGATACAGGCTGCTGCAGGGTTCCACGGAGCTGACGCCAGGAACGATGTCCCCGCTGCATGAATAATGCGGTATAATGGTCTTACCTTTAGGAGGGCGAATGAACAGCACCGAACCGTCGCGAACGTCCGCCGGCACCCTGGTCATCGGAGCAGGCCAGGCGGGTCTGCAACTCGCATCAAGCATGCGGGAACTGGGCTACTCCAGACCGATCACCGTCATCGGCGGTGAGGCCCATCCCCCCTATCAGCGACCCCCGCTATCGAAGGCCTTCCTGAATAGCACGGTGACTGTCGACGAGCTCTCCCTGCGCAGCGCCGAGTACTACACCGAGAACGACATCTCCATTGTCTCCGGCGAGTGGGTCGAGAAGGTCGTACTGGATGAGACGAACGGCAGCGCCGGCGAGGCGACCACCCGCTCCGGCCACACGTTCCCGTTCGAGCGCATCGCCTTCACGGTCGGCGGCACGCCGCGCCGGATGCACGTGCCTGGTGCCGAACTGAGCGGCATCCACTACCTCCGCACAGTCGATGACGCCCTCGCGCTGAAGACCGATCTTGAGGGCGCCGCGCACATCGTCGTCGTAGGCGGTGGGTTCGTGGGACTCGAGATCGCGGCATCCGCCACCGCCCAGGGCAAGAAGGTTACGGTACTCGAGGCTCAGGATCGCCTGATGGCTCGTGTCGTCGCGCCGGTGATGTCGGGCTTCTACGCGAACGCGCACCGTCGTCGCGGCACGGAGATTGTGCTGGATGCCGCGGTGACCGGCTTCCGCGGCAATGACCGGGTGTCCGGAGTAACGCTCGCGAATGAACGTGTGATCGACGCGGACATGGTCGTCGTCGGCATCGGTCTGATCCCACACACCAAACTCGCGACGGCTCTGGGGATAGCCACCGAGCGCGGGATCGACGTCGACGCGTACGGCCGCACCCGCATCCCAGGAATTGTCGCGGCCGGTGACTGCGCGAACAGTGCACATCCTATTCACGGTGCAGTGCGCCTGGAGTCAGTGCCCAACGCGATTGCGCAAGCAAAGACTGCCGCAGCCGCCCTCCTTGGCCTCGAACCCGGCAACCCGGCGGTGCCGTGGTTCTGGTCCGACCAGGCCGATCTCAAGCTGCAGATGGCCGGCCTCTCGATCAGCTACGACCAGGTCGTCGTGCGTGGCGAGCCCGACAGCGAGCAATTCTCTGCGCTGTACTACCGCGAAGGACAGCTCATCTCAATCGAGGCTGTCAACTCCCCCGCCGACTACATGGCTGCCCGCCGCATCCTCGAATCGGGCGGAAATATCCCCATAGATACTGCCGGCGACACGCGTATTCCGCTGAAGACCCACTTCGTCATCTAATTATATTGGCCTGATGGTCAGGCTATACGTCAGCATGTCCCAACGATTCACTCGACACACGGAGGATCCATGAGGCTCTCGACTCTCACCCGCCCCCAGGGCGCCAACCGCGCGCTGATCGACGGCGATGTCATCGCCCCTGGCTTCGAGTTCGACTTTGCCGATGAACCGGTTCTGGTCAAGGGCTTCCGCAAGATGGTCCGCAACCTCGAATTCGATGTCGCTGAGATGGCGCTGACCACTTACATCACGGCGAAAGAGCATGACGTGGCCTTCACCGCGCTGCCGATCTTCCTCGTGCGAGACTTCCACCACGGTGCGACCCAGACGCTCCGCTCGAGCAGCGACCGCCCAATCGCCGACTTCGCCGGCGGTCGCCTCGGCGTGAACCGCGGCTACACCGTGACCACCGGCGTGTGGGGACGCGCCGCTCTCGCGGCGAACGGCCTGGACCTCGAATCGGTCACATGGGTGTGCTCAGGCGAAGAGCACGTCGCCGAGTACGCACCGCCCGCCAACGTGATCGGAGCGCCCGAGGGCACCACGCTGGAGGAGATGCTGCTTGCCGGAGAGCTCGACGCCGTCGTCGGGGCGGGCATCAGCCACCCCGACGTCGTTCCGCTGTTCAGCGACCCCGATGGAGCCGCGGCGGAGGTGTTGCGCGAGCGCGGAATCTTTCCGATCAATCACCTCATCGTCGTGCGCGACGAGCTGCTCGCCTCAAACTCTGACGTCGCTCATGCGGTCTTCGAGGCCTTTGCGGAGGCGAAGCGCATCTACACAGCGCAGCTGACCGATCTGCCGACGGACAGCCGCCAGAACCGAGTCCTTGCCCGCGTGACGCGGATCACCGGTGCCGATCCGTTACCCTACGGCCTTGAGGGAAACCGAGCCACCCTCGAGGAGCTCATCGATAACGCGGTGCGTCAGCACATCATCCGTCGTCGTCCATCGCTGGAGGAGTTGTTCGCAGTCGACACGTTGGAGCTCCGGGGATGACCCTGCGGATCACGATAGCCGGGGATCACAACGGCATTCCACTGATCGATCGGATTGTGACCGTCCTGACCGCGCGGGGTCACGAGGTCTCCGACCTGACCCAGCGCGACGACGGCCCCGTTGATTATCCTCCGCTGTGCGCGGCCGTCGGCCGGGCCGTGGCGCGAAGGGAGGCCGATCTCGGAATCGTGGTCGGCGGCAGTGGCCAGGGCGAGGTCGTCGCGTGCAACAAAGTTCGCGGAGTCCGCGCCGGTCTGGCATACTCCGAGTTCGCAGTCGACATCTCGCGCGGCAACAACGATGCGAACGTGATCGTGATCGGCGCAAAAATTACCGACGAGCAGACGTCCCTCGCTCTGCTCGACCGCTGGCTCGCCACGCCCTTCAAAGGCGGCGTTCACGCACAGCGGGTCGCACAGATCGCCCGAATCGAACAGGGGGAGGCCTGAGCGCTCCAGGACACGCCGACTGCCCACCCGCATCATTCGCGGGCGAAAAACTCCCACGGGTACGCCGCCGTGCTCGCGGAGGTCAGCTCCACCACCGAAACGTCCCAGCACTCGGAATGAACCGTCTGTAAGACTTTCTTGCTGCTGACCGGGGATAGCGCAGTTGCGGAGTCTTGTTACTCGCGCATGAAGACGGAAATGTATGACCAGCACCACTTCGAGAATCACCTCGCCGCGCGCACTGCGGTGATGGAGTGTAGAAAATCCTGAACAAACGGCGCAACCTCAGGAGCCGACGAACACCCGCAGTTCACCGCCCCCGTAGACGGATGAGCGCGGCGGGCAGGCCAACCACCGTGGCAACCATGGCCGTTGCGAGCGCGACCGTTGGCAGGACGAGCACCAGCGCTCCAATGCCCATCGGAACGACGAACATCGCCACCGCACGGTAGGTTCCGGCCGCGGCAATCGATCGGCCCTGGTCCTCGGGACCTACCGCCTCCGAGGCGAGCGTGGGCCCGAGAGTCTGCAGCAGTCCACCGCCTACTCCAGAAATGAAGAGAAACAGGCCGACGAGCCACAGTGACGACGCCACGAAGGAGACGGCCGTGATGCCGCCGATCGCGAGCAAGGTGCTGAGCACCGCGGAAGCACGTACCCCTCTCTGACGCACGGGGTGCGCGATCGACGATCCGAGCAGCGCGGCGAGATTGGCAAGACTGGACAAGATCCCGACTACAGGAATGGAATGGCCGGCATCCGTCAGCACCAGAGGCAGGTAGGAGATGGTTATCGAGCGCCACGTTCCAGCTGAAACTCCCATCCATCCCGCGGCCACTACGCCGGGCTGTAACCACACCGGTCGTTCGCGCTCACCCGCGGTCGGCTTGCCCCGGGCGAATGGGTCATACCGAGTGAGCGTCATCGCTGCTGGCATCGCCGCCGCCGCGATGCCGGCCGCGATCAGCAATGCCGTCTGCAACGAGCCACCCCCGATGACTCCGGCAAGTACCGGGCCAATGAGTTGGCCGGTGCCGTTGGTGACATTCATCAGGGAGAGCGCCGAGACCGCCGAACGCTTGCCCCGCACCACGTGCATCTGTGAGCCCGTGAAAAAGTACGCGCGCGCGACGCCCTGCAGCAACTGTGATAACACGAAGACCCACAGCTCGTCGCTTAGCCCGAGGAGCAGGCACGATGCCAGGATCACACCAAGTGCCAGAATAAGAAAGAACTTCGTCGGGACGCGGTCCATGAGCGGCCCCATACCCATGCGGGCAATAATCTGCGTCACCGCGGCTGTGGCAACAAGGAATCCCACCGCCGCCAAGCTGTAACCGGATGCGGCGGCGACAAGGGGCACCAGAACCATCGCCATGCTCAACGATGTCGAGAACAGAAAGATTGTGGTCCCGGCGAGTAGATCCTGCTGGTCGGGCCCCCCGGCCCCTCGCAGCCTCATGACGCCTCTCCTGTGCACCAGCCGAGTGAGTCACCCTCGCGGCCCGGCATGCCGCGGGTGCTGAAGCGACCGCTCACGGGCTTCAGCCGATCATCCGGTCGCCGAAAACCAGCGACTTAATCGTAACGGGCACGGTACCGGAGGGCTGACGTAGACGCCCGAGATCGACGTAGTCGAAATCGCGGAGGTTCAGCCCATCGAGAACCAACAGACCGCTGGTCACACCGAGTTCCTCGCGCAGCATGCGGCCCAATGTCAGTCCGACATCGGCGTTGAGCACGAGAATGGTTGGAAGCCCCTGTTGGATGCGCTCCGCTAGCCCGTCACGCACGCCGACCGCGAGCGAGCGCAGACGCTGGTAGGTAGGAAATCCGCTCCATATCAGCGCGACCGCGATATCGTCGTCGGGGCCAATTCCGAAGGCGGCCAACCGACTCCGGACGGCCGTGGCGATCTCCAGCGCGTCGACGTCACACTGCGGGTCGTCGGAGAGTACATACTGCGGCGCGATGACCTGCAGGTTGCGTCGCGGCAGCAACACATCGGCGTCTTCGTGATGGGTGGTGATGCCCGAGAGCTGCACGCTGTACTCCGAGGCACCCAGAACTGTGGCTCTGATGCGCTCTGCCGCCTCCAGCAGTGAAAGTCCGAGCCGGTCGACGTGCCTGCGCAGCGCATGCCCGAGCCGTAAGCCGAGGTCTCCGAAGTCCCTGGTCTCTAGGTGGTAGACATATTCTCCCACGCCGCCCGAGAACACCAGGCCGTCGAGCGATTCGATCTCGACTACGAGCGGGTCAGTCAGCCACAGCTGTTGGTCCCCGCCACCCTGCAACAGGGTGAAGACAGTCTCCGCCATCTTCTCCGCAATGAGGTCGAGTTCGTCGGATGTGACAGTCTCTCCGAGGGCCAGCGCTCGGGCTGCCTGCGCCGCGTGCACGTTACCGGCGGGCTCCAGCCGCGTGATAACACCGTCCTCGTGGGCCAGCAGGCGACCGCCCACATGCAGAGCCGCCGTGGTGCGGACCTGGCCGGACTCGATCAGGCTGAGTTTTGTTGTTCCCCCGCCGACGTCGACGTTCAGAACGCGCAGGCCCCCCTCGTGAGAGGACTTCACCGCACCCGAGCCGTACGCGGCCAGCATCGCCTCCATATGGTGCCCGGCCGTAGCGCAGACGACGTCGCCTGCTCGCTCGGCAATGACAGTTCCGATCGCCTCGGAGTTCTCGCGCCGCAGTGCTTCACCGGTGAGGATGACCACGCCGGTGTCGATGTCTTCTGGCGCAAGTCCTGCCTCGGCGTACGCCTTGTCGAGCAGGCCGCCCAGTCGCGCCGCGTCGATCGTAAGATCGGCCGCGAACGGCGTGAGGTGGAGTGCGGAGCGGTAGAGCGTATCCCGCTCCACGACAATGTAGCGTGAAGTTAGGTCCTCCCCCTTTCGACGCAGGACGAGTCGCGAAAATGCAACTTGCGTTCCCGCCGAGCCGATATCCACGCCCACGCTGAGCATCTCAACGTTGTCACGCTGCCAAATCGGGTTATCGGCGAAAGCGATGGCCAGATCCTGTCCGTCCAACTCGGTATCGTGATCGTGGCCTTCATGATCGTGATCGGACCCGGAATCGTCGAGTCCGTTCCGCCTAAGCGCGACCTCGGGTTTTGTGGCGTGCGAGTGAGAGGTGTCAGCGTGGACGTGCACAGCGTTGTTCCTTACGGCTTAGGCGGCAGATCGGCAAGCTCCGCCTCGTAGACGGCGTCCATCTGCGGTTTCAGACCGATCTGGGCAAGCTCCGTCGTGAAGGTGTCGCGCACAACTGATGACTCGTCGGCATAGTCGATCTGGTCGCCGCCGACGCGCTGGCTGATCCAGGCTTTCGGCACCCCCTGAGCGTTTCGGATTGAAACCACCTCGTGCTTGAAGGCCAGATACCGTGCCGGCTCGGTGCCTGTATTAAAGTGCTGATGATACCAAAGGTTCGGTGGAACGATCATAGAACCCGCGTGCCACTCGTAGCGGCGCGGCTCCTCGCCCTCCGGCCACATTAGGCTGTAGCCCTCCCCTGAGAGGATGATGACGTGCGCACCCGGGCCGTGACGGTGGCCCTTTTTGTAGGTCGCGGGAGGGAACTCCGAGATGTGACTGTTCATCGAGCCGCGTGCCATGGTGAATCGGATGTGACCGCCACCGGCACCACGTTCCTTTGCCGGGATGAGCGGGAGACCGATCGAGTCCCACACGAAGTTAGTCTTCAGCAGCAGGCCGTCCTGTTCGTCCTTGTTGTCGAAGTAGTCCGGCTCGCCGTTGAAGCGAGTTGGGAAGTCGTATGATGTTTTGAAAACGAACTCCGGGTCGTCGTACATATTGATGATGCCTGGGGCGTTCGTCGAGGAGACGAAGCGCGCGACCTCGGAACCCGAGCCGTTGAAGTGCTGGTGGATCGTGTTCAGCGGGATCGCGAACAGTGAGCCGGGGCCCCACTCGAAAGCAACTTTCTTGCCTTCGTCGTTCCAAACGGCGGTGGAGCCGTGGCCGGCGAGGACGAGGATCATCTCCTCGAAGAGCTGGCGCTGAGGAGCGAATGTTCCGCCGGCTGGAATCTCAGCGACATAGCAGTCGTTCGAAGTGCGTGATGCCTCGTGATTGATGTACACACCACGGCCACCCCGCCGCGCCCAGTCCTTTAACTCCACCGTCTTCAGGTCCTCGACGTAATGAGCAGCGATAATATCTAGGCCCTCGGCAGCGACCCAGCGCACGTAGGGGCTGTCCTTCTCTGTCTTGAACTTCTTCGCAAGGTCCTCAGAGACCAACGCGTCCTTTGCCATTGTGTTTCCTTTCTTTGACTTTTTTTGTCTCTCGCTAGCGCGAGGACACCTTTGCGCCGGCATACTCGCGCACTATGTTTGCCCGCTGCAGAAACGCGATCGCCGAGACGGCGGTCAATATCCCACCCGCTGTGAGCGCCCCGACCGGGCCCAGCATCGATGCCACCTTGCCCATCAGCGCGTCGCCGAGGGCCGGCCCGCCGCGTGACGCCATCTGATAAAGGGCCGTCACCCGACCGCGCACTTCGTCCGGCGTCTCAAGCTGGACAGCCGCGTGCCTGATGGTTGTGGTGACCGCGTCGAAGGCACCGAGCAGCAGACAGGCCGGAAGTGCCACCCAGAACAGGCCTGCGTGCGCCAGCAGGATCGCGGCCCCGCCATACAGCGATGTCATCGAAAGCAGGATCCAACCAAGCTTGTCACTGCGCGTCATCAGCCTGAAGATCGTGTACGAGGCCAGTAACGCGCCAGCAGAGGGTGCAGCCGCCAGCACTCCGTAGCCGACTCCACCTACTTTCAACACGTCCGTCGCGAGCGCAGGCAGCAGAACACGGTAGGCGCTGAAGAGCGTCGCAGACAAGTCGAGCGACATCAACATCCAAATTATCTTGCGCCCCTTGATGAACATGAAGCCGTCCTTGATCTGCTTAAGGATCGTCTCGTGCTTTGGCGCACCGGGCAGCTTCGGGATCCTGATGAAGAACAGCGCGATCACCATCGCGAGATATGACAGCACGTCGAAGGTGTACATCAGCTGCGCGCCACCGAATGCGATGAAAACGCCACCGAGGCCTGGGCCCACGAGGACCGCAAGCGCTCGGGATGGATTGATCAACGCGAACGCCTGCGGCAGTTGCTCTCGTTTGACGAGCGCAGGGATAATCGCAGCTCGCGTGGGGGAGTCGAAGGTTGCGGCGGCCGTCAGCAGGACGACGGCGAAGTAGATCGCCCAGATCGTGACCACACCGGTGGCGGTCACGATCGCAAGCCCCAAGGCGACCAGCATGGCCGCGAACTGTGTGGCCTGCAGGAGTCGCTTTCGGTCGAGGCGATCCGCGTACACTCCACCGAGCGGCGAGAGCACGAGGATTGCGACCCCCTGAGCGGCACCAACGAGACCGGTGTGCACAAACGATCCCGTCAGTTGGTAGACGTGAAACAGGATGGCGGCAGTGGTCCCGCGCGTGCCGATCTCGGAAACGATGACGCCAACCCAATAGAGATTGAAGCTTCGGTTCCTGAGTATCTCGGGGAGGGTCATGGATGCCTCAGAGCAGCCGCTCTACGACCAAGAGAACGAGGGATCGGTGTATGCCTCGTCCGGCATCAGCGAGGTGAGGTTACGCTGCGCGAGATCCTCCTCGAACATCGCCCGGATCGATGGGTCTTCGTTGACATACTCGACCTGATCGTTCGCGTTTACGACCTTTTCGGTGTAACCGTTCAGCTGAATCGGCGGGTGAATGGCGAGATAGCGGGCAGGCTCCAACCCGACGTTGAAGTGCTGGTGGAACCAGCGGTTGGGGGGAACGAACATCGACCCCTCTTGCCAGCGCACGACGACCTTCTCCTCCCCTTCCTTCCACATAAGCGAGTAGCCCTCGCCCTTCGGAATAAGAATGGCGCGCCCAGGCCCGTGGCGATGTCCCTTCTTATACGTCTGAGGAGCAAACACCGACATATGCGCGCTCATATCCGTACCAGCGAACTGAATGCGCACTGTCTTGCTGCCAGCACCACGCTCGCTGTTCGAGTCCAGCCGATCCCATGCGCTCATGTCGGGGTAGAAGCGTCCATACCAGTACGCCACCCCCTTACCGCGCTGACCATTGATCCAACGGTATCCCTCACCACCCGCGATGTTCGCCGCGTCTCCGAAGGCCGTTGGCTTGTCAGAACCGTTATCTCCAGCGGGACGATACGGGTTCTTCAGGAAGAAGTCCGGATCAGTGACGACCGACAGTGCGAGCGGAAGATAGGTGTAGTGAATGAGACGCACGCTCTCCCCGCTGAGGTTTCGGAACCGCCTGTTCGCGTGTGCGGGAACCAGGAACATGCTCCGAGTGTTCCACTCGAACGAATCACTGTGCCCGTCTCCGTCTTCCACCAGAGTCGCGCCATTGCCTTTGAGGACATACACGACCTCATCAAGTCCAATGGAGTATGAGGGCAGGGTTTCCCCGGGCGGAATCTCCGTGATTCTAGTTTCGCTCACACCCTCCTGCCCCTCAAGCTGCACGAAACCGGTCTGGCATCCGCGCTCTTCCCACCAGCCCAACTCAATCGTCCGCAAGTCCGAGATATAGAAGCCCGTGTGGATCGGGACCCCCACCGATTCAATCCACTCGTCGTAAACAAACCGCGTGCGCGGCGATGGCTCTGTCGTGTTCGTCATTTCAGGGTTTCCTTTCATCGGCTGACCACTGTCAGCCCGGTCTGTTTCCGAGTCATGAATGTCAAAGATTTCAAAGTCACCGGAATCGCGTCGACGAGCCCGAGCGCGGCACCGATGTCTGCGTAGTCCAGGTCGCCAGCGGAGATGCCATCGAGCACGACCAACTCCCCTGTCCAACCCAACTCCACAGTGATGATGACCCCGAGAGCGAATGCAACATCCGCGTTAAGGGCAACGACGAGCGGTGAACCCACGTGCGCAATTTTCAACAGTTCCCGTGCGACATCCTTGAGCAGGAAGTAATCAGGCTGGCCGTCGAACACCAGCGCGTAGCACGGCCGCACGCCGACATCGTCGAGAGCGAAAGTGTTGCGTGCAGCCAACAACCTGTCTGCCAGACCCTTGACCTGGGAATCATCGACCACGGCTGCAACGACTTTCAGGCCAGCCAGGGGAAGAACTCCGTCAGTGACAAACGACGTTATGCCGCTGATCCGGATGGAGTATTGCCCCGCACCGAGCACGGTAGCTCGAATCCCCCGCGAATCGTCCATGATCGGGTACCGGGGTTCCGCGCGTTCGAAACCACGCTTCAACTCTTCGCCGAGGAAGATGCCGAGGTCACCGAAGTCCTGGTCGCTGTGTCCAAGAATGTACTCCGCGACACCGCCAGAGAAAGTGACGGCGTCTATGTCGTCAAGCATCCCTGTCGGCAAGGGATCAGTCACCCACAGCTGAGAGACGAGATCGTGCGCGCGGGGATCCTGCGTCTTGAAGATCACACCGAGCAGCAGCGTGGCCTGCAAGTGGGCTATCCGGCGACGCAGCTCGTCTGTGACATCATCGCCCATGTCAAGCCTCTCATCGAGCGCAGCCAGCAGCGGCACCAAGGGCGGCTCGATCCGTTCGGCTCGCCCGGTGGCACCCCGCGCGAGCAACCGCGCGCCAATGCTCAGAGCAGCAGTCGAGAGGATTTCACCATCCTGCACGACGGAGAGCTTGGTCGTCCCCCCACCGATGTCCAGATTGAGGATGCGCCGTCCATTCGCTGACGCCTCAACTGCTCCCGAGCCGTGGGCGGCGAGTAAAGCCTCATAGTGCGGGCCGGCCGCGACGCACATCGACGACCCAACGTGCATCGACACCGTCTGCGCGAGCGCCGGCGCGTTGTCACGATTCGCAGCTTCGCCGGTGACGATAACGACGCCGGTGTCGGCTGGGCCATGGGCTTCCAATAGGCGACCGTATTCCCGAGCGATGAACGATTCCACCGCAGCGGCATCAATGTGCGCCTCGTCGAGGTAGGGCGTGAGCATGATGTCCGAATGGTAAAGCTCCTCGCGCGACGAAACCTCGTACTGGCTCGACAAGGCCATGCTGTCGCGCCTGAGCGTTACCTCCGAGTACGTCAGGTGCGAAGTAGCTGAGCCGATGTCAACTCCGAGAGACCTCAAGACCAACACGTCCGGGTTCTGCTCCTGAAAATTCACCGCAACCATCCAGGCCTCATATCTTCACCATGCGTACGCCTCGCCGTAATCACGCGACTGGCACAAGCTTCGCCTTGCTTTCGGCGAGGAACACCGAGACGTCCTCGCCGCGTGCAAAACTCGCTTCGGTCGAGGTTCGCGCCTTCAGCTCATCGTCACCGACGCGAATGATGTAGTCGATCGAGTCCCCCTGGTATGCACGACCGACGATGACCCCATCGAGGAAGTTTTTGCCGGAGATGTGCCCCCGCGGTGTGATCTCGAGGCTCTCCGGCCTGAGCGACGCGATGGCTGCACTGCCCACCGCGATATCGGCGGAAGTGTTGATCTCCAACTGACCATGGCACGTTTCGAGGATGACGAAACCATTTGCGACCGACAGCACTCGCCCCTCGATGAAGTTGGCCGTGCCGATGAAGTTCGCGACGAACTTCGAAGCGGGCTCGGTGTAGATCTCACGGGGAGTGCCGATCTGCTCGACCTTGCCTTCGCTCATCACCGCGATCTTGCTCGACAGCGCCAGCGCCTCTGCCTGATCGTGAGTTACATAAACGGTGGTGATGCCGAGTTCGCGTTGAAGACGACGCAACTCGAACCTCAGCGATTCCCGCAGCTTGGCATCGAGGTTCGACAGCGGCTCATCGAGCAGAAGCAGATCGGGTTCGGTGACGATGGCCCGCCCCAGCGCAAGTCGCTGCTGCTGTCCTCCCGACAGCATTGTCGCCGGCCTGTCAGCGAACCGCGAAAGCTCCATCGTCTCAAGCATGCGATCGACCCGCCGCGTGATCTCTGCCTTGGAAGGCCGCACCGCTCTGGCCATTACCTGCAGAGGGAAAGCGACGTTGTCGAACACGCTCATGTGCGGCCATATGGCGTAAGACTGGAACACCATGCCCAGAGCACGCCTGTTGACGGGAACGTTGACACGGGGAAGATGCCCCTCCTGACCCTCGAATAGGGCCGACCCTGCAAGGGAGATCGCGCCGCTTGTCGGCGTTTCGAGGCCTGCAATCGAACGTAGCGTCGTCGATTTACCGCACCCCGAGGGGCCGAGCAGCGTGAAGAAATCGCCCTCTTCAACCTCGAGGTCAACGCCCCGAATTGCAAAGGGGGGGGCATCGCCCTTCTTGCTCAGCGCTCCGCTGTCGCCGTCATAGCGCTTGCTGAGATTCACTACCGAAAGCACAAGTGTTCCTTCCTAAAACCAGATTTCCACCTGGCTGTAAAGCTCATCGTCGAGCTAGAGATTGAATCCGAACTTCTTGGCCATCCGAAACGCAATAAATCCGATCAAGATGCTGCCCACTGTCATACAGGTGCCGTAGGCGTTCAGCATCCCCCCCGTGCCGTCCTTCCACATGTCGAGCAGCTGCGTCGACAGAACGGGCGTATTGCCCGTGTAGACCATTGCAACAATCGACACATCCTTGAATGCATGGAAGAACACGTAGATCCACGCTCCGATGATCGCTGGCATGATCAGCGGCATGAGAATGCGTCGGAACACCGTGATCTCGCTGGCACCCGCAACGCGACTTGCGTCGTCGATGTCCTTACTGATCTGCACCAGCGACGGCTGAATATAACGGATGGCGTACGGAGCGTAGTGCGCGATAAAGGCGAAGATAATGATCCACAACGTGCCGTAGATTGCCGCAGGCACCCGGAGGTAGGTGATCAGGAATGCCAGACCGAGCACCACGCCCGGAATGACGATCGGCAGTGAAAGCACGCCGTCGAGCAGCTGCCGTCCGCGAATCCGCGTGCGTACGATGAAGTACGTGGCGAACAGACAGAGGAGCACGGTGAGGGTGGCGGAGACGACGCTCACTGTCAGCGTGTTCACGATTCCGTCAGCAAGACCGCGAAATTTTCCCACAGCGATGTAGTTCTCCAGAGTGAACTTTCCCATCCCCCCGTTGCGTCCGATCTGCGGCCAGAACGAGGTCAGCATCATTGCCAGCACCGGAGCAACCCACACCAAGGTACAGAACGCCGCGAGAACGCCAGCAACCCATCGCCAGGGGCCGAGATCCGATTCTTTGGCACGGAACGCCTTGCCGGTCACCGTCGTGTACTTACTGCTCAGCTTCGTCGCCCGGTAGTAGAGCCACAGTCCGAAGCTCAGGATGACGACAAGGATTGTTCCGAACGCCGCCGCCGAGGCATAGTCGGGGCTGAAGCTCTTGTGCAGCGTCGAGTAGATCTCGGTGGTGAACGTGCGGATGCCGGCGGAGCTGCCCAAGAACAAAGGCATCTCGAAGGCCTGGATAGCACGCACTACTACAAGAATCAGCACCGCGAGTATCGCCGGCGCCATCATCGGCGCCGTGATCCGGCGCAGAACGGTGAACCGTGATGCACCAGACGCTAGAGCTGATTCCTCCAGCGTTGCGTCCATCGACTTGAACGGTCCGACCAGCAGCAGAAAAACCATCGGAGCCCACGAGAACGATTGAAAGAGGATGATCATCGACATGGATTGAGCTATCGGCGACCAGCCGAAGGTTTGCTCGAAGAACAACGTAGCGATGCCAGCACCCTGACCGAAGATCTGCACCCACCCCACCGCCTCAATCATGCCGGGCACAGCGAAGGAAAGGAACACTCCGACGTAAATGAGGCCCTTACCCGCCATGTTGGTGCGCGCGACGCCCCATGCCATCACCCCGCCAAGCACGAGCGCGAGCAGACTCGCACCGCTGGCGAAGACAAAGGTCTGCTGCGCCACCTTCCAGAAGTCTCCACCGGTAAAGAGCTCGATGAAAGCCTCGAAGCCGAACGCGCCATCGCGGGTGCTTCCACTACCAGGGTGCAGGCTTGTCCATAGCATCAGCACAAGCGGCGGGAAGACAAGGAGGCATGATACGGCGGCGACGAAGACGAACACGAACTTCTGCCCGAGCCGCGGCCGGTTAATGCGTTGTGACGTTGGAATCAAGTCGGTTGCCATGACACTCTTTCAAATACGTCAGATTGTACGAACAGGGTGCGGTGGGGGCACGCTGAACCGGATCCGCGAGCCCCCACGGTGGTCAACGGAACGTGCTGTCGAATGTCTCCAGCCACATCACGGACGCCTCTTCGTACTCCTCGACGGTGACGTAGCTCTCATCCGGCACCCACGAGGTGAACCCAAGATCGGCGTCAGGACGCGGATACTTGGCGGCGTCATAGATCAGGGCGCCCTCTTTGCTGAGGATGAAGTCGAGAAAAAGCATGGACGAGCACGGGTGAGGCGCCTGCACGAACACACCGGCATAGCCCACATTCGCCGTCACAGGCTCGAGCGAAATCCATTTAATGGGCGAGTCGCCCTCGATCTGCTGCACGTGGTTGCGGAAGATTCCCGGTGAAGCGGTCACCTCACCCGAGGCGATCATCCCCGCCAGCGCCGAACCGGACACACTCTCGACGCGAACGTCCTGCTGGCCGAGGTTCGCAACAAACTCACCGCCGGCTTCTTCGCCCATGTTCGTCAGCAGGTTACCGAGGAAGCGGACACCGGTGGTCGAATCTGTGATCGCCAGGTTGCCCTTTAGCGCCGGGTTGAGCAAATCTTCCAGAGTGGATGGCACGTCGGACGCGGCGAGCTTGTCGGTGTTGTACGCGAATCCGACATACGAACTCCGATCACCGAGCCCCTGGATTTCCCCACTCTCAGACTTGATCGTGAAGCGGTCCGAGTAGTCGCCGGCGCTCGGTGTATTGAATTCACCAATGGCACCAAACGCGATGAGCTGGCGATAAGCGTCTGAACTCAGCTCAATGACGTCACCATTGGACTTGTTGGCGTTCGTCTCCTGCACCACACGCGAAGCAATATCCGTTTCGTCCCCTCGGAAGGTCACGATCTCGATATCGGGATACTTCGCGTTGAAGCCCTCGATGATTCCGTCATGAATCTGACCGGCCAGCGAGGTGTACCACTGCACCTCGTTGCCTTCTTCGGCAGCGCACGCCACCAGGTATTCTTGACGATCGTCGCCGTCGTACAAGAACACGTCGGCATTCCCAACGGCGTCCGTGCTCCCGCCGGCGTCCGCATTGCCCGTCGAAGCACAAGACGCCAGCCCCATGCTCAGTACAAGCATGAAACCGATCACAATAGATTTCTTACGCATTCGTCTACTCCTTTGTAGATTGTTGTTGTTTGCCAAACAAACCCGTTTAGTGAAGGCTGCTGCCTTACGCCACAGGCTCATCACGAAGCGTGATAAGTTCTCCGGTCAACTCAACGATGCCGCGCCCTGCGAGAAGCTGCGCGACGTTGTCGACGTTGATCTCGCGCATATATCCGCGCACGACTTCAGTGAAGCCCAGGTCACGCCCGACCTCAGCGGCCATTGCCACCGCATTGTCGGTGTCCTTTTCATACCAGGTGAAATTCATGTCTTCGAGTTCACGAAGTGTGCGCGAGTCGGTCGTTCCTACCTTTAGCGCCTCACGCATGACCACGGGGCTGACGCCGAGTTCGCTGCCGAGAGAGAGCGCCTCGATGACCGCGACGATCTCGCCCCAGTGGATCATGTTGTTCACTGTCTTGCCGATCTGTCCCGCCCCGATCGGCCCCAGTCGATTGACAAAGGCTGTCCACGGCTCAAGCACGGGCATGACCGCATCGATGGCCTCCGCATCTCCACCGACCATCAGACTGATGGTGCCATTGCCCGCACCCCGCACTCCCCCAGTGAGGGCTGCGTCGATGACGTGGATCCCGGCGAGCTTGAGCTCCTCGTAAAGTTCGCGGCATGTCGTGGACTGGGCCGATGTGTGGATGACGAAGACCGGATCCTCCGCCGACGAGACCAACGCGAACTCCGCGGCGACGCTCCTGACGTCGTCATCGGTCGGCACGAAGACCAGAACGACACGGCACTCGGAGAGATCCGACAGCGCGGATGCTGCCCTGCCACCTCGCTTCACGGCCTGCCGGAGATTAGCCTGATTCACATCAGAACAAATCACGTCGAAGCCCGCGTCCGCAAGGAATTTCACAATGGGCAAGCCCATTGCGCCTACGCCGACGATACCGACGGAATCTCCTGCTGCAACATTCTTAACCATGTCTTTACTCCCCCTTCATTCGGCGCGCTGCGGCCTCAACGTATACATCGACGACGAGCACACCCCTGCCCTGATCACGGACAAGTACTGGGTTGAGATCGAAACTCGTCACCAGGTTGCCCGGCGCAGCGATCGCACGGGAGATCGCAGAGATCATCTCGCTCAGCGCTTGATAGTCCTTGATACCAGTGCCTCGAACACCCTCAAGCAGCGGCCATCCCTTGAGCTCCTTCAGCTGCGAGAGCACCTGGGTGTTAGTCACCGGCGGGACGGCATACGAGACGTCCTTGAGCACCTCGAGGAAGATCCCGCCCAGCCCGAATGAGATCACGGGTCCAAGAATAGGATCGGTGTGCATGCCGACGAAGAACTCCTGACCCCCCGTCACCATCTCTTGGATCTCTAGTGCAACCTCGTCCGGCAGGTCCGTGACCGCCCTGGCCCGTACGATCATTCGCTCTGCGCTGTCACGCAACGCTTGCTCGTCGGCAATGCCGACCTCAACGAGACCGAGCTCGCTCTTGTGCGCTACGCCCGGGACGACGCCCTTCAGAACCAGCGGGAAAGTCATGTCTGATGCCGCAGCGACCGCTTCCGCGCTCGTATTGATCTTGGCCGCTCTGGTGAACGGAATGCCGTTCTTCGCCAGCCACGACATGGCGTCATCCCACCCTAGAGGCTCAGCCGCGGGCACATCTCCCACGGCGCCAGGCAGCGTCGGGAAATTCTCGCCCTCGTTCATCCCCGGCAACGCACGGTCCTGCCGCTGGATATTCGCGAGCGACCGGATCATCGAGTCGTAACTGGTGAGGAATGGGACACCGATCTCGGCGAAGAGATCGTACCAGTCAGCGGATGCTGTTTCGGCAACCCGCTGGACGAACACCACTTCCGCACCCGCACGACGAACCATCTCTGCCGAGCTCTTGTACATCTCGATGTGCATCGGAGTCGGTTCGAGCGCGAGGTTCAACCGCAGAACGACGACATCAACGTTCGGGTCCGAGGCAAGCGCCGAGAGGGATTCCTCGAAGGCCGCCGGAGCAGACGTACGAGTGTTGCGCAAGTCGAGCGGGTTGGCGAGAATGTTCGTCCGGCTCAGGCTGTCATCCAGCGCGCGTTGCGTCCGTTCGGTCACCTGCGCGAGTCGCAGGTCCTCATTCTCTGCGAGATCGCTGAGTAGACCACAATCGCCACCAGAGATCGTTGCGAGGGCGATGCCGCCGCGGTATTGCGCGCCGTCTCCCGCACCAAACAGCGCGATCGTCTCCATGAACTCCGTCAGGTCATTGACTACAAGCGCGCCGACTTGGCGAAAGAGAGCATCCCACACCGCCCCCGACGTCGCCATGCGGCCAGCATGCGATGCGACGTTCTTCATTCCAAGCTCGGACTTGCCGATGCTCAGCACCACCAACTGCTTCCGCTTCTTGCGCGCCTTCATCATCGCTTCGGCAAGGCGTCGTGGTCGCGAGGTCGATTCAAGCACGACCCCGATGACGTCGGCGTCGTCGTCGTCCGCAAACGCATCGATGAAATCGCCGAGGTCCATGACAGCTTCGTTGCCCACCGATACCGCCGACGAAAGCCCGATCCGTCTATGAGCAACCTGGTTCAATACAAGATTAAGCATGCCGCTGGATTGGAAGGCCAGTGCGACCTTACCCGTCGTGAGACGCGCCGGCACGTTACCGCCGACCCACGGTGCGATGTTGTGCGACGGCGACACGTAACCGAGACTGTTCGGCCCGAGAAGCACTAGTCCGTTCGATTCCGCTTGTTCGCGCAGCACTGCTTGCCTGCGGTCGCCCTCGGCACCCATCTCTGAGTAACCGTCGGCGATGACAAGCATGGCCTTCGCTCCGACAGCGATGGCGTCATCCACGACCGCTTCAACTCTTTCCACGCCGACAAGCGAAACGACAAGATCGGGCGCAACGGGCAGCGAACGCAGGTCGGAGTGAACTGGCCGACCGTCAATCTCGTCATAATTCGGGTTGATCAGGAACAGGTCTTGGCTCGAGACCCCAAACGCCGCGAGGTTGTTGATGACGCTCGTCGAGTAGTGTTTTCCAGGGGATGCCCCTACTACCGCGACGACCTTCACATCATGCAGGGCTAGCGGATCAAGCGACCTCTTCAGCGTAGGCATTTACCTTTTCCTCCGTAAGGGCTGAGACTGAGACTGAGACTGAGTGCGCTGCGCCGTCAGCGCAGCACGGTTCCCGGGATAAGGGAAACGCCGAGACCGGGTTCGACCGGCACCTTCACTGCGCCGTCGACGATGTCAAGGCCGGTGACGACGTCATTCAGCAGACGAGCGAACTCACCGACCTCCGCGTGCGGCTCAAGTCGCGGAAGCGCCGCTGCCGCGTGGAGCGCAGCCGCGTTCATTATCCGGCTGCCTACATGCGCACCGATGCGATGCGCGATCCCACGCGACTCGCACAGATTGGCGGCAAGCAGCAAAGAATCGAGGCCACCCAGCTTGCTGAGCTTGAGAGATACGGCGTCCACGGCATCCGCATTCAACATCGCAGCGATCGCGGTGAGCGAGTCGGCTGCTTCGTCCGCCTCGACAGTCATGTCGGTGTGAAAGCGCACCCACTTCAGCCCCTCAAGGTCCCGCTGGGGTACAGGCTGCTCAAAGATCTGCACGTCATAGTTACGAATGGCGTTAGCGAAGACGACAGCCTCTTTCGGGCTGTATGACTGATTGGCATCCACGGTCAGTGTCGCCGTGCCTCCAACGGCCCCACGAACTGCTGCAACACGGTCGACATCGAGCGCCAAGGATTGGTTATCGATCTTGATCTTAAAACAGTCGTAGCCTTCGGCCAGCAGCCCGCGCGCCACGCCCGCCATATCCTCCGGGGACTTGAGGGCGAGGATGCGATTCACACGGAGTGAGACATTATCTCGCCCACCGAAGAGCCGATAGAGCGGAACCCCTGCGCGTTTAGCGAGCAGATCGTGCCACGCCATATCGAACAACGAGCGGACTGGAGCTGGCAGCGACTGCTGCCACGGAGTTCCCAAGAGGGCACGGCGCTCCATCCCTGGCATGGCCTTGATCGCCGCGATCTTCTCGCGGACAACGGCGAGCATAACGTCCATGTGATAACCGAGGTGTGGCACCTCAGACGCGTAACCGAGACCGGTAGCCCCGTCGGCATCCTCGATTTCCACAAGGATGCCAACCGACTCAGCTCTAGCGCCCAGGGCGAAGCGCCAGGTCGGATCTTCCTTCGGCATAGTCACCGTCGTGATTCGAACATCTTCCAAGGGCGCCGCGCGCCGTGCCAGCTCTTGCATGATTCCCCTTAGTCGATGAGTTCGAAACGGGGCAGCGTCATATCCTCGCCCGGATGGTCCTCGAAGACGATGCGCACGCGTTGCCCAATGCCCGCGACAGCGCCCTCGGGCTGCTTACCCACGATCGTGGAGCTGATCACCGGACCTTCATCGAGTTCAACGAGCGCGTAGAAATAGGGAACGTCTTCTTTGAATCCAGCATGGAATGCGTATTCGTGGCGATTCATAGAGTAAATATGGCCATAGCCACTCGACGGCTTCCAACTCAGGTTCGCCGCGAACGGCTGATTCTCGTGGTTTACGCAATAGCACTTGGGCCAGTACGCCGCACCACACTCGTCGCAGGTCCACAACAGCAGCGCATGCCGCTTAAGCCCTTCCCAGAACTCGGCGCTGTCGGAGTCGATATTGGGGAATGGCTTTTGCCACTTCTTGTCATCGACGATTACGGTCGGCTCGCTTGAATTCGACACTGTGGTCACTCTCCCGTCAGAATCGTTGTGGTGTGGATCGAGCACAGGCTTGGCGAGACCAGCTCGCCGCCGTGTCCGGTGGACAGAGCGACATTGGCACCCTGGACCTGCCGATCGCCCGCCTGTCCGCGAATCTGCGCCACGGCCTCCGCGAAGCCGACTGCGTCACCCAGGTGCCAGTTCGAGAGCAGTCCCCCGCCCGTGTTCACGGCAATGCCGCCGCCGCCCGGCGCGGTCGCACCGGAGGCGACGAACGCGCCACCCTGGCCCTTCTCCGCCCATCCATAATCCTCAAGCTGCAGCAGCACCTCACCCGTGAAGCAGTCATAGAGCTGAGCAACATCGATATCGTCGAGCGCGATGCCGGCCTGCTGGAATGCGAGGTCCCGGGCTTTTGGCACCGCCATATGGGTGAGATTCTTCTTCTCCCACCAGAGGTCCTCGGCAACCTCGCCGAAGCCCTGACCCGAGACATACACCGGTTTCTGTTTAAGGTCCTTCGCGCGGTCCTCGGTAGTGAGCACGAACGCGATGGCACCGTCGGAGATCAGACTGCAGTCGAGGCGGTGGTAGGGCTCCACGACCCACGGGGAGTTCTGGTGGTCTTCGATCGTCATCGGGCGCCCGTTCATCTTCGCGGTCGGGTTGAGCCCGGCCCACTGACGCTGCGCCACTGCGATTGCACCGAGCTGCTCGCTGGTAGTGCCGTAAGTCGCCATGTGCTTGGCCGCCATCCAGCTGTGGTGACTCCCTGCGCGGAGGTCTCCCAAAGCCTTGCCCCAGTACCCCTCCTTCTCGGTGTGCTGCATGCCTCGATGACCTTGCTTCTTCGAAAGCTCCGCCTTCGACCAGTCATCGACGGCTGCGACACATACGATGTATTTCGCCAGCCCTCGGTCGAGGAAGCCGGTCGCCGCTGCGGTTGCCAGCCCTGCCAGCGCACCGCCGCGACCGATCGTGAAGTAGAAGGTCACCCCCTTCAGACCGAGCACCCGAGTGAAGGTATCGCTGTAGGTCGCGCGGTCTCCGCCACCGCCGGTGCGACGAAGGTCGATCGCTCCGTCGATATCCTCGATCCTCAGGCCGGCATCCAAGATGGCGAGCCGAGCGGCCTCACTGGCCATCATACGCTGGCTCGTACCCTGGGGCGGGTGGACCTCGCCCAGACCGACAACGGCAATCCTGTTTCTGTCAGCCAATCGCTGTTCCTCATTTCATCGTCACTGATGCTAAGAAGTTGGTCGTCCCCTTTGCTGGAAACGACCCAAATGTTTGACCTGAACTAATGATCAGTCCATTCGTTCCTTTGACTATAGCCGTCGGGGAATACGTCCGCAACTAGGTCTGTCAAGAATTCGGTGTATCTATTTCTTGTTGGGCGCGCGATGTTCGATGCCGAGATCTCATTCTCGAATGACGGCGGCCAGCAGGCGCAGGGCTTTCGGGCAGATGTAGTGGGCATTGAGTTGGTACCCCGCTAGAATCTACCTATGGATGCAGATAGGCAGATATACGGTCGGTTGTCCGAAAGCGACTTCATCGAACTCGCGGTGGAGATTTTCTCCATGCTGGCGGATGCGACCAGAGTGTGTCTGATTCTCGCACTCGAGGATGCGGGCGAGTTGGCAGTGAATCACCTCGCCGACATCGTCGACAAGACCCCGGCGTCAGTCTCTCAGCATCTGGCGAAGATGCGCCTGGCGCGCATCGTCTCGACCCGCCACGAGGGGACCAAGGTGTTCTACCGTCTGAACAACGAACACGCATCCCAACTTGTGCGAGACGCGATCTTCCAAGCAGAGCACGGCCTCGGAGGCGTACCCCGTCATCACCATCCCGGCCTCGTCGCGTCCACGGCGAAGGACCTCGGCGCATGACTGGCCTTCTTACCGGTGCGTCTCTTCGGACCGGCGGCCGTGTCCTCGCGAAGCCTCCGTCGATTCTCCGCACCGGCTCGCGCCTTCCCGAGGTTCGATGAGCGGGGCTGGCCCTTCTCCTTTTCTTAGTCGCCTGGCCGCTGCAACTCGCCGGCACTCCAGCACCGGCCTGGTGGACAATCTTCCTGGCCTGCTATCTCGCCGGCGGGTGGGAACCTGCTTGGGCTGGAATCACTGCCCTGCGGAATAAAGTCCTCGACGTCGACCTGCTCATGATCGTCGCAGCGATAGCTGCGGCGTCGATCGGTCAGGTCTTTGACGGCGCTCTCCTCATCGTCATCTTCGCCACCAGCGGAGCGATCGAGGCTCTTGTCACCCAACGGACTGCAGATTCCGTCACCAATCTCCTCTCCCTCGCCCCAGAACAGGCCACCCGCCTCACCCGGAACATCACTGGCGACGACCTCGAGGTCATCGACACGGCCGAGCTCCGCATTGGCGATCTGATCCCTGTCCGCCCGGGCGAGCGCATCGGCGGCGATGGTGTCGTCATGGAAGGCATCAGCGAGGTCGACCAGGCCGCGATGACCGGCGAATCCGTTCCCGTGAGGCGAACACCGGGCCAAGACGTCCTATTTGGAACAGTCAATGGCACCGGATCACTGACGGTGCGAATCACTAGCCCGGCCAGCGAATCAGTCGTCGCCCGCATGGTGTCCCTCGTAGCGGAGGCCTCTGAGACCAAATCAACACGAGCCCTGTTCGTGGAGCAGGTAGAGCAGCGATACTCCCTCGGTGTTGTGATCGCCGCCCTCATCGTCTTCGCGCTGCCCCTAGCTCTTAGGGAAGACTTCCGCGACTCGCTGCTTCGCGCGATTACCTTCATGATCGTCGCCTCACCCTGCGCTGTAGTCCTGTCAACGATGCCGCCCCTGCTGGCGGCAATCGCCAACGCCGCCCGCCACGGGATCCTAATCAAATCAGCCACGGTTATGGAATCCATGGGGCGGACTCAGCTGGTCGCCTTCGACAAGACGGGGACCCTCACCGAAGGCGCACCCGTCGTCACCAAAGTCACTCCTGCTGCAGACAGATCGACCGAGGACGTGCTTACTCTCGCCGCAGCGGTCGAGCAGCACAGCGAACACCCCCTGGGGGGTGCCGTTGTCCGCGCTGCCCGCGCGAACGTGATCCCCACAACAGGCTTCAGGGCACTCCCTGGACGCGGCGTCGAAGGAGTCATCGAGGGCCAGCTGGTGCGCGTAATTCAAGCCAGCGATGAGCATGAAGATACCATTGGTACCGTCGTCGAAGTATTCGTCGACGAACATCTCGCCGGGACAATCACCCTGGAAGATGCACTCCGCCCTGATGCAACGGCAACGGTCGCGCGCACCGGAGCTATCACCTCGCACCCGGTTCATCTGCTCACCGGCGACAACCGGCGCACAGCCGCCGACATTGCCTCACGGACAGGGATCACAGAGGTGCACTCGCGACTGCTCCCGACGGAGAAGGCAGCAACCGTGCGCAGGCTCGAAGACGACGGAATCCAGGTTCTCCTCGTTGGCGACGGCGTCAACGATGCCCCAGCCCTCGCCTCAGCAACCGTCGGCATCGCGATGGGTCGTCACGGCTCCGACCTTGCCCTCGAAACAGCCGACGCTGTCGTAATCCGCGATGACCTCTCGACTATCCCCAGTGCCATCGAACTTTCACGCACGGCCCACCGATTCATCGTGGCCAACCTCATAATCGCCGGAACGTTCATTGCAGTTCTAGTGTTCTGGGACCTCATCGCCACCCTGCCCCTGCCGCTCGCGGTAGCAGGCCACGAGGGCTCCACCGTAATCGTCGGCCTCAATGGGCTCCGCCTCCTTCGCGCGCGAGCCTGGCGCTGAAACTCTAAATGTGTGACTTTGGCCGCTCTTTGGCTGCACTCCTTGATCGCTTAGTGGCGCCGCGCCCCTACGCCATCGAGAGTGAATCGGGTCCTCAATTTCAGAAGTCGTCTGCGCAAATACCGGTACTCGTCCGCACGATCCCTATGTAGGCCGCCAGGTTGGGGTGTACCCCACTGAGCAGTTCCAGATCGCTCGAAAGTCGCGTCAATCAGGGTGGGTGTCCGATAGTGTTGGACAGAAGCGACGGGGGATCTTAAACATGACTGAACACAAAGGGCAAGTCGTTGGCTATGTACGCGTCAGCGCCGCCGACCAGAACGAAGCTCGGCAGTTTGAAGCGCTCGGCACGGTGGACAAAATGTTCTCGGAGAAGGTTTCGGGCAAGAATACCGAAGACCGAGCAAAGCTCCAGGAGATGCTCACCTACGTGCGTGACGGGGACAGAGTTCGGGTGAAGTCACCGGACCGTCTCGCGCGTTCGACGACTGATCTTCTCGCGCTCGTCGAACAGCTCAAGGCGAAGGGCGTCGCGCTGGAGTTCGTCGACAACCCCGCCCTGAACACGGATACTCCCCAGGGTGAGTTCATGCTCACGGTTCTTGCTGCCATCGCTCAGTTGGAGCGCAAGACCATCCGTGAACGGCAGGCAGAGGGCATCGCCATTGCTAAGCGGGACGGGAAGTACGAGAAAGCTCCGAAGCTCACCCCCGAGCAGGTCCAGCTAGCTCACGAGCGGATCGCTCAGGATGCGCCGAAGGCAAAGGTGGCGCGAGATCTCGGAGTATCGCGTCAAACGCTCTACGCAGCGCTCAATGGCTCCGGGAAGTACGCAAAGTAGGGCGGAGCCTGCGCATTGGCACCCGGTTGATACACTGCACCCGTGGCGTAGAAATCCATTGAGGGCCATGTCGCTGACCACGCTCCCGATGTACCTATCTCAGGGCCGAGAGCCGAGAATGCTGGCGTCACTAGAAGTAGGTTGAGGGGGGGGCTGAGCCTAGGTGATTGTCCAGCTTGCGTTGAAAGCCGCCCCTAAGATCGTGCATGCAGGGTGGAAGGTGCTCGTTCCCCTGGGTGTGGGCACCGCCGCTGCCCTGGGCGTGGAGGCAAAGGGCATTGTGGACACCGCGCAGGGGCGTAAAAGCCGCCAGGATGCGATGAAACGACTCAGCGAAGCGCTCGCCGATTGCGAAGCCCTGCGGGTGAAGACGGAACGAATTGCGCGTGAGTACGGAGAGCTCCAGATCCGCGTCCACAAAGAGACGGTCGGCCGTCTGGCCGACCGGCTCGAACGGAACGAGCACCTTGTCAAACGCCTCAACTTCAAGAAAGTCGACGGCGTGCGCATCCGCATTCCGAACATTCCCAAGTACGCCGCAACGTTGAGAGCGTCAGCACTGGGATCGGCGGGCTGATCGCTGCTGTGGGTGCTGGGGCCTCGGCACGGCGGCAGCCTTGTGGGGCGTGTCGGCGTTCGCATCCGCCGGCACTGGCACCGCGATCTCATCTCTGACCGGCGCCGCCGCTCAGAGTGCAACGCTCGCCTGGCTCGGAGGCGGCCCGCTCGCAGCGGGAGGCGGCGGGGTGGCGGCGGGGTGGCGGCAGGAGGTGCCGTCCTCGGCCTCGTGGCGATCGTCCCCGCCCTCCTTATCGGCGGCCTGACTATGGGCGTCGTAGGTGCTCGCACAAAAACCAAATCCCGCCACTTCACTGCCACTGCCAACATCGAGATTAAGCGGCTCGGCCTTGCGGGCGACATGCTTGGCGCCGTTGAGCGACGCATCGAAGAGCTGCGAGACCTGCTCGGTCGCATGAACGAGCGAGCGACTCACGCGCTCGACGCGCTTGACGGCCTGGAGTTCAACCCAGATCTCCACGCGCGCGAGTTCCTGCGCGCGTATCAGCTGGTCACCGCAGTCAAGGAAATCCTAAATACGCCGGTCCTCGACCCCGAGTCCGGGAAACTCACCGAGGCGTCCATCGAGATACTGAGGAAGTACGCATGAGCTCATCCAAGGCAGTCGGAGCACTTCTGCCGATGCCCAGCCCGGCCATGGTGGTTGACACCTTCAGGCTGGTTCTCGCCTCAGCCAACGAGTGGGTCACGGTCGTGGCGCAGGAACAGACCCGGCGCGAGGAAATCCGAGCGCGGGAGACGAGCCAGCTCGAGATTATCCAGGTTCAGAGGGACTTCCTCCTCACTGCCTTGGACAAGACATTCGACGAGCGCCGAGAGAACTTCCGGCGGCTCTTCGACAATCTTGACACGGCTCTGGTCTCGAATCGTGACGACTCCGCCGCCCAGGTCGCGGATCTCCTCGGCGCAATCACCGACCTTGCGAACACGAGCCCGTTCAAAGACCTGAAGAGCCCGACACAAGTCGTCCAGGAATTCCTGCGGAGCGGACGGGTGATCGAGCTCTAGAATCGGGGCCGAGAAAAGTTGGAATTGTTTACGCAGATCAACGCCCATAATTCGAACTGGCACACTAAAATCAAGTCGCTTGAGTACAGCACGCCGCGCAGTCCAGAGCCACTGATCAACAGGGCAACCTGTTGACCAATATTCGGGGGAATCTGCATGACCCCGTGTCCATGAACCGGGGTCAAGGCCAGATGCGCTACCCGAAAGGAAGAAGCGAATGACTAACTTGGGCGAAACGTTCCACGGCGTTTGCGACGAACATCCAAGATTCCTGCGCGGACACTTCGCGACGAGGTGGCAGGCCTATCATGACGCCGTATTGCACGCTCGCGGCAAAGGAAACCACGCTATTCGGATTGGTGGACGGTCGTACTCTGACCAGTCGATCGACGCCCTCGAGACAGAAACTCTTCATGAACGCGGATTCCTACAGAGCCTGAGAGACCCGATTCTTCAAACGTCGGGCAAGTTGGTACTTGAGGAGAACGAGCGCGAGAAGGTGGCAAGCATCGACCGGTTAGATCAGATCCGCGCGGAGTTGGAACGTCGAGGAAGCACCCCACGCAGAGGATACGAGCCGACGACGGACCCGCTTCCGAAGCTATGGAGATGATGCCCGTTACAAGGGCGCCAGTTCTGCCGGCGCCGTGGCGCGTTCGTTGGGGCTCGCTCGGAGGAGGTCGAAATCCGAGAAACGCGTCGACCAGCACCTACTCGTATATTTCGACCTGGCCATTGGATTCCAACTCGATCTGAGCGACACCTTCGTACAGTGTGATTTCACCCGTCGTGCACAAAGTCGTTCCGTGTGGGATGGGCTCCACGCCGCCGATGTCCCAGAGCACGATCTGGAATCGCCCGGTATCCGGATAGTCGCGCCCAAGATTCAGGAACACATCGTCGTCCGAGTTGCCGCTACCGGCAAGCGGTCCGCACACATGCTGAGTCGTGCCGGCGTAGTTGACAGCTTCGTTCCACGCGATCCCGCCCCCGGGCTGGTTCTCCACGGCGGAGGTGTCGACCGGCGACCCGGAAGTGCCGTCCGAGCAGAGGCCGTCTTCGCTGAGGAGTGCGATGGCCTCCCGTCCGATGTACTGGGTCAAGGAGTCGCAGGTGTCAGGGCCGGGCTGCTCCGCACTCCCCCTCATCGACGCATAGTCAGCGAAGACGCCGTATTCGGCGGAACAGTTACTGCTCAGCCAGTCGATCTCTGAATTGATGGCCCCGGCGGTGTCGTCTGTCCTTATTCGATCCACCACCGTCGCCAGAACATCGTCACAGGTAACCGACGGCTCGGACCGATTGGTGCTTCCGTTATAGCTGCTACAGCTCGTGAGCAGCAGGACGGTCAACGGTGCCGCGAGCAGAATCGGGAAGGCCCTGTCACGCATTCGCATAGCGCGGGCGAACGTCTTCATCGGATATGTGCCTTACGTTCGAGGCGGTGGGTTGAGGCCCTCCACGCTTGGTAAAAGGACACCAATGTGCTCAGGTTAGCGACCATGCAAGCCGAGCCGGCCCACCGGCTTCCCCCCAATTCAGGGATGACAGCAGTACGCAGCCGAACCTGCCAGACCACCGAATGGCTCTTCTTGTAGAGATCCGACTCATCACGATTCTCCAGGCACCGTGCAGGACCAGCGCCCTTTGCGATGTTGTCCTCGGAAGGTGTCCGACTCCATTTTCCCCGACCGTGGGTTCATTTCTATCGAGCCTCATGGCAGGTCTGCGAAGAACCTCCACTAGCCTGAGCACGAGATGATCTCGCGCCGCACTGCGGCGAGTGCCGAGGTCTAGGGGGCAACAATGACGAACGCTTCACCACCACCTGGCTGGTACCTTGATCCACGCGATGGAAGATTGAACCGGTGGTGGGATGGAAACACCTGGACCGAGCACTCGGCTCCCTCCTCACCGTCGATCGCCGTCCAGACGTCTGCAGGCAAGTCGATGCTGACCGCTTACTTGCTCGCAATCCTCCTCGGCGGATTCGGTGCCCACCGCTTCTACTTGGGCCGTCCCGTCTCCGCTTCGATTCTCCTGTGTGTGGCCCTCGTCGCGGTCATCACAGGGGCCATGAGTGATTCAGGGACCAGTCCCCTATTGGTGGTTGTGTGGATATGGACCATCGTCGACCTGTTCCTGATTCCGGGAATGGTTCGTTCGACTAGCACTCGGCGAGCATGACAAGTCCGTATCCCCCTCCACCACCTGGATGGTATCCAGACACGCAACCTGGACTTACGCGCTGGTGGGATGGCGTCCGATGGACTGACCATCGGCAAGCCGCGGTCACCGCACCCTCACACCCGCCGAATAAGGGGGCATCAGGATGCCTCATCGCATTTTTCGTACTAGTCGTGGTGCTCATTGCCGTTGCGGTAGCGGCCTGGATTGGAGTTGGCGCATCAACGGGTGGGCCGGTGGCTGACCAGAAGGATGAGCGGTTTCAAGTCATTTACCGCGCAGGCGGCTCCGCATCTGGAGGGTCAATCACAATGTCCACGCCAAGCGGTATTGAACAACATGATGTCTCTCTCCCGCTGCGATCTACCGACGGTGAGACCGGAATCCGTCTCACCGTGGGCAAGGGTGAGTTCCTCTCCATCATGATTCAGAATCGGGCCGACACCGGCACCGTGACGTGCGAGATCGTCGTGGACGGAGCCACCGTCGCGCAGAACACGACGAGCGCTGCGTATGGGATAGCGAGCTGTGATTACGGGATCCCCTATTGATTCCGCCGCATCCCGGCAAAGCAATGTCGCTGACGAAGGGGGTTAACTCGCGAGTCTCGGAACCTGTCCACGGTCCGTGTACGAGCGGGCTCGTCAGAGATGAGCGGATCGAAATCCAATCGCGCGCCGAAGCGATGCAGCAGCTGAGGAATCCGCCGCCCTAGTCATCGAACTCCGCACCGCATTTGAGGCCCTCGAGCAGCGAGCGGCCACCTTGGAGCAGGATCTGGCCATCGCGAGCGAAGACACAGCACGGGCAACCGAAGAGATCGCCACCCAGACAGGCCAGGTCGCCGCACTAGGCGCCGAGAACACCGCCATGACAGCACAGCTCGTCGAGGCCCGGGAGATCGCACAACGACCGCAACGGCCAAGGACGAGGCCCTGGCGGCCTCGAGGGACGCGGCCGTGCGTGCGGACACCGCCACTGCGCGCGCCGACCGAGCCGAGACAGAGGCTGCGAGCACTCGCGGCCAGCTTGACCAGGTCCGGACCGAGCGCGAGAGTGCTCGTGCGGAGGCGCTCGTGCTCACCGGACAGCTGGCCACTGCAGTAAGCGAACGTGACAGTTCCACGGCCGAGACCACGCGGGAGCGTACTTACGCGGAGCAGCGCGTCACTGACATGCGCGCCGCCTATGAGCAGCAGATCGCCCTACTGCGCGCCGACCATGACCAGTTGCGCACGGGTGGACGCCAATAACGTACCAGCACGGAAACACGGGCGGCCAAGCACTCCATGCGGCGGATGGCCACCCGACCCTTTCCCCCAAGCAATTCCTCGCTGGGAGGGCGCGTCGCCCCGGCCTACATCGCGAGTAGGTCCGCATCGAAGGGGCGAGGTCGCATCGGGGCAGCACCGTCTCGTACGGGGAACCGCAAGGGGCTCCGTCAGACGGAATTCCTAACTGCTCTTTGAGCCATCGAGCCCGGGGTCAACCCGGTTCATCTGCAGATAGGCGCTATACAACGCGGGTACAGCGGAGAAGAAGAGGATCAGCGAAAGTGTCGAACCTGCCCAGGTAGCAGCTGCGAAGACCCCGACGACGTGACCTTCCTCATCTGGTGCGATGCTCGTGCCGACGACCAGAATTGCTGCTGTCGTGGCGCTGACGAGGGTTGCCCCGAGCAGCCTTGTCACTGCGATGTCGACAAGGTCGCGCTCGGGTGCTTCTGCGGCACCAAGAGTGCTGTGCCGAGCATCCAGAACTTGACGTACTGAAGAGAGATGGGTGAATGCGGCCAAGAACCCACCGGCAAAGATCGCAATTCCAGCGATTAGTCCGTCTGAAGAGACGATGTCCCAGCTGAAGTAGAGGCTGCAGAAGACGATCGCAGAGAGCAGCAACCCCAGAATTACGAGCTTCGTCCAGAATGTGAATGAAGAGCGCGATCTGAATCGGGAGACCTTGAACTGACCACGGATAAGTGCCGTGAGGCTCATGAAACCCATGTAGCACCGCCTTAGATGTTCAGGGGAATCCTTAAGCTCGCTTCCAGCTTACGGATCCTCGATTCAGCTTTTGTTCGAATCTCGGAGGCCGTCGGTCGTTCCCCGACCTTGACCGGATAAATGAAGACGTCCCCAACATTGCTTGGACGGATCGTCTGAGTTCTACCCTGAGCATCATCGTAGGAGAGACTGCCGTCATCGAAGAGTGCGGCATCAATATCGAACCCAACGAGGCTTGCAAGCTGTTCTACAGGACTACCCGTGGGTGGTGCATCGTAATTGTCAGGTACCTGAATCTTGGCCCATCCAAGGACCATCGCCTTCACCGCGCCTAGCTTCCCAGCAGGTAGCCCGTTCCTCCTGAGGACCACCTTGCCGGTTCCCCGGGGCTGGCCCTTCGCCGCGGTGTGCCGCTCGAGCTGAAAAGCCAGGCCGTTGCCTTGCGTCAGGACCTCTTCAAGTCTTTCCGCATCGCCAATGGGGTTGCTCGCGAGCCGCCACCATTGGTCGTTATCACCATTCTGATTGGAGAAAGCACTCTCAAAAGAGAGTACGCCAATGAGTTTCATGAGCTGGCTGCCGGCAGATGTCCGCGATCGCACTTCCGAGACCAGTACGGCTTCGCTGCCAGTCGTGGGGAGATAGAGGGAGACGTGAAACGGGTTGGTTGACGCTTTGTCTTCCAGGCCCACGTCTTCACTTGAATCAGCCGCAATTGCGAGGTCGTGACTCCCCTGTCTCCCGACTCGAATCACGAAATCGATCCGAGAACTATTGATTGTCATCCGCTCAACACGCAGGGTAGGGATCGACCCACCCTCGTTGATGACCTCCTGATCTGCTTCAGAAGGCACATACTTCAGGTCTCCGACGCGAGTCACCCCGACGATACGGCTGCGCATTGATTCGAGCGTTTGGACGAATGTCTCGCCCTGTTGCGTTTCCAGCTTTGTGGTGGCGAAGTCCTGGCCTTGCCTGGTCCGCCCGTGGTTAAGGGTCACCCGATCCAAGCGGAAGCCAAACATTGTCTTGTTAGACATACACCCTCACCAAAGCGTCATTGAGTGGATCACCTTGAGCATATCGTCACGTGGTGGCGTAGAGAGGCGACCGATGACACCACCGCGACGTTCATCGAGTCGACGCTCAACGTCGAACATGTTTCCTACTAGGAGCGCAAGCGTTAGCCCCGATGGGCTTGATCGAGGTCCGTCGAGTTGCGCGACGAACGCGCGATGTCCCAAACGCAGGTGCGACGCTCTCGCTGTCACACGTTGGCTAATTCAGTTCCCAGATGCTGAGCGCGTCAACGGTCTGAGAGTGAAATAGCAGGGAGCCACCGTGGCTAGGGTGGCGGACCACTATCGCCGGGCTGGTATGAGAGGCGTGGCGGATTTCGGGGATCTTGTGTCCTAGAAGTCGTTCGACCCGGCCCTCGGCCTTCCTCCCGACGCAAACGATGCGACGCCCCGCAATAGCCAAACGGAGGGCAGCCATGCCGGTATCCAGCTCGGCGGACTTGGGAGTCCGATTGGAGCGAGGCTTGCCCGGATTATGCGGATGGAGCGGGAACGCATTCCAAAGAAGCGTGCGTTCTTCCATCCCGACGCTCGCAAGCAAACTGTGCACGGCAGTGGCACTTGGCTCCTTGCTGCCGCGGAGACCCACCGCGGCGGCTGAGGTGAACGGCACCCCGGACTGCCGAGCCCCCTGCCAGCCCGCGGCCTCGCCGACGAGCACGAGGTCGCCGGCTTCCACCGCACTGAGGTGCTCGTACAGACGCTCCCGTCGTTCCGCGGCTGTCGAGAGGAAATTCCCCTTGAGATCACTATCGTCAAGGTAGAAGTTGGTAGCTACCAGCGTCGAGGGCATTGCCAGAACTGCATCTGCGAGGCCGAGTGACACTGGCGGTGTTGTGGTCATGGGATCAGCATAAGGGCCGAGTGCGCGCGACTGAGACTGCCGTCGAACCCCGCATCTATCCCGCAAATTCAGTGACAGCCAGTGAAAGCCGGTAACAGCGGAAAACGGCTGTGATCAGGGAGGATCGAAGAAGCTGGCACTCCGCAGTAACCCCTGAAAGAGCCGTACTCTTACTCGAAAGGTCACCGGATCGACGCCGGTCGGGGCCACCACCGCCACTCCCTAGGAAACTCACTTGTGAGTAACTCGGGGAGTGGCCTTTTTTTATGCTCGCCACTCTCACTCGACAACTTTGGGGGGTGTGGCGGGGTCGCAACCGCTCAAAGTTGTCCAGTGAGCGGCCAGCTAGGCTCGAATGATGACCACGCGCACCGTTCTGATCCTGCTCGACGTCGACGACGTGCTCAACCCGCGGGTCGTCAACCAGAGGCTTGTGCTCGATCCACCCCGCGCAGAACTGGTGCGGCGGCTGGCCAAACTCGGATCCATCGTGTGGGCTACCACCTGGTCGCCGACACACACGTTTCACCTGACCCGGGATCTTGGCTTATCGTCGGACACCGAGGGCATCGCTTTTCCGCGCAATCTGAACTTCGACCCGTCAGCGCCCGCACCCACCGCGAAGCTGCACTGGGTCGCCCGCTGGCTGGCCAGGCAGGATCCGCAGCCCGACGCGGTGATCTGGATCGACGATATCCTGCGCCACGATGCCGTCGGCTGGGCCGACGCGCAGGCGCGGCCCACACTCCTGGTGCAGCCCGAGATGGACATCGGGCTCACGGCCGCGCACGTCGACGATGTGCGGCACTTCATCGAGGGCCTCGCTTCGTCCTGAGTGTTCAGTGCGCGCCGTCGACGAGCTTGAGCCCGACGATGCAGCCGATCAGGCCGAGCAGCAGGGCGATCTTCAGCCAGGACACGCTCGCATCCCCCGTGACCATCGCCCAGGTGACCGTGAGTGCCGCTCCGATGCCGACCCAGACGGCATAAGCCGTGCCGATCGGAATCTCCCGCATCGCCCAGGCCAGGCCGGTCATGCTGAGCGCGAGTGCCCCGCCGAAGATGACGGTCGGCCACAACTTGGTGAACCCCTCGGATTTACCAAGCGCCGTCGCCCAGACCGCTTCCAGAACTCCGGACACAATAAGCAGAATCCACGACATGACTAATACTCCTCGGCCAGTCTTGTCTTGTGCCGGGTACTGATCCGTCGTCCGGGGCCGCGCATCGCGACCTGCTTCGACCTTAGGCACAACCACTGTGCAAACGATGTGCAGAACCGCGTCCCGCCTCGAAACGGATGCCGCGGCATCCGTTTCGCGCGCCCGTCTGCTGCGCAGGCTGTCGTTTTCTGCTCGCGCGAGTGGCCGGCCAGCAGCGCAAGCAATCAGCGACAGCTGTTGCATCATTGCACCGCGCAGCCGCGGCTACGGCGGCTAGGCCACGAACGCCCGGTAGGCCGCATCGTTTGCGCGCAGTACGCGCAGCACGTTCTCGGAGCCGAGCTTGGCGAGTTCGGCGTCGGTCCAGCCGCGCCGCTCGAGCTCGGTGAACAGGTTGGGGTAGTCCGCCACGGTGGCGAGCCCGACTGGCATGTCCGGGCAGCCGTCGAAGTCGCCACCGAGACCGATGTGATCGACTCCGGCCACGCTTCGGGCGTGCTCCACATGGTCAGCAACGTGCGCCACGGTGATCTGCGGCTTCTCCGCCACCGAACCGTTGTCTTCCCAGCGTCGATAGTCGGCCGAGATGAAGGCCGGCACGAAGGTGATCATCTGAACGCCGCCGTTGGCGGCGAGCTGACTGAGAATCGCATCGGGCACGTTGCGAGGGTGCGGGTTCAGGGCATAGCACGAAGAATGGCTGAAGAGAACGGGGAGCGTTGAGGCATCGAGGGCGTCCTGCATGGTGGCAGCCGAAACATGGGACAGGTCGACCATCATTCCGATGCGGTTCATCTCGGCGATGACGACCCGGCCACGCTCGTTGATGCCGTCGTGGGTCACCTCGCCGGCAGCCGCGTCGGCCCACTCGGTTGACGAGTTCCAGGTGAGCGTCATATAACGCACGCCCAACCGGGCGTACTCGCGCAGTACCGCGAGAGAGTTGTTCATCTGGTTGCCGCCCTCAACCCCGAGGAGCGATGCAATTTTTCCGCCGTGCCGTGCACGCTCAACGTCGTCGGCGGTGACGGCCCGCTCGAAATCGTCGGGGTAGGCGGCAATCAGGCGGTGAATAAAGTCGATCTGCTCCAGCGTCGCCTGCACCGAATCGGTGCCCTCAAGGTCGGTGTGCACCCACACCGACCAGAACTGCCCCTGCACACCTCCGCGCCGTAATTTGGGGACATCCGTTTGCAAATGATTGCGGGCAGAATCCTGCTCGGAGTCCAGCCCGGCAACGGAATAGTCTCTATGCTCGCGGCATGCCCAGGCGAGGTCGTTATGCCCGTCAATAACGTCAAATTTCGGTTTTCTTACGGTCATGTGAACTCTTCCCGGCAATCGGTGCGAAATACCAGCCTAGGACCCTCACCATCGGGCATTTAATGCGCTCGAGCCGGTTTGCCCCCTGGCAGTGCCTGCCTGATTTCTACCCGCAATTCCGGGCCTGACAGGGACGTCGGCCGCTCTCAGGGTGAACACGCCCAAATAGGTCCCCCCATACAGGGCATTTTGACCCCCATTGAGGTTACAGCGCCGCCGACTTGAAACGGGGTAGTCTCTGCCAGTAAGTTGCTGAGAAAGAATCATCTTCATCCGCCGCGCCCCATCGAACGACAAGTGCCAGCATCGCCGCCTTGTCACTATGACCACCTGTTCCTGTAAACCCGACTGCAGGGAATGAAAACGTGACATTTATTCCACCCCGCCGAACCACCCCCAGAACCCGCGACACGCGCCCTCGCACCACAACCACGACGACACCCGGCACCACTTCCAGTTCGATCGCAGGGGGAATGACGCATGAGTGAATCAGATTCGCCCGCCTCTTTCCCGCAATCCCTGCCCCTTCGGCGTACCGCCAAACTCCGACTCGTTGACCAGACAGCGTCCGCGCCGGCCGACATCGCGGTGGACACCCCCTCGTCAGGGCTGATTTGGGCTCGGCGGTACCGCACCAAGCTGCGACTGACCGATGTCGTAGTCATTATTCTCGCGGTCGGTAGCGCACTGGTCTTTCGGTTCGGCGTGGACGGCATTCCGGCCGTTCCTGGATCGTTCAGCGCCAACTACTGGCTCGTGTCGCTGCTCATCGTGGCGACCTGGCTCACAACCCTCGAGCTCTTCCATACCAGGGACTCCCGCGTCGTGGGTGTTGGAGCGAGCGAGTACAAACAGGTCATCAACGCCAGCGCCGTGACCTTCGGCATGCTGGCCATCGTTTTTCTGATCGTTCACATCGATATCGCCCGGCTCTATTTCGTGCTGGCGCTTCCTATCGGAATTGTTGCGCTCGTTCTCGAACGGTGGCTGTGGCGCAAGTGGCTGCTGCACCAGCGCAGGTTCGGCCACTACCTCTCCCGCGTGATCGTCGTCGGCAATCGCGACGACGTGGAATACGTGGTCAGCCAGATCGACACCAAGTCCGGAGCCGCGTACTACATCGTCGGCGCAGCTCTGGAAGACGGCATTGGTGACGAGATCTCGGCCGGCGAACGCATAGTGCCGATCGTGTCCGATTTCGAGCATGTCGCCGCGGCGGCCGCTGCCATGGGCGTCGACACGGTCATCGTTGCTGGGCAGCCCAGCGGCGGCAGTTCCTACATTCGCAACCTGGGTTGGGACCTCGAGGGCACCTCCGCGGAGCTTGTTCTGTCGAGCCGGCTAACGGATGTCGCTGGTCCCCGCATCCACTTTCGTCCGGTCGACGGCCTCCCGCTGATCCATGTCGAAATCCCCCGGTTCGAGGGGGGCCGCCACGCCCTCAAGCGCACTCTGGACATCGTAACGACGGCTGCCGCGATCGTGTTCTTGCTGCCCGTGCTCGCCGTGATCGCCGTACTCATCAAACTCGACAGCCCGGGCCCGGTCCTCTTTCGGCAGGAACGGTGCGGCCGCAACGGACAGACCTTCCGCATGATCAAATTCCGCTCGATGGTGCAGACCGCTGAGGACGACCTGGCTGGCCTGCTCGACCAGAACGAGGCATCCGGGGTGCTGTTCAAGATTCGCAATGACCCTCGGATCACCAAGATCGGCCGCGTGCTGCGCAAGTACTCGCTCGATGAGCTGCCTCAGCTGTGGAATATCTTCGTTGGCGAGATGAGCTTGGTCGGGCCACGCCCGCCGCTGCCCGAAGAAGTTCAGGTCTACGAAACCCACGTGCACCGCCGCCTGTACATCAAGCCCGGCCTGACCGGCATGTGGCAGGTCAACGGGCGATCCAATCTCAGCTGGGAAGACAGCGTCCGGCTCGACCTGTACTACGTCGAGAACTGGTCCCTGACCGGCGACCTGATGATCATTTGGCGCACCTTTAAGACCGTCATTCAACCAGTAGGGGCATATTGACATGACCGCGGGCATCGAACACACTGCGCCCACCAGCCACCGGCGTCTGAGCATCGCAATGATCGGTACCCGAGGCGTTCCCGCAGCCTACGGCGGTTTTGAAACCGCCGTCGAGGAGATTGGTCGGCGACTCGTTGACCGCGGCCACGACGTGACCGTCTATTGTCGCCGCACGACCCAGCCGGTGCCGAAAGAGTACCTCGGCATGAAACTGGTCGAGCTGCCGGCGCTGCGCCACAAGATTCTCGAGACCCTGAGCCACACCGGGTTGTCGGTTCTGCACGCGACCCTGCACCGTCCGGCCGATGTCGCGTTCGTGTTCAATGCCGCCAACGCTCCGTTCGTTCCGCTGCTGCGCCTGCGCGGCATCCCGAGCGTCGTGCACGTCGACGGACTCGAATGGAAGCGCGACAAATGGGGCGGCGCCGGTCGCCGCTACTACCGCTGGGCCGAGGAAGTCTCGGTGCGCGAAGCGGATGCCCTCATCGCCGACGCGCAGGGAATCGTCGACTACTACTGGGACGAGTTTTCCATCCCGACCGAACTGATCTCCTACGGCACCCGAATTCTGCACGACACCCCGACTGATCGGCTCGCCGAACTCGGACTCCGCCCCGGCGGCTACCACCTCGTCGTCGCCCGGTTTGAACCGGAAAACCACGTCGACATCATTGTCGAGGGATATCGCGCGAGCGACGCGCGCCTCCCGCTGGTTGTCGTTGGCTCAGCGCCCTACGCGGCCGTCCACACCAACCGCATCAGTGACTTGGCCACATCCGATTCCCGCATTCGCATGCTGGGCAGTGTGTGGGACCAGAATCAGCTGGACCAGCTCTATACGCACGCCGCCACCTACGTGCACGGCCACTCGGTGGGCGGTACGAATCCGTCGCTGCTGCGGGCGATGGGTGCCGGAACCAAGGTCATCGCGTGGGACGTCGTGTTCAATCGTGAGGTCCTCGGCAGCGATGGCGCCTACTTCTCGCGGGCCGATTCTCTCAGTGGCCTGATCGAAGATTCCGAGCTGAACCCCGAGCAGGTCGCCGCGGTCGCGGCGGCGCTGCAACAGCGGGCCGAGCAGTTGTACAACTGGGACAGCGTCGCGGCCAGCTACGAAAGACTCGCTCGGCGGGTGGCCGTAGGCTACAGCACCCATCACCAGAGCAGCGGCCGGGCTGGAGTCTCAACGTGGAGCCTTCCCGACGGCATGAAACGCCAACCGTCAACCGCACCGTCCAGGGGGATCACCTCATGACCAGTACCCCGGCCCACGCCACTGCCTCGACGGAAACGTACTTTGACACCGTGCGTCGTTTGTCGTCCGCCCAGAAGACGGCGGCCCGCGGTGCCCCGCCCTACTCCGTCTATGTCAACCGCCGGGTTGGTCGCTACCTCGCGGCGGGCGCGTTTCGCTTAGGCCTGACTCCGAACAACGTCACGGCGATCAGTGCCGGCTTCACGTTCTGCGCGATCGGGCTGCTCGCGATCGGTGAGCCCAGTTGGTGGCTTGGACTCGTCGTGTGGCTGTTGCTGGCCATCGGGTACGCCTTCGACTCGGCCGACGGCCAAGTCGCGCGTCTGCGTGGTGGAGGCTCCCCCTCGGGCGAATGGCTCGACCACGTCGTTGACTCCATCAAGATCTCAACGCTGCACCTCGCGGTGCTCATCACGATGTTCACGCACTTTCCTCTGTCGAGCTCGATCTCGCTGCTCGTGCCGATCGGGTTTGCGGCCGTGGCCGCCGTGTCGTTCTTCGCCATGATCCTGAACGATCTGCTCAAAGCCAAGCACGCGCCAACGGCCGCCCTCTCCACTGCCCCCCGCACCGTGGTGCGGTCGCTTCTTGGTCTTCCCACCGACTACGGTGTGCTTTGCCTCTCCTTCGTGCTGCTGGGCGCTCCGTTGGCCTTTTTCGGCTTGTATACCCTTCTCTTTGTCGCCAACGCGCTGTATCTCGCACTGGCGCTGGGTAAATGGTTTCGCGACATGACAGCGCTGGGTCGAGTGGACGTCGCGCGACCGTAGTCAGGCATCCGCTGCCCTCAGGCGCCAGCTCTGCCGTGTGCCCCCTTCTGGGGATGCTCCCTCCCGCATTCAGAGGTGAGTTTTGGTCAGCTTGATTGTAGTGTGGGCGCAACCGGACGGAGAATGCTGTGGAACCAATCGACTATCTGAGGACCATCACGAGACGGTGGCTGCTCATTGTCATCGTGGGCATCCTCGGTGGGGCAGCCGGGTGGGGCTACGCGGCCACCCTGCCAGCCCAGTATCAGGCCACGAACAGCGTGTTCGTCACGAGCGATCGAGGTGAGACCACGAGCGAACTTCTGCAAACGTCGACGTTCACGCAGAACCTCGTGCAGTCCTACGCACAGTTGGCGACGACGCCGACAGTGCTCGACCCGGTCATCAGCCGGCTCGGGTTGAACGTCTCCAGCCAGGCCCTCGCCGCGCGCGTGAGCGCCGTCACTCCCCTGAACACGGTATTCATCAATATCACCGTCACCAGTCGGTCGGCCCAGCAGTCCGTCGACCTGGCCGACGCAGTTTCCCAGTCGCTCGCCAACACGGTCGAGAGCCTGGCCCCGAAGGGCCCCGATAACCTGCCGTCGATCACGGTCAAGACCGTCTCGCCCGCGCAGCTCCCCGGCGGTCCGTTCGCACCGAATACGCAGCTCATAGTTCTGACCGGCCTCCTGCTCGGGTTCGGCCTGGGCGTGCTGTATGCCCTGGCCCGTGAGGTGTTCGACACCCGGGTGAGTACGGAAAAGGACCTCGACCGGGTCTCCTCCGATCCGCTGCTGGGTATGGTCGGCTACAAACGCAGAAGCGACCCGGCCGGTCTGGTGATGCGGGTCATGCCGCACAGCGCACTCGCTGAGTCGTACCGCCGGGTGCGGGCCAACCTGGAATTCATCGACGTGGACCGCCCGCCGCGCAGCGCTGTCGTCACGTCGGCGGTCTCCAGGGATGGAAAATCCACCACAGCGATCAACCTGGCCCTCGCCATGGCTGAACGGTCGTCGCGCGTACTCCTGATCGATGCCGACCTTCGACGTCCGTCGATTGCCGAGCTCTGCGACCTCGAAGGCGACGTGGGCCTCACCACCATCCTGCTCGGCGATGTCGGGCCCGAGGACGCCATCGTGCGCTGGTCGGACGGCCTCGACGTGCTGCCATCCGGCGCCGTACCGCCCAACCCCGGGCAGGTACTCGGTTCGGACGCGATGAAGACCCTGATGAAGACCCTGCTGCAGGACTACGACTTCATCGTCATTGATTCCCCGCCCCTGCTTCCAGCAACGGATGCCCTCGGCCTGTCTCACCTCACCGATGGCGCCATCGTCGTTGCCCGGTACAAGTCGACCACCCGCCAGCAGCTCGCCACCACTCTCGAGTCCCTCGAAGCGGTCAATGCGCGCATTCTGGGCATCGTCCTCAACCAGGTGCGCGAGCGCCGGGCCGAGGTCTACTACGGCCCGCTCGCCGCGGTAACCGGCCCGAGCGTGCCACCATCGGTGCCAGCCAACCGGGTCACGGCCACGCGGGCACCGCGCACATCCTTCGACGAAGCTGGCCGCCGCAACTCGCGGTCGTCGGAATCGACGCGGTCGTCGTAGTGCGGGTCCTCCAGTCGTTTCCGGAGGGTCGATCCACCACCAATCCTTACCTTGTGCAACTCGACCGGGGACTGCGCGAGCACGTTCAGGTCGACGGTTTCTCCTGGTGGCGCGCCCTGACGGCACCGTACGACGTGTTCCATGTGCATTGGCCGGAGATTCTGCTGCAGGGGCGCACTCCCGCGCGTGCGCTCGCGCGGCGAGTGCTGTTTTCGCTCCTGCTGACGCGGCTGCGGTTGCGGAGCACCGCGGTGGTGCGCACCCTGCACAACCTGCGCAGTCACGAAATGCAATCCCCGCGTGACCGGCGACTGATGGAGCTCTTCGACCGCCGCACGACCGTGTGGATTCGGCTCAATTCCTTCACGCCGGTGCCGGCTGGCGCCCTCGAACGCACCATAGCGCACGGCGACTATCGCGACTGGTTCGCCCAATACCCGAGCCCGCCGACCGTTCCCGGCCGCGTTTTGTATTTCGGACTGATCCGCCCCTATAAAGGAATCGACACGTTGATCAGCGCGTTCAGCACCGAAACGGATGCCGCCGCCTCAGCCGCGACCCTGCGAATCGTCGGTGCACCCCAGACCCCCCAACTTGCCCACAATCTCGAGTCTCTAGCTGCCGCCGACTCACGCATCACGTTCAGCTTCGGGTACGCGAGCGATGCGGCCCTGTCGCGCGAGATCGGAGAGGCCGAATTGGTCGTGCTCCCTTATCAAGAGATGCACAATTCGGGGGCCGCTATTCTGGCCCTGTCGCTGTGCCGCCCGGTCCTGGTGCCACAGAACAGCGTGACCGATGCCCTGGCGAGCGAAGCGGGCGGTGACTGGGTATCGACCTACCCCGGCGCGCTCTCCGCTCAGAACCTCAAAAACGCGGTCGCTGCCGCACGGCGCCGACACGACACCGAGCGTCCAGACCTCTCGGCCCGAGCCTGGCCGGCCGGTCTGGCCGCGCACCTGGAAGCCTATGAGTGCGCAGTGCGCGCCGCTCGATCGCGCTAACCGATCGCACTGACCGATCGCGCAGACCGATTCGACGGGGGCTAGCTCGCCCCGGCGAACAACCAGGCGTCGGCGGCCAGCCGCCCGTCAACGGCCGGAAGATCGGCCGCCAGGCTGGCAGCAGTTGCGCCCCCGCGCTTCTGCAGGGCGTGCACCACGGAATCCGCCAACGCAGACGAGGGAGCCCCTGGCGCGACCACGTCATGCCCGTGCTCGCTGAGCCACCCGGCCAGGCCGGTTTCCGAGGTGGTCACGATGTTGCACCCGTGCGCGAGGCCCTCCACAATGGGCAGGCCAATTTGCTCCCGCCAGGTGGCGGTCGGCTGCGAAAGAAGGGCGAGAACACTGGCGCCGCGCAGGTGCCGGTGTATCTCACTCCGCGGTGGGTCGATAACCAGCGCGATCGTGGGGTCCTGCTCCGCCGCCTGGCGCGCCCGGTCCTCGAGTGCCCCTTTCCCGATGATGGTCAGGCGGGCGGTCGGGACCCGAGCGGTGACGCTTGGCCAGGCCTCGAGCAGGTCGAGAAAACCCTTGCGGGCCACGAGTGCTCCGAGAAAGACCACGCGCGGCTCGTTTGGACCGTCACCGGCGGGGCAGGTACAGGGCGCTGGCAACGCCGGAATCACGGTGGTCGTGAGTCCCCCGGGCCGGTGGCGCATGGCGCTCCCGTAGGTGACCCTCGCTGCATCCGTTCCAAAGGCGATTCGATCGGTGTGTCGCCAGACGAACCGCGACAGACGGCTGGTGGCGAAGCGTCGCAGTTGTCCCTCTCCTCCGACCGGGCGCCGAAGCGGATTCGAATTCTCCATGGCGTAGCTGACAATTGTCGCGCCGGGGCCACCGAGCAGCGACCTCGCCCGCAACCCAATGATGGCCAGCGAGCTGCCCCACACGCTCGAGAGCATCAGCGGTTCATTGATCTCCAGCGTCGTCACCTCCGACCGGGCCAGCAGCCAGGCAGCCCGCACTGGCGCGGCTTGAATAACCGTGAGTCCATCGACGAGGGATTCCTGAAAGTCATACCTTTTGACCCGAAAGAGAATGGTGGCCTCCGGCAGCAGATGCGCGCGTTCGAGATAGGCGCTGCGCAACGTTCGATACAGCCTCGCCCGCGAGGTCACGATGTGCATCAAGTCAGTCCTCTGGTCGCCATTAGTGCGATGGTTCAGCAATCAGATCGTCGAAGGTCGCGGTCATCGGGCTCAAGGTTGCCGACGCGCTGACGTAGAAGGCGAGTCCGATTGAGCCGGCCTGCTGGAGCGCAGCGGTAGAATCCGTCGCGCTCACCTGCCACGCCTCGGGAACAGCATCCCCCAGCTTCCACACCATGGCCTTGAGGGTTGTCGGCGAAGTGCCGGTCACCTGCAGTCGGAGTTTCAGCTGGTCGCCCGCCGCATAGCTGAGCCCAGGGACCGTCAAGTACTTCAGACTCGTCGCCCCACGCATCAGCTGCACCTGCACCGCCCCCGACGCGAGCAGTTTCGCGCGGGCCCGGTAGTCATTGCCCTCCACCCGACGCCCGATGGCCGACAGGTAGGTACCACCGCCGGTCACGGCCTGTTGCGTCCCCATGCTCACGGTCAGGTCGGTATCAACGGATGTCGCACCAGGGAGGTAGGCGTTGACCGTCTGACCGGCTGCTGCCTGAAGCTTACCCACACCGTCACCGACCGAATAGTTCGCCGTTGACCCCGTCGTGGTCCACGGCCCAGCGATATCGGCCGAGCCCAGGCCCCTCGTGATCGTGCGGCCGAAGGCATCCCCGGCGAACGCCGTGATCGGCGGCGCCGGTGGGTCGGTGGCCACAATGGTCTGCGTGTCGCTGGCGGTCGCGCCGGCGGTGTCGGTGACCGTGAGCACGACCTCGTACATTCCCGCACCGGGGTAGGTGTGCGTTGCCGTTGCAGTCGCCGCCCTTTCGGTCGTTCCATCGCCCCAGGCCCAGGCATACTGTGCGTTGACCGCGCCCCCGTCTGGCTGACCGGTCCAGGTGCCGAGGGCGCCGTTGGACGTCGCGAACGAGGCCGTCATGGTGCGGGATTGACCGCTGGCGACGGTGAACGTTCCCCCCGCGTAAACCGTGTTCCCGAAGATTCCCAACGCCTTGACCTGGGCATTTACTACCGGCTTCCAGGACGAGACCAGGGCGCCCGTACCGGTGTCGAAGGCCGCCAGTCGGAAACGAGTTTCTGAACCGACCTTGGTGAAGCCTCCTCCGGCGTACACTCGAGTGCCGTCGGCGGAGGCGACCAGGGCACGAACAGCCCCGTTGACGTTGGGATTGAACGAGGTGATCAGTTTTCCGGTGGTGAGGTTGTAGGCGAGCAGGTTGTTGCGCACGACTTCATTGACGCCGCGGGCAGAACCAGCCGGCCGGGACCGGGTGAATTCCCCGCCGACGTAGACGGTGTCCCCCACAATCAGCTGCGCCCAGACCACGCCGTTGATCTGCGTGGTCGGCAGCGAATCGGCAGAAACCGTCACCGGAGTGGCGGCATCGGCCGGGGCAGAATCGGCCAGCGCAACCGAGGGGGCGCTGAGAACCGCGGCGACCACGGCCACGACCGTGGCGAGCCCGACCCAGCCCGCCCGTGCCAAACGGGCCAGGCGCGGGCTGGGATTGTCCGCAACAGAACGGCGCGGAAGAACGAACACGGGAGTAGCCACCAGGAGGCCTCACTTAGGGTTTGGACCGCAGCCTTCGAGTAGCTACCGCACTAATTCGCAGTATATTGAATCTTTGTCATTTATAACTGCCCCCCTTACGGGGCGAGCCGTCGCGCTCAGCTGCGCTTGTACTCGTGATAGACCGATCCGACCGAACCGCTCAGCATGCCGGCTCCGCGGGCGGCGGTTCGTAATCCTCTGGCGCGCTGCGGCAGCTGCCCGACGATCAAACCGGCCAGGTAGCGGGCAAGCCCGCCCAACACCCGTACCGTTCCACGAACGAGCAGGGTGAACCGAACCAGCATCCGCTCGCCATTCTCGGTGTCGTCCAGGTTGATTCGACTCCAGGTGTTGCCCATGCGGAAAGCGCGTTGCAGCACCCATTCGTGGGTGAGCCGGTCGGCCGGAACCACGTCGATGACAACGGCCTCGTCGCACCAGATCATCTGCCCTCCCCGTCGGTGCAGCTGCCGGGTGAACAGCGAATCGGAGCCGCCGGAAAGTCCGAACCGTTCGTCGAAACGCAGACCCAGACGGCGCACCTCCACGAGGTCGAGCAGCAGGTTGTTGGTGGCGGCGAGCGAAACCGAAGTGCCAGTGGCGAATCGCCGACGTTCGAAGAAGCCGCCGCCGCGAATCCACGGGTCAGGCTCGGTATCGTACCGAGAGAGCACCGGACCGACCACGGCGGCCGGGCGAAACGTCGAGTAGGTGTCGAGAAGCTGGGTGAGCCATTTCGCGGTGGGGCGCTCATCGTCGTCAATGAAGACCAGCAGTTGGGCCTTTGCCGCCTCCGTCAATGCCCGGTTGCGAGCCGACGCGATACCGGGATTTGGTTCGTGCACGTAGCGTACCGGCACCGGACTGTCCGAGGTGTTGGCCGCAGCCACCTGGTCGCGGGCTCCCCCCTGAGGATCGTTGTCGACGACCAGAATTTCGACCGGCCCAGGAACGGTACCGGCTTGTTCGAGAAGTTCAGGCAACAGCTCCTCAAGGTCTTGGGGGCGGCAGTAGGTGAGGACCGAAATCACCACCCGGATCGCGGTATTTGGATACCCGCTATTCATGACTTCCCCCAATTTCAGCACTGCGCCGATCCGAATCCTTCACGAACACCGTTCTCCATCCGTACACTTTCTTCACTCCCGCCCGTCTCGGCGACGGTCAGTTCATGCGCGTGACGACTAGATCGTCGAAGGCCGCCGTAACCGGCGTCACCGTGGCCGTCGACCCGAGGTAGAACGCCAGACCGACGGAACCCGCTGCCTGCATCGCGGCCGTGGCATCAGTGGTGCTGAGTTGCCAGGCCGCCGGTTCCGTACCGCCGGCACTCCAAACTTTGGCCCGAATCGTCGTCGGCGCGGTGCCGAAGACCTGAATTCGGAGTCGAAGTTGTGATCCTGTGGTGTAAGTCAGGCCCGAAATGTTCTGCACGGTCAAGGTTGTTGCCCCGCGCATCAGCTGCAACTGCACGACGCCGGTCGCCAAGACCTTGGCCCTGGCTCGGTAGTCATCCGTTCCGACGCGTCGGCCGATGACCGATGCGTACGCTCCCGACCCGGTGGCGTCCTGTTGCAGGGCAACCGAAACACTGACGTCAGTGTCAGCCGATGAGACACCGGACAGGTACCCATTGAGCGTGGCCCCGGCCGCGGACTTGAACCGCCCCGAACCGGAGCTGACGGAATAGTTCGCCGACGATCCGGTCGTGGTCCAGACCCCACCGCTGTCGGCGGTGCCGAGCCCGCTACTAAGAACTCGGGAAAACGCGTCAGTCGCCAGGGGAAGGTTCGGGTCGACGTTGGGAACGAGCACATCCTGCGTCGTCGACCCTGTTGCGGCAGAGCTGTCGGTCACCGTGAGGGAGACTTGATAGTTGCCCGCCACGGTGTAGCTGTGCGTGGCCGTGATCCCGGTCGAGTTCGTGCCGTCGCCCCACGACCAGGCGTAACCGGTGGTGACTCCATCAGGGTCGGTTGAAGCGGATGCATCCACCGAGATTGCCAGTGGCGCAGTCCGGTAGCTGAATGCGGCCGTCGGCGGCACGTTTGCCGGCGGATCGTTGGCGACCACCGACCGGCTCGTGCTGGCAGTGCTTCCCGCGTTGTCGGTCACCGTGAGGGTAACCGTGTACGAGCCAGCAGTATCATAGCTGTGCGCCGCAGTGATTCCGGTCGCGTTGGTTCCGTCCCCGAAATTCCAGCTATAGCCCGTGATGGTGCCGTCGGAATCCGTTGATCCGGCGCCGTCCACGGTGAGTGCCAGGTTGTTGATGGCGGCGGTGAACGCAGCCTCTGGCACCATATTTGCCGGCGGACCGGATCGCCCGATGTTGTAGTGATTCGCTACGGATGCCGCCCCGAGCGCTGCTGGATACACGGCCACTTCGTCGATGTCAGCGGCGATATAGTCACTCAGAGGTCGGCTGGTCCAGCCACTCAGATTGTCACCGCCGATGCGCCAATAGCCCTGGATCGGAGCAGCCGATGTCGTGTCGGTGCGTTGGGCGACGAGCACCCCATCGATGTACAGGGACATCCCATTGACGCCGACGCTGGCCACGATGTGGTGCCACTGCCCGTCGTTGTAGGAAGAGGTCGTATTGACTGTGCGCAGGGTGCCCGGCTTGACACCGAACCAGATGCGACCGAAGTTGTCCATGTAGACGTGACGGTCATAGGCGGTGGAATTCCCCGTCGTGCTGCTGCCAAGTCCGATGATCTTGCCGCCACGTCTGGTCGTCGTCTTGACCCAGGACTCGACGCTGAATGCGTCCCGCGGCGTTTCAAACGCACTCGATGCCGCGAACCCGGTGGTGGTGCCGCTGAACCGCGACGCGGAGCCGGAGTTACCGGCGAGGGCACCGGTGACGTCCCGAGTCACACCGGTGCCGGTCTGGGCGTTTGCGGCCGAGGCCCAGTCGAAGGCCGTCGTTCCGCTCGGTTCGCCGAGGGGCCAGTAGGACGTCGGCGAGTCGGCGCGCACTGCGGACGCATAGGCGCTGTACTCACCAGTCGCAGAGACGGTCACGGATGCCGGACCTCCGGTGCGAACGTTTCCGAAGGGGTCACTCACCCTGACTTGGTAGGAATAGGTCTGGCCGGGGGTGAGCCCGGTATCGGTCCATCCCATGCTCGGGCGGGACCAGTCCACGGACAGCCCAGAAATCGTTCCGACCGAGACTCCATCGCGCAACACCTCATAGTTGAGTCGCTCGTTGTCACGGTCGTAGGCGGACTTCCAGGCGACGCGCACGGTTCCGCTCGACAGCGACTGAACGTCGGGCACGAAGGCCGAGGCGACAAAGGCCGCATTGGCCACCCGCGGACCCTCTTTGTTCGGCGCGCTTGCAGCGGTGGCGAATCGGGCCAGGCCCTGTTGTCCCTTGTTGTTGACGTTGGTGAATTCACCCCCGTACAGCAGGTATTGACTGTTGGTGACAACGTTCCAGGGCCCCTGCCCCTGCCCGGTATAGGTGCCGGTGTTGATCTCGGGATAGTAGCTCAGCAGTCTCGGGCGCGGTTTTCCGACGAAGTTGTCATAGCTGCCCACGGCATTCGGCGTGAGCAAACCGGTCGTCGCCATGGTGAAAGCCAGGGTGCGGTGGTAGGTGCGCGGCGCGGTCTCGACCGGCCCGCCCATATTGCCGCAATAGTGGGCGTGACCGGTGGTGTATACAACGTTTTGGGTGAGTGCGGCGGAGTAGGTGTCGCCGTGGCAATCTTCCATCCAAATGATGGAACCGTTCGACCAGTCAGCCCGGAAGGTGCCTTCGAAGTTGGCGCCGGCCCCGTAGTCATAGCCCGTGCCGAACACGCCATCGGTCGAAGACGTCAGGCTCGTGAACCCCCCGTTGAGCCCGCCGTTGCGCAGCAGGGAGTTGACCGCCCAGGGCAGGGAGTCGCCCGTGACGGCGTCGAGGGCTGCCATTCCATAGCCGGGATTCACGCCACCGTTGTACGAGGTGAACGCTCCGCCAATGATTACCTTGGTGCCATCGGGCGAGACGGTGAGCGCGTTGACTGCGCCGCCGTCTGGGGTTCCAGCCCAGGCTTTCAGCGCGCCGTTGGACGCGTCGAAGGACGCGATCTGACTGCGTGCCTGCCCGCCAGCCGTCGTGAAGGTTCCGCCGGCGTAGACCGTGCTTCCAGAAATACCGAGCGCCTTGACCTGGGCGTTCAGCACCGGAGCAAACGACGGTACGAGCTCCCCGGTGCCGGCGTCAAAAGCCGCCAGTCGATACCGGGCAACACCACTCATGCTGGTGAACGAGCCACCGACAAAGATGCGGGTACCGTCAGCGGAGGCGACGAGTGCTCGCACGGCACCATTGGGGTTGGGGCTGAAGGTCGGAATCAGCACCCCCGTCGTCAAGTTGTAGGCGAGCAGGTTGGTGCGCACTACCTCGTTCACGCCAACGCCGGAACCAGCTGGGCGGGCCTTGGTGAATTCACCCCCCACGTAGACGGTGTTACCCACGATCAACTGCGTCCACACCACACCGTTGATCTGCGCGGTCGGCAGGGAATCTGCGGCCATGGTCACCGGGGTGGTCGAATCAACCGGCGCGGTGTCCGCGACCGCCTGAAGTGGCACCGTGAGGGTGGCGGCGACCACCGCGAGTGCGGTCATCATGCCGAAGACGCCAGCGCGTGCTGATCGTTCGCGAATCAAACTTGGACGTGCGCGATTCGTGCGAGACGCGAACAAAGATCCCACGGAGTTTCCTTACTCGGAGGAGGAGCGGGGCCGTCGGGTGGCCATCGCATTCAACGGAGTCTAGTGAGGTTTTCTCAGTCTGGAATACCCCCGATGGGGGGCAGTCGACCTCGAGGATCGGTTATTTCGGCGCCGGGCCCTCAAACAGCACGATCGGCACACCGGCCGAGTAGTCAACAGCAATCTGCACACGGTCACGACCATCGTCGGGGACGTTGAAAATGAACACCCCGCGCGCCGTACCTCCCGCGGAGACCGCATCGGGGAGCGGAACTCCTCCGGGGGCAGCGAGCTCAGTCGCTGGCGACTGCTCCCCCCCGTAGTAGAAGTTGACCACCGTCGACGTCAACGACACCGACACGGCAGTGTCGTTGCGAACGGTTACGGCGAATCGGAGTGAGGGCCCGGCAACTTCGCCCGGACCGCGTGCCTCGCCGGCGACGGACTCAAGTTCGCTGATGCTGAAGACGACACCGGGTACAGCTGCCGCCGGATCCGCCAGCGGAACAGGGGCCTGAACCTGGGGTGGAGCGAGTTCGGTGGACGGAACGCCGATTCCGGCCGCCGGGTCCGGAGCGCTCGGCACGGGGGGCGCCGGCGTGGGACTCTTCGTCGGTGCCGGTGTGGGAGAAGCAGTCCGCGACGGCGATGGACTCGTCGCTGACGGCATCGAGACGCCGTCGTCCGAATCGGCGCGTTGCGACGCCCAGGCATTAGCGACGAGCACTATGACCACGAGCAGGACCAGCACACCGCACCCAAAGATCCACCACAATCTGCGCCGCCGGCTCGTGCTGCCAGTGCTGTCGTCGACGGGGTGTTGCACTGCCATGTTCAAACTCCAGAGTGGGGGCCCGATCGAAAAACGAATCGGGCGTGAGACGTCGTGCAGCCATCTATACACGCTCAGGCCCCTCATTCCTAGGGGGCAGGTGAACCCCGTCTGGGGCACACGCCGCTACCTGTACAGTGTGTGAAAACTGCCCACTATTGATAAGGCCCAGACATGCGTATCGCCATTCTGCACGGGAGCAACGACACCTACGGGGCCACCCGAGTGCTCATTCAAGAAATCTCCTGCCTGGTCAATGTCGGGCACACCGTGGTCGTAGTCGTGCCGCAGACCGGACCGCTCGCCCACGAAATCAGCCAGGCCGGCCTGGAGGCGACCGTAATCGTTGACCCGGGCCTGGCCGTGCTGAGGCGTAGCAATATCTCCGACCTCCTGCACCCAATTCGGTTGCGGCCGGAAGTCGTTGACGCTGATCTCGTCGTCATCTGGACGCTCGCCCTCGCCGTCTATATCCCCCTACTTCGCGCAAAGCGGAAGAATTTCTATGTCTCGGTGCACGAGCTCTTGCTCAGTCGCGTCGGCAACCTCCTTGTGCGGGCACTTCTGGCACCCGGCCGTTTTCCGATCTGCGCCTGCAGCGAAGCGACCGCAACGTGGCTTGAGCGCAATGGGGTCGCCCGTTCGCGCCTCACCGTTACGTCGCCCGTGTTCGAACCGGTGACAACGGTCGAAGCGCAGGCACCACATGACCCGCTCACGATCGCCGTCGTTGGACGAGTCAACGGCCACAAGGGGCACCTTGAGGTGGTGCGCGCGCTGCAGTCGCTCAGCCCCGAAACACGGCCGGCTTGCCCTCCTTTCAGTGCCTCGTGGCGCCTGTTACTGTTCGGTGCACCGTTTCCTGGGCAGGAAGCGGCCCTGGACGCCGTGCTGGATCTGATTGCGGGAGACGCACGCATCGAGTATCGGGGCGAGGCAGCATCCGTCGCAGCGATCGCCGGAGAAATCGATGCTGTCGCCTGCTTTCCGTCGACTCCGGAGCCGTTTGGCCTCGTCCCCGTTGAAGCGTGGCGGGTGGGAGTGCGCGCCATCGGCTTCGCTGACGGAGGCGCCGGGGAGGTTCTGCCCATTGTCGGCGGTATCGGTGTCGCCCGCAGCGGCGCCCCGGTGTCCGACATTGTGTCGGCACTGGAGCGACTGGAGCAGTCCATCCGAGCGAGGACCACCCTCCCGACGCCGTCGACGGTCAACCCCAAGTTCTCTCTGGAACGGCGACTTATGCTTCTGACCCGGGTCGTGACCCAGGCTGGCGTTCGATCGAACCAACGAACAGCGCGCGCGAACTAGCCCTGCCTGCCTTTCGGCGCCTGCACCACCTCCAGATCGAGATCCAGGTCAGGCTCCAGCACTATCTGCTTGTCGGGAACGACCTTCGGAGCAGGCTCCGCCTCAGGAACGGGAACAGGAACAGGAACAGGAACAGGAACAGCCTTCGGATCAACCACTTCCGGTGCCGGCACTAGGTTCAGATCAGCGGCGATTTCCTTGTCGGTCACTGGGGTTGGGCTCGGTGTCTCCGTGAGTGCGACGGCGCCAGCGGCCTTCACGCTCGCGGCGGCGCCAGTGACGGTGTTGCCGAAGGGATCAGTCACCCGAATCTGGTACGAATAGGTTGTACCTCCGGTACGGCCCGTATCGGTCCACGTGATCGTCGGACGGCTCCAGTCTGAGGAGAGGCCCGTTTGCGTACGCACGACAACGCCGTTTCGCAGCACTTCGTAGCTGAGTAGCTCATTGTCGCGGTCGTAGTTGGAGGTCCAGCTGACTCTGACAGTTCCGGCGCTCGGAGAGGTGAGCGCCGGAGTGAAACTCGCGCCGGATACCCTCGGCCCTTCCTTGTCTGGTGCGATGGCCGACACCGCGAACCGCACGAGACCCTGCTGTTTCTTGTTGTTGACGAGCGTGAACTCGCCGCCGTAGAGCACGTATTGGGAGTTAGCCGTTACATTCCACGGCCCCTGGTTTTGGCCGGTGAAGGATCCGGCATTAATGTCAGGGTAGAAGGTCAGCAGCGACGGGCGGGGGCGTCCCTCGAAGTTGAAGTAGCTACCGCCGGCGCTGTTCCGGGTGATGGTGCCCGTTGCATTCGCCGTGAAGGCCAGAGTGCGGTGATACGATCGCGGACTGGTTTCTGGGAATCCCCCGATGTTTCCGCAGAAATGTGCGTGCGCGGTGGTGTACACGACGTCGCCTGCGGCAGCGGCCGAATACGTGTCACCGTGACAGTCCTCGATCCAGATGATATTGCCGCTGCTCCAACTGGCACGGAAGGTGCCTTCAAACATGGCACCGGCGCCGTAGTCGTACCCGGTGCCGTAAACCCCGCCAGAATCGGACGTGAGCGACAGAATGGAACCATTCACGCCAGCATTCTTAATGAGTTTTCCGATGTTCCAGGACGTTGCGGCGCCCGTGCTCGAGATCGTGGCAGCCATTCCGTACCCCGGCGCGGTCGCGCCGTTGTACGACGTGAACGAACCGCCGATGACCACCCGGTCGCCGTTGGGTGAAATGGTCAGAGCGTTCACAGCACCATCGGGCACGGTACCCTTCCAGGCGCCGAGAGTTGCGGTGAAACCAGTGAACGATGCGATCCTCTGGCGCGACTGCCCGTTGGCCGTTGTGAAACTGCCCCCGGCGTAGATTGTGCTCCCGTTCGCGCCGAGGGCCCGGACAGTGCCGTTTGCCGTTGGCTTCCAATCATTCGCGAGAGCACCGGTGGCGGTGCTGAAGGCCGCCAACCGAGTTCGCGTCTCGGCACCGACCTTGGTGAAGGCGCCGCCGATATATACGCGGGACCCATCCGGTGCCGCGGTGATCGCTCTCACCGCGCCGTTGACGCTGGGGTTGAACGAGGTCATGACACCGGTCGACAAGTCGTACGCGAGCAGATTGTTGCGCGATACCTCACTCGTTCCCGCGGAGGCTCCGGCGGGGCGCGCACGCGTGAACTCACCGCCGACGTAGACGGTGTTTCCGACAATCAATTGCGTCCACACCACACCGTTGATCTGGGCTGTGGGCAGCGCATCGGCAGCGACGGTTCTAGGGATGGAAGCGCTCGGGGGGGCCGTGTCCGCTTGCGCGGTGCCGGTACCAAAAAAAATCGTCGCCAGCAGGGCTGCTGTAGCGATCGTTGCTATTGCCGGAGAGCGCCAGGGCCGCGCCATAAGAGAACCTCAACTTCAACTTGCACGGTGGCCGTCGAGCAGCCCCGTGGTGCAGTGATCATACTTGAGTTCCAGATTCTTGGGCTTACACCACAAGAAATCTCTGCCTTTGCGAAAATTGGACTTGCCGCCGCGCGTGTAGTCGAACGCCGCGTCGTTCCCCCTCGCCCCTAGTCAGGCAGCCGGATAAAGGTTAGGATTTCTCACTACCTCTCTTACCCGAATCGTGTTGAAGCTCACGCTGCAGCCTGAGAGAAATCTGAGCATTCAGTGACCCCTAAGCACCCAAATCACACCCCCCTGGCTCCATCGAACCCGAATATTTCACACGAGATCGTCCCCGGCCGCCCCGACGTGGGGAATCTTGCTGGCGATCAGCTCCCTGGGCGGCTCACGGCCCGACAGAACGGCCTGCGGATCGGTTACGCGGCTGGCGGGTTTGATCTCTTTCACGTCGGACATCTCAATATCCTCAAGCACGCAAGGAGCCAGTGTGACTACTTGATCGCCGGCGTGGTTTCGGATGAAATGCTTCAGCTAACCAAGGGCGTGTCTCCGGTCGTGCCGCTCGTCGAGCGCCTCGAGATCGTGGGGCACATTTCCTTCGTCGATGAGGCAGTCGCCGAGGTCGTCGAGGACAAATTGGAAACGTGGCGCGAGCTGGACTTTGATGTGTTTTTCAAGGGCGATGACTGGCGCGGCACACCGCGAGGGGTTCGCCTTGAGCACGAGTTCGCCGAGGTCGGAGTCGATGTCGTGTACTTTCCGTATACGGTCAACACGTCGAGCACGATACTGCGCCGCGCACTTGACGCGCTCACTCGCCCTGAGGCAGCCTCGCTCTGGCAGCAGCCACGGACCAGTACCTCCTAACGCAACCAGCCGAACCACAACGGGAGCGGATTCCTCGATGAGGGGCCCGCTCCTGTTGTGTGCGCTGCCCAAGGGAATCAGCCGGTCACCCCGGGTGCACCTCGACGAGCATGTCATCCGGGGCGTAGTAGTTGCGGGCCATGGAAACCTTTGTTGATGATGGCGCAATCACGGCGCAATCGTCGACTCGCGTGTTTCGGCCAAACGAGTTGTCAGAGATGACAACCCCCTTGATCGGCCCAAAGTCCTTCTCGGCCAGGTTGATGGAACACTTTCCGCCGTCTGCAATGTTGTTCGTGAAGGTCAAGTTCGAAACGTTACCGCGATCCTGGGTGACCTGCACCGTGGCATTCCACGCGCCGCTAAACCTGTTGCCGTCGATTCGTATATTTGAACCTTCCTGGATTTGAATCGAATCGTCGTGGCTCGGAGTTCCACCCTGATTGGGATCCCGCTCGAAATGAAGATTGTCGTGCAGCCACGAATCTGAGATATCGACGTTGCCTCCCGTCAAATGGATTCCGTCCACCACGCCATGAATATTCAAGCGCGTGGCCGCAAAGTTGTAACCGTAGATCCCCTGAACGTCTGGTGACGGCGAGGAGGGGAACAGCTCCGTGTCGATGATCTTCAGATTGGCGTACCCTCCCAGGTTGTCGATCAGGGCCATGGGACCGTTCAGATTGCGACCGCGCACGATGGAATCTTTGATAGTCACGTTGGGCGCTTCGATCGTGATCATGCCCCGAACGTCAAGGCCGCTGATCACCGTGCCCGGCGTCGTGATGCGCAGGTCGCCGTCGTGCACGGTGAGGTCGGGACCGGCGGGGACGCCCGTATTGGTGGGTCCCGGTGTGCCGGAGTCCGCGACGATGGGGGTCGGAATTGGGGCGGGGACCGGCACGGGCGCGAGAACAGGAACCGGGACCGGAACGACGATCGGGGCCGGAACCGGATTGGGAAGGGGAACCGGTTCAGGAGCCGGGGTCGGTACCGGCGTTGGAGCGAGTGTCGGGTCGGCGGGCGCCGGTCGGACCGGCGGGAACAGCCGCCCGATCAGACGGCGCCACTCCCCGCGGTCCAACCCGGAGGCGGAGGAGACGACGGGGACGATGGTTGTGCGCGCGTCCGAGGCGAACGGGTCGGCATCGCTTTCAGCGGCCTGTGTGGCAGCCACGGCACTGCGGCTGTTCGACGCGATGTCGTTTTCTGCGTGGGAAGACCCGGCAGGGTGCGCCTGGCCCAAACCGAGTGCAACACCGGTGAGACCGATGACGACAGCGGCCGTTAGGGAGGCTCCGGCCAGTCTGGAGGCGAAACGACGCTTCTTGCTGATCGTAGTGATAGCTTTTTCGGCGGGTAAGCCTGTGGACAATTTCGAATTGATTACCATGGGGTTGTTTTTTTCGTGTCCGGCACACGCTTCGGGGCGTGCTGTGCGGGGCCGCCGTAGGGGCAGCCGATCGGGAGCATTCCGTATCAGTCATAACGGTCAAACGGAATGGTGGATAGGCCCATATCGGGCGCAACTTCAGGGCCGTTCGCGGGTCACAATTCCCTGCTCACTATCCAGTGTGCACCGAGACAATCTTGCTGTCGGGTGTGTAGTAGTTGCGCGCCGTGGAAATTTTGGTTGTTGAGGGTGAGATGATGGCACAATTCACAACCCTGGTGTTGCGGCCGAATTTATTGTCAGTGATGACCGCGCCGTAGATCGGGCCGTAGGTTTTTTGCGCGATGTTGATCGTGCATTTTCCGCCGTCGGCGTTGTTGTTGGTGAACGTGAAATTGGAGACATCACCTCTGTCCTGGGTGATCTGGACTCCCGCGCTGTGCGCGCCGCTGATCGTGTTTCCGATCACCCGGATGTTGGAGCCTTTTTGAATCTGAATCGAGTCGTCGTGGCTGGCCGACCCACCTTGATTCGGGTCGTTCGTGTAGTGCAAATTGCTATGCAGCCACGATTGTTGGATTGTGACGTTGCTTCCGGTGATGTGTACGGCATCGATCACGCCGTGTATTTCCACTCGCGTTGCCGTGAAGTTATAGCCGTAGATGCCGTTCACGTCGGGAGAAGGGTTGGACGGGTACAACTCGGTATCGGTGATCTTCAATCCCGAGAATCCACCGAGGTTATTGATTAGGGCGCCGGGAGCATTCATCGTGCGACCTCGAACGATTGAGTTCTTGATTGTGACGTTGGCCGCTTGAATCTTGACCAGGCCGCGTATGTCGAGACCGCTCACGATAGTGCCGGCCTTGGTAATCGTCAGGTCGCCCGAATGCACCGTGAGGGTTGTGCCCGATGGGACCCCCGTTGTGGTCGCGCCCGCCGTCGCGGTGCGGAAGTGTACAGCGGTCACCGCCTGCGCTGGGCTCACGATCCCGGTCAAGGCAAAGGCGGTAGCGGCAATGGCCGAGGCGCCGACGAGAAACCTGCTGCGAACAAAAATGCGGGGGTGTCGTTGGTGCTGGTTAGGTGTTGAGTTGGTGTGGCTAGGACGATGCGAGCGCGTTGTGCGATTTGGCATTAAGTCATTTCGTGTCGTGCACGTTCGGGAATGCGCGTGAAGCAACCGTAGGGAGTCACCGATAGTTATTAGAGTGTTACCCAATAGTGATAATTCGTCAACCTTTCTCGCTGGGCCCACCGTGACGTAGATGCTTCGAGCACGAGATTTGGCTACTAAGCGGATGCTTCGGCTTGCTCAGCCCGCTGAGCCACGGCCGATGTGTCTACCCAGGAGGCAACGGGCACGGTGAAGATTCCCGGCACGGCTGCCAGCCTCCGGTACGCGGCCAACGCAAACATGATCGCAAAGCTGCACAGCAACACAGGAAGGGCCGTAGCCGCCACCGTCGGCAGGCTCACGCCGGTCGCCATCAGGACTGCCGCGAGGGCCGTCATGGGAAAAGTGTGGACCAGATATATCGGCAGAGTTTGGGTTCCGAGCACGCGGAGAAAATCGAACCCGGGCGCGCGGGCCACGACGACAGCCACGCTGACTCCGACCAGGACGGCGAGAATGCTCACGAACAGCAGCACGAACGGCACGCGCGTCAGGGACAGCTTGACCATGATGAGCACGATGCCGAGGTAGACCCCGCACACCACGGCCATGTGCCACCAGCGAATGTGCGGCACCATCCGACGCACACGGGGGCCCAGCCAGATCGCCGCCAGAAAGAAGACCAGATAGCGACCCATCTTGTCCCACGGCGTGTCCGTGTGCAGAATTTGCGAGCCGAACAACACCGCGAGGACGCCAGTGACGGCAACCGGAATGAGCGGATTCCACCGCCGGGTCAGCCACGCCACGGTCAAGAAGATGGGCAAAGCGTAGATGAACCAGAGGTTCGAACTGGGGCGAATGAACAGCGTGACCAGGTTGGTCCAGCTGGCATTGGGCCCGTCGGGGCTGATCGGCGGCAGGGCGAGCAGGAACAGGGTTTGGGCGGCCACCCAGACCGCGTAGAGATACAGCAGCAGCGACATCCGTTTTCGAAAGAGCTGCCAATAGGGCAGCCGAATGGCTGTGGCCGCGAGAATGCCGGACATGAAGAAGAACAGCGGCATGCGAAAGGTGTCGAGCAGGGGATTGAGGGGTGCCATTGCGCCGGCCAGGCCGACCCCGTCGAGGTACATGACCGCGTGGTAGAGCACGACCAGGGTGATCGCGACCCCTTTCGCCACGTCGATCCAGGCTTCACGGGGCCGGCCGGAAACGGCGACGGATGCCGAGTCAGTCACGCGGCAACGATTCCTTCGACCTGATAAACCGACGCAGCCCTGCCCACTGTCGATCGCGGAGTTTCGGCGTCAGTGAGTCCTTGGGAATCAGCACCAATGCCAGCACCAGGATGAGCAGTCGCGCGGCGGTGTACAGCGGGCCGAAGAAGAATACCCAGACGGTGTTCACCACGAGGAAAAGGAGAATTCCGCTGGCCCGGTTCACGGCCACCGCCGCTCCGACGCCCCGCAGGACCAGAAACAGGATGACACCGGCCAGTACCAGCCCGGGGATGCCGAATCGTGCCCACAGATCGCCGAGGACCGAATGAAGTTCGATATTGCCACCGAACATGTAGTTCTCAACGTAGCCGTTGTCGGGGGCGTAGTTAATAGACGCCATTCCCGTCTTGGCTGCGAGCACGTCGGTCGGGTTCAGTAGCGTACCGGCCCCGAATCCGTAGGGTTGATGCGCCATGAGGGAAGCCGTGGCGGCCAGTTCCGGTCTCCCGCCCAGGATGAGTGATCCGGCCGTGTTGAGCTGGTCGACGGTCCGAAGGCGGGTGGCTTCGCCGAACAGTCCTGCAACGATGGCCGATTGTCCCAGGTTGTACACCACGATCGCGAGCACGCCAATGGCTACCACGACCCCGGCTCCGGACCGGGATCGCAGGAAGCGACGTCGACTGGTTGGGCGCATCTGCCAGGCGACGAGTATGGCGGTCAGCAGCAGAATCGCGAATGAGGAACGAGCATCGGTGAGCATCGATAAACCGGTGAGACCGAGCACGGCCAGAAGGTCGAACCACCGGCGATTGAGAATGTGTGCGACGGCGAGGATGACCACTGTGAGGGCGAAGGAGAATCCGAAGCGCCACGGATTGTCAAAAAAGCGTTCGTTGTCGGTGGTGACTCCCGAGAGGAGACCGAGCCCAAACCACAGGGCCACCCAGGGGTCTGGCAACACGCTGCGCGCCCAGAGCAGGAAACCGAAGGAGAACAGGATGCCCACCAGGCCGATCGAATTTCCGGCCAGCTCGCCCGGTGCGATGACATGGGTCGGAGCGGCGAGTGCGGACAGCCAGATTCCAGAGCCGACCGCGACCAGGCCGACCAGCATGAGAGTCAGCGCGCCCCGATACCGACCAAGCATCGGCAGCCAGAGCGGAATGAGTGCTGCGGCAGCGAGGTAGCCCACGGTGATGCCGAGCGGTAGGTCCAAGCGCAACCCGATCAAAAACACGACGATGACGGCGAGAATCTTGCTTGAGCGTGGCACCACTGGTGCAGGCAGCTGACTGGAGCCGGGAGGAAAATCAGGAGGGAACGGCTCCCGTAGTGACTTCTTCGCTGCCAAGCGCTGTGGTGTCACCGGCTGTTTGGTCGTCTCGCACATGTAGGTCTTCGGGCCCCGCACCGGGCCGCGCCCGAAACAATTCGGGTATTGTCTCTGCCGCGCGACCGCATCGGCACAACAGTAGGTCCATGTGGGCGCGGGATCAAGGTCAGCGCCGAGCGGATTCGCCCATTTGATCCCCCCGATCGGGGGTCACCTCCCGCTGTCATGCTGCGTGTACAGTGGCGTTTCAGCTTGATCCAGCCTCTGACCCAACGGGAGCCACCGCCTTGCTCGAGGACGCCTCACCCGCAGCTCCGCCACAACGCAAGGCCGGCCTGCTCCCCAATCGGACGGGCACCGTTTCGCGCAATATGACGGTCGCGTTGCTAGGCAACGCTTTTCCACCGCTCGTCGCACTCTTCTCCGGCCCCATTCTGGCGCAGGCACTCGGAGTGGACGGCCGCGGTGCCGTGGCTGCTGCGACAGCGCCGCTGGCGCTGGTCGTCACCCTCGCCACTTTTGGAATTCCGGAAGCCGTCACCTGGGCGATCGCCCGCAAGCCGGCCTCGGCGCGAAACGCAGCAGGTCGCGGCATGCTCATTCTGCTCGTCGCCGGACTATTCGCTACCGCCGCCATTGTCTTCTCGCCGCCCCTTTTGAGCGGCGGTGACCCGGATGTCCAAAGTCTGATCGTGGTGGCCAGTTTGGCCATCGTGCCGAATCTTCTCGTGGGGATTCTGCGCGGAGTTGCTTCGGCCACAAACAGCTGGCGGCTCGTGTCCGTGGAGCGAATCCTTTCGTCGACTCTGCGCCTCGCAGTGCTCATCCCGTTCTGGCTCACGGGGACGCTCACCCCGCTCGTGGCCACCGTCACTGTTGCAGCCATGCCGGTGGTGGGCGCCTTTGTCTATATCGGGCGGATGCGCAGCCTTGACCCGAGGGCCCTCCAGGTTCCGCCCGAGGCTCGCATGCTCGGTCTCCTCAGTTACGGGAGCCGAATGTGGGTGGGTTCGCTGTCTGGCGTGCTGCTCACCCGTCTCGATCAGGTGCTCATGACGCCGCTCGCCGGTACGCACCAGCTCGGGCTCTACGTCGTGGCAGTGAGCATCAGCGAGCTGCCGCTGATCATTCACCACGCGGTACGTGACGTGTCGTTCGTCAACGAAGCAGCTGAGTCCGTCGATGACCGGCTCAGTTCGTCTGCCCGAATCTCGACGGCGCTGTCGGCGTTCGCCGCGCTCGTACTCGGAGTTTCCATGCTGTGGTGGCTGCCGTTTCTGTTCGGAGAAGGTTTTCGCGAATCGATCCCGATTGCCGCAGTGCTCCTCGTGGCGGTCGTGCTCCTCACGCCGGGCTCCATTGCCGGCGCCGGCCTCAGCGCGCGTGGTCGCCCCGGGTTGCGCAGCCTCGCACTCACCATTTCCTGCGTCATCAATGTCGCGTTGCTCATTGTTCTCGCGCCGCTGCTGGGCGCGATGGGTGCGGCGCTCACGACACTCGCCGGAAACGTCATCACGAGCAACCTGAACCTGTTGTTCCTGTCGAGGGTGTTCGGGATCGGCGTGCTGCAGTTCTATGGACTGCGCCGCTCGGACATTGCCACCATCGGTCGCTACGGCAAGCGGATGCTGCGCCGCAAGACGCGCTGACCGGCATCCGCTTGACTGCTAGTCGCGCACACGTTTGGCAGCGCGTAATTTTGTCAGTCCCTGAGCGCCAAGCAGAATCTTGCGGCCATCTCTGAGGCCGCGGGCGGCCGAGGCCAACGGCCGCAGAGAGCTCAGGAACTGACGACGCCCGCCCTGCAGCAGAATTTCCCAGGCGACCCGGGTGCTGTGACGCCGCCACCGTGCGGCATCCTCAGTCGTCAGGTTGCGTGCGGCAAACAGCATCCGATTACGCACGTTGAAATAGTAATAGGCGTTTGACTTGCCCTGCGCTGTACGCTCGATTCCGGCTCCCTGGGTACCGCCCTCCGCATGCACCGCCACCGCCTCGGCGCACACCCGCACGTCACCGCCGGCCTGCAGCACCCGCCAGGACAGGTCGACGTCCTCCCAATACAGAAAATACTCCGTGCCAAACCCGCCGACCCGACTCCAGAGCGCGGCACTGACCAGCAGGCAGGCCCCGCTCAACCACGGCGTGACCCGCGCGTCGGGGTGGCTCGCCCGGTGCCGCAGGGCGCGGATCCGGCCGTCATTGAGATCGAGGTCGCAACCGTCGAACCACACGGATCCGTCTGGCCGCAGGATTCGCGGGGCAACGAGGGTGAGCGGATGCGCCAGGGCCTCCGCCAGCAGAACCCCCACCTGGTCAGCAGCAATTTCGGCGTCGGGGTTGAGTAGCAGGAACGCGGTGCGACCGAGCTCGAGTGCCCGTTCCACGCCGCGGTTCATGCCCACGCCGAAACCGTCGTTCGCGTCGGACAGCACGACAGCCCAGCCTTCGCGCTGACCCATTTCGACCAGGCGTTCCCTCTCCCGCGGATGGGTGAAGTTGTCGACCACCACAATCTGCGCGGCGGGCACTGACCGAGCAAGGGGGACCAGATTGCTCTCCAGGAGCGCGCAGGACGCGAAGTTCACCACCACAATGGCGAGCGTGTCGAATGCCGGGACGGTCATCCGCTCAGTGTTGCAGATGCGGGAGATGCGGGCCGACTGGAATCGGGAGCTGTTTCGTCAAACTGACGAAAATTCGACTTGGAGGCCGGTGGGGCAATAGAGTGTGTCCGCGCGGCGCTGTGGGCGCCTTAGGCGCCGCCGACGAGAGGGTGGTCGTGACACGACTGACCGTGCTCCAATCATTTCCGCCCCCCCGACCGACCACCAACCCGTACTTGTCCATGCTCGGCAATGCCTTGCGAGACGCGCCGGAGGTGACGGTGTTGAACTTTCGATGGCGCACCGCGCTGGGAGCTCGGTTCGATGTCTTCCATGTGCACTGGCCGGAAATCCTGGTCACCGGCCGAACCCCGGCGCGGCAACTGGCGCGGCAAGCCCTCACCCTCGCCCTGGTCTGCCGACTACGCCTCACTCGCACGCCCATTGTGCGCACCATGCATAATCTGCATCGTCCCGTCGGGCTGTCTCGGCGCCAGGAGGTTCTGCTTACTCTTCTCGATCGACAGACGGCACTGCGGATTCGTCTCAACGAAACGACCGCCGTTGCGACTGGCCTGCGCGCCACCACGATTCGACACGGGCACTACCTGAGTTGGTACGCCAACCATCCGCGCGCACCCATGGTTGAGGGCCGGATCGGATTCGCCGGGTGGATTCGCCGCTACAAGGGGGTGGAGGACCTGGTCAAAGCTTTTCGCCAAACGGATGCGATTTCACACGGACTCACCCTGCGGATCGGCGGTCTGCCCTCGAGCGCCGAGCTCGCCCGGCAGGTGACCGCGCTCGCTGCGGGTGATCCGCGCATCACCATCGATCTCAGGTTCCTGGAAGATCGGAAGTTCGTTGATCTCGTCACGTCAGCGGAGCTGGTGGTTCTGCCGTACCGGTTCATGCATAATTCCGGCGGAGCCCTGGCCGCGCTTTCGCTCGGTCGCGCCATCCTGGTGCCCGACAATGCGACTAACCAACGTCTCGCAGCGGAGGTCGGGCCCGGCTGGGTGTATCGCTACTCCGGAGCGATCAGCGCCACGGCGATCGTGGAGACGATGGCACTGATGCACGCCAACACCGTGCGGGAGCCGCCGAATCTGAATGCCCGTGACTGGGCACGCGCGGGGATCGAGCATGTGGAGGCGTACCGCTTGGCCGTGGCGATGGCGAACCCGACATGACATTCCCCACGAATGCCGATCCGCTGCGCGCGGACCCGGCCCTGCAGGTCGTCACCCTCACCGTGGCCGTGTTGACCTATCTGCGACCGGAGGGGCTGCGTCGTGGCCTGCCGGCCATTGTCGAGCAGGTTCGTGCCATCAACGCCGATCATTCGGTGCTCGCGAACATTCTGGTCGTCGACAATGACGCCGACGGCAGCGCCGGAACGTTCGTCGCGACGCTCGATGCAGACCTCGTGCGCTACGTGATCGAGCCGGAACCCGGCATCGCCGCAGCACGCAACCGCGCGCTCGACGAGACCGGCGACTCCGACTTGCTCGTCTATATCGACGATGACGAGCGCCCGACCGCTGACTGGCTGCGTCCCCTCGTCGCCACCTGGCGTTCATCCCGGGCAGCCGCTGTGATGGGACGCATCGTTCCGGAGTTTTCGGGCGATCTCGACCCGTGGGTGGCGGCCGGCAGCTTCTTTCGACGACGGAGCATGACAACCGGCACCGAAATTGAAGTGGCCGCCACCAATAATCTGCTGCTGGACCTGCAGCAGGTGCGCGATCTCGGCTTGCGGTTCGACGTGCGTCTGGGACTGTGTGGCGGCGAGGATTCCCTGTTCAGTCATCAACTCACCCGTCGGAAGGCCCGAATCGTGTGGTGCGAAGAGTCGGCAGCGACCGACTTCGTCCCGGTCGAGCGGTCTGGCCGACGGTGGGTGCTCATGCGCACGCTGAGCCACGGCAACACCACGAGCCTCGTGGCCGTATTTCTGGCTGAAACGGGGGCGCAACGGGTGGGGGGTCGCGTGAAACACACGATAGGCGGGCTGACGCGCATCGGCGGCGGCTGCGCGCGCGGAATCTTCGGCCTGGCGACCGGGTCGCTGCGCCACGAAGCGCGCGGTCTCCGCGCGGTGTTCCGCGGAGCGGGAATGGTCGCGGGTGCCTGGGGATTCACCTATCAGGAGTATGCCAGGCCCACCTCGACGGTCCAGGACTGATCACGATGGTAAAAACGGCACCGGGCCAGCGCGGCCCCCAGCTGCGCGACCGGCGACCGGACGGCCTCGGTGCGCGAGCGATGCGTGGTGCAACCGTGGTTCTCGGGGGACAGGCCGGCAAGGCGATCATCCAGCTGGCCTCCGTCGTGGTCCTGGCGCGCTTGCTCAGCCCCAGCGATTATGGACTCATCGCCATGGTGATCACCGTCGTCGGTGTGGGCGAGCTGCTGCGTGACTTCGGCCTGTCCTCCGCCGCGATCCAGGCGCCGTCGCTGTCGCGGGAGCAGCGGGACAACCTGTGGTGGGTCAACGTGGGTCTGGGAATTGCGCTGGCCGGTCTGGTGTGCGCCGGGTCAGATGTGCTGGCCGCGGCCTACGGCCAATCGTCGATTGGCCCGATCGCGCAGGCGCTCTCGCTGACCTTTGTGATAAACGGATGCGCAACCCAGTACCGTGCAGACCTCGTTCGCCAGCTTCGGTTCGTCAGGATCTCTGCGATCGACGTGGTGGCGCCGGCGGTGGCGCTGACCCTGGCGATCGGCGCTGCGCTTCTCGGCTGGCACTACTGGGCGATCGTGGTGCAGCAGCTGGCCCAGGCCGGGGTCACGCTGATCCTGCTGGTACTCTCCGCGCGGTGGATTCCGGGCCGGCCCCGCCGGGACGCACCGATCGGTGGGTTCCTTCACTACGGCTGGAACATGGTGGCCGCCCAACTCGTGGGCTATCTGAGCAACAACGTGGACAATCTGCTGATTGGCCTCCGATTCGGACCGGTCGCGCTTGGCACCTACAGCCGGGCGTTCCAGTTGCTGATGACCGGCGTGAATCAGGTACGCCTTCCCCTGACCACGGTGGCCCTTCCAATCCTCTCGCGGCTCAGCGACGATACGGTCAGGTTCGGCGACTGGCTGTGCCGCGGCCAGCTGATGCTCGGGTACACCCTGGTGGCAGCCCTCGCGGTTGTGGCGAGCGCGGCCGAACCGATCACGGCTGTGTTTCTCGGACCGCAGTGGGCAGCGGCCGCCCCGATTCTGCGGCTGTTGGCCATCGCAGGCATCTTCCAGTCCCTCGCCTTCGTGGGGTATTGGGTGTACCTGTCGCGGGCGCTCACCGCCGACCTGTTTCGATTCTCCCTGCTGGGGGCTTTCATCAAGATCACCTGCGTGGTGGTCGGCTCCACCGGGGGCGTCGTGGGAATCGCCCTCGGCTATGCCATCGCTCCGGCGATCGAGTGGCCGATCTCGTTATGGTGGCTGTCACGCCGCACGAGTATTCCGACCCGGCAGTTATTCGGCGGGGCTTCTCGCGTACTCGCCATCGCGAGCATCGCCACGCCCATCGCCTGGTTCGTCGTCGAGTGGGGATCGAGCTGGCCCGCGGTGCCGCAGGTGCTGGCGGCGTTCATCACCGTGGTTGCCACCTACGCACTCGCCGGCCTCCTGGTGCCGCGCATCCGCCGCGACCTGGCTGGCGTGATCGACGCGATGCGCCTCGTACGGGGTCGCGGCGAATCAGCCTGACGGGTGCGCGGCAGACGCCCGGCTAACCAGCGAAGCGGTCCGTCGCCTCGATGATGGCGTCGAGAATTCCGGGCTGGTCAAACGCGTGACCGGCGTCAGGAATCAGGCGGAAGTCGGCCTCTGGCCAGTTCTTGTGCAGATCCCAAGCGGTGAAGGCGGGGGTGCACATATCGTAGCGGCCCTGCACGATGACACCGGGGATCTCGGCGAGGCGGGAGGCGTTGTCGATGAGCTGGTTGGGCGTGAACCAGCCTTTATTGGCGAAGAAGTGGTTCTCGATGCGGGCGAAGGCCACCGCGAAAGCCGGATCGGAAAAGTGCGCGATCTTGTCGGGCTCCTGCAGCAGGGTGATCGTCGAGGACTCCCAGGTGGCCCAGGCGACGCCGGCACGTTCGCGCACGAATTGGTCGGGGTCGTGCAGCATCCGACCGTAGGCCTCGATCAGGTGACCGCGTTCATTTTCGGGAACGGGTGCGAGGAATGATTCCCACAGGTCGGGGTAGATCGCGCTCGCGCCTCCCTCGTAGAACCAGTCGAGTTCAACCGGGCGCAGGGTGAAGATGCCGCGCACGACGAGTTCGGTCACTTGGTCGGGGTGCGTCTCGGCGTAGGCGAGGGCGAGGGTGCTGCCCCAAGATCCCCCGCAGACCAGCCAGCGGTCGATACCGAGGTGCTCGCGCAGTTTTTCCAGGTCGGCGACGAGGGTCCAAGTGGTGTTGACGCTGAGGTCGACATCGGGCTCGCTCGCGTGCGGCGTGCTCAGGCCGCAACCACGCTGGTCGAACAGGATGATGCGGTACTTTGCCGGGTCGAACACCCGACGCTGGTCGGGGCCGGACGCGCCGCCAGGGCCGCCGTGCAGGTAGACCGCCGGCTTGCCGTCTGGATTGCCAGAGGCTTCCCAATAGATGGTCTGATTGTCGCCGACATCGAGCAGGCCGGTTTCGTAAGGTTCAAGCTCGGGGTAAAAGGTACGCATGCGTCGAGCCTATGCCACGCGCCTGCCGGGTTCAGCGGCCGACCAGGCCCTGTTCGTAGGCCAGAATGACCGCCTGCACCCGGTCACGCAGGCCCAATTTGTGCAGAATTCTGCCGACATGCGTCTTCACTGTGGACTCGGAGAGAAAGAACCGCTCGCCCAGTTCGGGGTTGGAGAGCCCCTCGGCGATGGCGAGGAAGACCTCGGTCTCCCGCTCGGTGAGGGCCGCGAGGGCCTGGGCGGCGCATCCGTTTTCGGCGTCGACGAGTGGCAGCTGGGTGCCGAAGAGGTCAAGCAGCCTCCGCGTCACGCGTGGTGAAACGGATGCCTCCCCCGAGACGACCGTGCGGATGGCGGTGATCAGTTCCCCCGGCTCGGCGTTCTTGAGCAGGAAGCCGCTCGCGCCAGCGCGCAACCCACCAAAGGCGTACTCGTCGAGGTCGAAGGTGGTGAGGATGATGATGCGGGTCTCGGGCTGGACCGCCATGATCTGCCGGGTCGCCTCGATGCCGTCGAGCCCCGGCATGCGCACGTCCATCAAAATGACCTGCGGGCGCGCACTGGCGGCGAGCGCGACTGCCTGCGCGCCGTCGCCCGCTTCCTCGACGACGCTGAAGTCGTCTTCGGCTTCTAGCACCATCCGAAACCCCACGCGCAGGAGCGCCTGGTCGTCGACAAGCATGATGCGGATCGGTGCCGGCAGAATCGTGGCGGTCACGTGTCCTCCGCCACAAACTGGTGGACTTCTTCGTCCAGTGTCATCGTCGCGTGCACGCGCCAGCCGTCACGAACGCCAGCTCCGGCTTCGAAGGTGCCGCCGTAGATGGCGACGCGCTCCTGCATTCCGATCAATCCCCGCCCGAAGGACTGGGTGTTCGGTCGCTCGTGCTGCCGACCGTTGTCGCTGACCGTGACCTCGATGGTGTCCGGCATCGAGTCCAGCCGCACCACGACCCGAGTGGGCGTATCGGCGTAGCGCAGCACGTTGGTGAGTGATTCCTGCACCAGTCGGAAGATGGTCAGCTGCACGCTCGGGTTGGCGGGATCACGGCCGCTGCGCTCCAGCACGACCGGCAGCCCGGTGGACCGAAAAGACTCGACCAGGTCGGCGAGCTGGTCGATACCCGGCTGTGGGGCGCGCGGTGCCGGCTCGGTGCCGACATCGAGCACCCCGAGCAGCCGCCGCATCTCGGTCATGGATCGGCGACCAGTGGCGGCGACGTCGAGCATGGCCGCCCGGGATCGCTGGATATCCTTGGGCGCGATTGCGTGGGCACCGTCGGCGAGAGCGACCATGACCGACAGGCTGTGCGCGACGACGTCGTGCATCTCGCTCGCGATGCGGGCCCGCTCGGAGATGCGCGACAGCTGCGCCTGCTGGTCGCGCTCACGGGTCAACTGCGCGGCCAGGTCGAGCAACGAGACGACGTACCGTTTGCTGTTTCCCATGTTGATGCCGACCAGGGTGGCGGCGAGCATCATGATGGCCACCTGGATGGCCACCGGTATCCAGCGCACCTCGTCGGGGTTGTCGGTGAGCCACGCTGCCAGCACGGCCAGCAGCACGGATGCCCCATAACCGGCCCACGCGCTCCGCACGTCCGAGTAGACCGCGACCGCATACAGCGCGAGCAACTGTGCGATGAGGTGGACTTCGCCGTAGTCGGCGAAGGTGAGCAGGCTGAGCCAGGTCAGGGCCAACACGAGCCGCGGCATCCGTCGACGGAAGTACAGGGCAACGGCCAGAACGAGCATGATGGCGGCGTTGAGGAGCCCCTCACGGACGGGTGCAGGCTCGGCGTCGAACAGGTTGAGCACCAGAACGAGAGCCATCGGCACAGCGTAAATCGCCACGACGAGCGCGTCGGCGAGGTGGGGATGCCTGGTCCAGAACCGGCGCACCGCACCGGGAGGGGTGGGCAGGCGCACATCTCCCCCCGGCGGCGGGAATTGTCCGTTAGACGAGGTGATACAGGTCATCTAATGACTCTAGGTGCCCCAGCTCTCGGGCAGAAAAGCTGCTCCGTCGATGATTCAAGGAGCATCCCGTGGAGAGCGGGGTAAAGCTTTCCTTCATTAGGGCTGCCATTGTGCGCCATTTCGAGCGGATAACAACATGCGCACCGAGCAGATTCATTGAGTCTTGGTCGATGGGATTGGCATGTCCGGGTTGAACGGCACCGCGTGGGCGACCGCTTCAATTTCATTTCGACCGACGCACTCACTCGCCATGAAAGAACTATTATCGACGCATATTGGCAGGAAGGTCGGGCCGAGGTACTAGTCCTCGTCTTTCTGAGCTAGTACGCAGGTATGACGCGTCCGATCACGACCTCTATAAGTCTCCTCCTTGAGCCGGATTCGCCCACCGTTTAAACGGGAATAGCCTTGAGTGAATTCACAGACAAGCCCAATTAGAGGCGAGGACTTGTGAAACGACAGAATTAGGGCAGAGTAATGAAAACCAGAGTAAGAGGATCTTGGCAGATACGATTTATCGGGGTCGCAAGCGTTGTAACAGCTAGCCTGCTGACATCAAGTGTGACGTCGACCGCGGCGGCAAGCGCCTCGCCGCAAAGTGCAGGCATCCAGGCATCCAGCGCACAGCTACAGAAAACGATCGCAACGGTTGACAAGACTCTAGGAAAATCGCCAGGTCTAGTTTCGAATGACGCTGAGACGAAGGAGACACGAGTCATTGCCGGTGTAGCCCCCGGCGCCCCGCATATCGAGGCGAGTGGCGACGCCGTTTACGCGATGCTCAGAGCCCTCTCCGCGGATTCCATTGTCAAGCAGTCCGGATCTCAGCAGAGCCTGATCACGGTACTCGAGAAAGGCAACATTGCTGAATTCGAGCTGAGTTTGCCCATCGGTTTTGAACCGTCCATCCAGCCAGACGGTTCAGTTGACCTGAAATCTGAATCGGGGACCCTCACCCCCTTCATTGAGGTTCCTTGGGCCCTAGATGCGAACGGCACGCGTGTTCAAACTTCTTACACAATCGTTGGTGACATCCTCCAGCAAACCATTGCGATCGACGGTGCTGAATTCCCGATCGTTGCTGATCCGAGTATCCAGTGGATTCCCTTTCCGGTAATCGCCGCGTGGGGTTATGAATGGGAAGCGGTGGTAAAGGCCTTAGGTACGATCGCTGTAGCTTCCGCCGGCGCAGGTTGTGCCCTCACTAAAGTCCCGAGCGTGGTTCTGAAAGTCTTTAAGGCTTTGTGCGGCGTCGTTGGGGTTAACACGGCAAAAGACACACTCGCAGCACTCGGGAACTTGTGGGGTTCATCAATAAATCGGGACCAATACACATGCTGGAGCATCCCGATCGGCGGCTTCAATAGCACCACTATCAGGGAGATGCCAGCCGCCGATTGCGCCTGACTCGTCGAAAGAAATCCCGCATAGTGACAATTCAATTCGGCTCAGATTTGATCTAGACACGGTCTGAGAATTCGGCCGTACTTCGGCCCCAAGTGAAGGGGTCCGTTGCTCCCCATTTGGGCGGCAGCGGACCTTTTCCGCACTACTGACGATCCCACCGCCACTGATCCTGACGGCCAATACCGCGAGACGCCTGACGCAGGTTTGGTCCACTGGCCGAAGTAAGCAGAAACCGAGAATTTCAACGCCGCTCTTGGAAAGGTAGCCCCCAGGCACTAACAGTTCCAAGCAGTCAATGCAACGGTGTGGCCTAGCGGACTCCTCGTGAGCTTCGCCGGAAAAGTGAGAATGGGACGGAAACCAAAGCCACCGGAGCAACGGATGACATTCTTCTCGGTGCGTTCCTTTGGTACATCATTGCGAAAGCCTGCGACACTGGCCGGGATATCAAGGCCCACCGAATGTCTCTGGCTCAAGCAATCCCGCGGGGTGGGCCACGGGCGAAGGCGCCGCGGTCGGCTTTGCCGCTATCGCCCGATGAGCGTGAGAGTTTCGCGCGGACTCGCCGCGCAGCGGTTCAGGACAGCGATCGCTGTCGAGCTGAGCCGGTCGGTCTCGACCGTTTCGCGCGAGGCACTGCGTGGCGGCTTGAGCAGCTATCGGGCGGCCCCAACCAAACGTCCTCCGAACGCTCGAAGACGCCGGCCCCGACTGTGGAAACTCGCCCTTGACGATCGGCTGCGGCAGAACGTGGAATCCAAGCTGAACGCGTGCTTTTCTCCGCAACAGATCTCCAAGCAGAAACTCTCGGACTTCCCGGCTGACGAGACCAATGGCGTCTCGTAGGTGACCATCTGTACCTCCATGTACGTGGAGGCATAGCCCGGTCTCAATTCCGAATTGCCTGTGAAACTCCGCACCAAGCGGCTGCGCCGACATCCGCAACGGCGGGTCGCATAGGGCGAAATGAGGTCGCGGATACCCGGCCTCGGTCCGCAGAAGGATCGCCCGGCTGAGGCTGACGATCGACACAGGCCAGGGCATTGGGAGCGTGGCGTGATCGTGGGCTGCTACAGCGCCTCACTCATCGTGACCCTGATCGAACGGCAAAGCGTCTGCTGATCGCTATACCACTGCCACTGCCACTGCCACTGGGTACCAAGAGTGAACGGGCGATCGCGGCGCTCAATGACCTATTCAACGAGTTGCCCGAGCCCCTCCAAGGTTCCGGTCTTCTTCAGGCATACTCACCGTGACAGCGCGGTACGAACGAAATCAATAACGGCCTTCTGCGTCAGGCTCTGGCGCACGTCTCCCCGGCGCACGATCGCGCACGGAGGGAGACGGTTTTGTGCTCATACTTCGATGGTAGGGGTCAGGCGTCGCGGCGCTTCAGCAGGAAAGCTGCCGTGCCGAGGCTTACGGCGACCCAGGCCATGACGACCAGTAAGGCCTGCCAGGATTCCATGGTGTTCGGGGTGATTATCTCCGTGCCCGCCGTGGTGAACAGAAACGGCATGATGTCACCAATCCACTCGACAAAACTGGAAAGTATGCCAAGTACCACCGGCAGGAGCATAGTGATTCCGAGCACGGTTGCGATGCCTCCGGCGCTGCTGCGCAGGATCGTGCCGATTCCGACAGCGAAAACCGCGATGAGGGCGAGGAACAGCACATTTCCGAGCAGCGGCAGGAACACGTCAACGTCGAACAGGTCCGCGGTGATGTCCTTGGATCCCAGAATGGGCATGGCCACGAGGAATGAGCCGACCACACTGAACAGTCCGACCAGGAAGGTGAAGGCGAAGAGCACGATGACTTTGGACCAGAGTGCGGGAAGGCGGTTCGGCACTGCGGTGAGCGTTGACTTGATCATCCCACTGGCGTACTCGCCACTGATGGACAGCACGCCAAGAACAGCGACGATCAGCTGCCCGAAACCGATGCCGGTGGTGGCGACGAGCACAAACAACTGCGCATCCCCCATAACCATGGGGGTACCGGTTGCGGCGTCGTATCCCATGGATTGTGCCGACATGGCGAACGCCATCAGAACCGCGATTCCGAGCGAAGCGACAACTACGAGGGAGAAGGACCAGTAGGTGGAGCGGAGGCTCCACAGCTTGATGGTTTCCGAACGAAGGAGGCCGGTGAAGCTGAGCCCCGATCCGGCCGGCACGAAGGATGCGCGGGTGGTGGTCGGCGCGGTCTGGGTGGTCATCGGGCTGCCTCCTCTTCGGTGTGGGTATCGCCCGTGCGGTATTCCACTTCGTTTTGGGTGAGTTTCATGTAGGCATCTTCGAGCGAGGCACTCACCGTCGCGAGTTCGTGCAGGGAGATCTGGGCGGCTGCAGCGCGGTCGCCGATCTCGTTCACAGAAAGTCCCGTGATCTCGAGCACGTCCGGCTCGACGTTGGTGATGGTCACGTTTTCCTGCGCGAGCAGGCTTGCTAGGGCCGCAGTGTGCGGGGTGCGTACGCGAACCGTATTCTGCGCTGCCGAGGCGATGATTTCAGCGACCGAGGCATCCGCTATCACCCGACCGCGACCGAGCACGATGATGTGGTCGGCGGTGAGGGCCATCTCACTCATGAGGTGCGAGGAGAGCAGCACGGTGCGGCCCTCGGCCGCGAGCTGCTTGGTGAGCTTGCGAACCCACTGCACGCCCTCCGGGTCGAGGCCGTTGACCGGCTCGTCGAGGATCAGTGTGGCCGGGTCGCCGAGCAGCGCCGCGGCGATGCCAAGCCGCTGGCCCATGCCGAGCGAGAATCCGCCGACGCGCTTGCGGGCGACGGACTCGAGACCGGTGAGGTTGATGACCTCGTGCACCCGACTGGTGGGGATGCTGTGGGTGGCGGCCATGGCGCGCAGGTGGTTGTAGGCGCTACGACCGGTGTGCACAGCTTTAGCGTCGAGCAGCACACCGACCTCACGCAGGGGCGCCTTGTGCTCGTGGTACGGCTTTCCGTTGACGATGACCGAGCCGAGGCTGGGTCGGTCAAGGCCCACGATCATGCGCATGGTGGTGGACTTGCCGGCGCCGTTCGGCCCGAGAAAACCGGTGACCTTGCCGGGCTGCACCGTGAAGTCGACCCCGTCGACCGCGGTCTTGCTTCCGTAGTGCTTGGTCAGGGACTGTGCCTGGATCACGACTGCCTCATTCCGGTAGTGGGTGAGGCCCCGTGTCGTGCTGTGAAGCCCCCAACCAAACGGTACGGTTTGTGGCGGCTGTGGCGCATCAACCGTGGGGATGGTTGTGCGCCACCGATGTCGTACCTGAGTACGACGTGTGGCGCCTTACCGCCTGACCGGTTTTTCGGGTGCAGGAGCGGTCCCGGACGCCCGCTGGTCGGCGTAGTAGTCACGCGCCTCGATCTGGCGTTCACGTTCGATACCACTCGCGATCGTGGCCCGCAGGTGGTCCTGCGAGTAGCCGAACGCGTCAACCAGATCGAGGGCGTGCGGACGGATGCGCGCAATCAGCCGGTCGATGTAGGCCGTGACCGCCTGGGCTCGCTGGGCCGAAAGCCGACCGTGGATGAGGTACCAGGCGAGGTTTTTCTCCACCAGGCCGAGTCCGAACAGGTCGCGCAGCCAGGTGAGAACCTGCTTGGTGCCGGCATCCGTCGTAGCGTCGAGCGCCCGGGTGAACGACTCCCACTGCAGCAGTTCGCCGTGGGCCCTGGCCGCCTCGATCAGCTCGTTCTGGTGCGCGTTGAACAGGTCGGCGGCCTGTTTCTTCGGCAGCTTGGTGGCGCCGCGCAGCTTGCCGGCAACCTCGCCGATCATGCTCTCGACCCGATCGGTGAGCAGCTCGCGCTGAACATCAGCCTCGCGGAGGGCACCGACCGAGCGGGCCGTGGAACCGCGGTCGGCAACGGACTGGCCCAGGGTGCGCAGGCCGGTGCCGTGGTAAGCGCGACCAGCGGCGTGCTGCACGACGTAGCGGGCGAGGGCACCGGCATCCGCTGTGGCGAATTTACGACTGTAATCGGTGAGCAGACGTTTGGCCACGAGCTGTAGCAGCACGTTGTTGTCGCCCTCGAAGGTCGCGAAGATGTCGAGGTCGGCGCGCAGCCCCACGAGGCGGTTCTCGGCCATGAAGCCGGCGCCGCCGCAGGCCTCACGCGCCTCCTGCAGGGTGTCGAGTGCGTGCCAGGTCGAGAGCGGCTTGAGCGCGGCGGCCAGGGTTTCGAGGTCTTGCCGGTCGTCGTCAGTGTCGGTTTTGCCGCTAAACACGTCGTCGAACTTCACCAGAAACTCGTCGTGCGCGAAGGTCTGCGCGTAGGTCGTGGCGAGGCGCGGAAACAGGCGGCGCTGGTGCCGCTGGTAGTCGAGGATAACCTCTTCGTCGGTGTCACTGCCGGCGGTGAACTGGCGACGCTGGCTTCCATAAGTGATTGCGATGGTCAGGGCGAGAGCGGATGCCGCGGTGGCGGCCCCGTCGAGCGATACGCGACCCTGCACCAGCGTGCCGAGCATGGTGAAGAAGCGGCGGCCGGGGCTCGAAATCGGGCTGGAGTAAGTGCCGTCTGCGGCGACGTCGCCGTAGCGGTTGAGCAGATTTTCGCGCGGGATGCGCACGTTGTCGAAGTGCAGTCGGCCGTTGTCAATGCCGTTGAGGCCACCCTTGAGGCCGTCGTCTTCGCCGCCGACGCCGGGGAGGAAGTCGCCGTCAATGCCCCGAATGGGTAGGTAGAAGGCGTGCACACCGTGATTGACGCCCTGCGTGATGAGCTGCGCGAACAACACGGCGGCGATGCCGTCTTTCGCGGCGTTGCCGAGGTAATCCTTCCAGGCGGCGCGAAACGGGGTGTTGATGACGAACTCGCCGGTCGCCGCATCGAAGGTTGCGGTGGTCGCAATGCTCGCCACGTCGGAACCGTGGCCAATCTCGGTCATGGCGAAGGCACCGGGCACGGAGAGGTCCATGATGCCGGGCAGGTATTTATCGTGGTGCGGCTTGGTGCCGAGGTGAAGTACGGCGGCACCGAACAGGCCCCATTGCACGCCGCCTTTGATTTGCAGGCTCGGGTCGGCGATGACGAGTTCTTCGAAGCCGGCGATGTTTCCGCCATGGTCGTCCTGCCCGCCGAGGTGTTTGGGGAAGGCGCGTAGCACGTGACCGTTGGCGGCGAGCACCTTGAGCTGCTCGAGCACGCGCAACCGGTGGTCAGCCATGGAGAGACCCTCGATGCGCTGCATGTCGGGCCGCGCGGTGACCTCACGGGCGGCGAGGCGCACGTCGGCCCAGGTGCCGAGCAGCTGGCGCCCGAGTTGTTCGACGTTGACCGCGGGCCCTGTTGGGTCGCCGATGGATTTGATGGGGCCGGTGTCGATGCTGACATCGCGGCTGTGGTCGATCGTCGTCGATCGGGTGCTGGAGCGCTGGGCTGTGTCAACCATGGGTGGTCCTAACTGTTCGCGCGAAGTGGTGGTCGCAACGCTAGGGCCGCGTGGGTACAGTCGCGAAATGCGCGGTACGGGGGCGACAACGATGTATGCCGCGCGCGGCATCGGTTTTGTAGGTTCACTACAACTTAGGGCCGTTTGAACCAGCGTTCCTCCACAAGACCTCGGCCCACTGACGCCCCTACACTGCTGGAGTCGCCGCCGCCCCGTGAGTATCAATGCGTTTGCCCGTCTTTTTGGGGTCGAAACTCACGGGTCGGCGAGGCGGGGATCAGACGGAGGCGGCGACGACCTCGAGCAGGGCTTCGCCGTAGGCCTCGAGCTTCTTCGCGCCAATGCCGGTGATGCCGTCGAGCGCCGCGAGGGTCGTGGGGCTGGCCGCGGCGACGGCGATGAGGGTCGCGTCGCCGAAAACGATGTAGGCGGGAACGCCCTGCTCCTTCGACTCCGCCGAGCGCCAGGCCCGCAGAGCCTCGAACAGGCTTTCCTGCGCGGTACTGAGGTCGGCGGCCGCAACCTTTGCCGCGCTCGGCCGGCGGGCGGCACTCGAGCGCGCCGGCCGGTCTGGTTCGCGGCGCAACTGCACCGTGCGGCCTCCGCCGAGAACCTGGGCCGCGGCATCCGTCAGTATGAGGGTGCCGTATTCGCCGGACGTGGCGAGCAGGCCCTGGGCCAGCATCTGGCGCACGACGCCGCGCCAGGCCTGGTCGCTGAGGTCGGCTCCCAGTCCCCAGGTGCTCAGTTCGGTGTGCCGGTACTGGGTGGCGCGCGGTGTTTCCTTGCCGCGGAGGATGTCGATAAGGTGGCCAGCACCGAACTTCTGGTTGCGTTCGCGGTGCAGCCGCACGATGGTGGAGAGCAGCTTTTGGGCCGGGATCGTGCCGTCCCAGGCCTCGGGTGGCTCTAGGCACGTGTCACAGTTGCCGCAGGGTTCGCTGGTCTGGCCGAAATAGCGCAGCAGGTTGACCCGGCGACAGTGCACCGTCTCGCACAGGGCGAGCATGGCGTCGAGGTGGGCGGACAACTTTCGCCGATGGCCGAGGTCGCCCGGCGACTCGTCGATCATGCGGCGCTGCTGCACCACGTCTTGCAGGCCGTAGGCGAGCCAGGCGGTGGCCGGGGCACCGTCGCGGCCGGCCCGACCGGTCTCCTGATAGTAACCCTCGACCGATTTGGGCAGGTCGATATGGGCGACGAAGCGCACGTCGGGCTTGTCAATTCCCATGCCGAAGGCGATGGTCGCGACAATGACAACGCCCTCCTCGCGCAGGAACCGGGACTGGGTGCGAGCGCGAAGTCCCGCGTCGAGGCCGGCGTGGTACGGCAGAGCGTTGACCCCGTTCTGACGCAAAAACTCGGCGGTCGCATCGACGGTCTTGCGGCTGAGCGCGTAGACGATCCCGGAGTCGCCCGGGTGCTCGGTTTTCAGGAAAGAGAGCAGCTGCTTGCGCACCTCAGCTTTGCCGACGATGCGGTACTGAATATTGGGCCGGTCGAAGCTCGCCACAAAATGTTTAGCGTCGCCCATCTGCAGGCGGGTGGTGATCTCCTGGTGGGTGGCATCCGTTGCGGTGGCGGTGAGCGCGATGCGCGGCACGTCGGGCCAGCGGTCGGCCAGCTCGCCCAGGGCCAGGTAGTCCGGACGAAAGTCATGACCCCACTGCGACACACAGTGGGCTTCGTCGATGGCGAACAGGGCGATGGTTCCACGCTCGAGCAGCCGCTTGGTGCCCTCATTGGAGAGCCGCTCGGGGGCGACGTAGAGCAGATCGAGGTCGCCGTTCAGGTAGTCGCGCTCCACCTGGCCGCGGGTCTGCGAGTCCTGGCTGGAGTTGAGGAACTCAGCGCGCACGCCCACAGCGGTGAGCGCATCCACTTGGTCTTGCATGAGGGCAATCAGCGGCGACACGACGATGCCGGTGCCTGGCCGAACCAGCGCTGGAATCTGGTAGCACAGGCTCTTGCCGCCGCCGGTGGGCATGAGCACGACGGCGTCTTTGCCGTCGACGACCTGAGCAATGATCTCGGCCTGATCACCACGGAACGAGTCATAGCCGAACACGGTGTGCAGGGCCTCGGCCGCGGTGGCGAACTTGCGGGTGGCGGCGCGAATCGGTGCGGTGGCGCGAGCGGCAGTCAGCTGCTGACTGCAGGGTCTCTGCGAAGCGGATGCCGCGCCCGAGTAGGCCGGCTGCCGCTCGCCGAACTGGCGGTCAGCTTTGGGCGGCGGCGCATCGAAGTCGTCGGGGGCGTCGAAGTCACTCGGTGCGTCAAAGTCGCGAGGTGGTTCGACGTCGTCAGGGTTCCAGGGCAGCTCAGCATTCCAACTCACCTGCCCAACTTTACCCGGGCCCCCTGACACGTTCCCCCGCGCGCCTCTCCCCCTCCGAGTTGGGTGGGGGCGGTTAGGGGCGGGGCTTGCGGCGCAGGAGCAGCAGGGTCGCGGCGGCGGCCAGGAGCACAGCCGCCAGGGTTCCGCCGATCCAGACGAACGTCGAGACCGAGCTTTCGGAGCCGGAACTGGTCGCGCCGAGGTCTGCGGGCGGCGATGTGGCGGAATCCGGTGTGGCGGCATCCGCTGTCGTGCCGCAGGTTGGAGCCGTGGCGACCCCGTCGGCGAGTACCTGGTCGGCGGCGGGCTGCCAGTCGAAGGTGAACTCATCGGAGATGGGGTGGCCGTCGATGGAAACCGTCTGCCAAATCACCGTGTATTGCCCGGCAGCGCCGAGCTGCGCGGCGGTCGCGACTGTGGCGCCAGAGACTATGGCGCACCCGTCGCCATAGAAAAGCGGCGCGTCGGCCGGGCCGGTTACGACCATGGCGCTTCCCGCTCCGGTTCCGCCGAGATCCAGGAGCAGATCGCTTGTGGTGACGGAGAATTCACCGGGCTGCTCGGTCACGACCGAGCCGGCCTCGGGTGAGGAACCAATCTCGTCGTTGTGGGCCGACGCCGGGGCCGCGCCCCAGCCGAGAGCCAGAGCAATAACGGCGGCCGCGAAGAGAGTGCGAGCGGCCGCGGCGGTAGATTTGGGGGTGGTGAACGTCATGATTGTCCTTAAACGTGGGTGCCCGGCGCTACTCGAATGGTGCAGGGCGAAGCCTCTGCTACTCGTTCGGTGCGATGGGCGAACTGGTCGGGTTGCGGTTCAGGCTGCGAGCGCGCAGGCAGGCGGACCACGATGCCGCATCGCCGACAACACCAGAACCAAATCGCGCGGTGACAATACCGGCGCATCGTGACGAATGCGCTGCGGGGCCTCGACCGGCACCACCAGGTGGGCCGGAACGAACAGCGTGCGGATGCCCAGACGCACGTTCTCGACCAGGCCCCAGAACGCGCGTTCCGCGTACCGCAGGGCCAGAATCGTCACGATCGCGGCACCGAAGTGAGCGCCCCACATGGCCGTGGAATCGTGGGCCATGGGCGTGGTCGAGCCGAGAACCATCGGGTCGATCAGCTCGGGCGGCGCCGCGTGCTGGTGCGTGCCGGGTGCGGCACCGGCCCCGGCGCCGAGTGCCCCACCCGGCGCTCCGAGCGAGAATAGCCCGTGAAAGATGAATTGGCTGATCAAAACGGATGCTGCGCCTCGCCAGAAGGACAGGGTGCGGCCCGCGAGGGCGACGCAGACCATGCCGGCAAAGGCGAGCGACACGACGACGGCCAGAAGGCCGGGCGCCGCGGCGCCGCCGAGCGTGTGCGAGAGGGCAGCGACAAAGGTCGAGAACACGGCGACGATCCAGCCGCGCGCGAAGCGGGCCCAGCGTGTGTGCATTGAGGCCCCTCTCCGGTCTCCTCCAGAGTAGCCGGTCGACCTAGGTGTGTTTTATCAACTGCACGGCGATGCATTCCACAGTCCCACAGTGGTGGCTTATTCAGGAGATTCGGGTGCCAGCCCCAATTCGACCGCACTCTTTCGGGGACCGCGATCAACTCCGGGACAGGTCAGGCGCGACCGGTGAAAGCGGGCTTGCGCTTCTCCTGGAAGGCGGCGAAACCCTCGCGGTAGTCGCCGGTAGCGCACAGCGCGGCCTGGGCTGCGGTCTCGGCGCTCATGCTCTGCCACAGCCCGAGGCGTTCGTCACGCAGTGACTGCACGAGCGCTTTGCTCGCGAGAAAAGCCTGGGTGGCACCGGATGCCGCGCGTGTCGCCGCCTGCACGGTCGCCTCGGTCAGTTCCGCGGCCGCGAAAACCTGGCTGAACAGTCCGCCGGCGACGGCCTCGGCCCCGGACATGAGGCGGCCGCTGTAGATCAGGTCGAGGGTGCGGTGAGCACCGAGACGTTCCACGAACAGGGCGTGTCCGCCGGAGTCGAGCGTGGCGCCGAGGTTCGCGAACGGCGAGCCGATCTTGGCGGTGTCGGCGACGTAGACCACGTCGGTGGCGATGAGCAGGCCGAGCCCCACGCCGAGGCAGGCGCCGTGCGCCGCCGCGAAGGTGGGAGCCGGAAACCGGCTCATGCGCTGAAGCAGCGGGGTGACGAGGTCGCCGAGATACCCGAGCACGTCATCGGTGCGCGGATCGACGGCCGAAATGTCGCGGCCGGCGCAGAAGGCCCGACCCTCGCCACTCAGCACCAGCGCACGCACGCCGACTCGCTCGGCTTCCTGGTAGGCCGCGTCGAGTTCGACGATCGCGGCCTCATCGAGGGCGTTGAGTTTGTCGGGCGCGTTCAGCACCACGTGGGCGACGTTGTTGTCTATCGAGAGCTCAATCACGTACATCCGCTTTCTGAGGGGTTGAAGCTAGACGTCGTAGTCGACGACGACGGTGTCGGTGGTCGGGTGCGACTGGCAGGTGAGCACGTAACCGCGAGCGAGCTCTTCGGGCTCGAGCGCGTAGTTCTCGGTCATCGTGACATCGCCGCTGACCAGCTTGGCGCGGCAGGTTCCGCAGACGCCGCCGGCGCAAGCGAACGGAACATCGGGGCGTACCCGCAGGGCAGCGTTCAGGATGCTCTCGTTCGCGTTGATCGGAGTGGTCACCGTGTTGCTCTGGCCGTCGAGGGTGAATTCGATCTGGAAGGTCTTGTCGCCCTGGCCGATGATGACGGGCCGGCCGCGGTCGCCGCTCGCGGCCGAGGGCTCACCGGTGGTGAACAGCTCGAACCGCACGTGCGACCGCTCTACTCCGGTGCTCTCGAGGGTGTCACGGCAGAGCTGCACGAGTTCGAACGGACCGCACAGGAACCACTCATCGACCGTCGCCGGACGCAGAATGGTGTCGAGCATGCGCCGAAACTTCTCTTCGTCGATGCGGCCGGAGAGCAGCGACGACGACCGCTGCTCACGCGACAGCACGTGGTACAGCGCGAGACGGGCCGGGTAGCGGTCCTTGAGCTCGGCCAGTTCGTCGAGGAACATCACGTCGAGGGCGGTGCGGTTGGTATAGACGAGGGTGAACGTCGACGTCTCGGACGCGGCGAGCACGGTGTGCGCGAGCGCCATGAGCGGGGTGATACCCGAGCCGGCAGCTACGCCAACCACGTGCTTGTGATCAAGGTTGTGCAGGGTCGAGGTGAAGTTGCCCTGCGGGCTCATCACGTCGATCTCGTCGCCGGGGTGCAGTTCGCTGTTGGCCCAGGTGGAGAAGGCACCGCCGAGGTCGCGCTTGATGGCGACGCTGATCTGGCCCCCGTGGCTCGCCGCGGGCCGGCAGATCGAGTAGCTGCGGCGCAGTTCCTGGCCTTCGATTGTGGCGCGCAGGGCGAGGTGCTGGCCGGGCAGGTAGTCGAACGCGCCCTGCAGTTTGGGCGGAACGGTGAAGGTGACCTCGACGCTGTCGGCGGTGAGCGGGCGTACTTCGGCCACTGTCAGGGTATGGAAGCGTGCGCGGTGCTTGACCGGTGCCAGGGTCGTGGCGCCCTGGTTGGTGGATTCGAGACGTGTTGCAGCCATTAGAGCACCTTGAAGTAGTCGAACGGCTCGAGGCAGTCTCGGCATTCGTAGAGGGACTTGCAGGAGGTGGAACCGAAGTGCGCGAGCTCGCGGGTGTTGAGCGAGGAGCAGCGCGGGCATTTCACAGCCATTTTCAGACTGATCGGGCCGGCCGGCCCTGAGCCGCGCACAGTTGCATGCCCGGTGGGGGCGGCGATACCGTATTCGCGGAGTTTGGCCTTGCCGATCTCGCTCATCCAGTCGGTGGTCCACGCCGGGCTCAGCACGAGCCGCACCGACACGTTCTGGTAGCCGGCGGCGGTGAGTACCCCGAGAACGTCGTCGCGCATGGCGTCCATGGCGGGGCATCCGCTATAGGTCGGCGTCAGCGTGACGGCGACGGCATCGCTGGTCACGTTCACGGAGCGCAGCACACCGAGGTCTTCGATGGTGAGCACCGGAATCTCGGGGTCGACGACCTGGGCGGCGATCGTCCAGGCCGCGAGGGATGCCGCGTCGGCGGGGCGCGGACGGGCGACGATCTCGTGCACCTGCGTGGTCACCAGGACGCTCCGGGGTGGGCGCGGGTGAGCACCTGCATTTCGGCGAGGAGAAAGGCGAGGTGTTCGGAGTGGTTGCCCGTGCGGCCGCCGCCGGAAGCAACGAAACCGCGCGGAATTTCGAGTTCGGCCTCGGCGAGCACCGGCGCGATGGCCGCGTCGAACGCCGGACGCAGGCTCGACGGGCGCACCGCGATGCCTTCGAGGCGGTCGATGAGCGTGTCGTCGCGAAAAATCTCCTCGACGTAGGGCCACAGGTCACTTAGCGCGGTGATCATACGGCGACGCGACTCGTCGGTACCCTGCGCGAGACGCAGCACCCACTGGGTCGAGTGGTCACGGTGGTAGTCGACCTCTTTCACCGCTTTGGCGGCGATCGCGGCGAGGGTCGCATCAGCGGATGCCCGCAGCCGGCTGTACAACTCGAACAGGTAGTGGGACACGATGAACTGGCGCGCGATGGTGTGTGCGAAGTCGCCGTTGGGCTGTTCGACGATGTGCAGCGAGCGAAAATCAGGCTCGGTGCGCCAGTAGGCGAGGTCGTCTTCGCTGCGGTCCGTGGCGGTTCCGGCATAGTGCAGCAGCGACCGGGCGTGGCCGATCAGGTCGAGGGCCACGTTGCCGAGGGCGACGTCTTCTTCGAGCTCTGGGGCACGGGAGATCCAGGCGCCGAGCTGCTGGGCCAGAACGAGCGAGTCGTCCCCGAGCCAGAGCGCGTATTCGGCAATGTCGACGGTTGCCTGAGACGGACCCTCGATAAGCTCGGCGTCGAGCGTGGTGACGTCGACCGCGACGTGGCCGTGGGCATCTTCGTGGTCGTTGGCGGGGGCATCCGCTTTAATTTCGCTCACAGGTGCTTCACTCCCTCACTCTTGGAGTAGTAGCTCGCGTGGCGGTAGTTCTTGCCAGCGGGCGATTCGAAGAAGGCGCCCTTGGCGTCGGGGTCACTCGTGGTGATGGCGGCGGCGGGTACGACCCAGACCGAGACGCCCTCACTGCGGCGGGTGTACAGGTCGCGGGCGTTACGCACGGCGAGGGTCTCGTCTGGGGCGTGTAGGGACCCGACGTGAACGTGGCTCAGGCCACGGTTGGAACGCACGAAGACCTCCCAGAGGGGCCAGATTTCTGCTGCGGAATCGCCGGGAGTCGTCATTTGGCTGCCATTTCTTCGGTTCGTGCGGACTGTTTGTGGGCATAAGCGGCCGCGGCTTCGCGCACCCAGGCACCCTCGTCGTGGGCGTCACGGCGACGCTGCAAGCGCTGGGCATTGTTGGGACCGCGACCGGCGAGCACCTCGTGGAACTCGGTCCAGTCAATCTCGCCGAGGTCCCACTGCTGGGTTTCTTCGTTGAAGTGCAGGTCGGGGTCGGGCAGGGTGACGCCGAGCACCGCTGCCTGCGGAACGAGCATATTCACGAAACGCTGACGCAGCTCGTCGTTGGAGTGGCGCTTGATCTTCCAGGCCATCGACTGCGCCGAGTTGGGCGAGTCGTCGTCGGGCGGTCCGAACATCATGAGTGCGGGCCAGTACCAGCGGTTGACCGAGTCCTGCGCCATCTGGCGCTGCTCCTCGGTGCCCTGCATGAGCTCGAGCAGAATCTCGAAACCCTGGCGCTGGTGAAAGGATTCTTCCTTGCAGATACGCACCATCGCGCGGCCGTACGGGCCGTAGGAGGCGCGGCAGAGCGGCACCTGGTTGCAGATGGCTGCGCCGTCGACGAGCCAGCCGATCGAGCCCATGTCGGCCCAGCTCGGGGTCGGATAGTTGAAGATGCTCGAGTAGCGAGCCTTGCCGGCGATGAGGGCATCCGTCATGTCGTCGCGGGTAGCGCCCAGGGTTTGCGCGGCGGAATAGAGGTAGAGGCCGTGACCGGCTTCGTCCTGCACCTTGGCCATGAGGATGGCCTTGCGCTTGAGGCTTGGGGCGCGCGTGATCCAGTTCGACTCGGGCTGCATACCGATGATCTCGGAGTGCGCGTGCTGCGAGATCTGTCGTACGAGCGACTTGCGGTAGCCCTCGGGCATCCAGTCGCGCGGCTCAATGCGCGAATCGGCTTCGATCAGATCGTTGAACTGCTGTTCTTCGACGCTGATAGCGACGGGTGCGCTCGTATCGGGCGTGATGGTGCTTGTCATCATCGGCTCCTGGTCTGCGTTGACTGCGGTGGTCGTGGTCGGATCGTAATCGTGCACAAGCTGGCGACGCTAAGGTGATGCACGTCGGGAATTTTGCGCACGGATCGGCAATCTATTACCAACCGATCGTTTAGTTAGTATATAGTCACATTATCGGTCGGGCAACCCCCGACCTGCACGGCAACTCAACGAGGAGAACCGAATGACGGAAGCACTGCCCGTAGGTAGTGAGGCCATGATGCAGCGCGACCGGGCATCCGCTTCTCTCGGCATGATCGTGCACCGCAATGAGCCGGGTCATTCCGTCGTCTCGATGGTCGTACGCGACGACATGCTCAACGGTTTCGATGTGACCCACGGCGGTTTCGTGTTCGCCCTCGCCGACACGGCCTTCGCCATCGCCTGCAACGATTCGCACCACGTCACCCTTGCCGCCGGCGCCGACATCACGTTTCTGAAGCCCACCACGAGCGGCCAGAATCTCACCGCGACCGCGCTGCTGCGCGTGAAGAGCGGTCGGAGCGGCATCTACGACGTGCGCGTGGCTGTCAACGGAGACGCGATCGGCGACGACGTCACCGTGGCCGAATTTCGCGGCCGCAGCCGCACCACCAACCTGCCCGTCCCTGCCCGCAACCACCTCTAACCCTTCCGGAAGGCATCATGTCAACGCTGACCAAGACCCGTCTGCACGCACCGGCTCTCGTAGAACTCGACGCGGCCGAGCGCCTGGACCGCGACGAGATTCGCGCGCTGCAGCTCACCCGCCTGCAGCGCACCGTGCGGCACGCCTACGCGAACGTACCTCTGTATACGCGCAAATTTGATGCTGCCGGCGTGCACCCCGATGACGTTCGTACCCTCGAAGACGTGGCGTTGCTGCCGTTCACGACCAAGGAAGACCTGCGCGTCTCGTATCCGTTCGGCATGTTCGCGGTGCCGATGGACCAGGTTGCGCGCATTCACACGTCGTCGGGTACCACCGGGTTGCCCACGGTGGTCGGCTACACCAAGAACGACCTCGCCATGTGGTCTGGTCTGGTGGCCCGCAGCCTGCGCGCATCCGGAGTGCGGCCCGGCATGAAGGTACACAACGCCTATGGCTACGGGCTGTTCACCGGCGGACTCGGCGCCCACGCCGGCATTGAAGCACTCGGTGCCTGTGCCATCCCCATGTCGGGTGGCCAGACCAACAAGCAGGTGCAGATGATCACCGACTTCGAGCCCGACGTGATTTTGTCAACGCCGAGTTACCTGCTGACCATCACCGATGCCATGGTCGCAGCCGGCCTCGACCCCCGACGCTCAAGCCTCAAGGCCGGGGTGCTCGGTGCGGAGCCGTGGACCAACCAGATGCGTCTCGAGCTCGAGGACCGTCTCGATTTTGACGCACTCGACATCTATGGCCTCAGCGAGGTCATGGGGCCGGGCGTCGGCAACGAATGCATCGAGTCGAAGGATGGCCCGCACCTCTGGGAAGACCACTTTCTGCCGGAGATCATCAACGGCGACACCGGCGTTGCGCTCCCGGACGGCGAAACCGGTGAGCTCGTCTTCACGTCGCTCACCAAGGAGGCCTTTCCGGTCATCCGCTACCGCACCCGCGACCTGACCCGCCTGCTTCCCGGCACCGCCCGGCCCGGCATGCGCCGCATGGAGAAAATCACCGGCCGCAACGACGACATGATCATTCTGCGTGGGGTCAACCTGTTCCCGACCCAGATCGAAGAGATCGTGCTCGGCATCGAGCACCTCTCCCCGCATTTTGTGCTCGAGCTGACCCGGCCGTCGCGCATGGACGAGCTCACCGTGCGCATCGAGCGGCACGAGCACGCCGACGATGCCGCCTCGGCTGTCGCTCGCGCCCTGCTGATCGCCCTCATCAAGGACAGGATCGGCTCGAGCGTCAACGTGCTCATCGTCGAACCGGGCACCCTGGAGCGCAGCACCGGAAAGCACAAGCGCGTCTACGACCTGCGCTAATCGGTCGTAGCTGGCACGCCTGCGTGAGAGACTCAAGACCTATGTCTGACGTACACACCCCCAAACGCGGGCGCCCCGGCTACGACCAACGCGCCATCCTGGCGATCGCCGTCACCGCATTCAATGAATTTGGCTACGACGCCACCTCAATGGGGGTGCTCGCAACCCGCCTGTCCCTCTCGAAGGCGGCCATCTACCACCACTTCTCCTCCAAAGATGAAGTTCTGCAGCTCGCCCTCGACGAGGCCCTCAACGGTCTCGAGGGCGTTCTGCGCGAGTCCGGCGCCGTGACCGGCAGCGCCATCGACCGCCTGGCCTACGTGCTCCGCGGCGCCGTGCTCGTGCTCGCCGATCGGCTGCCCTACGTGACGCTGCTCCTGCGGGTGCGCGGCAACACCGAGGTCGAGCGCGATGCGCTGACCCGCCGCCGCGCTTTTGACCGTGCCGTCTCAACGCTCGTCGTCGAGGCCCGCGACGAGGGCTCGCTTCGCAGCGACATCGACCCGCGAGTCGTTACGCGTCTGCTCTTCGGCATGGTCAACTCTATTGCCGAGTGGTACCGCGCAGAAGGCCCCGAGGATGCCGCGCACCTCGCCGACGACGTGCTCGCCGTGGCCCTGGACGGCCTCCGCCGCCGCTAGCTGTTGAATATCGAAAGGCCACGCACACTGTGCGTGGCCTTTCGTCTTGCCAAACGAAAACAGGGCACCCGCGTGGGTGGCCTGTTAACGCAGGAAAGCCATCCCCGGAGGGATGGCTTTCCTGGTGTTTCTACGTTAAGTCCGGC
>NZ_PJJQ01000022.1:0-69518 GCF_002929575.1 Cryobacterium sp. N21 | reverse complement strand
TGGCCACCAACGGGCAGATCTCCTGGCCGTCAGCGGGCAATTCCGTGGCCGCCTACGGGCAGCTTCTCATGTCCGCCGACAGAGCAGCGAGCAGCGAGCAGGTTGCCGATCACGTCATACGTTTGCGCTGGGTCGTTGAACCTACGCGTCGCATGTGCCAAGGCGCGCAGAGCCTCGCAGGCTTCGTCCGCATCGGCGATGGGATCCTGGAATGTGGACACGCTTCCTCCTTGACGGATAGCTCTTCAAAGAGGTGCGCTGCGTCGATCCGTTCGGCTCCGGTTACCGCACCAGTCGGGAGTGCCGCAACCGGTGTCTGGAACTTGGTCGGGGTCGACCTGTCAGCCGTGGGATAGTTGCAGGAAGTCCAGAGGGGAAACGGCGTGAACCAACAACGGTGGATCTACGAGCGGGCAGCTGATGGTTCAGCACGATATGCGTTGGGAACGGTCGGGCTAAATCCACTGGTGTGCTTCGGGATCAATCCGAGCACCGCAGTGCCGAACGCGCTGGACCGAACGGTGTCGCGGGTGAACAATTTCGCTCTCGACAACGGGTTCGACAGCTGGATAATGCTGAACGTCTATCCTCAGATCGCGACGGACCCGAGGGATCTCGACCGTGTGTACCGCCCAGATATCAAAGATGAGAACGAGCGCCAGATCGCCAAGATAATAGACGGCCGCCCGCTGACCATTTTGGCAGCCTGGGGAGGTCTCATCACGTCCAGGCCTTATTTGCCAGCGCTGCTTGAGGACATCCTTCAGCTGACGTCGGCCTCGGGTTGCAGCTGGATATCTCTGGGTGACCCAATCAAGTCCGGCCATCCACGCCACCCCCTGTACGCGCGGGGAGATGCGCCGCTACAGGCATTCAGCATGGACAATTACCTGCGAGAGGCTTGTTGAAAAGACCACGATGAGGGCGTCGCCGACACGCGCGCCACTTGCGGCTCGACATCGGTCTGTTTCTGGAATCACGATGGATGTTCTCGGAATGCTTCAGTCTGGATTTCACTTCCAACATGGGCTGACAAAACGCTTCGAGTCAGGTTGGGGGTGGGGCCAGATTATGGTCAAGAACCTTCTCGAATATTGGCGTGAACACAAACGCACCATAAACCCCTAAATCTGACCAGATTCAGGCCGTATCTCGCCGTACAACGCGTACACTAAATCCCATGAGTACCGCGGAATTCCGCGGAATTCTGCCCCATATGCAGGTGCGCACGACCACCCCGACGCCTATCATTTGTTCTTGGTTCGAGTCCAGGTACCCCAGCTGTAAAACCCCCGGTCAAGCGGGGGTTTTTTGCTGACATAACCACTTTATGCGCGGGTTTATGGTCATATTTTCTGCACTGTCTTCTAGACATTTGAAGTCTTTCGATCCCTCATCTAGTATGAATATACTGGGTATCTGCTTAGGTGAAGTGGGTAACGGCCCGATGGAAAGTTGACAGCGGCGGAAGTTAGAGCGCTTCGGGGGCTGGCGTGTAATCGATGGCGGCAAGTAGAGCCGTCGTCCCCATGAAAGAGGTCATCCAGTTTGTCTTTTGCGTTAACGCGACGATTCGTGCTTCTGGGTAGGGAAGCAATGCTTGCTTGAGGCTCTCCGCAGCGCGTCGGAGATCGTGTCCGGGAATTGTAACGGTGACGATGGCCTGCGTGCGGATAAGGGACATGCTCTGAGCGTACCTGTTGGAGTCAGGGGACTAAGCCGCCAGTGGGCGCTGGATCCGGCGTCGGCCTGACGTCACAGGCTGCCGAATCGTCTCGTGGAATTACGAGGCTTTTGATCGGGTGCGGCCCGGTAATAACGGCCTGTTGCATGAGGCGGTAGAACAACAGACCTCGGCTTTTCGATGTCCGCCGGTTGAAGCGGAAGGTGAACTCGTCGAGGTAGAACCCGAACTGCTCTCGGGACGCTCCGTAGTGCATCGTGCCGATCATCCATCGCTTCAAAAGTGAAGCCACCCGGTGCACCGCCGGAAGGTCGATGTGGGCCGGGACGGTCGAGCCGAGCTGGGTGAAATACTGGTGCTCAAAGCCCAGCGCGGACAGGCGCCTGAGTTCCCGGGCGCCGTCGGTTTTGATCATCGCGCCGGGTACGACGACGCGTTGGGTGAAATTGACGAGGGTGAGCCGACCTTCGGGTGTTGGCTCCAGCCTGATGCGACCAATCCGGTTCTTCCCTAAGCTCTCTGCAGCCACGATGACCGGAACCTTGTCGCTTGAGCGCCCCACATTGCCGCGGGAGATGCCCCCGACGAAGGTCTCGTCGACCTCGACGGTGCCGGTGAGCAGATCCCGCTCCGGGACGACCATCGCGCGCCGCAACTTGTGCATCCAGACCCACGCGGTCTCGTAGGATTTCAACCCCAGGACACGTTGCAGGCCGAGGGCAGACACCCCGTTTTTCTGCGCGGTGACAAACCAGATGGCGGCGAACCAGGTCCGCATCGGAGTGCGTGTCCGGTCGAAGATAGTCCCAGCCGTTACCGAGGTGCGCCGCGAACAGGCCGTGCACATCCATAGGCCGTCCGTTGTCCGCCACGAGGTCGTTGCGGCGCATCGCGGGCACACGAATCCGTTCGGCCACCGCAACCGTGCGAGGTAATCGAGGCATTTCTCATCCGTGGAAAACCAGTCCTGAAACTCGAGGAACGTGGACGGATAATCCACACCCGACAGCGGCCTGACGCTCGGTGAAATCGGCATGAAACCAAGGCTACTTCACCCAAGCAGATACCAAATATGAATATTCTATTTTGCGATTGCGGTCGAGATGGACGGGGTCGTGGAGCGATGACGCCCTAAACAGTTGTTGTGATCATCATCATCGTCGGCGGCGACTATAGGCAGCAGTATGCTCGCGTCTCTACGGTGGCCAACGTCTGTCCGGCGAAGCAGTCGGTGGCTCGGTTCTGCATGTGGGGACCGACACGGTTTGACCTTTCCTGCCAGTGTGGGTGTCGTTCATGCGCCGGCCGTGTCGGGAAACGATCAAGAGGGTTGGGCAATGCGCCGGTCTCGTCTTGTCGTCGGCGCTCGGATATCAGACGTCGGCGAGGGGCCACCGCTCACCTGCGTGGTTGATGGGCGGTAGGCGGTCGGCAGTCCGCTGTCGATGGGCGCTCAAGGTCAGGGCTGGGCTCGACGCGGAGTGCGGTGGCGGCGATGGCGCAGAGAGGATCTCCCTTTTGGTGTTAGTCGATCACGGCGGGGGCGATGGTTCGGGATTGTCGCTGACACAACGAACCGGATCGAGGTCGCGAACGGCACTTGGGAGGTGGGGCCCCCTGCCTGAAGGACTGTTCGCTCTCGATCGTCCGGAGGACGCAGGCGGACCTTACGCAGCCAAACGGTTCGGCATAGCGATCTTGGATTCATTGAGCACAGATAGTTGCTGTGACTCCCGGAATCAAGATTTAAGCATGTCGATGACGGTTCTTGACACTCTTCCAAGGTCATGCGACACTCAATTAGGACGAATGCCCGATCAAGACATGAATAAATATGCACACTTGCAAGGTTTGTTTCAAAGGAGAAACGTATGCACAGCATCAATTTTCGACGGAATGTTACCTTGGCGTCGGCAGCCGCGTTGTCTGTCGCCTTGCTCTTCACCGGCTGCAGTCCAACTGTCGCCCCAACAGGCGCCTCAGGGAACGACGGCGACAATGGTCAAACGATTGGGATCGCAGTAGCGGACCAAAAATCACTGTTCTACGTCGCAGCCGTTGACGGAATGGAGCAGGCTGCAGACGAAGCCGGATATAAACTCGTCACGCTCTCCGCCAATAACAATTCCGGTCAGCAAGTCAACCAAGTTCAGGATCTGATCACCCAGCAGGTCGACGTCATCATTTTCATCGCCCAAGACGCAACGTCAGCAGCAGCCGGCGTCAAGCTGGCCAATGACGCCGGTGTTCCGATCATTGCCGTCGACCAAAAGCCCGAGTCCGGCAAAGGCAAACTTGCCACATACATCGCGACGGACAGTGTCGCCGCCGCCGAGAAGCTGTGCACCTGGATGTTTGACCAGTTCGGTGGCGCCGGCGACATAGCAATCCTCCAAGGCCCGCTCGGCTCCACCGCGGAATTGCAGCGCAGCGAAGGCTGCGCAAACGCACTAGCGAACTATCCCGACGTCAATGTCGTCGCTCAGGAATCAGCAGGTTGGGACGAAACTAAAGCCTTCACCGCCGCCCAGAATATCTTGACTGCAAATCCTAACTTGAAGGCAATTTTCGGCGAAAGCGACGCCATGGCGCTGGGCGCAGCTAAGGCTGCAAAGCAGGAAGGCCGCACGGGCCTTTTCTTTGTAGGGATCGACGGATTCCCGACGATGTTCACGGCCGTCGCCGACGGACTCACCCAGGCCACGATGGCGCAGCAGCCGTACCTCATGGGTCAACTATCGGTGCAGGACGCGGTGAAGATTGCCGAGGGAAACGGCGATGACATTCCTGAACTCCAATATCAGGACACGGTGCTCGTCACCGGTGAGAACGTCGCTGACAACGATCCCGCGAAGTTCTACGGTCCCGACTTCAAATAATCGAACAGCTGCCGGTGGGAGACGTGGAAACCGCGGTAGACCGTCTCCCACCGGTTCTATTCCGATCGTGATGAATGGATGACAGTGGTACAGACACTTGCACAAACAACTTACGACGGCCAGGCAGACGGAGATTCTGCGGGTCTCATTTGCACGGGGCTTTCCAAGAGCTACTGGGGAATTCCCGTACTCAAAGGCGTTGATATTACGCTCCGGCCCGGAAGCGTCGTTGGACTCATCGGCGAGAACGGGGCCGGAAAGTCGACAACGTCGTCGATTATCGCGGGCATAGTTGAAGCCAACGGCGGCTCGATGACCATCGACGGCGTTCCTTACGAACCAGCTCGGCCGTCAGACGCATTGAAAAATGGCGTCGCGCTTATTCATCAAGAGATTCGAATGGTTCCGGAGCTGTCGGTCGCAGAGAATATCTTTATCGGGCGGCTGCCTCGTCGCCGAGGCCTGATCGATCGCAATCGCATCAATGACGAGGCGAGGGAATACCTCGAGCTCGTCGGTTCACAGACTGACCCGCGCCGTCCGGTTGCAGGACTTTCCATCGCGGCGCAGCAGGAAATCGAGATCGCACGCGCCCTCTCCCGCGAACCGAAATACATCATTTTTGATGAGCCCTCTGCTTCACTCGGTCAGTCCGAAACTCAACACGTTTTCGCTCAAATCGCAGCGTTGAGACAACGTGGCGTGGGAATCGTGTACATCTCCCACCGCCTCGAAGAGATCAAAGAAGTCGCGGACACGATTGTGTGCCTCAGGGATGGCGCGTTGGTGGGAAATTGGCCAGCAAATGGGATTACGAAAGACGAAATGGTCAAGGCAATGGTCGGCCGCGATTTTGTCTTCTCCCACCGGGCGCCAAAGCCCGCTACCGACGAGATCGCACTCTCGGTCACGGGATTGAGCAAGGCCGGAGTATTTGAGGGCATCGACTTCGATGTTCGTCGCGGAGAAATATTTGGCTTCGCTGGTCTCGTGGGAGCTGGTCGAACCGAGGTCGTGCGAACCATCGCCGGTGCAGATCAAGCCGACGCCGGAAAGATCAGCGTGCGCGGCAAGGTCGTTTATATCAAAAACCCACGGTCTGGCATTGACGCTGGGATCGCGATGGTTCCCGAGGACCGAAAGGGTCAAGGACTCAACCTTGACCGTACCGGCGCCGAAAACATCACCCTTCCGTGGGAGAAAGGCCTGAGCTCAGCCGGAATTATCACCAAGAAGAAGGTGACGGCGACCGCGAACAAACTGCGAGACTTCCTGGACATCCGTGGACGACTCGACATTCCCGTGGGTTCTCTTTCGGGCGGAAATCAGCAGAAGGTGCTGCTGGCGAAGTGGCTGGTGAACGAGCCCAAGGTTCTCATCCTCGACGAGCCCACCAGGGGCGTCGACGTCGGAGCGAAGATGACGATCTACGAGACCATCAGAGCACTCGCCGAAACCGGCGTCGGCGTCATCGTCGTCTCATCAGAACTCGAAGAAGTACTCGGCCTGTCTCACCGTGTGCTCGTGATGTCCGGTGGCCGCCAGCGTGCGATTCTCGACCGCGCGGAAGCGACACCGGAAGCAGTCATGGCCTTTGCGCTTAGCAACGTCCCAAGAGAAGCCCCACTCGAGTCGCCAATCGACGGCGAAGAAGAGTTCCGAACGCCGATCAGAATGCAGGAGAACTGAACCATGGCCATAGTCGACCGCAACGTCACGCCCCCTCGGCCAGACTCTACGCCCGCGCACAGCGAGATCGCACCGCGGTCGGCTGCGTCCGGCAACACGAGTCGAGTCCGACAGATAATGAGTCAGATTCCTGGTCCCCTGATCGGCCTGATCGTGATCGTCGTTGCCCTTTCATTCCTGTCCCCGTACTTCCTGACCCCTCGCAATTTGCTCAATATTCTTAGCCAAGTCTCAGCTGTCGGCGTCATGTCGGTCGGAGCGCTACTGATCATCCTTCTCGGAGGCATCGACCTGTCGGTTGGCTCCGTGCTGGCGCTCAGCTCCATGTCCATGGCCGCGATGTACAAAATGGCCGGGTGGCCTTTCGAGGTCGCTCTGGTCGCGGGCCTTCTCGTGGGGGCCCTTGTCGGCCTCATTAACGGCATCCTTACCGCTTACGGCAAACTGCAACCGTTCATTGCCACGCTGGCGACTATGTCGGCAGCGGCGGGTCTCGCGTTGTTCATTACAAATGGCAACCCAATAACGGGGTTCCCTGACTGGTTCGTTGCGATCACAGCGACGAGCCTTCTCGGCATTCCTATTGAGGGCGTTATTCTCGTCGCGATATTCGCCATTGCGGCATTCTGGCTCAAGTTCAGGCCGTCGGGCCGTGCGCTCTATGCGATCGGCGGAAACGAGGAAGTAGCCCGCCTGTCCGGACTTCCCGTACGCCGCGCCAAAATTTTGGTATATACCATCGCCGGAATACTAGCCGCAGTAGCCGGTCTCCTCGTCACATCACGATTGGACTCCGCTCAGCCCACCGCCGGCGCTGCTGACCTTCTAAACGTGATTGCCGTAGTGGTCATCGGCGGTGCCAGTCTCGCTGGCGGCTCGGGCAGCCTCCTTGGCACGTTCGTCGGACTCCTCATCATCGGCGTCCTGAATAACGGAATGTCGCTGCTGAATGTCTCCGCAAACCTCCAGCCCGTGGTTATTGGCGCCGTTATCGCCGCCGCGGTACTCACTGACCGAAAGTCGAGCAGGAGACACACATGAGTGCATTCGCCACAATCACCGATCCCACCGACCTTGACGCGATCCGCGCGGTCATCGCCTCAACACCCGACGCGGTCGAACTGGTGCCACTCGGCATCCGCTCCCTGGTGATTTCGCCCGAAGCAAGCTTCGGCTTGGTCCCAGCGGTGAAAGGCTTGGTAGCCGACGGATCGACGGAGGTGCCCCGAGTAGTCGTTCTCGTCGACGAGACGACCATCCTGCGCGACGGCCGCGACCTGAAACAGCAACTGTGCGAACTCCTTGCCGAGGCGTTCGCGGTGCAGATTGTCGTTCTCGGCCACGCGGGACAGCTGCACGCCGACGAAGACGCACTCGAAACTGCGACGGCTGCCATTGAAGGATATGACTGCGCCGTTGCGATCGGTAGCGGCACGATTTCCGACATTGGAAAGGTCGCCACCGACCGCCAAGGTGGAATTCCGCTCGTGATCGTGCAGACCGCAGCATCCGTCGACGGCTTTACCGACAACGTCTCGGTAGTCTTGCGCAACGGGGTAAAGCGCACTATCCCCTCCCGGTGGCCCGACGTAGTGCTCGCCGACACGAAGACGATCGCAGACGCTCCCGTTGCCATGAACACTGCCGGTTTCGGTGAGGTGCTCTCGCTGTACACCGCTCCTGCCGACTGGGAACTCGCCAACCGCCTGGGCTTCGACACCAGTTTTCGGCTGACCCCGCGGGATTTCCTGCTCGAGTTCGCTGGTGACCCCGCCACGTGGGCAGACGGTCTCGCCGAGGGTGCGCCCGGAGCAGTGCTTGACCTCACCCGAATGCTCGCCATCCGCGGAATGGGCACAGGGATTGCGGGTACCACGGCGTGCCTCTCCGGTGTTGAGCACGTCGTTTCGCACATGCTCGACATGTATGCCGCCGCCCACAACCTGCCGACAGGCCTCCATGGAGCTCAGGTTGGCGTTGCGACTCAGATTGCGTCCGCAGCGTGGGATCTATTGCGCCGCCGGGTCGCCGCGGGTGAGTTCACCCTCCGTTTCCCGTCAGCGAGCGACCTCGAACAGCAGGTGAAGCGAGCGTTCGATGTGTGCGACGAGACCGGCGGTCGCGGTGAGGAATGCTGGTCCGATTATGCCCGCAAGATCAAGGCGTGGAACGCCGACCCCGAGCGTATGAAGGGCCTCGTCGCCAACGCGATCTCCGATGGTGTCGCTATCGCTGCCGCCGTCCCCACGCCCGCGTCATTATCGGCCGGTCTGCTCGCCGCGGGCTCACCCACCACCCCGGGCGACCTTGTCGACTGGGTCACCCCGGAAATCTGGCGGTGGGCTGTCGCGAACTGTCTGTTCATGCGCGACCGGTTCACGGTCATCGACCTGCTCTTCCTTCTTGGTTGGTGGACGCCGGCCGATGTGGACGTGGTGATCGAGCAGGCCTTTCAAGCAGAGAGTGAGCCGACGTCATGAGAGATGATCGCGTGGTCATTGCGGTGGACTGCTCAACCACCGGCGCCAAAGCGAGTGTCTGGAACGCGGATGGCACCGAGGTTGCCAGTGGGCGGGCCGAGCTTGATTTGAATATCCCCGCGCCGGGGCGCGGCGAACAAGATCCGCGCCAATGGTGGACAGCTATGCAAAGCGCGGTGCGCAGTGCCGTCGAAGGCCTCGACGTCAGCCGTGTGGTTTCCCTGACCGTAACGCACCAGCGCGAGAGTTTCGTGTGCCTCGACGACGACGGCGAAGCTGTGCGACCGGCGATGCTCTGGCTCGATTCCAGGGCCGGTGAGCAGGTGGACCAGTTTGGTTCGGCCGATGTGCACGACCGCACCGGGAAGCCGCCGAACACGACCGTTTCGTACTACAAACTGCTCTGGTTGGCCGAGCATGAACCCGAGGTTTTGCGCCGTACGGCGCACGTCGTCGAGGTGCATGGCTATCTAGTGCACCGCATGACTGGCCGCTGGGCAACCTCAACGGCAAGCATGGACCCCACCGGCCTCATCGATATTCGAACCGGCGACTATGACGCAGCTGTCCTGACGAACCTCGGTCTCGACCACTCGCAATTGTCGGCCCTGTATGCTCCCGGAGACGTTATCGGTGGCCTCACGATCGATGCCGCCGAGCTTCTTGGCCTGCTCCCTGGCACGCTCATCGTCGCGGGAGCCGGTGACGGACAGTGCGCCGGGCTCGGGGCGGGGGTCGCGGAACCGGGGCGGGCGTACCTCAATATCGGCACGGGCCTGATCTCGGGCACCTACTCCTCTAAGTACCAGCCCGACAGGGCGTATCGAGCGATGATGGGTACGATTCCGGGCAGCTTCGCGTACGAAACCTTCGTGGGGGCGGGCACGTACATGATCTCCTGGTTCATCGATACGTTCACTCACGCCTCGGAGAAGTTTCGCGGCGGGGTCGAGGCCACCCTCGAGGTCGAAGCCTCGGTGGTGCCTCGGGGCAGTGACGGCCTTTATGTTGTTCCCTACTGGAACGGCGCTCTCACGCCGTACTGGGACCATGAGGCCCGCGGCATCATGGTGGGTCTTCAGGGCGTGCACCATCGCGCCCATATCTATCGCGCCGTGCTTGAGGGCGTTGCTTTCGAATTGCGGCTGAGTCAGGACCAGGTCGAGCAGGCAACGGGGGACACCGTGGAAGAATTTGTAGCCATGGGTGGAGGGTCGCAATGCCCGCTGTGGTGCCAGATCATCGCTGATGTTCTGCGCCGGCCCATTGTATTGTCGCGCCAAAGGGAAACAACCTGCCTAGGCGCGGGCATGCTCGCGGCCTTCGGGGCGGGACTTTTTCCCAGCATTGGCCACGCGTCCGAGGCCATGAGTGCCACCGAGGTCCGATATGAACCCGACCCGAAAGCTGCCGATGACTACGAAGTGCTGTATCGCCGCTACGCGGCGATCTACCCCGCGTTCCGCTCCTTTTTCCACGACCGAATCGAAGTGATCGCGTGAGTGAAACGACCGTTACCAGCACGGGCCTGCCCTCGGCGCCGACCGGGAAGGCCACACCACGGGCGCTGCCCGAACGGGTCTACGACGCCTACCTGTTCGACTTGGACGGCACCATTTATCTCGGTGAGGAACTTCTTCCAGGAGCGCTCCAGCTCCTTGCGCACCTCCGCGAGACGAAACGTCGGGTGGTGTTTCTCTCAAACAACCCAACTCTCGACCGGGCAATGTACGTCTCTAAGCTCACGAAACTCGGCATCCAGGTTGCACCCGAGGAAGTTGTCAATTCAGTGGTGAGCATGGTCGCTTGGCTTAGTCGCGAACACCCCGGTAAAACGGTCTATCCGATCGCTGAACAACCGCTCATTACGGCACTGCGGGATGCGGGCATCCCTACGTCGTCGAACCCCGACGAGATAGAGATCGTCTTGGCGAGCTATGACCGAGGTTTCGACTATTCCAAGCTCCAAATAGCATTTGACGCTTTGTGGAAGCGGGATGCGATTCTGGTGGCGACCAACCTTGATCGCTATTGTCCGTTTCCGGGCGGCCGCGGTGAGCCTGACGCGGCGGCGATTGTCGCTGCGATCGAGGCGTGCACCGGTGTGCCCTGCGTCGCTAACGCAGGGAAGCCTAGCGTGATCATGCTTGAAACGGTGATGGCAAGCCTTGGGCTGCGGCCAGAGCAATGCCTCATGACGGGCGATCGCCTGTACACGGACGTGAAAATGGCCGTGGATGCCCGGATGGATTCCGCGCTTGTTCTCACCGGAGACGCCGACCTCGACTCGGTGGCGCGCACCGCTGCAGCGGACCAGCCCACCTACATTCTCGACCGAGTGGACCACGTCATTCCGGTGGCGATACGGCATGAACTTGGTTGGTCGGATGTCCCATCCGTGTCGCTTGCAGTGGGACACAGAAATGCGTAGCATAGAGTTTCATAACGCGAATGAATATTCACTCGCGAACGCAGACGAAGACGTCGAAAGAAAGGCGGTTCCCAATGGCCGAACTGACACGCGATACCCTGCGTGAGATGCAGCTGCGAATGTTGAGAATCCGAGCGTTCGATGAACGCGCGTCCAAGATGGTGAAACGAGGCCACATTCCCGGCACGGTTCACACCAGCATTGGGCAAGAAGCGCAGGTCGTCGGCGCCACTATGGCCCTTGGCGCGGGTGATTACATGAGTGGAAACCACCGCAGCCACGGACACCCCATCGGAAAAGGCTCACCGCTCGGCCCGCTCATGGCTGAGCTTGTCGGCAAGGCGACGGGCGTCTGCAAAGGTAAGGGCGGTTCCCTGCACCTCGCTGACTTCGCGGTCGGGAGCCTCGGCGAGTCCGGCATCGTGGGGTCCTCCATCCCGATCGCCAATGGAGCAGCCCTCTCGTCGAAGGTGCTGAACAACGGCAAAGTAGCGCTCGCCTTCTTCGGCGATGGAGCCGCCAATCAGGGTGTCCTCTACGAGTCGATGAACATGGCCGGCGTCTGGGACCTCCCGATGATCTTTCTGTGCGAAAACAACCAGTACGCGTTGAGCACCCCGGCTCACACCGTGACATCGGGCATCATTTCCGAGCGTGCCGCTGGATTCGGGATGCCCGGAATCAGAGTTGAAGAAGGACAAGACGTTCTGGCTGTCTACGACGCGGTCTCCGAAGCGGTGGCACGGGCGCGCGCCGGGGACGGCCCCACACTGGTGGAGGTCATGACCTACCGGTACAACGAACACTCCGAAGGGCTGAGACTCGGCACGGACTACCGGAACGCCGATGAGCGCGAGGCCTGGCTGAAAAAAGATCCGATCATGCTCTTTCGCCACTATCTGGCGTCGCAGGGATTCTCTGACGATGACCTCGATGGCCTCGAAGCCACTGCGCTCGCCGAGGTTGATGCGGCTGTCGCATTCTCGGACGCGAGTCCTTACCCCGATCTTTCGGTCGCCTTCGACGACCTCTACACCGACAAGGAGTCCGCAGCATGACTGTGATGAGCTATTTGGGTGCCATCGGCGCAGCCCAGCGCGAGGCCATGGACGCCGACGAGCGTGTCATTATCATCGGCGAAGACGTCGAAGCCAATGTTTATGGCACTACCGGTGGCGGCAAATCCCGCAGTGACAAGGGTGATTTTCTTCAGCGGTACGGCAAGAACCGCATTCGCAACACCCCGATCTCCGAGGAGGGCATAGTCGGCGCGGCCGCTGGTGCTGCGATGACCGGGCTACGCCCGATAGTCGACCTCTCCTACTCGAGCTTTCTCTACATGGCCATGGACCAGTTCGTGAACCAAGTGGCGAAAAACCGGTACATGTTCGGCGGCCAGGCCTCGATGCCCGTGGTCTTCCGCTCCGCCATGTTCTATGGACTGAACACCGGCGCGCACCACTCGGACCGTCCGTATCCGATGTTCATGAACGTCCCCGGCCTGAAGATCATTGCCCCCGCCACGCCCGCAGACGCAAAAGGGCTGCTCCGCTCCGCGGTCGATTCCGACGACCCGATCCTCAGCTTCGAGGCCTGCCTCCTGTGGAGCTCGAAAGAGGATGTAGACGAGAACGAGTTTTGGGTTCCGCTTGGCGTCGCACGCACGGCGCGAGTAGGAACGGATGTCACCGTCGTCGCTATCTCGAGCTCCGTGCCGGAGGCAGTGGCTGCAGCGGAAGAACTCGCAAAGGAAGGAGTGTCCGTTGAGGTCATTGATCCACGAACGCTCGTTCCACTTGACCGTGATGCCATTTTGCGGTCGGTGGCAAAGACAGGTCGCCTGGTCGTAGCCGAGCCGGCGCACCGTACCTGCGGTGCAGCGGCAGAGATCAGTGCGCTCGTCGCGGAAGAAATCTTTGATTCGCTTAAAGCCCCGATCGTTCGTGTTACGGCACCGGACATGCAAATTCCCTTTAGCCCCTCGCTCGAAAAGCAGATGTACCCGACGAAGGCCACCATTGCGGCCGCCATCCGGCGCGTCGTCGATCTGCCGGCGCTTCAGCCGGTCGCAGCCGCAGTTTAATAACGAAAGAGGAATCAAATGGCGCGTATAGATGTGTTGCTTCCCCAGTGGGGAATGGGAATGAGTGAAGGGGCAATCGTCGAGTGGCTCAAGAAGGTGGGCGACCACGTCGATGAAGACGAACCGTTGGCGGAGGTTGAGGCGGAGAAGGTTGAGGAAACCCTCGAGTCACCTGCCACGGGAACCCTGGTTGAGATCTTGGTCGAGGAGGGTGCCTCAGTCGAGGTCCGCACCATTCTTGCCGTGATCGAAACCGACTAAACGCGAGCCTCAACGAAAACAACGAAGCAGGAGGAGCCATGAGCTCATCTTTAGTGAACGCCGGCGATACCCGCGCACCGTATGACCTCGTCGTCGTAGGGGCCGGTATCAATGGACTCGGCATAGCGCGCGATGCGGCTGCGCGAGGCTTGCGAACCATTGTCATCGACCAGGAAGACATATGCAGCGGTGTGTCCGCGTGGTCGGGGCGACTCATTCACGGTGGTCTTCGATACCTGGAGCATAAGGACTTCGCCCTGGTTCGTGAATCCCTGAAGGAGCGCGAGCGTCTCTTCAAGCTCGCTCCGCACCTCGTGAAGCCTGTGCCGCTTCTCATGCCTTTCTACGCCCGCAACAAGCGGCCGTCGTGGTTGATCCGTCTCGGCATGATCGCTTACGACGCCCTCTCGTGGGACAAGAAGCAACCCAATCACAGTATTCTGACGAAGGGCGCGGTGCTGTCCCGCTTCACCGGGATGGAGCCTGCCGGACTCACAGGTTCCGCGGTATTTATCGACGGGCAGGTTGAATACGCTGAGCGCCTCTGTGTTGAACTCGCGGTAGCAGCAAAGAGTGACGGGGCCGACATCGTCACCCACTCCCGCGTCGATGGGCTGTTGAAGTCCGATGCTCGAGTGACCGGCGTTGAGTACACCGATTCCATCACGGGAGAACGTCATTCCGTGCGCGGACGCGTGGTCATGAACGCTGCAGGCCCGTGGGTCGACCGCCTGCTGGCCGACTTTGGGGGAGTCAATTCACCCCGATTCATCGGCGGCTCGAAGGGCAGCCATATTGTCGTAGCCCCGTTCCCGGGGGCGCCTCGCGACGTCGTGTACTACGAGTCGCAGGCGGATGGCCGTCTGGTCCTCGTCATACCGTGGATGGATAGATACCTCATCGGCTGCACCGACAACCTCTACAACGAGGAACCGGACTCTGCTCGCGCAGAACAGTCGGAGATTGACTACCTTCTCAACGAGGTCAACACCCTCGTGCCGGGCGCGAAACTCACCACCGACGATGTTCTTTACACGTATAGCGGAGTGCGACCACTGCCCTACGCGCCTGGTGTGCCCGAATGGAAGATTCCGCGGAGTCACATCATCCACGACCACGCTAAAGACGGCGTCGAAGGCCTCTTCTCCGTCATCGGCGGAAAGCTCACGACGTTCCGACAGCTCTCTGAGGACGCCGTTGACTTAGCGCTTCGCAGCCTCGGTGCTAAGAAGATCAAAACAATTACGCTGACGAGTCCCCTTCCTGGTGCTCGAGTAGCAAACTATGAGGCCTTCTCGAAGGCGTTCATTGCGAACGGCGCTGTGCCGCCACTAGTGGCGAAGCGCCTCCTCGCTCTGTACGGAGTGCGGGCAGCGAACATCGTGGCTCTGGTGAGTGACGATGCCAGTCTCGCTGAAATCGTCGACAAAAAGTCGGGGGCTCTGGCCGCTGAAGTGGTTTTCGCCATCCATGAAGAATTCGCCCGAACTCTCACAGACGTTATGGCACGACGTCTTCTGCTGGCGTTTGAACCCGATCACGGCATCCAGAGCGTCGAGCGGATCGCGGAGATCATGGCGGCGATCAACGGCTGGGATGAAAACCGTATCCAGGAAGAGATCGACGGCTACGTTGAGTGGCTCGGCCACCTAGCCGTCCCCGGCCGACCCACAGCGCAAATTCCGGGTCGCGCGACATCCGGTGAACGGCAAAGTGGGTTGACCGTCGGTGATGTCGGCCTCCAGGGCGGCCGGGCAGACCTATGACGGGCCGCTATGTCCTCGCGCTCGATGAAGGGTCGAGCAGCGCGAGGGCGGTACTCGTTGATACAGACGGGCGGATCGTCGCGGAGGCATCAAATTCGCTCACGCCCCTTTTCCCCAACCACGGCTGGGTCGAGCTTGACCCGGCCCAGCTGTGGACTGCGATGCGGGCAGCGATCGACGAGGTTATGGATCGGTCGGGGCTGACGGCGCGCGATATTGCAACGGTCGGGGTGACCACTCACCGGGAAACCTGTTTGATCTGGAATCGATCCACCTCCATCCCCGTGCACAATGCGATCATGTGGTCTTCACATCAGACCGATGAGATCGTGCAGCGCTGGTCCGACATGGGGCTCGACGCCGAAATCCGCACGCTCACCGGGCTTAGGAACGACTCGTTTTTTTCCGCCCCTAAACTGGCCTGGTTCATCGAGAATATCCCGGGACTCAAAGCGCTTGCAGGCACGGGCGACTACGCTGCCGGAACAGTCGACACCTGGCTTGTCTGGAACCTCACCGGCGGGCGTGAGCACGTCACCGATGCGACATCGGCGTCGCGCACGGCATTGCTCAACATTAATGAACTTGTGTGGGACGACCGACTTTGCGACGTGTACGGAATCCCGCAGGAGCTACTCCCCGAGGTGCGATCTTCCAATTCGCACTTCGGATACCTTGACCCCAGCATTCTGCCCGGCGGCATCGGCCATCACATACCCATCCAAGCAATCATCGCTGATCAGCAGGCTGGACTTTTTGGGCAGGGATGTTTCGACGAGGGCTCAGTCAAGAACACGTTTGGAACCGCTGGCGTGCTCGTCGCCAACGTCGGGAGCAGCCCACTCCTTCTCCCCGGAATGACTACCAGCGTGGCGATGAACATTCCCGAGCTCACCAGCTACGAAGTCGAAGGGGTGGTATTCCACAGCGGGCAGACGCTTCATTGGCTGCGTGACAAGATGCGGGCTGTTGGATCCGTAGCGGAGATGGAGCGCATCGCAGAACGGGTCACAGACACCCAGGGCGTCTACTTTGTTCCCGCGTTCGCCGGCCTCTGCGACCCTTACTGGGACAAGGACGTCCGAGCCTCAATTTTTGGATTGACTCTTGACACGGGCATCGACCAGATTGTTCGCGCGGCGCTCGAAGCCATGGCGTACCAGACGCGCGACAACCTTGATGCCTTGCGTGCCGGCGGTATGAGCGTGACGTCGCTGAAGGTAGACGGAAAAGCGGTTTGCAACAACTTTCTGTGCCAGTTCCAAGCCGACATCCTTGGCATGCCGGTCGTTCGGCCGGAGGGCCTCGAACGCACCGCTCTCGGAGTCGCATATATTGCCGGAGCAGAGGTGGGTCTGTGGAACGCACAAGATCTCGTGCGCGACACGTGGCGCGTGGAGCGCGTGTTCGAGCCCCGCATGAGCAGCGACCGACGCGACCAGCTCTACGGCGGTTGGCAGTCCGCCGTGCGATCCGCGCGCATGATGCCGCCGGCACCGCCTTACCCAACCAACGGGACGGTCCCAGATTCCGTCCCGGTACTGGCCGCACACTGACGTGCTGGTCTAACAACTGAACCAATCGAGAGGATCATGATGACCACGAAGACAGCCGAAAACTATGTTGCCCGCGCCCGAGCAGGTGGCTATGCAGTAGGTGGTTTCAATATGCACAACCCTGAGACCACGCAAGCGCTGATCGAAGCGTCAATTCGCGCTCAATCCCCAGTGTTCCTGCAAGTTGGGCGGGCGATTGTTCCTCACATGGGTCTTGAGGCTGCGTACCGCATGACCCGTCGTGAACTCGACGGTACAGGCGCGGATGCGGTCATCCACCTCGATCACGGTACGTACGACGAGGTCTTCGAAGCCCTGCGTCTTGGATTTGACTCGATCATGTTTGACGGCTCGCACTTGCCGTTCGAAGAGAACTTGAAAACTACGCGCTACGTCGTTCAGGTTGCACATTCATTCGGCGTTCCAGTAGAAGCGGAACTGGGCAGCATTCCCGATGCATCCAACGGAATCGACTGGTCAGCGCACTACACCAACGTCGACGAAGCCGAAAGATTCGTCGCGGAAACCGGTGTCGATTTCCTAGCGATTTCGGCAGGTGTGATGCACGGCATCACCTCTGGTGACCCACTGCCCCTGGACATCGAACGAATCCAGCGCATTCGGGATGTCACGGGCGTTCCCCTCGTTCTGCATGGAGCATCGGGAGTACCGGAGTCGGATATCAGCGCCGCGATCGCGGCTGGCGTGCACAAGCTGAACGCCGATACTGATCTCCGCCATGCCTTTCGCCGCGGTATCGAAGAGACCTGGGCGCAGGGTGACCGCCAGCTCGAAGACGCCATGTCCGAAGGAAAGCGCCAGATGATCGAAGCGACGATCGCAAAGATGCGCGAGTACGGGTGTGCCGGTGCCTCGACAACCGCCGTTCTGACCGAAGCGCGGGCGTGATGACGCAACCACTAGATCTCGACGAGGGCCAGCGTACCGAGCTGAAGGGCATGCGTCGCACCGCGGCGCGGCGCATGGTCACGGCGTGGGAAGCGCCCGTCTTCCACCTCACGGTCGAGGTTGATATGACGGAGGCGTCGCGTGCCAAGATCGTCGTGCCGGGGGCGACCGTGACCGATGTGCTTGTTCGTGCGACCGCGCACGCTCTGATCTTTGTTCCGGCGGTGAACGTGCACGTGGACGGCGAGGCGGTCGTATCTTTCCCCCGAGCCCACGTGGGTATAGCTGTCGCCACGGACAAGGGTCTGACAGTACCGATTATTCACAACGCCGATCAGTTGAATCTTGAAGAGATCGCTCAGCGCCGGCGCGACATCGTCGGCCGTGCACGTTCCGGCGGGCTGGGGCGCGACGACATCACGGGAGGGACGTTCACGATTTCGAATCTTGGCATGCTCGGGGTGACCCGCTTCGATGCCATCGTCAACGCGCCCCAGGCTGCCATCCTGGCCGTCGGCGCCACCATCCGCCGTCATGTTTGGACTGAGGATGGCGGAAGTTGGCGTCCCATCGCCGAACTGACCCTCACCTCGGATCACCGCGCCCTGGATGGAGCGGTTGCGGCCGAGTTTCTCGGAGCATTGAAGACGAAACTGGAAGCGCCGCTGTAACAACGTGTATTCGATGGCGGCGGCTCGCGGTGCGGGCCGCCGCTCACCTATCTTCACTCCTGCAGCAGCCGCTCTGCCGTTTCCATATCCGTGACCAGAGTGTCGATCCAATGACCGCGAAGCGCTGCCCGCACTGCCTCGTATTTCGACCTTCCACCAGCGACGGCAAAGCGGCCGCCCGTGCCGGGAAGCTGGGCCAGGGTCACGCCAATCACCAGGGAATCAAGCTCACTCTCGATCGGGATTCCCTCCGCATCGATGAATCTCAGGTTGATTTGTCCGACGGCGCCGAGGGATTTGGCCATTTCGAACTGTTCTACGGTGAAAAAGTTGCCGCCCGGTTCCAGCGGCGCGTCGATATTGCAGGTACCGATACCGACGAGAGCAACGTCCAATTCATCCAACGCCGCGATCGCCTCGCGGGTGTGTGCGTCGGAGCTAATCATTGCCTCACGCACTTCCGCCGAAGACAGAACTCCGGGGGCGCGGATGAACAGTGGCGTCCCGCCGATTAGGTCAGCAAAGCGTTGCGTGGAACGGGTGGAATCATGCTGCAGCTGTGGTGGGCCGACGTCCCCGAGCATCTCGACGATGCGAGTGGCGTCGGACCTCTTTTTCGACGGTTCGAGGGTGGTCACGAGTGAACGCAGTGACCGGCTCCACGAAGTAAAGCCGATAGTTTTGCCCGATAACTGCATTGCCGAGAGGATGAGTGCGGCGGCTTCGCCGAGGTCGCGATTGATCCCACCCTCGTCGTCCAGATCCAGCGCTTCAACGACGTGAACTTGGGACAACCCGTAACGCCCTTGCAGATCTTCTTCGATCTCCGCGTGCAGGCCCTCGGGGACGACAACAACCGTTCGGACAATTTTCGCCTGCTCTGCGGCCTGTAACAGTCGGGACACGCGCGCTTGCGATATGCCCAAGCTCGACGCGATATCGATCTGCCGGATGCCGTGCGTGTAATACATACGCGCAACCTTGGTCATGAAGCGGCGCGGTTCCGGATCAGCAGACATGACTCTTCCTTTCACTAAGATACGCAAGTGTATCAACATTCGTCGATTGCAAGAATATCCAAAACTCCCTAGGCTGGACTGATTAGTGTTTCGGGAATCAGTGGTGCAAGGAGGCCGACGGATGGCGATCCCACGGAGCGTCCGCACTTGTCGCGTTCGTCCGGCCCCGCACCTTGGCAGCGAAAGCCGCCAATACTGCGACCGCAAGGGTTCCGTTCTGCGTCTTACGGTCAAGAATTGCCGTGACAGCATCGTCGAGCGGAACCCAGCGAAGTTCGATATTCACTTCTTCTCCAGTGGGGCGAAAGTCGGTCGCTTTTGTCTCCAGGCCACGTGCGAGAAAGACGCGGACTGCTTCGTTGCTGCCACCTGGGGTGGGGAAGAAATCCAGCAGCAGCTCCCAATTCGCGGCTGCAAGTCCGGTTTCTTCCAACAATTCTCGTCGGGCGGCCGAAATGGGACTTTCATTGGCAGCGTCGAGAATGCCTGCCGGAAGCTCCCACTCTCGTGCACGTATTGGATGGCGATACTGCCGTATCAGCAAAACACGATCGTCCTCATCCAGGGCAACGATCGCAACCGCGCCGCGATGAGAGAGATACTGCCGCGTCAAGATGGTCTCCCCGTACACGACCTCGTCGGATCGAATATCCCAAACAAGCCCCTCCAGGTCGGTCGTGGTAGAACGCACCTCATGGTGCACTTGCATATCCGCCAGCTGATCAGACAATTGATTTATCTCCTGTTCCTAGATTCAAAATTATGGTCTTGCGCGACGTGACCACGGCGAACCGGCAGTTGCACACTCGCATTCCGAAATTATCACTGGGCCGGGTCGGCAGCACGGCACAAGACGACATCGACGAATCCTTGCGCGTGCTCCGCGAGATGCAACAGGACGTTAATGCTCATGCTCGGATCAGGGCATATCGCCCGATTCCAACGGTGGCATTCAGCCGACGCGAGAGTTTGATGCCCGAATTCGCCGCAGCCTCAGCGGCCGCTCGCAGGTTCGGCTTTGACCCGGTGATCCGCCTCGCGGGGGGACGAGCGGTGGCTTACGATCAGACCTGCCTGATTATCGATCTCATGGCCCCCTTGGAGTTCTACGGTAATCACATAGCCGCCTTTGAGGTGGGCGCCGATTGCTTTCGAGATGTGCTGGGCGACCTCGGCCTCGACGCTCGAGTCGGTCCCGTCGTCGGGGAGTACTGCGCGGGTGACCATAGCGTCAATGCCCGAGGGCGAGTGAAAGTTGTAGGTATCGCTCAGCGCGCCATGCGCCGGGCCAGGCTCCTCACCGCCTGCATTGTTCTTGACAAGCCCGAGGGACTGCGACCAGTCGTGGATGCGGTCTACGGTGCAATGAACCTTGAGTGGTCGCCCGCAAGCCTGGGAAGCCTGCGTGATGAGGGTGTACGAGGAACACTCGATGAAATAGTGAACGAGCTCGTGACCGGGCTCCAACAACGACACTCGGCATGGGCACGCCCGCAGGCAAGCCAAATTGTCGAAACGCGTACGTAACTAGTCTCACATTTGAACGAAGAGGACTCCGCGAAATATTTTCGTCATTTGCGCATCATCGGATGTTGTACAGGGCTCTCGCCTCGTCCGCGGTCGCGATGGGTCGGCCGACCTCCCGAGCGATCTCTTGCGCCTGCTGCAGCAGTTCCAGGTTTGTCGGGTTGCGGGCCGGATCATAGAACAGCTCCAGTCCAGTTTTGATGTGGCCCCCCAGCTCGATCGCCCTCCGGAGGATTGAGGTGTCGTCGAGCGCACCCTGACCCCAGATCGAGATGTACCACGGATGCTTGACCTTGGCTTCCTCGATCATCCAGAGGTAGTAGTACAGGCTTTCAAGGCTCGGCTTCATGCCGTTCGTTCCGATGGGTTCTGTGGCAGTCAGACCGTAATCGCCAATGAGATAGAAATCCCACATAGAGCCGGGTGTGGAGAGCCCCTTGTTCACGTAGTGCATGGCGTGGCGAAGGTGGCCTGGTTCGTAGACGCCGAAGACCATGGGGGTGCCGTGCTCGCGCAGCATTTTGATTTGGCTGCCCACCCGCTCGTAGTTGAACCCGAATTCCGGCCCGGCGAGGTAGCCCTCGGCATCCGTTTCTGTAGCGAACAGGGTGAGCCCTGTATCGACGCAGGCAATGCGAACATTTGCCTTTTCAATCAGTAGAGGGACGTGTTGAAGCCCGTTCTCGTCTCCCTTGAGGCGAAGGTTATTGCAGGTCGTCGGGTACCAGGTGATGTCAGGGTGTTTTTGCAACACCATGTCCCAGGTGCGCATGTAGTCCTTGTATGCGTCTGCGCCCATGAGATCGAAGCTAGTGTTGTGGGCGTGGATCGCGCCGGCGCCGGCTTCCCAGCAACGAATCGCGTCTTCCGCAATCTCGTCATAGGAAATTGGCGTGTTGGGGTTCATCTCTTTCGTACGGATCCCATTGATGTGGGACTCGATAATGACCGGGTAGTCCCAATTGGGCTTCATGTCCGCATATTTGTCGAGGGCAGTGCCCATGGTCCACTTCTCTTTCTCGAGATGATTGCACCTGCAGCGATGGCGTGCGGCAAAAGCCGGACAACGATTTTTTTGGTTCCGATTCGCGAGCGTTAGCTCGACTGCAGCGACGTCGCTGATGGGGCGCTTCCGCGGACATTTCCGTTCGCGCTGGCCTCGATCGGCGTCATCGGCAGTGATTCCAACCGATTCCACCAGCAGCCGCAACACGCTGATTCTTCTGACCGAGCACGATTCGTTGACAGATATATCCCGGTTGGGATATAGAGTGAATATACACGCAGTCGATGAATAAAAACATACTTCACGCGTGCGACGCAGAACGAGGAGGTTCTAGGTTGTCGAATTCGTTTGATGTCCAGCCGTACGAGATCCGCATCCCCGACGCGGATCTGGACGACATGATGGAGAGGCTGAAACGCACACGATTCCCGCAGGATTTTGGGAACGAAGACTGGCGCTACGGCTACAATACCGACTACCACCGCACCCTCATTGACTATTGGATCAACGAGTACGATTGGCGTGCTGTGGAGCGCCAGATGAACGAACTCCCACACTTCAAGGTGGACGTGATGGGCGTGCCCCTGCACTTCATCCATGTGCGCGGCAAGGGGCCGAACCCGAAGCCGCTGCTTCTCCACCATGGCTGGCCCTGGACTTTCTGGGACGTACGAAAAATTATTGAGCCTCTGACGGATCCGGTAAGGTTCGGCGGTTTGGAGTCTGATTCCTTCGATGTCGTTCTGATCTCCCTGCCTGGCTATGGGTTTTCGTCTCCGCTGACGGAGACAGGGTGGAATTTCTGGAAGACCGCCGATCTCGAGAACGTTCTTATGAAGCAGATTCTGGGGTACGACCGCTACGCCACCGCAGGGGGGGACTGGGGCGCGCTCATCGCCCAGCAGCACGGGCACAAGTACGAATCTGACGTCATCGGGGTGTACACACATTTTCCCGCGCAGATGTCGCACTATCTTCCGGATCATCCCGACCAGCCCGACGGCGTCGAGTATGACACCTTTTTGGGACTGCCGGCGGCGAGCGAGTACTCCGCCGACGAATCCGGCTGGTTCGAACGTGGCAAGTTGTTCGTCGAGAATGAGAGTGGCTACGGTGAGATCCAGTTGACGAAGCCACAGACGCTCGCGGCGCTCGTCACCGACTCGCCTGCGGCCCAGCTGGCCTGGATTACCGAGAAGCGCTATTTCTGGGGCCTCGCGGAACGTGGCAGCGGCACAGAGTCATTCGAGCGTGTGTGGCCAAAGGAAGACCTGATCACGACCGCCGCGGTGTACTTTCTGACGGGAACGGGTGGGACCTCGTCCCGGTACTACTGGGAGTGCCGGGGTAACCCGTGGACGCCGAGCCACAACCGGTTCCCGGTCGTGGGAGTGCCGACCGCGGTCTCGATCTACCCGGGCGAGATCTACAAGCCGCCGAAAACGTGGACGGAGAAGTACTTCAACCTCCAGCAGTACCGCGTCCACAGCACCGGCGGTCACTTCGCTCCCTTGGAAGAACCGGAAATCTACGTGAACGACGTTCGGGATTTCTTCCGAACTCTGCGCTGACGCACGATTTTCTCGTTCCAAATCGTAACGAATCGGTCACGTGTGGGCCGTCCGGCGAAATTCTCTTGCGTGCACGCGCGAGTACCCATATCCTCACAGTGAATCAAAATTTATTTGCTGAATAAAAATGCAAACGACTTGAAATCAAGCCTTACCCACGACAAAGGAGTCAAAGATGTCTCTCAGAAACAAACGCGGCGCGCTCCGCCTCGCCGCCTTCGCGGCTGTTGCTGCGCTCGCTCTCGCCGGGTGCACGTCGACCGCGGGTGGAACCGCCACCGGTTCCTCGGGGCCGATCGCCAAAGAGGATCTCGTCCTCGTCGCATCCGTCATCAACACCACAAACCCTTACTTCATCGCCAACATTGAGGGAGCTAAGGCCCTCTCCAAAAAACTTGACATTCCTCTCGAGATCATCGACTCGCAGGGTTCGTCGCAGACTGAAATCTCGAAGATTCAGGCGATCTTGGCGCAGGGCAAGAAGGTCGTGATGTTCGTCAACACGGTAGCGAGCTCGGACACCCCGACCATCGTGGACGCTGTGAAGCGTGCCGGTGGCTACGTATCGATCTGGTGGAACAAACCCGATAACTTCGAGCCCTGGGACGCGGGGGATAACTTCGTGGCCTTCCAGAAGCACGCTGGTGTGGACTCAGGCCGCTGCAATGCCAAGGCAATCGGTGATGCACTTGGGGGCAAGGGCAACGTAATCATGTTCCCCGGCGTGGAAGACAGCACGACCAGCGCGACGCGTGTCGCCGGCTTCGAGGCTGAGATGCGTGAAAACTACCCTGACATCAAAATTCTCGAGAAGCAGGCTTCGAACTGGGACCCGCAGCTGGCCAACCAGAATTCAAAGGACCTGATCGCTAAGTACGGCGACCAGATCAATGGTGTCTGGAGTGCCGATGACGGTATGCAGCTCGGTGCGCTCCAAGCCTTCGATGACGCCGGTTTGCTGAACTCGGTGAAGTTCGCCTCTGACGGTCTGTACCCCGACACGGTAAAACTGATGAAAGAGGGCTACGGCAACAATGCCATTGTCGGGGAAACCTTCCACCGCGGCTACATGGCCTCCGCCATCGGTCTGTACACGGCCTACCAGGCCGCGATCGGCGAGATCGTTCCGTCCGAACTGCCCAAGGACAAGCGGGATAGCTTCTTTGACATCAAGTGCGTAACCCCCGAGACGCTTGGCGACTACGCGAAGTACGACACTGACACGGCTGCAGCTGATTTCGTTGACAATCTTGTCGAGACTGGCCCGTGGGACACCGAGCCGGCGACCCTCGTCGGCGGCGGTGGCCCCGAGGTTTTGCCCAAGTCGTAGCGCATTGCGGCCGGCCTGTTCCCGGCCCTCGTCACCAGACGACGGCCGGGAACAGCCGCATCACCAGTACGAGATCTGTATATGCGAGGAGAATTTTCATGGTTCACAAAGTTGTAGCGGAACAGGTCGCGGGGGGCATAAGCACCACTGCGATCAGGATCCGCGAATCCGGCATCGAGCGCCGTGCTCGGTTCCGCGGTCTCGCCGAACCGCTGAGTTTACTCGTAGCTCTGGCCGTTCTTATCGGTGTGTTTTCTTTGCTCAACGAACGCTTTCTGACTGCCTCCAACCTTCAGAATGTGCTTACCCAGTCCGCTATCCCCTTGATCGTTGCCGTGGGAGCGACCCTGGTCATCCTCCTTGGATCCATCGACTTGTCCGTGGAGGGAGTCATGGGGGCCACCGGAATGACTTGGATCCTTCTCAGCGCCAACTCGCGGGGGGGAGCGGACTTGGGGCCATGGGCTTGGGTCATAGCGCTCGGCGTAGCTCTTGTGATCGGTGTCGCCAGCGGCCTCATCTTCACCGCGCTGAAGGTTCCCTCATTCATCGTTACTCTGGGAATGTGGTATGTCGGCCTCGGAATCGCCACCATGCTCTATGGAACCGACCTTCTCCCTCGTCTTGAAGATGAGGGGTTGAAGGGCTGGACCTCGCGAATTAGTTTCGGGCTTCCGAACTCCTTCTGGGTGGCGCTGCTCGTCATCGGCCTCGGCATATTCGTTCTACGCAGTACCCGGATCGGCCGGGTGACCCTCGCCATTGGAAACAGCGAAACGATCGTGCGCTCGGCGGGCCTTCCGGCTTTCCGCGTAAAGGTTGCCGTCTTCGCCATTGCCGCGCTTCTGAGCGGTCTCGGCGGCATCCTGGCCACTGTTCAACTCGACATCGGGTCACCGACCGTCGGCTCCGGAGTGCTCTTCATCGTCATTCCTGCGGTTGTCATCGGAGGCACGCATCTCGGCGGTGGAAAAGGGGGGATCCTGCGCACCGTATTGGGCGTATTCCTGCTGACGATCCTGAACAACGGACTCATACTCTCCGGCGTTGAGTCGAGTTATCAGTCGGCAGTTACCGGCGCGATCCTGGTCGCCGCTATCGTGTTCGCCGCGTGGTCGCAGCGCGACAGATTGCAGGTGGCAAAGTGAACGACGTGACCACAACTCCCGCAGTGCTTCGCCTCGACAGCGTCTCCAAGAGCTTCGGATCGAATCGTGCCGTTCGCAAAGTGTCGCTTAATATTCAATCGGGTGAGGTCATCGGCCTCATTGGAGAGAATGGCGCGGGCAAGTCAACGCTGCTGAAGATGCTCTCGGGCAACTATCGCCACGACGAAGGAACAATCGCCGTAAACGGACGGGAAGTTCAGTTCCGCGGACCAGCTGATGCCCTGCGCGCGGGGATCGGGGTCGTTCACCAGGAGCAATCTCTCTTCACAAACCTCACAATCGCCGAAAACATCGAGGTCAACACACCAATGGGCCGGGGCGGTGTCAATCGGCTAGGGCTGTACAACTGGCGACGCTTGTACGCGGACGCAGCACAGGCTCTCGACCTCATCGGATCGCACTTGAATCCGAAGACACGAGTAAGCGACCTGTCGTTCGTTGATCGCCAGATGGTCGAGATTGCGCGGGCGATCCGGGTAAGTGCCGCCAGCCACACGACGCCTCTCGTGATCCTCGATGAACCAACTGCAATCCTAGAAAGGACGGAGACCGCGATCTTGGAGAGGGAAATCTCCAAGCTTCGCGACATCGGCTCGGTTATCTTCGTCTCGCACCGACTCGACGAGGTCATGCGCATCTGCGACAGGGTGGTCGTCATGCGCGATGGTGAATTGATCGCCGACCGCCCCGTCGATGACGTTACCGAAGAGGAACTCTTTCGCCTCATGGTTGGTCGGGAGACCCACGCTGCTGTTCGAAACCGGCGGAGTATTGAGGCGACGAGCAGCCCAATCATCTCGATCCACGACCTCACCCGGGCAGGATCCTATGCGGATGTATCGATCGATGCCTACCCCGGCCGAGTCCTGGCCATTCTGGGTACCAGCGGCTCAGGCCGCGAGTCCGTGGTGCGAGCGGTCTTCGGGGCCGAAGGCTTTGACTCCGGATCGGTCTCGATCGCGGGATACTCCGGGCACCAGCTGTCCATCAAACGTGCCGTCGACCTGGGGGTCGGCTACGTGCCTGCGGAGCGCAAGACTGAGGGAATGGTGGGGGAAATGCCAGCGGATCAAAACATCACGCTCACGCATCCCGGCTCCGCGGCCGTTGGGCCGTTCGAGCTTCCCCGACGCAGGCTGTCTTTGGCACGGATGTGGTTTGAGAAGCTGGACATTCGGCCTCGGGAGCCCCTGCACATGTTGCAAGACTTTTCAGGCGGCAACCAGCAGAAGGTCGTCCTCGCCAAGTGGCTGAACTCTTCAAATTTGAAGGCACTCGTGCTAGACCACCCGCTCCGAGGCCTCGACCCGGGTGCGGCGGAGACAGTCAACGCGCAGATCCGGTCGGTGTGCGATGGCGGCACCGCAATTATTCTCATACCCGACACGATCGATGAGGCGTTAGATATCGCCGATGACATCGTGGTGATGCGGGACGGTCGGATCTCGGGGGTCTTCGACCTCGGTCACGATAATCCCGCGACTCTGGACCTGCTCGAAAGGATGCTCTGATGTCCAAGATTGATAACGAGGCAACGAAGATTGCCGTACCCGTCCTCATCCCCGCCCGCGGTAAGTTGCCGTCCGTGAAGCGCCTCGGAGGCTGGCATGCGATTGGCCCGATCGTCATCTTTCTTGCGATTCTCGTCGTCGTTGCGATCCTCACGCCAGCTTTCATCGGGGGAGGAGGATTAGCAATAATCGCGTCGTCGTCGGCCCCCATCCTTTTGCTAGCACTCGGGCAGGCAATGGTGCTCAATGTCGGGTCGATCGACTTGTCGAATGCCGCGATTGGCCTGCTGGGTGCAATCTTGCTTGCTCTCACGCTCGGGCCCGTAGCGGGTCTATCGCCACTGATCGTTCTCCTTGCCACCACCGCCTTCGGAGCCGTGAACGGCCTAATCCTCGCCTACGCGCAGGTGCCGTCCTTTGCGCTTACACTCGGCACGCTGGGAATTTTTCAAGCCATCGCGCTCGTAGCCAGCGGCCGCACGACCGTCTATGTCTCTAGCAACGGGGAGAGCGTTCGTTCGTTGTACGAAAGCGGAATCGCAAATGTGCCGATGACGTTCTGGATGGGCGTGCTACTGGCGGTCGCTCTTTGGGTACTCCTGCGCTACACCCGCATCGGCCGAGGAATGACGGCCATCGGAAAGAACGAGTCCGCCGCGATCTTCTCGGCCGTTCGAACGCGCTCGCTCAAGGTGCTGGCCTTCGCTCTCTCGGGGTTCGCGGCTGGACTCGCCGGCATCGCGATCATCGCGCAGGCGGGATCCGCGTCGCCCACCGGCCTAGGAAGCGACCTGCTGCTTCCCGCCATCGCCGCAGCGCTGATCGGAGGGACGTCGATTTCCGGGGGCGTAGTGAATCCGCTCACGGTGATCTTCGGAGCGCTGACCGTTGCCCTCGTTCCCATCGCGACGACTGCGGTCGGTATTGACGCCCAAGCACAGAGCTTGGTCTACGGCGCGGTCATCATCGCAGTGGTTGCCCTCACCATGTCGCGCAACAAATCAAGCATTGTCAAGTAGTACAAGAGAGGGAAACATGCCTGCCGCGGACATTATGGAAACCACCAACTCTGGAGTGCTCGACGACCTCGAACCCCGCGAGGTCTTACGATTCTTTGAAGTGCTCACCAGCATCCCGAGAGGATCGGGGAACGAGGAACAGGTCGCCACGTGGGTCGTGGATTTTGCGCGCTCCTGTGGACTGGAGGCATTCAAGGATGACCTGCACTGCGTTCTCGTGCGCAAGCCCGGTCAGGGTGGCCTTGAAAATGCCGAGCCCCTGATCCTGCACGGCCACCTGGATATGGTCTGCGAAAAAGCCGAAGGTGTCGAATTCGACTTTGTGAACCAACCACTGAGCCTCGTCGTGGACGGCGAGTACATCTCGGCGGCAGGAACGTCCTTGGGGGCGGACAACGGAATAGGAGTGTCCTACATTCTCGCGCTGCTGGAATCGAAGGACATTCCTCATCCGCCGCTGGAAGCGGTCCTCACCGCCATGGAAGAGAAGGGGAAGGTGGGTGCCGGACAGTTCGACGTTGCGCAACTCACTGGGCGCCGCATGATCGACTTCAACTGGATTACCGATGAAGAGATTCTGGCGGGGTGCAGCGGGGACGTGACGTTCACGGTTGATGTTCCGGGCGAGTTTGAACGAACACCGGATGCCTTGACCACTGCGCGGTCGCTGGAGGTGCGTGGGCTCAATGGCGGTCACTGCGAATTCGACATTCAGCTGGAGCGCGCGAACGCTCTGCAGGTGCTGGCCCGCGCGGTGCACCGGTTGGCCGCCACGTACGACCTGCGCATCGCCACCCCCTTCGGAGGTGCTCAGAATAGTGCCATCCCGGCCGATGCATCCGCTGTCATCGTTTTCGAGGACATACACCTGGATTCGATCGAGGCGCTCATCGCCGAGCTGGATGCAGCTCTCAAGAGTGAGTACCAGATTTCCGACCCGGCGATTCGCGTCGAGCTGAAAGATGCCCACCGTCCCGACATCGCGTTTTCACACGCCGCGGGGCTTCGTCTCATGTCTGTTTTGCGGCTGATTCCTCACGGGGTGGTCAGCTGGAATCTGCACGTGCCCGGTCGTGTAGAGACGTCCAACAACGTGGGAACGTTGCGGCCGACTCCCGAAGGTGCACGTGTGATGTCGACGGTGACGTCGGCCCTCACCTCGCGGAAACACGAGTTGATCGAGCGAGTACAGGCGCTCGTGGCGCTCGCCGGTGGTGGTGTCGTGTGCGAACTCTACGGCCTCGACGCTCCGGAGTTCCCGTATCGTCCGCAATCGGAACTCCTTCGGACGGCATCGGAGGCCTACCGTGACGTGCTCGGCACAGAGCCAAACGTCGAGGTGTCCCAGTGTTCTCTCGAGCTCGGCATGTTTAGTCGGCGGGTGCCCGTCTCCGATATCATCTCGATCGGCACCGAGCTTCAGGCCCTGCATTCCTCCGCGGAAAGGGTGAATCACAAGTCCGTGGAGCGTGTCTGGCCACTGATCAAGGCGGTCGTGTCGCGGCTTGGATAGGGAAGTGGCAAGGTAACGGGCCTTCGCCTGTTATCGAAGTGATCGCTCTAAGCGGTCAGAGTTGCGGGGTCGAGGCCTTCCCAGGGGTTCCGGGCAATACCGGATACGCGCGCGACATTGTTGGCGAGCCTGACGCCAACGTGCGCCCGGTCACGTAAAGGTACGGCCCATGACCAGAAACTAACCATAAACCCCAAAATCTGACCAGATTCAGGCCGTATTTCACCGTACAGCGCGTACACTAAACCCCATGAGAACCGCGGAATTCCGCGGAAGTCTGCCCCGTATGCAGGTGCGCACGGCCACCCCGACGGCTATCATTTGTTCTTGGTTCGAGTCCAGGTACCCCAGCTTTGTAAAAAATCTCCGGTCAATTGGGGGGTTTTGGCAGTTGCGGTCGCGATGAAGTCATGTCCGAATCCCGCTAGGTTAGCCCAGGCTCGTGAGCCCGTGGTGCCCCTTTCGTGCCGGTTGTCGGGGGAGTTCCGAATCTGTGCGACTTCGAAGTCTTGATGAAGATGACTCGGAATGTGATGTTCTTGGTTCGAGTCTCCGCGTATTAGTCGTTCAGCGGCCGCGATTTTCTCGTGACGTGTTCGGCCGAAGGGGGCATGCTGCCCGCTGGACGCCCATTCGGACTGGGACACACACGTCCGTCGGCGATGCCCTAGTCTTTGCCCATGCCCCGATCGCCTCGCGCTCCAATCGCCGCTCTGACAGCTGCTGCGGCCCTGTCTTCGATGCTTCTGCTCACCGCCTGCAGCTCGGGCTCCTATTCCTATGACGAGCCCAACGCGGCTGAACTGTTGACCGAAGAGTCATCGCCGGTCGATCCTGCCACCGCCTGCGCTGCGCTCGTCGCGGCACCGGCCGGTCTGGCTCAGCGGAAGGCCGTAGAGCTTAGCTGCGTCGAGGACCGCAACGGAAACTGGGTTTACCAGGCAGATCCGGCTCCTGGCGCTCCAACCCCGCTCCCATTTGCCGCGGCCGCGGAAGAGCAGCCTGGCGGCGGGATCCCCTGGAACCATGCTGTGGACTACGCCGGTTCGACGCAGCGCGTCTGCGGGCCACTCGCCGGCGGCGGCAACTCGGAAGACGACGTGTTCCTCAACCTCGGTCGCGACTACCCCGACCCGGAACGTTTTCAGATCGTGGTTTGGGACGTCGGCGACCTTGAGCCGATTGACGGCGGCGTGACCCTGTGCACCTCCGGCCAAATCACACTGTACGAAGGTGTCGCTCAGATTGAGCTGACCGACCCGAGCCTCATCGAGATTTACAACTAGCTCGCATCGACCTGAAAGACTGTCCTGCGGAAAATACTGGGTACCCACGTTGATTTCTGTCCATCCGCGGTATCGCGAGGCGACGCATCCGTTGGATGATATGGATGGCCCCCTCAAAAGGAAAAGAATCCATGACAACAATCGAGCTGCTCTACATTGCAGGCTGTCCGAACTCGGTACAGGCCCTCATCCGCCTGCAGCGCGCCGTCGACAACACGATGCACTCGAACACAGTGATCACATCCACACTGATCGATTCCGCCGAGACAGCCGGGCAAGTCCTATTTGCTGGGTCGCCAACGATCCTCGTCGACGGTGTTGATCTCTTCCCGACGGATGGCCGCACCAGCGATCTCGCCTGCCGGATTTATGTAACGCCGAACGGAATGGCCGGAGCTCCCACCCAAGAACAGATTGAGGCAGCGCTCGCGGCTCATGGATAACACCCCAGAACTCACCTGTTCCTGCTGCGGTCGCAGCTATCCGCGCCGCAGGCTGCACGCCCTCAGCGACAATGCCTACATCTGCCGCCGATGTGGACTGTGGGTCGCGCTCCGCCTCCGGGCCGATCCAATCGGGCACGATCAGTACTAATTGACACTGCGTTGGCAGGACCGTGGTGATTGGTCAGCCCCTGCTGTAATGTCAGTGGATGCTGACTATTGCCTCGCGGGTTGACGTGATGAACCGGTTGGGTCGAGCGATGGCCGATCCCACCAGGTCTCGAATCCTGTTCTCCTTGCTCGAACGCCCGGGGTTTCCGGGTGCGTTGGCGCGCGAGCTGCAGTTGTCGCGGTCGAACGTATCCAACCACCTGGCGTGCCTCAGAGGCTGCGGAATCGTGGCCGTCGTTCCGGAGGGACGCTCGACTCGCTATGAGATCGCGGATCCTCACGTGACCAGGGCGCTAATCGCCCTGATGGATGTGGTGCTCGCTATCGATGACGGTGTCGGCTGCGTCGATGAGGACTGCGACGTACCGCTGTGCTGCGGGAACGACGCATGAGCCTCTCCAGCAATGACCGAGTTGTTGCGATCCAGCCTGACCGAACGCAGGTTCTCCGCCGCCGGATTCGGTGGATCGTCGCGGCGACCATTGGCTACAACGTCATCGAAGCCATCATTGCGATCGCGGCCGGCAGCGTGGCATCGTCAGCCGCCCTCATCGGGTTTGGCCTGGACTCCATCGTGGAGGTCCTCTCCGCTGCCGCTGTCGCCTGGCAGTTCGCAGCGCCTGATCCGGAGAAGCGAGAAAAGACCGCGCTGCGAGTCATCGCGTGGGCGTTCTTCGCTCTCGCCGCGTATGTGATTGTGGATGCCGGCCTGTCCCTCTTCGGCGTTCGCGAAGCGGAGCACAGCACGGTCGGCATTGTGCTGGCAGCGGTCAGCCTACTGGTGATGCCCTTTCTGAGCTTCGCCGAGCGTCGCGCCGGCCATGAGTTGGGCTCTGCTTCGGCGGTCGCTGACTCGAAACAAACCCTGATCTGCTCCTATCTTTCCGCAGCCCTGCTGGTCGGGCTACTTTTGAACACGCTCTTTGGTTGGGCGTGGGCGGACTCGGTTGCAGCCCTCGTGATCGTGGTCTTCGCCGTTCGGGAAGGCTTCGAGGCCTGGCGTGGCGACGCCTGCAAAGTGCCCGTGGCTGCGCTCACCGGGGAACGCGACGTCGAGCACGAAGACTGCTGCTGAAGCTACTCGCGCGCCCTGACACAGCGTCGCAACGCGGCTCTGATTGGTCCTGTCGCGACTGGTGCGCCATGATCGAAGTGGGCTCTGACGAGTGTGCGACTCGCTCTTCGGCTCGATCACGGTGGATGTCATGGACATTTCACAAGCACAGGCCGATGTTCGACGAATCTATCGTGCCGGCTTCCCTGGACCATTGGTGTCCGCGGTCATCTGGGCGGCGGCGAGCGCGGTGTTCACTTGGGGCTCCGTTGCTGGCGGTATGGCTGCGCTCTTCTTCGGCGGCATTGGCGATGCAGTGCGCGTTTACCGTGCCCCTCGGCTTGCTGATTGCCGTCGCCCTCGGGAGCTATGAGCCCGTACCCTTCTTTCCGGCTGAGCTCTTCTTCGTTGGCGGGCACTACCTCGTCTTCATCTTGCTTTATGGCATGCGGTTGTTCGCAGTTTTGGCCGGGGTGCTGATTCTGCTGGGAGTGAGCGGGCTGCTCGTAATTCCGCAGCTGGGAGAGATAAGCGGATGGCTGAGCACAGCCGTCTTCCTGATCTTTGCGGTGGTCCTCTCTCGCGCTCACAACCACGCAACCGCAAACGTCGCGTACAGGTCGAGTAGGGGTCACCAGATGGCGGCTTGCCCCCTTGTTCGGCCGCAGCGAGAAGCGTGCAGTAAATGAAAGTGAAAGCAATTCTTGCGGTAGTTTGCGAGGGCGTAGGGTGTGCTCGTGACCATATCGCGGGCTTCGGCCAAAAGTGTCAAAGCGTGGCTATTGCAAGACACTGGGGACCGTCAGGGATCGCGGGTGGGACCGCACGCGGCCACGGCCGAAAAGACGCAGCCATGGTGGCGTGTGATGTGCCTGACCGGTGTCGACTATTTCTCGACGCTGGGCTATCAGCCGGCGATCGCGGCACTCGCTGCGGGGCTGTTGTCGCCGATCGCGACCATCGTGCTCGTCGCCCTGACGCTGCTCGGTGCCCTGCCGGTGTATCGGCGAGTGGCTGCCGAGAGTTTTCGGGGATCCGGTTCCATCCATATGTTGGAGAAGCTGTTGCCGTGGTGGTCGGGCAAGCTCTTCGTGCTGGTTCTGCTCGGGTTCGCGGCAACGGACTTCATGATCACGATTACTTTGTCGGCAGCGGATGCCACGGCTCACGCAGTCGAGAATCCGTTCACGCCAACCTGGTTTCACGGTCAGGAAGTACCGATCACGTTGTTCATCATCGCCCTGCTTGGAATTGTCTTCCTTCGCGGCTTTCGGGAAGCAATCAGCATCGCCGTGGTTCTTGTTGCGGTCTACCTCATTCTCAACCTGATCGTCATCATGGTTGCGATTGAGCACGTGGCGACGAATAGCGTGGTCATCACGGATTGGTGGGCGGCGCTCACCGTGCAGCACGGTAATCCGCTCGTCATGGTGGGGATCGCACTGCTCGTGTTTCCCAAGTTGGCCTTGGGCCTGTCCGGCTTCGAGACCGGTGTGGCCGTGATGCCGCAGGTTACGGGAAGCCCGACCGACAGCGACGACAATCCCGTCGGCCGGATACGCGGCACTAAACGGCTGCTCACCACAGCGGCACTGATCATGAGCGGTTTCCTGATCACGTCGAGCCTGGTCACCACGTTTCTGATCCCGCAGGCCGCCTTCCAGCCCGGCGGCCCCGCCAACGGTCGCGCCCTGGCCTACCTCGCCCACGAATACCTCGGTAACGCATTCGGCACCGTCTACGACATCAGCACCATCTGCATCCTTTGGTTTGCTGGGGCATCCGCTATGGCCGGTCTGCTTAACCTCGTGCCTCGGTACTTGCCGCGGTACGGCATGGCACCGCAATGGGCCCGGGCCGTGCGCCCGCTCGTACTGGTTTTCATCGGGATCGCCTTCGTGATCACGATTGCTTTCCAGGCCAGCGTCGACGCCCAGGGCGGTGCCTACGCAACGGGCGTGCTCGTGCTGATGACGTCGGCATCCGTCGCGGTCACCCTGTCCGCCCGCAAAAGACGGCAACGCTGGCCGACCATTGGTTTCGGCATAATCGCCGCGATCATGGCGTACACGACCATCGCGAACATCGTCGAACGCCCCGACGGCGTGCGCATCGCCGCCCTGTTCATCGTGGGCATCATGGTGACTTCCCTCGTCTCGCGCGTGCGTCGGTCGTTCCAACTCAGGGCGACGTCGATCACTTTGGATTCCTCGGCCCTCGATTTCGTCACGGGCGACGCCGAGGACTACGACGTCGTGCGAATCATCTCCCACGAGCCCGACGAAGACACCGAAACCGAGTACCGTGATAAGAGCCGCGACGAACGCCGATTCGGCAATATACCGACCGGCTCACCGATCATCTTTCTCGAAGTGCTCCCCTCAGACTCGTCGGACTTTGAGGAAGATCTCGTCGTGAGCGGCGTGGCCAAACACGGTTACCGGGTTCTCCAGGTGACCAGCGGCAATGTGCCGAACACGATTGCGGCCGTGCTTCTGGAGATTCGTGACCAGACCGGCATCATCCCGGAAATCTATTTTGAGTGGACCCAGAACAACCCCATCTCGAATATGTTCAAGTTCCTCGTCACCGGCCAGGGCGAGATCGCACCGGTGACCCGCGAAGTGTTGCGTGAGTCGGAGCCGAACGCCAAACGGCGCCCGCACGTACACGTGAGCTGAGGCACCGGCTGCAGAAGCGCCTCGATCAGATCTGGCTGCGGTAGCTCTCTGCGGTGGCGATGAGTGCCTCGTTCCACGACGTGGCGGCGACACCGAGTTCACGCTCGGTCTCGGTCGCATCAATCACGAACGGCACCACGAACTGGTAACTCGACGCCCACACTTCGTGCATCATCGGATTGGCCACCCCGAGGGACCGCAGCAACAGCTGCGGATAGCCGGTGACTTTTCCCCGTGTGCCGTAGTGCGCATTGAGTTGCCCAACGATGTCGACACGGCTGACGGTACCGCTCGGAACGTGCCAGATTCGGCCCCAGTCGCCGGTGTAGTCTGCCGCGGCGATGAGCGTGGTCACGATGTCGGGCAGGTAGCTCCAGCTGTGCGCGAGGTGCGGCTTACCCACGACATGAGCCGTCTTTGAGCGAAGAACAGCGGTGAAAAACGCTTCGCCCAGGTGCGCGGTGCCGGTGGCCCCAGGCCCGAAGTAGTCACTGGCCCGCACCTCGACAGCACGAATGTGGCCGGCGTCATGCGCGGCGCGCAACTTTGCCCAACCTTCGCGGCGAATGAGTCCCTTGGCTTCGGTGGTCGTTTCGCTCGAGTGTTCGGTCATGGCGCCGGTCGGTGACCCATAGGAATACAGGTTACCCATCACGACGATCCTGGCACCGGTAGCGGATGCGGCGGCAATCACCGCCTCGTAGATGGGCGGCCATTGTGCAGCCCAATCGGTATAGGGCGGATTCGTGCAGAGAAGGATGGTGGAAGCATTAGCTGCGGCGTGCGTAAAAGCTGCCGGATCACTCGCATCCAGTACCAGAGCAGTCGCGCCTGCGGCGGCCGAGCCCGAGCGGGTGGCAATGGTCACGGTGTCGCCGCGGGCCGCGAGGCGTTCGGCCAGGGGGCGGCCGATGAGGCCGGCTCCGACAACAAGGTGCTTGCTCATGGAATCCATTCAGTTCGGTGGTCGCGTCGTGCGATTAACGCCGAGTCTGACAGACGGAATATGCCGGTGCACCAGAAACGCTTGATCAACCCCCTCCCGTGCGGGCGTATTCCGGCGCGATGTCACCCGCGCGGCGCGTAATGCTGCAGCGTCACCGACCGGGTTATGACGGCCCGCATCGCCTCGAGGCTGCCCGAGATGAGCCGCCCGGTGCGCGCCTGCACGAGCACGTTTCCGAAGGCGGTTGCCTCGACCGGACCAGCGATCACGGGCAGTCCACTGCGGTCGGCGGTCAACTGGCACAGGAGGGCGTTTTGCGATCCGCCGCCAACGATGTGGATGGCCCTCACGGTCTTGCCCGACAGCTCCGAAGCGGTGCGAACGGTGTGTGCAAACGCCTCGGCCAGGCTCTCGCTAATTGCGCGCGTGACCTCCGCCAGAGTGTGCGGCACAGGCTGATTGGCCTCGAGGCAGCACTGCGCAATGCGCGCGGGCATGTCGCCAGGCGTGAGCAGGCGCGGATCGTTGGCATCGAACACCGAACCGCGCGGTAGGGCCGCGGCCTCACGGATGAGTGCAGGAAGGTCGATCTGAAGTCCCGCCCGCTCCCACGTGCGGATGCTCTCCGACTGCAGCCAGAGTCCCGTGATGTTCTGCAGAAAGCGGATGCGACCGTCCAGCCCGCTCTCGTTAGTGAAATTGGCGACGCGGGCCGCCTCGCTGAGCACGGGCATTTCCAGTTCGACCCCGGCGAGCGCCCAGGTACCGCACGAGACGTAGGCGAATTCATCGCCCCGGGCAGGCACTCCGACCACGGCTGAGGCCGTGTCGTGCGACCCCACGGTGACAACGGGGATCTGCCCGCCAACCTCGGCTCGCACGGTCGGCAGCAGTGGGCCGAGCGTCGTTCCAGGTTCGACCAACTGCGGGAACAGGCTCGCTGTGAACCCGAGGCTGTTCGCCAGCTTGGTCGACCAACCTCGCGTGTGTATGTCCAGCAAACCCGTCGTCGAGGCGTTGGTGTGCTCGGCGACAGGCACGCCAGTCAGCCAGTACCCCATGAGATCGGGTATCAACAGGGCTGTATCGCCAGCTTGCACCCGTCCGGCAAGCCGGTCGGCGGTGAACTGATAGACGGTGTTTATCGGCATGAACTGCATACCGCTGGCGGCATACAGCTCCTTCTGCGAGACGAGCTCATGGGTCGCCCGCACGCCCTCGAGTGTGCGCTCGTCGCGGTGCGAGTAGGGATTACCGAGCAGCGCACCGCCACGCAACAACCCATAGTCGAGCCCCCAGGCATCAATTCCGATGCTGCGCAGATCAGGCTCCTCAATCACTGCTTTGCGGAGGCCGATCAGGGCTGAACGAAACAGTTCGAGCACGTTCCAGTGCAGCCCGTCTGTTGTTCCCTCCCAGCAGCGCACGGGGTTGTTCAAGAATCGCTCGACTACGTCGAGGCGCACAGTGTCAGCGTCGAAGCGACCGACCACGACACGTCCACTGGTCGCGCCGAGATCGATTGCGGCGACAGCTGCGCGGGTCATCGGGTCATCGCAGGAACGCGGCGGCGACGCCGGAGTCGACCGGGATATGCACACCCGTCGTCCGGCTCAATGCGGGGCCGGTGAGCACCCACACCGCGTCAGCGACGTTCTCGGGAATGACCTCCCGTTTCAATATAGTTCGGTCAGCGTAGAACTGGCCCAGGTTCTCTTCACTGACGCCGTAGGTCTTGGCCCGATTAGCGCCCCAGCCCGACGCGAAGATGCCAGAACCCCGCACGACACCGTCAGGGTTGATGCCGTTGACGCGGATTCCATACCCGCCCAGCTCAGCAGCGAGCAACCGAACCTGGTGTGACTGGTCGGCCTTTGCCGCCGAATATGCGATGTTATCCGGGCCAGCGAAGATCGAGTTCTTCGAGGAGATATAGACGATATCGCCGCCCATTCCCTGCTCGATGAGGGCGCTCGCTGCGGCGCGCGAGACCAGGAACGATCCCTTGGACATGACGTTGTGGAGCAGATCCCATTCGGTCTCAGTGGTCTCCAGCAATGAGCGCGCAATGGACAGCCCGGCGTTGTTCACGACAAGATCCAGACCGCCGAATGCCATCAGCGTTGCATCGACCGCGGCTTTCACGGCGTCGGCGTCGGAGACGTCGACAGCGACGCCGATGGCCACATCGACGGAACCTAATTCCGCTGCCGCCGCCTGCGCCTTCTCCAGGTCGAGGTCCGCGACGACGACGCAGGCGCCATCAGCCGCGAGCCGTATGGCGATGGCTTTGCCAATGCCCGATGCCGCTCCGGTGACGAGGGCGATCCGGCCTTGGTGGCTCTTGGGTTTCGGTATCCGCTGCAGCTTCGCCTCCTCGAGTGCCCAATATTCAATGCGGAATTTCTCTGCGTCGGAGATCGGGCCATAGGTGGAGAGCGCCTCGGCGCCCCGCATGACATTGATGGCGTTGAGATAGAATTCCCCGGCCACGCGAGCGACCTGTTTCGTGGCACCGTAACTGAACATTCCGACCCCAGGAACCAAAACGATGGCCGGATCTGCGCCGCGCATGGCGGGGCTGTCTGAGGCTGCATGCTTGTCGTAATAGGCGGTGTAGTCGACGCGGTAGGCCTCATGGAGTGTCTTCAGTCGCTCGATAGACGCTGCGACGGATGCTCCGGCCGGCAAGTCGAGCAACATCGGCTTGACCTTGGTCCGCAGAAAATGGTCTGGGCAGCTTGTGCCGAGAGCAGCAAGTTTGGCTGCATTGGCACTACCGAGAAATTCCAGCACGCGGGGGTCGTCGGTGAAGTGGCCGACCATCGGCTTGTCCTGCGAGGCGATGCCTCGAATCGTGGCAACGAGAGCGGCGGCTTTGGCTCGGCGTTCGTGCTGTGGCAGCGCGGTATTCTCGGCGACTGCAGCACCGAACGGTGTCTTCGAACCCATCGCATCGATGTAGGCCTGGGCGGTGTCGATAATCCAGCGGCTGTTCGCCTCGCATGTAGTCGATGTCTCGCCCCACGCCGTGATGCCGTGTCCGCCGAGGATGCACCCAATGGCATCCGGATTTTGCTTCTGGAGCACAGCGATGTCGAGTCCGAGTTGGAATCCGGGTCGGCGCCACGGTACCCAAAGCACCTTGGAGCCGAAAATCTTCTTGGTCAGCGCTTCGCCGTCGGTGGCGGTTGCGATCGCGATGCCCGAGTCGGGGTGCAGATGGTCGACGTGCTGGGCATCGACTAATGCATGCATCGAGGTATCGATCGACGGTGTCGCACCATTGGTGCCATGTAGGCAGTAGTCGAATGCTCCCACCATCTCGTCCTCGCGCTCCACCCCCGGGTACACGTGTTGCAGGGCGCGAAACCGGTCGACGCGCAGCACGGCAAGACCGGAGGCGGCCAGCGTGCCGAGGTCGCCGCCGGAACCCTTGATCCAGATCAATTCGACCGGCTCGCCCGTGACGGGGTCGGTGTCGGTGCCCTTGGCGGAGGTGTTTCCACCAGCGAAGTTTGTAACCTTGGGATCGCTGCCCAGCCTGTTGCTGCGAGCGACCAGTTCGGCCGCGGTTCGGTTCGTCATCGTTCTGGCTCCTGCTCCTGCGTCGGTGAAGGTGGTCTGCTGGATGACCATACGCTAAATGTGCGCAGTTGTGAAACATAACAAATAAGCACACGAAAGGTCACGACTCGTTCGTGGCTGCTTCAGCGCAACTCGACGCGATCTCGAAACTCATCGAGCTGGCTGTCGCCCGGGTCGAGCTCGGTGATGAGAACTGCAATCTTCGACAATTCCAGGGACGCCGCCGTGGCCTGCTGGTGCAGCTTCGACGAGTCGATGCAGAGCACGATCTCCTTGGACACCCGAGCGAAGGCCTGCTTCATCTGCGCTTCGGCCAGCGAAACCTCAGTGGTCCCGAACGTGGCGTCCACGGCACTGGCCGATGCGAAGAACCTGACGTAGCGCAACGATTGGGCGGCCTGTACCGCCAGTGGGCCCACGAACGTGTCCGTTGATTCTTCCGTCTCGCCACCGATGAGAATGGGGTTCACTCCGAGGGTTCCTTTGAGACTCGCGTAGGTCGGATAGGAATTCGTACTCACGATGAGACCGGACCTCGGACCCAGCCTGCTCGCCATGGTTCCAACGGTCGTCGACGCATCGAAAGCGATAGAACCGAAACGTGGAACCAGAGCCAGAGCTTTGTCTGCGATGAGTTCTTTCGCCCGCGAGCGCACGGAACGCCGCTCTTCGAAGGGGCGTGGGCCGATGACCGAGATCGCTCCGCCACGCACGCGGCGCAGCAGTCCTTCCGCCTCGAGATCGGCCAGATCACGACGGATGGTCATGGCTGAGACACCGAGAGTCCCTGCGGCCTCGGTCAGTCGAATGACGTTCTCGTGCTCAAGCGAGGCCAGCAATTGCCGGCGTCGCTCTTCGGATTCGGTACTTCCGGTTGTGGCCACCACGGTCTCGATTCTTTGTAACTTGTATGTTAACTTTTCGCGTTATCTAACACTAATACACTTATCTGCTTGAGTTTGTGGGAGCGAATGTGTGTTGAATAAATATATTGACGCACAACGAGTGTGGTGTTACTGTCCCAAAAGACGGTTCATTGAACCGGTCCTGTTGGCAGCGTTGCCTCCTGGGTGATGCACGAACTGAAAGATGAGTGTCACCGATGACCTCTGAGGCCTACGAAAATATCGTCACATCGGCAACCGCGCACGATCGTGCGTTGGACGCCGGCAAGGGAATTGTTCGGTTTGCACCCACCTGGGTTCCCCGTGCTTTTTGCACTCCTGGCAAGCGCATCCGACTGCACCCGGATGACTATTTCCCGCTCGGCCAGGGGCGCGGCGGCATTGACGAGCGCTGGCTTGCCTCGTCGATTCGCGCTGACAACGGTCCACTCACCGGGGCCCACGAAGGCCTCAGCCTCGTCGTCGACCCCGACGGCGGCCTCCTGCCCTTCGATGATTTTGTCGAGCACCATAAGGCCGACGTGATCGGGTCGCGATTGTGGGACCGCTTCGGAGGCTGGACGATGTACTCCAAGTTCTACGACAACCTGATGCCCCTGCCCTTCCACGTGCACCACTCTGACGAGAAGGCCGCACTCGTCGACAAGGTAGGAAAGCCAGAGGCGTACTACTACTCGCCCCATATGAACGACAACCTGGGCCTGCAACCCATCTCCTTTTTCGGATTTCAGCCGGGCACTACCCGCGACCAGGTCAAGGAGCGTCTCATGCGCTTCGCCGATGGTGGCGACAATCGCATCACCGATCTGTCGCTCGGATACCGAACTCAACTTGGAACGGGATGGGACATTCCGGCGGGTGTTCTGCACGCTCCGGCGAGCATCTGCACCTATGAGCCGCAATCCGCCAGCGACGTGTTCGCAATGTGCGAATCGTGGAGTAACAACAAGGAGGTCCCCGAGGAGTTGCTCTGGAAGGACGTGCCCCCAACGCACCACGGCGACTATGAGTTTCTTCTCGACCTTTTGGACTGGAAAAAGAATCTTGACGTCGATTTTGTACCCAACCGGTTCATGCGTCCGTACAGCACCTCCACGTCAGCGGCCGACGGCGGTTCAAGCTATGTCGAGAACTGGATCGTCTTCCGCTCCACCTCATTTAGCGCCAAAGAGCTCACGGTACGCCCAGGCCAAACGGTAACGATCAGGGACCAGGATGCTTACGGCGCCCTCTTTGTTCAGGGCGGCGGCACTTTCGGAGTGCATGACGCGCAGGCAGCGACGCTCATCCGTTTCGGGCAACTCAGCCAGGACGAGTTCTTCGTCTCCGAATCGGCGGCCCGTGCTGGCGTCACGATCACCAACCGCAGCGCAACCGATGACATCGTCATCCTGAAGCATTTCGGTCCCGGAAATCTGGAGCTGGGCGTTGTCTGAAATCTTCGGAACCCCGGTCGGCCAGGCCCTCCTCCGGGTCGGATCGCTTGATCAGGTCGCGCGCGTCGATCGCTTCGTTGAGGATGATGGTCCGGCACGTGGGGCTCGCCGATTCCGAGTGGTGAACGGCGGCGGGTTCGAGTTCGACGTTCATCCCGACCGCGCCCTCGATATTGGTGCCGCGACCATTAATGGGATCCCGCTTGCCTGGCTCTCATCGACTGGCATCACGCGTTCCGACGCATACGAGCCTGCCGGGCGAGGGTGGCTGCGCACCTTTGGCGGTGGCCTCGTGACGACCTGTGGACTCGACACCTTCGGCCCGCCCGCCGACGATGAGGATGGCGTGTCCGGCATGCACGGCCGCATCGGGGCCGTGCCGGCGCGGGTGACGGAGGTCACAGTGACGCCCGCGCTGATCACCGTGGCCGGCGAGGTACGCCAGACGGGCGTATTCCAGGAGAATCTCGTGCTGCGCCGCCGCATCACCTCGCGTGTCGGGTCCACCTCCTTCACGATCGAGGACACCGTGACGAACGAGGGCGAGAGCATGAGCCCGCACATGGTGCTCTACCACGTCAACCTCGGGTGGCCGCTGCTCGACGCTGGGACCGTCATCGACATCCCCGCCGCCTCCGTAACGTCCCGTGACCCCGACGCGGCCACTGGTTTCAACCAGCGGGCTGAAATTGGTGAGCCCAAGGCCGGCACGCGCGAGCAGGTCTATATCCACACCGCTGGCGATGAGCGCGTCGCCCGGGTGACCAACGCGGCCCGGGGATTGACATTCACCCTCCGTTACTCCGAGACGCTACCGGCGATCTTTCAATGGAAACTGACCGCCACAAAGCACTATGTGCTGGGTCTCGAACCTGCAAACACCCCCGAAATCCAGGGCCGCGCCGCTGCACGCGCCAACGGCACGTTGCCCCGACTGGAGCCGGGCGAGAGCCGTACCTATGTGATCGAAATCGACGTGAGCGCAGCATGAATGACACCGCACTGTTGGAACTCCATGGCGTTACCAAGACTTTCGGCGCGGTGGCCGCGCTGGTCAACGCAGAGCTGGTCCTCAAGGCCGGCTCTATCCATGCCGTCATCGGCGAGAACGGCGCGGGCAAGTCGACGCTCGTCAAGATCATCGGCGGTTTGTACCGCCGCGACGCTGGCACATTTCTGCTGGATGGGGAAAGCGTCGACTTTCACAATACGCGCGAGGCAAAAGCCGCGGGCATCGCTGTCATCTACCAGGAGCCAACGCTGTTCCCCGACCTTTCGGTCGCCGAGAACCTCTTCGTTGGCCGTCAGCCGTACACCCGATTTGGCGCGCTGGACCGCGCGAAAATGCGCCGCGAGACTCGCGAGCTCACGCAAAGGCTTGGCGTGCCGATCGATCCCGACCGCGAGGCGCGAGGACTGTCGATCGCAGACCAGCAGGTCGTCGAAATCGCCAAGTCAATCTCGGTCGGCGCCAAGGTCATCGTCATGGACGAGCCGACTGCGGCGCTGTCGGGAATCGAGGTCGAGCGTCTAATGGGCATCGCACGCCAGCTCCGCGACGAGGGAAAGGGCCTCATCTTCATCTCCCATCGGTTTGACGAGGTGTTCGCCCTCTGCGATGTCATCACCGTCATGAGGGACGGCAGTTACGTCGCCACGAACTTGACGACCGTCACGACCGAAGACGAGATCATCCATCAAATGGTTGGTCGAAGCGTCGACAACCTGTACCCCAAGCAGGAAGCACTGATCGGCGAACCCGTACTCGAGGTGGAGCACCTGACCAGCGCCGGAGTTTTCCAGGACGTCAGTTTCACCGTGCGTTCGGGTGAGATCGTCTGCCTGGCCGGCCTCGTCGGTGCCGGTCGAAGTGAGATCGCCCGTGCAGTGTTCGGCGTGGACCCCTACGACTCTGGATCGGTTCGAATGGGCGGTATCAGCGTGCCCCGGACGAGCCCCGCGGCGGCGATGCGACTCGGCATTGGCTTCGTTCCCGAGGACCGGCGCAAGCAGGGCCTGGCGATGACGGCGGGCATACAGAGCAACATCACTCTCGCGATCCGCCACAAGCTGGCCCGATTCGGATTCATCATCGCACCGCTCGAAGAGCCGAGCGCTCGTACCTGGGCGGCGCGCTTGCAGGTCAAAATGTATGCCCTCGACACCGAGGCACAAATGCTTTCCGGCGGAAATCAACAAAAGGTCGTACTCGGGAAGTGGCTGGCCACAAAACCGAAGTTGCTGATCGTGGACGAGCCGACCCGTGGCATCGATGTGGGCACAAAGGCCGAGGTGCACCGCCTGCTGTCCGAGCTGGCCGGAACCGGCGTCGCGTTGCTGATGATTTCGTCCGAACTGCCGGAGGTCATGGGTATGGCGGACCGTGTGCTCGTGGTGCGTGAAGGTCGGATTACGGCGGAACTGCCGCGCGCGACGGCAACTCCCCAGAATGTGATGTACGCCGCGACGCACGCACCGGAGGTGGCCGCATGAGCGTGACGCACACCGTCCCGGTGAGCCAAGGACGGCGTTCATTCTTAGGCAGGATCCTCCGCGCCCGCGAGGTCGGCCTGATCGTGATGATCTTCGCGCTCGTGGCGCTGACCAGTGTGACGCAACCCGGGTTCCTCTTCAGCGACGGCGGATGGCGTGAGCTGCTTCGGCAGCCAACGATTCTGATCCTCATCGCTCTCGGCGAGGCGATCGTGATCATCACCCGCAACATCGATTTGTCGGTCGGCTCGATCCTGTGCCTCTCGGCGTACGCGGCCGGGAGCTTGTTCTCCAACTTTCCGGGTATCCCGATACCTCTGGTCATCCTGAGCGGCATCCTCCTCGGGGCCTTCCTGGGACTCGTTAACGGCCTGCTGGTCGCCTTCCTCAGAGTGCCATCGCTGGTTATCACTCTGGGCACGCTGTACACCTACCGGGGGATCGCGATCCTCTGGATCGGCCCGCACTTTATTCGATCCAGCTGGTTGCCTGACGAGTACCGCTCCTTCGGTACCCTGCAGTTCCTGGGCATTCCGGTATTGCTGATCGTTGTCGCGATCATCGTCTTGCTGATTGGATGGTTCATGACGAGTCGGCGGGTGGGCCGCGACCTGTACGCGCTCGGTTCCAACCCCGAGGCAGCCACGCTGTTCGGGCTCGGCGAGCGTCGTCTGACGGTCACAGCCTTCGTCGCGAGCGGCGCCCTTGCCGGTCTCGGCGGGCTCGTTTACCTCGCGATCTTCGCGACCGGTGATGCGCAGGTCGGTACCGGATATGAGCTGCAGGCTGTAGCGGCAGCCGTGGTGGGCGGAGTCGCCATCGTCGGCGGATCCGGCACGATCTGGGGCGTCGCACTGGGCGCGTTTTTTCTCGCCACTATCAGCAACGCGCTTCCCGTTCTCGGAGTGCCGAGCCTCTGGCAGCAGTCCATCGTCGGTGTGTTGATCGTCGGCGCCATCCTGCTCGACCGCATTGTATTCATCACCCGCATTCGCCGGGCGAAGAGAAAGGGGACTGCGACATGAGCGCCGACACCGCAACGATCACGACCAACGCCGTAGGTCGTGCTGCCGCACAGTACCGCAGGCATAGCCGCACGCTGTGGCGCCGGATGCTGCTGCGGACAGAGACGGCAATCGTCCTGGCCATCATCCTGCTGATCATCTTTGCCATCACCACGGTGCCGTATTTTGCTCAGCCGTATACCTACCTAACGATGATCCTGAACTCCGCGCCGATCCTGCTCATGCTGTTGCCGGTGACCCTGATCATTATCACCGGCGACATCGATCTGTCGGTCGGCAGTGTGGTCGGCTTCTCAAGTGCCATATTCGGGTTGAGCTTTCACGCTGGAATTCCCCTTCCACTGGCCGCCGGGGTCGCGGTCGTTGGCGGTGGCTTGGTGGGCCTACTCAACGGCGTGCTCGTGACGGTCGTCGGATTGCCGAGCCTGGCGGTCACCATCGGCACTTTGGCGCTGTTTCGCGGCATCGCCGTCGGGCTGCTTGGCACCACGGCGATCACGGGTTTTCCGAGTGAGGTCACGCAGTTCATCGGCGCTCCGCTTTTCGTCGGTGCTCCAGTTCCGATGGTGACCGTGGCGATCATCGTCGTCGCGATCGGTTTCGCGGTGGTATTGCACCTCACTCCGTTCGGACGCGGTGTATTCGCCATCGGGTTGAGCTCCGAGACGGCCGCGTTCTCGGGCGTTCGGGTCAATCGCACACGGCTCATTCTGTTCGTTCTCAGCGGGCTGGTCGCGTCGGCGACCGGTGTGTACTACACGCTGCAGTACAGCAATGCGATTGGAACGAACGGCCTTGGCTTTGAGTTGCAGGTCGTGACAGCCATTGTGCTGGGCGGCGTCTCGATTTGGGGCGGCCGCGGTTCAATACTCGGGGCACTGGCCGGCGGCGTGCTGATCGCAACACTGAACAAGACGCTGCAGCTCGCCGGTATCGGCTCCGACACGATCAGCATCGTCACTGGCGCCACCCTAATCTTCTCCGTCGTTGTCGCCGGTATTGCGGGATTCATCTCGCGGCGGCGGCGGTCGAAGGCCTCCGTAATCGCGGCAGGCGTTGAAAAGCACCGGGCAATCCCAAATCCGAAATCTGTACCAAGCAACCACTAGAAAGGCAAAACAGTGAATTTCACATTCAGTAAGTCGGCGCACAGGCGCGCTGCATCCATCGCCGTGGCCATCGCGGCCGCGTCGGTGCTGCTGGCCGGCTGCGCCGCACCCACGGGCGGCTCCACCGGGACCGACGCCGCTGGCGCCGGAAGCTTGACCGTTATCCCCAAGAGCCTTGGTAACAAGTACTTCGAGGCCTCGGACAAAGGTGCCAAAGCAGCTGCGGACGAACTCGGCCTTGACTTCTCCGAGGTCGGTCCGACCTCGACCGGTTCGGCCGATCAGGTTCCGTTTATCCAGACGGCGATCCAGACCGGCCAGAAGGCGATCGCCATCGCGGCGAACGACCCGGCTGCCGTTTGCAACGATCTGAAGGCGGCACAGGACGCTGGCGTCAAGGTCGTTGCCTTCGACACCGACACCGACTGCCGCGACATCTTCATCAACCAGGCCACGGTCGATGGCATCGCCCAGGGACTGGTCGACCTGACCTCGAAGCACCTCGGAACGGCCGGAGGCACCATCGCAATCCTCTCCGGTGGTGCCAACGCCGCAAACCTCAACGCCTGGGTCGATGCGATGACTGCTCTCATCGAGAAGGAACACCCGGAGATCACGATCGCCCAGGTTGCATACGGCGAAGACGTTGACCAGAAGGCCTACCAAGCAGCTCAGGGACTCATGCAGAGCATTCCGGATCTCAAGGCCATCATCGCTCCGGACACGGTGTCGGTGAAGGAAGCAGCACACTACCTGTCTGACACCCCGCAGTTCCAGGGCAAGGTGTGGGTCACTGGCCTCGGTCTGCCGAGCGAAATGGCGACTTACGTCACGAGCGGCGTCATCGAGCAGTTCGGTCTCTGGAATCCTGAGGACCTGGGGTACCTGGCCACCTACGCCGCGGACGCGCTCACTCAGGGCACGATCACAGGCAAGGAGGGCGACAAGTTCACCGCTGGAAAGCTCGGAGACTTCACTGTCGGCGCCGGGGGAGAGGTTGTCCTCGGCCCGATGTTCGTGTTCGACAAGTCCAACGTCGGTGACTTCTCGTTCTAAGCACAGCTGCCAGCTGACTCCACCCGGGTCGAGCTGAATCAACACAGGGGGTGGAGCCTGCAACGTTCTTCGTTGCAGGCTCCACCCGTCCCCAGCAGGATGGAGGAAGACGATGGCGACCATTCACGATGTCGCAAAATATGCGGGCGTCTCGGCGGGCACCGTCAGTAACGTCCTCAACCGTCCCGGCTACGTCGCCCCCCAGACTCGGGAACGCGTTCTGGCGGCAATCGCCGATCTGGGTTTCACCCCCATCCAAAGAGCCCGCAAGTACCCTGCCGGTCGCCAGCGCACCCTGGGGCTCGCCCTGGCCGATCTGGCCAATCCGTTTTTCGTCGACGTCGCCCTGGGCGCAGAGGCCGAAGCGAAGTCACTCGGCGTGGGAGTAGTCATTGTGCACAACGGCGACGATGTCGCGCGTGAACAGGACAACCTCGACCTGCTCGTGCAGCAGCGCGTTCACGGCATCATGATCGCGCCCGTGCGCGCCCTCGACGCGACGGTCGAGCGCCTCGATGCCCGCGATATCCCCCTCGTCAACGTGGACCGCGTAGACGAGAAGACCGAGCGTTGCTGGGTCAAGACCGACGATGTCGCGGGAGGTCGGCTGGCTGCCGAGCACCTGATTGCGCTCGGCCACCGTAACGTCGCCTTCGTCGGCAACTTCGCCAGCAGTCTGCAGGCCAATCGTCGCTTCGACGGCTTCGCCGCGACGCTCGCTGAAGTTGATGTTGTTCCCGAGCGAGTCCCTACCGACTCGTGGCGAATCACCGATGGACGAATGGCAGGCGCAGCGCTCGCCGCACGGGCCACCGCCGAACTGCCGACCGCGATCATGTGCGGCAACGACCTCACCGCGCTCGGCGTGCTCCTCGAGTTCGCACACCGCGGCATCCGCGTACCAGACGATGTCTCGATCGTGGGTTTTGACGATCTGTCCTGGTCGGAAGCAGCCACTGTTCCTCTTACGACCGTACGTCAGCCGCGTGAAGAAATGGGCCGGCAAGCAGTGCGCCTGCTCCTCGACGAGATCGACCGTGGCGAGGCCCATGCGCACCACCACGAACTGCTGGTCCCCGAACTTGTCACCCGCGCGTCGAGCGCGGCCCCACGCCCGATGCGCTCTGACAACTGAAGCGCTGCCCACTCTTGACCCATAAGGAGATCCCCATGGTTACCATCTGGCAACCCGAACTTGTGACCGACGATCTCGTCGCCCTGACTCATTCCCTGGGCGAGCCCGCCAAAGACTTGGTGATCCTGGCCGAGGGCAACACCTCCCAGCGCCTCGCCGATGGTCGAATCGTCGTGAAGGCATCGGGAGCCTACATGTCTGCTGTGACTCGTGACGACTTCGTCGTCACCGACGTTCAACCTCTCATCGACCTGATGGATGACGCCACCTCGACCCAGGAGGACCTCACCGAGATGCTCGATGCGGGTGAGCATACCGGCACGAGGCGGCGCGCGTCGATCGAGACGCTCGTGCACGTGGCCGTGCAGTCGGTGCAGCCCACCGCCTATGTCGCGCACACCCATCCGACATCGGTGCTCGGTCTGCTCGCAAGCGTGCACGCGGAGTCCGCCTTCGCGCAGTGGGTCTACTCCGACGAGGCCCTTGTCATCGGTACCCCCCTCTTCGTGCCGTACGCGGCGCCCGGTATCGCGCTGGGCCGGCTCTTCCTTCAGCGTCTACGCGACTACGTGGCGACGCGTGGCGAGCTGCCATCGGTCGTACTGCTGGGCAATCATGGCATTGTCGCGATCGGCGGCAGCGCAGAGGCCGTGGAGGCGATCACCCTCATGACCGTCAAGGGTGCACGAACCCGAGTGCAGGCGCTGTCGATCGGTGGGGTGATCGGCCTCGGTGACGACACCGTGGCACACTACTTCGAGCGCACGGACATGGCAGAGCGCCGCAAGAACCTCGCAGGCACCGCCTGATGCCCGTTGGAACAGGTCCACAGTGGCGATGACAGCGCTGTGGATCGGCATTGATCTTGGCACTCAGAGTGCGAAGGTATCCATCGTCGACGATGAAGGGGCTGTCGCCGCGTCATCCGCTGTACCCCTGGTAAGTCGGCGAATGGGCGACCGACACGAACAGGATCCGCAGGATTGGATCAACCATGCCGGTGCAGCGCTGGCCGTGGCACTGGCGTCGCTACCGTCCACGGCCGTGGCCCGCATCGCGGGGGTATCCATCTGCGCGACATCGGGCACCATCACAACAGTGGATGCCGCGGGTCGGCCGTGTTCGGCTGGCCTCATGTACGACGACGCCAGGGCTGAAGCGATCGGACCGGAAGCCAACCAGTCTGACCCGGTGCGCTGGGCGCGCTTGGGCTACAAAATTCAGCCGACCTGGGCCCTGCCGAAGATCGCCTGGCTCGCACGCAACGGCATGCTTTCCGAAAAGCGCTGGATCGCCCACCAAGCCGACGTGCTGGCATCCGCAATCGTCGGAACGCGTGTCGCCTCTGACTGGAGTCACTCCCTTAAATCGGGATACGACCTGCTGGCACTGGAATGGCCCGTCCGTGCCCTCGACGCACTCGGCATCGACCCCGACCAGCTGCCGAGCGTCGTCGCTCCCGGCACCGAGCTCGGCCGATCGGGCGCATGGTGGGCCGATGTGACCGGGTTGCCCGTCGGTATTCCCGTCTTCGCCGGAATGACCGACGGCTGTGCCGCGCAGCTCAGCGCCGCCACTCTTGGCCTGGGTGACTGGCACACCACGATCGGGACCACCATGGTGCTCAAGGGCGTGTCCAACCGCATCATCATCGACGACGGCGGAGCGGTCTACTCGCATCGCGCGCCCCACGATGGACTGTGGTTTCCGGGCGGTGCCTCGAGTGTCGGTGCCGGAGCGATCACCGCAACGCTACCCTCCATCGACCTGGCGGGGGCATCCTCCCGCCTGAGCGGCCTGGGGCACCGGCTCTCATCGATTCCGACAAGTTATCCCCTGGCCGGTACCGGCGAGCGCTTCCCCGTGATCCGCCCCGATGCTCCAGGGTTCGTCACCGTTGACGGGATTGATTACAGCCTCAGCGCAGCTGTAACTCTGCTCGACCCAGACCTTCTCCTCGCCTCGATCATGCTTGGTATCGCCTGCGTCGAACGCCTCAGTCTTGAGATGATGGCTCGCGCTGGCGCCGCCGTCGACGGCACATTGAGTTCGTCGGGGGGAGGCACGAACAACGAATGGTGGACCCAACTTCGTGCCGATCTGCTCGGACGCACGATCAGTATTCCGCGATCGTCCGAGGGGTCGATTGGCATGGCTATCCTGGCCGCGTGGGCGGGGACAGCCGGAAGCTCGCTGCCCGAGACCGCCTCGCGCATGTCGATCGTTGGGCGGGTCGTCGAGCCGCGCTCCGCTCCGGCGGCGCTCTGGAACGATCGCTACGACAGATTCGTCGCCGAACTCGGCTCGAAGAACTGGATCACACCGTGACGACCCTGTTTCTCGTGCGTCACGGCGAGACCACGTGGCACGCCGAAAATCGCTACGCCGGAAACTCAAATGTCGCGCTCACCGAGCTGGGTATCGCCCAGGCCGAAGATCTTGCACGCTGGGCCCAGGGGCAGTCGATCGATGCGGTCTACGCTTCCGACCTGTCGCGCGCCGTGACCACCGCCACTCCATCGGCCATGGCGCTCGGGCTCCCTCTCAGCGTCGTTCCAGCGCTGCGTGAAGTCGACTTTGGGCGAGGAGAGGGCCTGACTTCTGCCGAAATGAAGGCAACCTTTCCCGAAGAAACCGCCCGATTCGTCGAACATCCAGGTACATCCCCGCTGCCGGGGGCCGAGTCGGGGGTCGACGCCGCCGAGCGAGCATGGACTGCCCTCGAGGCGATCGCCGCGAAGCATCCTGCCGGAACGGCGCTCGTTGTCATGCATTCGACCCTTATGCGCCTCATTCTCTGTCGCGCGTTGGGGATTCCGGCAGACCGCTACCGCGCGGTCTTCCCCGCAGTGCTCAATGTAGGCATCACGACGGTGTCCTGGACGACGCAAGGCACCGCGCTGCTCAGCTACAACGTGCCGCTGACACCTTGACGACCAAGCTCAACACCCTCCAAGAGAACAGGATCACATCATGACCACTTTCGCTTCGATCGAGCCGCTTCTTGCGCAGCAGGCCATCGAGCTGCCCTCCTGGGCGTTCGGTAATTCCGGAACCCGGTTCAAGGTGTTCGGAACGCCGGGCACCCCGCGCACCATCGAAGAGAAGATCTGTGATGCCGCCACGGTTAACCAGTACACCGGCCTCGCACCCAAGATCGCCCTACACATTCCGTGGGACAAGGTCGATGACTATGGGGCGTTGCGGGCGTTCGCCGCCGACCAAGGACTCGCCCTCGGCACCGTCAACTCCAACACCTTTCAGGACGACGCCTACAAGTTCGGCAGCCTCACTCACACCAACGCGGCGACGCGCCAGAAGGCCATCGACCATCACTTCGAGTGCATCGATATCATGCATCAGACCGGGTCGACCGACCTCAAGATATGGCTGGCCGACGGCACCAATTACCCCGGCCAGGGCGATATCCGCGGCCGCCAGGACCGGCTCGCCGAGTCGCTCGCCGCCATCTACGCCCGCCTCGGCGACGACCACCGACTGGTGCTCGAATACAAGTTCTTCGAGCCCGCTTTCTACCACACTGATGTACCCGACTGGGGAACCAGCTACGCGCAGGTGGTCGCGCTCGGTGAGAAGGCCAGCGTCTGCCTCGACACCGGCCATCACGCTCCAGGCACCAATATTGAATTCATCGTCGCCCAGCTGCTTCGCCTCGGTAAGCTTGGCTCCTTCGACTTCAACTCGCGGTTCTACGCCGACGACGACCTCATAGTCGGTGCGGCCGACCCGTTCCAGCTGTTCCGCATTCTCTACGAGGTCATTCGCGGCGGCGGCTACGGCCCGGAATCGACCGTGGCATTCATGCTCGATCAATGCCACAACGTCGAGGACAAGATCCCCGGGCAAATTCGCTCGGTGCTCAACGTGCAGGAGATGACCGCCCGCGCGCTGCTCGTCGACCAGGGCGCCCTGACCCTGGCCCAGAACGCCGGCGATGTGCTCGGAGCCAATGGCATTCTGATGGATGCCTTCTACACGGATGTGCGCCCCTCGCTCGCCGCCTGGCGCGAAAGTCGGGGTCTCCCGGCCGACCCGATGACGGCATATGCCGCATCCGGGTACCAGGCGAAGATTTCCGCCGAGCGCGTTGGCGGCAGCCAGGCCGGCTGGGGCGCTTAAGCGGATCCACGACTTCGATTCAGCGCCGTCCGTCAGCGATAGCGCATTCCTAGCCTGACTTGGTGAACGGAGCGCAGCGAGAGGTCTTGATCAGGCCGTCCGAGGCCTGCACGGTTACCAGGGCCGGACCCGAGCTGATGTTGTTGTCTATTATGTCGTCGCCGGTGGCATTTAGTCGCGCCCACTATCAGCTCGATCCGCCATCCGACGAGTACGTACCCGGCTGAATATCCGTGCCAACCCGAAATGTTCCGTCGCCAGCGAAGGTGTTGGCAACGACGACGTCCTCGGGCCGTGCTCGGTCGTGCCGGCGTAGGCGCCGATGGTGTTCACGAGCAGCTGCCCAGTGGATGTATTACTCGCGTCGAGCACGGAAATTGCGAAGTTTCTCGTGCCGTCGTGCGGCGCGGAACGCCGGAGAGTGTTCTTCGCTGAATTCGCTGGCGAGTTGGCTGATCGAGCTTCGAATGCACCGGTCGGCGACGTCTTTTGTGTGCAATAGGCTAATGCTGCCATGGGTTTCTCATGGAATGCACAGGTGATGTTCACCCTGTGCCCGCACACACACATCAATCTTGGGGAGATTACGACATTTATGTCGCTTGAAAACACGCCGCCGTCCACGCCACCGAATCCGTTCCAGCCTGGATCAATGCCGCCGACTCCGCCCGCGCCGACTCCGCCCGCGCCGACTCCGCCCGCTTCTGACCAGGCAGCTCCTGCTCAGGCAGCGCCGACACAGGCAAACCCTTACGCCGTGCCAGCCGGACAGCCCCTGGCCCAGGGGCCGAGCGCTCCGAACGCGTTCTCCACGATCGCGCCGCGCGCGTGGCGGGGAGCCATCGCATCCGCTGGAATCGGATACGGAGCGGCGTTCGTGGTCGCGCTCCTGACGGTTGCTCTGACCGGGCTTCTCACCGGCTGGGAGATGTTCTCGGCCGGCTGGCTTGTATCCGGCCCGGTGCAGTTGGTCGCGATGGCAACGTTTGGCCAGCTGAGTGCGTCGGCAGAAGTTGACTTCTTCGTCGCCTTCTCCGGCAGTATCACCGTCGGGGCGTTGCCGCTGTTAGTGCTCGCAGCTCTGCTGGCCGGAATTTATCTGTCCAGTCGTTTCGTGGGGCGCGGGGTTTGGCAGACATCCTCGGCCCTCATCCTGTCGGCCGTGTCCGGGCTTACGCTCGCCATTGGTGCAACAGTGCTGGCGGCCGTGCTGCCCGTGCAGTTCCCCGACCTGCAGTTGGACATTCCTGTCGGCTCCACCTCCGCGGCATCCGTCGGTTCCTTCCTGGGTGCTCTGGTCATCGGATTCGCCGTTTCGTATGTGGCTCGTTTGCAGGCCACAGACGGATGGTCACGCCTGGTCGCCCGCGCAACCTGGCTGCCTTGGGGCACCGTGCGCATTGCGGCCCTGCACCTCGGCACGTTCATCGCTGTCATGGCGGTCGTGCTGGCCGTTCTGACTCCGCTGTCTGAAGCCGACGAATTCGTCGGTGTGCTCCCCGTATTCCTGTTCACCATCGCTATCAACGCCGTCGTGATCGGTCTGCTTGGCGCCTTCTCCGCAGACTTGAGCGACCTGGAGCGTGCGCTGTCCGGCCTGGGCGGCGCGTCCGACGAGCAGCCTCAGCAGAGCATTTCAGTGTTCACCGAGGGAGTCACCGGTTTTATCTGGCTCATCGTGTTGCTCGCCGTCATTCTGGCGGTTGTCGCCTCGCTGCTGCTCGCGGTTCGTCGCAACCGTGTGCTCCCGGCCCCCACGTCGTGGCTGGCCACCATTGCCACGTACCTGGTATTCGGCTTGATTCTCCAGCTCCTCGGCAGCGCATTGTTCACGGCGTCGATGACCGCCCCCGAGAGGGCCTCGGCCTCGGGAACGTTCGGCCCCGCTGCATGGACCTTTCTGATCTTCGCAATCTGGGGTGCTGCCATTGAGGCCCTGACGCGCTTCGTCGCACCGGTTGTCCTGGCCTATGCAACGCCAGGGACCATTGGCGCCCTGGTTAAGCTCTCGGGTCAGGAACGTTTGCTGCCCGTCGTGCCGACGGCACCGCTCGTGCCCGCTGCAGCCGGTGCGCCTCTTGCCGCAGGGATGCCGTACAGCATCGATCCCGCCAGCGCTGCCGCCGCCAGCGCCTATCCCACCCTGGCCGGCCAGCCGGGTGCGGCACCGCTCCCGTTTGCCACCACCACCATGTCGCCGGCCACCGCCAAGCGTGTCAAGATCGGCGCCATCATCGTCGGTGCGGCTGTGCTGCTCGTCATTGCTGGCAGTGTGGCCGGCGGCATCGTGCGTTCCTCGGTGTTCGGCCCGCAGAATGTCGCTACCGCCTACCTGGATTCATTGGAAAAGGGCAACGCTACGACGGCTCTGAAGCTGCTGGGGTCGTCAGCGGATGCCGGCGACGGCCTGCTCTCCAACGACATCTTTGGGCTGGCAACCGATCGCATCAAAGACGCCGCCATTTCGGACGTCACCATTGTCGGAGATGTCGCCGAAATCGAGGTGCACTTCAAACAGGGCGGAGTTGCCGATTCTGCCGTGCTGAAGCTCACCCGCACGAGCACCGCCTGGCTGATCGCTGATAAGTGGTCCATACTGAACGCCGAGCCGGGCCAGATCGATGTCTACCTGCCGTCCAGAATGGGCGATGTTGACCTCGAGGCGAACGGTACGTCGGTCGGGACGACAAAGGACGGCGGGCTGAACCTTCCGGCTTTCCCCGGCACCTACGAAGTGGCCGTTCCTGCCACCGAGTATTTCGAAGAATCATCCGTGACCTATGTCGTGAGCGGGCTGCTCGGCGGCTCCGGTGAGTTCGAATCGAGTGACGACGTGTTCACGGCCACCCCAACCGCAGAGTACGAAGCCGCCGCCCTGGAAGCCGTCAACACGCTCATCACGACCTGCCTCGCCGCGGGCGAGGCCGCGTCCGACGACTGCCCATACCTGGGGTACATCTCTTCTTACTACTCCAACGTGGTCTACACCCTCGTGACGGCGCCCGACCTCACGGTGGACCTGTCCTACGAGGAGGGTGGTCTGACGGTCAGCACCGACACCTACGGAGTTGTGACCATGGCGTACGACGTCAACTACGGATTTTCCTCCGAGATCCGCCATGAATCCGAGGAGAACTACCTCACGGTCAACGCTGAGGTCAACGTTGTTGACGGCGAGGTCGTGGTGACCGAGGTCTACTAACCCATCACCACAGCACTCAAGGTTCGGGTTCGGCGCGAGCCGAGCCCGAACCTTTTTTGTGTCGGGGGAGGGCATACGCGACTACCCCAATAAGGGGGTATCTGAGGGTATTTCATGATATAGATTTGGCTGAGGGAAATTCCCCTGGACGACTCGCGGCAATCAAGCGAGGCGAAGTTGCCGAATGCGTGCCTCTTCTGCCTTTCCGTGAAGCGTTTCACTGAACTAAAACGCTCACTGCGCATCGATGGATCACGGAAGGCGTGATGATCATGACCCCCCACAGCCGTAAGAATCGCTCCCAGCGGCCGCCTGCCGTCGACAGCATGGCTGTGGTCGAAGGGAGTCTGCCGGGTGCGGAGAGCTCAGTCGCCCAGGCTGCCGTGCTGGAGAAGAACCTGCTGGAGCAGACCGTGAGCCTGCAGGACGCCATCTTCAACAGTGCCAACTTCTCCAGCATCGCAACGGATGCGCAAGGCGTGATTCAGATCTTCAACGTGGGCGCCCAGCGCATGCTGGGATACACCGCTGAAGAGGTCGTGAACCAGGTCACCCCTGCCCAAATGCACGACCCCGAAGAGATCATTCTGCGAGCAGCCCAGCTCAGCCTGGAGTTCGGCACCACAATTAAGCCCGGTTTTGAGGCTCTCGTCTTCAAGGCGAGTCGTGGCATCGAAGATATCTATGAACTCACCGTGGTGCGTAAGGACGGCAGCCGTTTTCCGGCGATCGTTTCGGTGACCGCGCTGCGTGACGTCGATGCCGCCATTATCGGCTACCTGCTGATCGGAACCGACAACACCTCGCGCAAACAGGTGGAGATCGCCCAATCCGTGCTCGACCAGCGGCTGCGCGACCAGCAGTTCTACACGCGTTCGCTGATCGAGTCGAATATCGACGCACTGATGACGACAGACACCATGGGCATCATCTCCGACGTGAACCAGCAGATGATCGAGCTGACCGGACGAACCAGAGACGAGCTCATCGGCGCTCCCTGCCGTAACTTCTTCACTGATCCTGCCCGAGCCGACACTGCGATTCGGCGGGCGCTGGCCGAGAACAGGGTCACCGACTACGAGCTGACGGTGCGAGCGCTCAATGGTGATGAAACGGACGTCTCCTACAACGCGGCCACATTCTACGATCGAGATCGGGTCGTTCAGGGTGTTTTCGCCTCCGCTCGCGATGTCACGGAACGCAAACGGTTTGAGCAGGCGCTCAAGGAAACCAACATCGAGCTGGAGCACGCCAGCCGCATGAAAACTGAGTTTCTGGCCACCATGTCGCACGAACTGCGCACACCGTTGAACGCCATCATCGGCTTCTCCGAAGCGCTGAAAGACGGTCTCATGGGCGACATGAGTGAGTCCCAGCGCGACTATATCGGTGATATTTACACCAGTGGTCATCACCTACTCGCCCTCATCAACGACATCCTCGACCTGTCCAAGGTGGAGGCAGGAATGATGGACATCGAGTTGGAGGCCGTTGACGTGCGCTCGTTGCTGGAACAAAGCCTGCTGATCGTGCGCGATGGCGCCGCGACGCACGGCATCCAGCTTCGATTTGAGGGTGCAGACGACCTCGGCGTTCCGCAGCTTGACATGCGCAAGACGAAACAGATCGTCTACAACCTGCTCTCGAACGCGGTGAAATTCACACCCGACCAGGGTCAGGTCACCCTCATCGCCCAACGCGTACCGCGCAGCGCCGTCGGAAAGATTGACGGCTCCTGGCCCGTTCATGATTTTCCCCTGCCCAAGAGCGGTGTCATGAACTTTCTGGAGATTCGCGTCGTCGATACGGGGATGGGGATCTCGTCGGAGAACATGTCGAAACTGTTCCTGGCGTTCAGCCAGATTGACAGTACCCTGGCCAGACGGTTCGAGGGCACAGGGCTCGGCCTGGCCACGGTCAAGCAGATGGTCGGAATTCAGGGCGGCACGGTGGCCGTAGCCAGCGCCGAGGGAGAGGGCGCAAGTTTCGCCGTCTGGCTGCCGCTCGGCACGAACGACCAGATTGCGCCGGAGTGGTCGGCGCCGGGGTTGGAAAAGTCGGAAACCGGCCGGGATCCGGCCCCGGGGACCGATGGGCAGACATCCGGTACGTGCCGGCCGAAACCGCATCCGTTCCAACCGGCCGCTACCGCCACACCGTCATCAACGTCCGACTTGAAAACGGATGGGGTATCGCCCGACCGGGAAGTGTACTCGACCGCGACCGGGCAGCCGACCTCCGAATCCGTGGCTGCGGCACTGAAGTCACAACCGCAGCAGGAGTCCAAGGCGCGCTCCGAGAAGCACGTTGCGCTCGTCATCGAAGACGACGCTAAAGGTGCCGAAGTGCTTCGACTGCTGCTCGAAGCTGAAGGATTTCGCGTCATCGTTGCCCCGAGCGGTGAGGAAGGGCTCGCGATTGCGCCGCACCAGCACCTCAGCCTTATCACACTCGATATCCGCTTGCCGGGGATGGACGGCTGGGGGTTTCTGATTCGACTGCACGAGTTCTCTGACCTTGCCGCTGTGCCTATTGTGATCATTGCGGGGGATACAGACGTCAGCCTCGCGCTCACCCACGGTGCGGCCGCCGTGCTCGAAAAACCGATCAGTCGGGCAGCACTCCAACAATCGCTGAACGTGTTGGGGCTCAGCCCCGATGCCCTGCGCACCCGCCGGGTGTTGGTGGCCGACGACGATCCCGAGACCGTCGACGTTATCGCACGGTTCCTCACTCGACCGGAATATGCCGTGGAACGCGCCTTCACCAAGGACGAGGCCATTGAAATGGCACAACGATTGCATCCCGATCTCGTGCTGCTCAACCTCATGATGGAAGGGTTCAGCGGCTATCAGGTTGTGCTGGCGTTGCAGAGCGACGAGAGCACGGCACACATTCCAGTGCTGATACTGACCGGCAAGCAGCTCACCGTTCAGGAACTGGCCGCAGTGGAGAGCGACCCAACCCAGCCCGTGCGGATACTTGGAACGGAGAACTTCAACCGAACGGCTTTTATGGCCGAGGTGAAGCGCGCGTTGGCCTCAGGCGACTCATTGGGTCAGTGATGATGTGGCCAGGATTCTGATCGTCGAAGACAACCCCATCAACATGAAGCTCGCCACCCTGCTCGTTCGCCGGGCGGGTCACGTGACGTTCGAGGCCGTTGATGCTGAGAGCGGCCTGCTGCTAGCGCACCGCGAAATACCGGACCTGATCCTGATGGACATCCAGTTACCGGGAATGGACGGATTCGCCGCCACCGCCGAATTGAAGAAGAATCCGGTCACCGCCGAGATCCCTGTGATCGCGCTGACCGCGATGGCTATGTCCCGAGACCAGGAGCGGGCACGCGAGGTCGGATGCGATGCCTACATCACCAAACCGCTGCAGTATCAGGAGCTCGAAGACGCAATCAACTGGCTCATGCCCCGCGTCGACGACGAACGCACCGCGGACGAGGCTGGTTCGCTCACCCGCAGTGTTCTGCAGTCGATTGAGTCGCACTGCGAGCTGGCACGGCACAACGCGACGAGAGCGGATGCTTTACTCGCGCACCAGGAGCGGGCGACACCTCGTGCTCCGGGCGCTCCCCGCATCCTCGTGGCCGAAGACAACCCGACCAACCAGAAACTCATCGTTTGGCAGCTGAACCTGCTGGGCTACGAGGCGGACATGACAGACAACGGTGCCCTGGCGTTCGCGCGGTGGGCGAGCGGAGACTATGACCTGGTGATCACCGACCTGCACATGCCGGAGATGACCGGCTACGAGCTCGCATCGGCCATTCGAGCAGCCGAGCCACCGGGAATGCGCATGCCAATTCTGGCGATGACCGCGAGCGCAGTGCGCGGCGACGCAGATCACGCCCGCATGGTCGGCATGGACGAGTCCCTCATGCGCCCCCTGCACTTGGCTAAATTGCGCGGCGCCCTGCTGAAATGGTTACCGCTGGAATCCGACCGTTAGCCGAACTACTCGCCGAGGCCCGGACTGCCCAGCGTGCGCCGCAGCAGGATGATCGTTCGTTCGAGCGATTCCGCCAATGACGGGGGCAAAACACGCTCGGCAGCGATGGACCCGTTGTCGGTTGGCGAGAGGCGGTCAAAGTCGGGAATCCACTGCAGGGCCATGAAACGCACCACGCCGAGCATGGCGTGGGTAAGCAGCCCCGCTTGTCCGCGCCGAAAGACACGGTCAGCGTCGCTCTCCGATTGCGGGATCGCAGCGCGTCCGAGGCGCAGGTAGACCAGCTCGGTCACCTCGGAGGTTACCCGGGTCATCCGGTCCATCTGTTCCTGCATGAGCTGGGGATGCAAGCCGAACACCCGGAGGCGGTCCGTGAACAGTTCTTCCTCGATGCCGTCCCGGGGGCCGATCGCGCTCATCAGGGTGAGCACATCGGGCAGCAGGTCGTCGCCGGGGGCTGCGATGAATTCTCGGGCCCGGCTCTCGTCGATGCTGGGCGGTTCAGCGCCGATAATGGCGGCTTTCTTGGTCTTGAAATAGTTGAAGAAGGTGCGCTGTGAGATGCCGCTCTGGCTGCAGATCATGTCCACGGTGACGTTGTCGAAACCGTGTTCCAGAACGAGGCTGACCGCGCTCCGCTCCACGCGCAGGCTCGTTTGGTGATGCTTGTCGTCACGAGTGCGTGTGCGCGGTCTCGGGGTGTCGGTCATGCCTCGTCCTGGTCCATCGGTGTTAACGGTCGGTGCTACTCGTAGCGCAGCGACTCAATCGGATTCTGCTTTGCCGCGCGCTGGGCCGGCAGGGTGCCCGAGAGGAACGCGATCAACATGACCAGCAGGATGACGAAAGCTACCGAAGTCGGCTCGAACAAGAGGATGTTCAGCCCGGGTAGTCCCGACAGCAGGCCCTGTGACAGCACGGCACTCAGCGCGGAGCCGAGCCCGATGGCCACGCCGGCGCCGATGGCGCTGCCGAGGAAGCCGATGACGATCGCTTCGAGGCTGAACAGCGTGTAGACCTTGCCGCCGCTCATTCCCATGGCCTTCATCAGGCCTATCTCGCGGGTGCGTTCCTGCACGCTCATCAGCAGGGTGTTGATGATGCCGAATGCAGCTGCGATCAGGGCAATCACGGCGAAGGCGTTGAGCACGCCCACGATGCCGTTGATCACGGTCTGCACGGCGCCCAGCTGGTCTTCGATGGTGTTCGCGGTGTAGCCCTCGGTGGCGAGGTCTGCCTTGAGCGCGGTCACGGCATCCGCTGACAGCGCCTTGTCGAAGTGGGCGACGGCCACGCCGTAGCTCGTGACTGCCGTCTCGATGCCGCCGGACTGCGCGTCGGCCAATTCGGCGATGAGCGCATCGTTCGCGCCGGCGCCGGCAGCGAGCAGGCTCTCCAGCGAGACGCCCACGATGGTGGCGTTCACGGTGTGCTGCTCGCCGAGAATATCGGTGATTCCGATCGAAACGGATGCCCCCACTGCGTCATCCGCCGAGGCGAACCCGAGCGGAGTCACGAAGGTGTCGGGCAGTACGAGCTGGGCCTCGCTGGCGCTGCCATCGAGCTGCGCGCCGGCGGTGAGGTCGGCCGTGGTGACGGCGGAGGTGGCGTTGATGCTGAACTCGTACTGCGTGCCGGTGCCGTATTCGATGTAGTCGGGCTGCACCGATCGAATCGGATCGACCGAGACGATGCCGGCGGTGTCGGCGATTTTGGTGAGGTCGGTGTCCGTCAGCGCCTTGGTCGTGGTGCCGGGAGGACCCTGCTGGCTGGACACCGACGCTGAACTGCCAGCGTTGTACTTTACCGGGCCGTCGCCGGCCGTGGTGGCGTCGCTGGCCTGCGTGATGATGAATACGTCGGGGGCGCCGAGGGCACCCACCTGGGCGTCGACGTACTGGCTGACGCCGGCGCCGACTGCGTTGGTGAGGGTGAGCGTGAACGCACCAACGAAGATGGCCAGAACGGTCAGGGTCGTGCGGAGTTTGCTGCGAAAGGTGTTGGAGATCGCGGTGGCGACGAGGTCTTTGGTTCTCATTCTGCGCCTCCGGCGGTGCTGAGTGCTTCCGGGGTGACGAGCGCGTGGGCCCCGGTGTGGGTCAAACCGGTGTGGGTCGATGTGGTCTGCGACACGACGAGTCCGTCACGAATGTAAATTTGACGGTCACAACGGGCGGCGAGGTCCTCGTCGTGAGTGACGATGACCAGGGTGATGCCCTGGCTGCGATTGAGTTCGAACAGAATGTCTTCGACCACGGCTCCCGTGGCGGTGTCGAGGTTTCCGGTGGGTTCGTCGGCGAAGATCACGCGCGGCGCATTGACCAGGGCGCGACCGATCACGACGCGCTGCTTCTGACCACCCGAGAGGGTCGTGGCCTTGTTGCCGGCCTTGTCGGCCAGTTCGAGCTGTTCGAGCACTTCCATGCCGCGCTTGCGGCGCTCCTTGCCGCCCATGCCGGCAATCTTCAGCGGCAGGATGACGTTGTCGAGCACACTCACGTTGGGCGTGAGAAAGAACTGCTGAAAGACGAAGCCGAACTCCTTGTTGCGCAGCCCGTTGACCGCGCACTTGGACAGCGACTTGGCGTCTCGACCGGCGACCTGCAGTGTTCCCTCATCGGGTTCGTCGAGCAGGGCGAGTAGGTGCATGAGGGTGGACTTGCCCGACCCGCTCTTTCCGACGATCGCCAAGGTCTCGCCGGGTGCGATCTGAACGGACACCCCTTTCAGAGCGTCGAAACGGCTCGCACCCGACCCGTAGGATTTCTCCAGGCCTTGCGCATCAATTACCCACTGGCTGTCCATCGGTTTCCCTCGGTTCTGGTGGCCCACGCGGGCCACAATTACAGTAACTGCACTATAATTTGCAGTTGCTGCAAGTTGGCTGAGGGGAGGCCGATTCCGAGCGGATGCTCGGTGCGGCTCGGCCTACAGATCGAGGCTGTCGCCCGGTTCCAGTGGGAAGAACTCGCCCCCGCCGAGTTTCGTCACGTTCTCGTATCGGGAATTGGACAGGTCTTTTCCGGCTCGGGACAGCAACATTTCGTGGGTGGGGAAGCTGCGCTTGGGCTTGATGGCGAAAATGAAGTCCATCGCCTCGCTCATTTTCATCCAGGGGGCCGCGGCCGGCACGGCGAGCGTGCCGATCTCCACTCCCTCTGGAATTGTGAAGGCGTCGCCGGCGTAATACAGCTCCTCGTTGACGAGTACCCCGACGTTGTCGATGACCGGGATCGATTCGTGGATGACCGCGTGGGTGGCGCCGAAGAAGCGCAGGGTGAACGGCTCGACCTCGATGACGTCGCCGGCCTTGACGATGGTGACCGGGGTGTCGCTGAGATTGGAGGCCGCGATGGCCCGAGCGACACCGGCCGGAGCGAAAATGCTGAGGTCAGGATTCATTTCGATGATGCGGGTGAGCTGCTCGGGAGTCCAGTGGTCAGCGTGCTCGTGGGTGATCACCACGGCGACCGCACCGGCCGTGCCGGTGAGCGCCGTGGTGAACGAACCGGGGTCGATGTAGAGCTTTTTGCCCGAGAGTTCGACGATGAGCGCGGCATGCTCCAGCTTGGTCAGTTTCATGCTCCGAGCTAACCCCGATTCGAGTCGTGGCGCAACAGCATCCGCTTTCCTGAAGGGTGCTGGCAGCAGTCGCGACGCGCCGCGCGCACTCAGTTTGGAAGTGCGCTCAACTGTGTGGCATACTCGGTAAGTTGCAAAAACGGCCCCATCGTTTAGCGGCCTAGGACATCGCCCTCTCACGGCGGTAACGCGGGTTCGAATCCCGCTGGGGTCACAATTGCCCGGTTGCCTTCTCGTGTAGGTGCCGGGCGCTCGTTGGTTAAGGGAGTGCTTCAGCCTGTATAGGCTCATAGTCATGGCCACAGTCATTCTCGTGCGGCACGGCCGCACCACCGCCAATGCCACCGGAATGCTGGCCGGGCGCACCCTCGGAGTTAGCCTCGACGAGGTCGGGCGCGAGCAGGCGGCCCGCGCGGGGGAGCGGCTCGCCGCGGTGCCGCTGGTCGGCGTGGTCTCCAGCCCGCTGGAACGGTGCCAGGAGACCTCGAGCCTGATCCTTCTGCACCAGGCCGGTTCACCGGTCAGCTCGATTGACGCGGACATCACCGAATGCGACTACGGAAACTGGCAGGGTCGCTCGCTCAGCGAGCTTGCGCTGGAAAAGCTGTGGGCGGTTGTGCAGACGCAGCCGTCGGCTGCCGTTTTTCCCGGGGGCGAGTCGATGGCGACTATGCAGGCCCGGTCGGTTGCCGCCATCCGACGCCAGGACGCGTTCTTTGAGACGCAGCATGGGCCGGACGCCGTGTGGGTCGCGGTCAGCCACGGTGACATCATCAAGTCGATCCTGGCCGACGCGCTCGGCATGCACCTGGACCTGTTCCAGCGCATCTCGGTCGGTCCGGCCTCGGTGTCGATCGTGCGCTACGGGCTGAGCCGACCCAATGTCATTGCCACCAATACCGACGCCGGTGACCTGTCCTGGCTGCGTACGACTGCAGGCGGGGACGACGCGCCGGTTGGCGGCGGGGCCGGTCCTGATGCGCCACAGACATTGCGCTCGTAAAATAGTCGTATGCCCACAATTGTTCACGAATTTGACTGGCCCGATCGAGTCGTCGTCGGCACCGTCGGCGTGCCCGGATCTCGCACGTTCTACCTGCAGGTGCGCACGGGAGCCCAAATCGTCAGCATCGCCCTCGAGAAACAGCAATCCGAGCTGCTCGCCGAGAAGATCGACGAGCTGCTCGAGCAGCTGACGACGCACGAGGGCAACTCGTTCAGCGTGCCAGCCAGCACGCCGATCGAACTGGTCGACAACGACCCGCTCGAGCAACCGGTCGATGAGCAGTTTCGCACCGGCACCATGACCCTGGGCTGGGACCCGAGTACCGCGCAGGTGGTGATCGAGGCGTTTCCGCTCGTGGACGACGAGGACGACCCCGACGCGGCTAGCCGAGAGGCGGCGGAAATGCTGGTCGTGCGCATTCCGGTGGGTTCCGCGCAGGCCTTCGCCATGCGTACCCGCGAGGTCGTCGGGGCCGGTCGCCCCATTTGTGCGCTCTGCGGCACTCCCATCGATGCCGCCGGGCACGTCTGCGCCCTGCCCGGCGAACGCTGACAGCCATGCAGCCCGACCTCAAGAACGCGGAGCTCGGGCTCACGGGCCGCATCCGCACAGCGTCCAATGCGACCTTCCTCGGGCGCATCGACGATGTCGTGGTTGTTTACAAGCCGATGGCCGGTGAACGGCCGCTCTGGGACTTTCCGGGCGCAATCCTTGCCCACCGTGAGGCTGCGGCGTACCTGGTCTCGGAGGCGCTCGGCTGGAATGTGGTGCCGCGTACCTGGTTGCGCGACGGCCCCGGCGGTGTTGGCATGGTGCAGCTCTGGCAGGACTCCGACCCGGACCAGGCAGCGGTCGACCTTGTCTTGACCGACGCTGTACCGGATGCCGGCTGGCGCCGGGTTTTCGACGGACGGGACGAGGAGGACCGCGCGGTCACCCTCATCCACGAAGATTCGGCGGCCCTGCGCCGCATGGCGGTCTTCGACATCGTCGTGAACAACGCCGATCGCAAGGGCGACCACATTTTGGCCATGCCAGACGGCCATCGCTTCGGCGTCGATCACGGCCTCACCTTTCACGTCGACGACAAACTGCGGACGGTCTTGTGGGGATGGCTGGGTGAGGCTCTCACACTTGACGAGTTGGCCGGCGTTGAACGGGTGCGTTCGCAACTGTTGGGCCAGCTCGGCGAGAAGCTCGCCGGGTTGATTACCGGGCCCGAGGTCGCGCAGCTCGCCGCACGCTGCGATCTCTTGATCGCCGAGCCCCGGTTTCCCGCCCCGCGCGGTGGCCAGACCGCCGTGCCCTGGCCACTGTTCTAGGGGGCCGAGCGTCCGCTCGCGAATCGTAAAACGCGGCTGTCAGTGCGAATTCAGGTTCGCACGCACTTCCGACGCAGGACACTAGCGCTGGGTTAGCTGGCGCAGAGTCGCCAGAGCGAGGTGACCTCGTTCGCACGCACCGCGTGCAGCGAATCGCTCGCGTCGGTCGCGCGGGCGTGCACGGCGGGCGCGTCGAGTACCCCGATCACCCGCAGGCCGGCCGCATCGATGACCTTGAGCAGATCGTCGCGGGAGCGCAGCCCCACCAGTTCGGCAAAATCGGAGAGCACGAGCCACACCTCGCCGCCGGGCTGCAAATGGTCACGCACACCGGCCAGAAAACCCTTGAGCATGCGCGAACCGGGGTCGTAGACCGCCGCGTCGAGCAGTGAGTGCGCGGTCGCCGGAATCCACGGTGGGTTGCACACGATGAGGTCGGCACGCCCCTCGGGAAAGAGATCGCCCAACTGCACCTCAACACGTTTAGAGAGCCCGAGTTGCGCCATCGTTTCGCGAGCGGATGCGACGGCTCGCGGCTCGATATCCGTCGCGATCACCCGCGGCACGCCCCGGGTCGCCAGCACAGCCGCGAGCACCCCGGTTCCGGTGCCGATGTCGAAGGCGAGGTTCGGCGCGGCGAGCGGAGCCGTCGCGACGAGGTCGACGTATTCACTACGCACCGGAAAGAACGTGCCGTAGTGGGGATAGATCGACGCGTTCAGCGCGGCAACCGGAATGCCCTTGGTGCGCCACTGGTGCGCTCCGATTGTGCCGAGCACCTCGTGCAGCGACACAACGGATGCCTCCGAGATGCTCCCATAAGCGTCGACCGTGGCCGCGACCACGTCGGGAGCGCGCCGCAACCCGATGATGTTGCCGGCCTGCATCGGAACGAGGAGCAGGCCGAGGATCCGGGCCCGATGCGAACGATTCTGCCGATACCGGTAGAACAACTCGCCGGTCGTGCGCTGGGATTTGTCGGGACGTGGCCGAGTGCGGTGCTCCAGCGCCGTCAGAATCTGGCGGGCGTTCTGAAAGTCCCCGCTCCAGAGCATGGCAACGCCCTGCGAAGCCAGCCGGTACGCGGCATCCGCTGTGATGGTGTCGTCAACGGGCACGACGCTCGAGGGGGCTGGTGCGCCATTGGCCGAACGCCAGAGTGCTGAGGCCGGAATGCCTTCCTGAGCCCAGTGAACGTGGGCGGGGTCGTCGGTTGAGGGAGTCATCGAACCCGGTGCATAGTCATAGCCTTCAATTATAGATCGCTGCCGCGGCGGTGTCCCGGGGGTTGTCACCGCCGGCTGGGACGCACCAGGGCCTGACTCTGAGGGCTTGTATACGTGGTGAGTCACCCGGCTGGGGCGTAGACGGGTATTCTCCCCTCGTAGTGGGTGGCTCCATCGCCGGGGTAATACCCACACGTACGTCAGGCTGGAACTTCGGTAGTCCGACGACTCGTTGCTCTCCGAGAAACTCCACCGGGGGATGGCGTACGAACTCGTATGTCGTTCTGGGCAACTCGGCCGTCACGATCAGCGACGCGGGGAGCGTCCAGGGCACCTTCGGCTCCGACCTGGGTGTGTCCAGTCCAACCGGGTCTACACCAATACGGGAACGCTCTCGGGCGTGGGTGCCATCAACCTGCGGAACGCAGCGGCGCAGCGCGCGCAGTCTGATCTCACCACAGCGCACACCGCCGCACTGGCCTTGATCGGGAACTACATTCTTTCGGGAGAGTTGGCTGGAAAGACCCTTCTGCCGGGGATTCACACCGCTGACAGCAATGTCACGCTGACCGGCAATGTCACTCTTGACGCGGGCGGCGACCCCGATGCCATCTTCATCATGGTGCCGCACGGCGCATTCGACACCGCAGCGAATGCCGAAGTGGTTCTGGCCAACGGTGCGCAGGCCGGAAACGTCTACTGGTTCATCGGCGCGGCCTTCACCATTGCGGCTAACGCCCAATTCAGCGGTCGGGTCATCGGCGGCACGGCCGGTACCCTCTCGGCGGGCTCCGTGCTGCACGGTCAGCTGCTCACGACGGGAACAGCGATCACCCTCAGCGCGGCGGCACGAATCATCAACGATGCCCCCTCTGGCACGGCCACCACGAATTGGCTCGATCAGACCCTCGGAGCTATGACAGACGGAGTCTCCTACTCCGACCGTCTCTCGGTCGTGTCGTCCGACAATAGATCGGTCGGCGCTGAGGACGTGGCCTGGGCAGTGACAGCGGGCCAACTACCACCCGGGATCTCCCTGGATCCCGTCACCGGAACGGTGGCGGGAACGCGAACTGACTCGGCCAGCTACTCCTGGTCGATCACCGCCACGATCGTTGGCAATATTCGTATTACAAAGTCCTTTTCCACCGAGGACGTGAGCGTCCCGACCGTGATGATCACCGGCGGGGCCATTCTCCTCACCAACGACTCGACACCGACGATCTCCGGCACAACCGATGCGCCCGACGGAAGCGCGGTATCCGTGCTGATCGACGGCGTTACCGCCACGTCGACCGTTACAGAGGGTGCATTCTCGGTGCCCGTGACCAACCTCGGTGCCGATGGTTCCTACGCGGCCGTCGTTACCATCACCGTCACCGGCGCGACCGGAACGGCGAGCCAGACCATCACTCTCGACACGACAGCGCCGACGGTGGCCATCGCCGGTGGTTCGTCGCTGACGACCGCGGATGGCACGCCGACGATTTCGGGTACGACGGATGCCCCTGTCGGTACGTTGATCACTGTGGTGGTTGCGGGTCAAACGCTGACCGCCACCGTTGTTGCGGGTGGTACTTGGTCGGTGACGGCCGCGGCTCTCGTCGAGGGCGGGCACACCGTGACGGTCTCCGTCACGGATGTTGCTGGCAATACCGGCATGGTGACGCAG
>NZ_PJJQ01000021.1:0-45234 GCF_002929575.1 Cryobacterium sp. N21 | reverse complement strand
CCATGACTGGGCAGTTTTCATGGCCACCAGCGGGCATTACTAGTGGCCGCCAGTGGGCCGTTCCTCATGGCCCTTGACAGGCCACGGCTTCACGAACGCGCACCACGATCAGCTTCAGCAGGCTGATCGGCCCGATCAGAAGAGGCTTCAGGGTATTCCAGAGACACAGAATCACGAGCAGGTTTAGCCAACCGGGACCACCGGCTTCGATCTGGGATCGGCAGTAGATGGCTGCAAGCGCATACGGGACGGCGAGCGGCATCGCGGGCACGCCCCACTTCAGCCCGCGCCGCGTGTTGATCGCGTCGATCACGATGGCGGTCGGCATGAATCGGCGCATGAAGAAGTAGCTGCGGGCGGTGGCGGCCAGAATAAATTCGAACATTGCGCGGCCTTTCAGATGTTCGGCAACAAGAACCTGAAGGACTGAAAGTCATACCACCGCAACGAGCGACAGCGCGTAATAGAGGTTGCCTACCAACATTGTAGAACTGGCCGCCCACAGGCGAAAGTGGCGCTCGCACATTTCAGAGCGGATGCTTCCCCGCGCTCCCCTCCCCCGCCCGCGCCTATCCACTGAACGAAAATCTGGACACTATGGCCGGTGAGCGAACGTTTGCCGTGCGGCAAGGTGCCGACGTGTGCGCAGCGACCCTAAGCCTCTATCACGGGGATGCGATGTCCCGGGGGTCGAGATTGGCCGAGTTGACGAAATTGACTCCAGAATCAGGCGACTTGCGGGTGACGCAGATCGAGTCGGTCATCTCTGCGATACCCATGATCCGAACATGATTTGTGCGAGGCACAGTGGGGTTCTTTCGAGACGTGCGCCTTCGAGTTACTGTGTGCCATAACTCGCTGCGACTGACCAGGGCCGTGCAGGAATGCCTGACAGTACCCGTCAGGAATTCCGGCACGCCGACTTCGTTACGATGACCCATCGATCGCGACTGGTGCGAGTCGCGCGGAGGCATGCCAGCCGTCAGTCGGCGCTGTACTTATCGGGCCAACACGCAACCGGTAGTGGGCTCGGCACAGACCTACTGCGAATACCAAAGAGGTTATAACACGTCGTCAAATTCACGTCATCCCTCGTTTGCCGGTTCCGGCCATGCCAACAACGTGGTTCCCTTAGCAGGTCTCGAAGTCGTTGGCCTCTCATCGACCTAAGGCCTCACCCGCATACGCGGCCAGCGTGCCGACGCGGGATTATGGTGCTACGAGGAGGGCCGTGAGGCCAGCAGATCGAACCCCGTGCGATAACCAAGGGAGCTGTCCGTCTTACCTACGACAGTGAAACGCAGCGTGTGCGAACCCACCGCCAACGACCGGTCGCCGAGAGATACCGTCTCACGGGACATCGACGGCCGATAGCCGTCGTAAGCGGAGATTGCCGTAACGCCGTCAAGGCTGACATCAACAATGCCGAAGTGATCGCTCTTGACCATAACGAGCTCCCATTCTTTGACTCCGGCGCTGGAGTTTTCAAATACGATTTGGACGTACTGACCGACCGCATTGGCATCCGTTCGAAGGTATTCGTTTTCCGAAAACTTTCCGCCGACCAGGTACGTGTTGTCGGTTACGAGCAGAGGCGCGGTGTGGGATGCAGAGTTGGCGAATGATTCGGCTTGATAAGAACGGCCGGTCGTCGAGATCCGCTGGTTGTACTTACGCACCGGATAATCCGTCATCGTGCCATCGGCGCCGGCGGTCAAAGACTGGTCCATCCACGATCTTGTGCTGGAATTGTGCAGTGCGAGTAGACCGGCTGCATGAACCTTGGACACCGATGAAGCCGCGACGACATCTTGCTGGAAGATCGCGAAGTCTGCGTATGCGGCGTACCCGGACAGCTCCGCCGAAGTCACTACAGTTTGATCGAGAGACATTATTCCCGTTGGCACTTGAGGTGCGATGGCGTGAAAAGCTTGGACGCGCGCCGCGTTGATCGACGCGACAGCTACAGGGTGACCCGGCACCGTGCTCTCGAACGCAGCGAACGCGTCAACGACTTTTTGGTTAACACCGTTGATTTTCAACTCAATGACGAGCCCCGTCGACGTCGAACCGACGACATCCAACGCCTGGGTGAGCGTTGGAATTTTTTGGCCGGCAAAACGGGAGTCGAACCACGACCCGGCGTCGAGTTGCTGAAGCTCAGCGTAGCTAAAGGAGTTCACACTGTCCGTGCTGCGCGACGGAAATACGGTTTCCACATTCGTGGTGCGCCGGAGATTATTGTCGTGCATCAGTACGACGACGCCGTCTTGCGAGAGTCTTACGTCTACTTCGGCATAGTCGGCGTGCTCGGTCGCCGCGCTGGTCAACGAGGCGAGGGTATTCTCTGGTCGTTCGGCGCTGTTGCCACGGTGTGCAATACCGATGCTTCCACTGTGTCCCTGTGGCCCGAAGTCGGGAATCGAATCTAGGGGTGATGTGGCAACGGCGGCACCCAACGGCGATAGCACGAGCACGCTTGCGGCGACGAGTACCACCAGCCCTGAAGCGATAAATCGAGGCGTGTTATTAGTTTGCATCATGTTCTCCTTTTGGGTGGCGATGAGCCTGGCCGCGGCCCGTCACGGAAAGAAATCGTGCGTCATACGGGCCATTCGCGTAGTGCGAGAACCAGCTGAGCAGCCCGTCCTCCAATGCACGCCGTATGCTTTCGAACTCCGGACGGCCGACAAGATTGTTGCGCTCATTGGGGTCAGAAGCTAGATCGTAGAGTTCGTGCGGTCCATCGGGGAATCGATGCACAAATTTGTCATTGCCCCGTCGAATCATGCGCGTCTCGCCGTATTCATCGCATACCACCACGTCACCACGTGGCTCGTTAGCATCGGTGATAAGCGGCCTTCCGGGAAACACGGAGTCGCTCATTGGCGCTCCCGCGATCTTGAGAAGCGTCGGAAAGAGGTCGTAGGCGCTGCACGGCTGGTCGATGACCGCGCCGGCTGACCATCCCGGGCCTGTCACGATGCACGGTACCTTGACGGAATTCTCGAACACGTTGAGGGGCCACGTCGAATTGCCTTTGCCCCAGATTCCGTGCTGCCCGCACTGGAAGCCGTTGTCGCTGGTGAAAATCACCACGGTCTCCTCGGTCAGGCCTAAGTCGTCCAGACTCGTGAGGATGCGGCCGATTGCGTCGTCCATCGCGCTAACGGCGGCGAAGTACCCCACAAGACTCGGCCGGGGATCCGCTACGGCCCGCTGGACCGCGGGAGCCAGGGAGGGATGGGTCCAGGGGTGGGCATCCTCTTGTGGACAGGACTCAAATGCGCAGTCTGTGTATAGGGCAGTGAATCGATCTGGGTGCTGACCGACCCACGGATGATGCGGGGCCGTAAAGTTGATGCTTGCAAGAAACGGCTGATGCGAGTCGGAAAATGACTCGAGGAACGCGATTGCGGCATCCGCGATGACGTCGGTGACATATCCGCTGGTGTCGTCCCCGACTGCGTCGGACACGAAATCCGCGTCATAGTACGGGCCATGACTTCCCTCGAGGGCCAACCATCGGGTGAATCCTGCGGCAGGATAGCTAGCGTCGCCGAGATGCCACTTGCCGAAGAGACCGGCGCAGTAACCGGCTTCTTCAAGTCGTTCTACGTATGTTTCCTGGCCTTCCAGAAAGCTGTCGGAGCGTTCGCCCTTCGGCGGTGGGGCGATCCAATCAACGACTCCGTGCGTCGACGGCATCTGGCCGGTGAGCATCGAAGCTCGTGCCGGCGAACACACCGGCGACGCCGTGTAGTAGTTCGCGTAACGCACGCCGCGGGCCGCGAGCGCGTCGATGTTCGGCGTGACCATTTCGGCATTGCCATAGGAAGGAAGAGCCCACGACGCCAGATCATCCGCGACCAGTAGGATGATGTTCGGCGTCTTCGGGGATTTATGAGGCATTGGAATGGCTCCGGTCGTTGTCAAAATGGGGCGCAACAAGCGCGACTGTGCAGATGAGACGTCCACGAGGAGTTAGATCATGCGGGATCCGGGCGCTCGCGACCTTCCGACGCAAGCCGGCATCAAAGATGTCGCCCGCGTCGCAGCCGTGTCGGTGTCTCTCGTCAGCTTGGCGCTGAATGGGCGCCCCGGGGTCTCCGAAACTACTCGCGCGCACATCCGTGCGATCGCTAACGAACTCCGTTACACCGCTAACCAAGGTGCGCGGGCGCTGAGGACCGGTCGCTCCGAAATGGTCGGAGTGCTCGCCCGCAATTTGTCCAACCCCTTTTTTCTCGACGTACTCGTCGCAGCGCAGGCAGAAGCTGACGCATCGAGAAGCACGATCATGATGGTGGACTCTCATTACTCGGTCGAGCGCGAGACCGAGCACTTGCTGCACATGGCGGCCCAGCGGTTTGACGGCCTCGCGATCGCTCCCACCGGTTCGGGGAGTTCGATCGAGGTCTGGACGCGTCAGCGCCCAGGAACCCCGGTCGTCGTGTTGAACGCGCGCGCGGTCGAGTTCTCTGGCGTTGTGCACGTCGGTCCGGCGGATGATGATGCCGTCGACCTCGCCGTGGGGCACTTGACTTCCATCGGCCATCGTCGAATCGGCATGATGACGGCTCCGTCCGCAGTGGTTGCTGACCGATCGCGCCTCATTGCATTCCAACGCCACGCGGAACAACGAGGAGGTCGAGAATTTCGAATTATCGAAACGGCTCTCGATCTGGAATCCGTGCGGGAAAACATCCGAGCGGTTCTGCTCGGTCCCAATCCTCCGACGGCATTGATCACCAGCTCCGATCACACAGCGCAAGCCGTCTACGCCGCCGCCGCTCTGGTCGGAGCAAAGATCGGTCGGGATCTGTCGGTCGTAGGGCACGACGATTTGTCGACCTCCGCTTTTCTCGATCCGCCACTCACGACCGTGCGGCTCTCCCGTTCGTCCATTGGCAGGGAGACACTTCGCCGTCTTCTCGACGCCTCGGTAACCGAAGATCACGTTGAACCGGTGCAGCTCATCGTGCGCGGTTCGACCGCTCCTGTACCCTGAGTCGCTCACTCGACTCGTGACGGTTGGGCCGGATGTTCGACGCGCGCTCGTCCGTCGAGGGGAAGAATCATTCCCGGGGTTGCCCTTGTGACTAGTCCAGAGAAGTGCTCTGCGGAATAAGCCAATGTATCTGCCGATTCCCGCGGATCGGCAAAATGAGTGAGTACCAGCAAGGGCGATTCCGCTTCAAGAGCGAGGCGCCCAGCCTCGATCCCGCTCATATGGCCGTGCGCCGAGAAATCCCGACCGTGTGCCGTGACATAGGTCGCCTCGGCGAGAAGGATTGACCCTTGAGAGAAGCGAATAAGTTCCGGCGTGAGAGCCGTGTCCGCGGTGTACACGAGCCCGACTTGGGGGAACCGCATCGACATCGTCGGCACCGGATGGGACGCGGCGAGCGTGTCGATTCGCAAGTCGCCGATGCTGAAACTTGATCCGATCTCAACTTCAACGAAATTCAACTGGGTGCGAAGCGGCGTGCGTAGGTCCTCGAGTGATGGTATGCCGAAGAGTTCGTCGAAGAGCCTGAGGGTGCGCGTGAGACTTTTCGGGGCATACAAGGGTAAGGGACGTCTTCTCACTGGAAACGCACGATGGTAGGCGAGCGCCATGAGATCACCCGAATGATCGAAGTGCTCATGCGAAATAATGACCGCATCCAGGTCATCGAGGCGTCCGGAAGCCGCAAGTGCACTCACAACCCCTGGCCCACAGTCGATGAGAATGGTGAGCCCAGCGGCTTGGAGCAGATATCCCGAGGCCGCTCCCGACCCTTGCGGCGACCCGGCGGAACAGCCGATAACTTCCATCGAAACGACGTTAGTGAGACGGACTGAACCCGATACGTTCGGGGTGGACTCTGAGCGCTGAATCAACACGTGGCTCCTGTGGTGTGACAAAGACGGAAAATAGGCGAATACGAGACACTCATGATTTGGACACTTCGGCTGTCCAGTGCGAGAAGCGTCGTTCGACCACGCGCATAGTTGCGTCGAGAACGTGTCCCACAACCATGAAAAGTACGAGGACTGCAAAAACGCCGGGCACGTTAAACGCGGCCTTATTTTGCATGAGCACGTAGCCGAGCCCATCACGTGAGCCCACGAACTCAGCCGTGACCGCTCCGATAAGCGCGAAGATGAGTCCGATATGCAAACCGGCGAAGATGTATGGCACGGCGGAAGGCAGCCGAAGGTAGCGGAGGATGTGCCACCGTGAAGCACCGAGCGAATGAAACAGCTCATATCGATCTCGGTCACGTAGTTTCAGACCCTGCAACGTGTTTACGAGAATCGGGAAAAAGCAAACGATCCCCACGATGACGACCTTGCCCTCCTGTCCGAAGCCCAGCCACAGAATGATCAGCGGCGCCACGGCGATCTTGGGCAGTGTCTGGAAGGCGACGATGAACGGAACCATAACCCGTTCTAGGTAAGGCACACTGGAAAGTATTCCGGCCACCGCGAGTGCCAACCCTGTCGTGATCGTAAATCCGATGAGTGTGGCCGTGACAGTGGACACGATCGACGGACCGAAGATGCCGCTGACGGTTCCGTCGAAAAGAGCGAGAACAACTGCGCTCGGTGCGGGCAGGATAATGGCCGAGACAAGGCCAGCTGAGGCGAGAATTTCGAGGACGCCCAAGAGCACAATCGCGAGGGTGATTGAGACCGACCACGCCGGGATACGGCGTGAAGACCGTGCGAAGCCCAGTTCGCCTTTGGACGGTGGTGATGCCGCCTGCTCAGTTTCGATGGGGATGGCCCCGGCCGTAGAGTGCACGCTCACTCCGGAACGCCGGCGAGGTCGAGAAGTCGGCGGACGTGGTCAGCGATCTGCTGGAAACCGAGAGTCGTCTGAATCCCGGCAGCGCGCGGTCGTTCGAACGGCACATCGAGCACATCGACGACCCGCCCAGGAGACGACGACATCACCACAATGCGATCCGACAGCAACACCGCCTCACTGATGCTGTGCGTGACGAAGAGAACGGTCTTCTTTTCCGTCATATGCACTCGTTGTAGCTCCAAGTTTAAGCTTTCCCTGGTCATAGCATCGAGGGCGCCAAATGGCTCGTCCATCAGTAGGACGTCTGGCTCATGGAACAACGCCCGAGCGAGAGACGCTCGTTGCTGCATCCCCCCGGAAAGTTCATGGGGGTAGCTGTCTGTGGCCCCGTCCAGATGAACGAGTCGCAGCAATTCGACAGCCCTCGCCCGGTGGTCTCGCTTTCCAAGCTTCAGGATGTCCGCAGGCAACATCACATTCGCCAGAATCGTGCGCCATGGGAGAAGCGCCGGAGTCTGAAAGACCATGCCCATAGCCGCGGGCGTAATGGCCCGACCGGTCCCGGCGAAATCAATCGTGCCGATAGTCGGCGCGATAAGCCCCGCGCACATTTTAAGGAGAGTGGTCTTTCCACAGCCGCTCGGACCTACCAAGCTGACAAACTCACCGCGTCGAATCTCAAGATCCACCGGGCGCAGGGCGATCTTAGGATGACCGGCACTAGTGCTAAAGGTCTTCGCTGCACCAGCAATGTTCAGGATAGGGTCTTCGGCGCTCGAGCGAGAGGACGAAGTCTCTGCGAGGTCCATAATTCTCTTCACTACTGCTGTGTCCATTCCTTCGCCTGCGCGCGGACTACGGCTTCATCGAAATCGTCGATGTCGCTGAGCAAGCTGCTATCCCACACGTCCGAGGCAGCAACATCACTCGTGAGCACTCCGGCCTCGATGAGCATGTTGATGTGTCGCTGGACGGTCTCGCTGTTAGAGAAGCCCCAACCCTCCGACGGCGCACTGGTGTTGGCGTTTCGTGCTTTTAGAATGGCGACTGCCTTAGCGACAGCGACGCTCTCTTCAACTCCGACAGGCCGGCTCTCCGGGTACGACTCCCAGTGCAGCCGAACAGCGGCCTCCGGGTTCTCGTGCGCGAACAGCGTCGCCTTCGCGACCCCCCTGGCGAGCCCGACAAGTGCCTCTCTGTGCTCGTCGAGCATTTTGGGCGTCGTAGCTATGGCGTTGTTGAAACCGACACTCTCAAAGTAGTCATCTTGGATTGGCTCCAATGACATATCGAGCGCTGTATATGCTGCGTCCCACAGTGCAATGACGTCGACGTCACCGTTGAGGATGTGCTGCTTAGCCTCGGCCCCAGTTCCGATAGCCACGATGTCGTAGTCCGTGCTTTCGAGGCCGGCCTTGGCCGCCATTGCTTTGACGAGCGTCACACCGCCAGCCTCTAGGTTCGCTACGCCGATCGTGGCACCCTTGAAGTCGGCACCTGAGGTAATTTTGCTCCCGGCAGGAACCTGGGGCATCAAGAAGTTGCCGGGAACGTGGTCGTAGAACGCGATAAGTTCGGAACCAGCCGCATTTGCCGCAAACATCGGGTCGGGCGGACCCTGCGCGACGTCGATCTGTCCAGCAGCGAGAGCCTGGAATGCCGCGCCACTGCCAGGAAAACCTAACACTTCCACTTCCAACCCCTCTGCTTCCCAGTAGCCGAGCTGAATGGGGAGCGACGTGTAGGGCGATTGGTCGGGCCCAGGCGCAGCTGCGGCGACACCGTATGTGATATGAACAGGTTCTTGCGCGATGGACTCGGCAGGAACAGGTGCGGACTGTGCACAACCGGCAAGAACGCCGACGAGGAGGGCGGCAGATAGAACGGCGAGAGTGCGATTCATGGTTTCTCCGAAATATGAGGAAGGGGGAACGCCGCACTGTACTTTCACTTGTGCGCCACTACGAAGCTAACTCAATCGATTTAGTCGCGGATGGACAGCACCTGAACAGCGGCCGAACTGTGCGCAGCTTCCGTCGCCCTGGGTGCAGAATTACCATGCCTCTTCGCCACCTGATTCGTTGTGGCCGGCTCACGCGGGATTGAACCGCTTAGACGCCGTGGGATCAACTCTCAACCTGACCGCCACCGACGAGATGGCGTGCGCAGATATGCTGGCACCCCCGGCACGAAATTTCGGTGTCTACGAATCTCCGGTGGGAGACGACCGGGAACTTTACTGTCACTGCTGGAATTCATCAGGCTGAAGAGGAAGACTGGGGCACTTCCCCCGACTAGCGCAGACATAAGTACCCGAAAGCGGATCCTGGGTTACATTGAACACTCAAACAGCATCACCGCCGTTCGTGTCCATTGGGACACTGAAGACAACAAGACATTGAGACTGACCTTCCTCTCCGCTGGCGATCTCCGCGGCGACATCACCGGAATCCCTAGCTGGATCAGGAATTGAACGCTCGATGATGGGAAACGTCCGCTGGGCTTTTTGTTCCGCAGCAAACACAGAGGCGTGGACTCCTGGTCGTACTGCCCGCGGCACAGTGACGACGGGCTCAGTGAGGAATCCCTAACCACAACCGAAGCAGCCCCATCAGCCGCGACGATGCATCCTTGCTTATCGTCGATGAACGGTTCGGACTCACCGTCTACTGAATTGCAGAGTGAGCCTTGCGGCGACAGCTGGCCGGACTGCAACGTACATCGAACTTGTTGCCAGGCGCTGCGCCGCCTCAAGCGCAGCGCGAGCGCGAGCGGCGTCGAGCTTCTGTGCCGTCGACTCCGGTGCGGCACCGAGCGGCTTCGCACCCGTGATGGCATAGCGGTCTCGGTAGGCCGCGACGGTGCATCCGTTTTGGTGCCAAGCGACGGCCGCCGGACCTCGCGGCTCCGGCCCAAGCGCTCGAGTCCACGGCTCGCCCGCTAGCAATGCTTCGTCGAGCACGGCGGCCGCTCGCGACTCGATCAGGTCGGCCCGCTCGGCCAACGCCTGGCGCATGGCAGCGTCCATCGGCCCGAGCGCACGAGGGATTAGCCCGGCGACGAGACGCAGTGCACGGCGCGTGCGACCCGCTCCGGTGGCCCGCGAGACGACCACTGCGACCCTAGCTTGCAGAACTGCCGCAATGTCCTGAGCGTCCTCGAACCCACGAGCCGCAACCACCCGCGGCAGCAGGCTCGCCACGTCGACATAGTGGGCCTCGGCTCGCCGCAGCTCCGCGGTCAACGGGCCGAAGGCACCCGAATTGATCACATCCGAAGCTTGCAAAGGCGACAGGCCGCTCTCGCGCACGATGGAAGCCCACCGGTCGTGCTGCGCGGCCGCCGCGAGAGTCTCGTACTCCGCCGCGAGTTGCGCCACCGATCCCCAGGCATCCTGCTCGGCCGCCAGAGTCTCATGCGCGGACAGCTCGGCGCCGACGTGCTGCAGAATGCCACAGAGAATGCTGCGCGCCGTCACGTCCGCAGCATCACCCGGCCGCGGACCCACGTGGGCAACATCGGGCCGGTCGACGGCGACATAGGCGGTGTTCGCCTCGCGTCCCCGCGTCATCGCGACGTACAGGTTTTCGCGCGGCATGCTCGGAGCGACGACGACGTGCGCGGTGTCGGTCGTGATTCCCTGCGCCCGATGCGACGTGACCGCGTAGCCCAGCTCGACGTGCTGCGCGACGTATGACGCGGGCAGCAGCACCGTGCTCCCCCACCGCCGACCCGGCCGGCGCACGTCGACCGAACCGTTTCGATGCACGCCGATCACACTCCACCGATCGCCATTGCGCACCCAACTGCGCGACGCATACAGCCGCCAATCGTTCCGCCGGGTGATGACCGTGTCACCGACGGCCCCGCGAGTTCCGTCGTGCAGGGCGACTTCGTGCAGCGCGTCGACCTGCCCCTCGAGAATCAGTTCGGTGCGAGCGCGCACGTTCAGCGCCGCGACGGCCTCGTTCGAGTCGCTGATCAGCACGGTCGACTTGCCCGAGCGGATGTCCGCCCGCCACGCCTCGTAGGCGGCATCGGCCATCGCCTCGGTGCTGCCATCGCGCAGGCGATCATGCGCGGCATACCGGCCGATCGAGTCGGGGTTGCCTTGGCGCAGTACGAGGGAGGCGGTCTTCTCCCAGTCGTGCACGAAGCGGTGCACGTCGGTGAGTTCGGGGGCATCCGCTCGGTCGTGCACGAGCAGCGAGAACGCGCCGCCCGCGTCGACCGACTGCAGCTGCGCGTAGTCGCCGACCAACAGCATCTTCGCGCCCGCATCCAATGCCAGCGCGGTGACCCGATCCAGCGGAATGGTGCCCGCCAACGAGGCTTCGTCGATTATCACGAGTTGACCAGCTATAAACGACGAACCCTGGTCGACATGCGTTTGCCACCACTTCGCCAGGTTCTCCGTCGCGATGCCGAGGTCGGTAGCCAGCACCGTCGCGGCGGCAGCCGAAGGAGCCAGCCCGACGACCGAGCCGACTCCGTGAGCTGATTCCCACGCCCGCCGAAGCGCGTTCATCGCCGTCGTCTTACCGGCGCCGGCCGGCCCGACCAGAACATCGATCACGCGGCCCGAACCAGCAACGGAAGAGAGCGCCGCAAGCTGGTCATCGGCGAGCCGCCCACCACCCGGTAGTCGCGATGAAGCGGCCGAACCGAGCGACACACGTGGTGCAGTCAAGAGCGCGGCCCGCTCGAGCAGCCGAGACTCAGCGTCCAGCAACTCTGTCGACGTGAAAGGGGGAGTATTACGAGCGAGCAAACGCGGCGTTCGAGAAAGCAGCAAGATGGGACACGGGTGACGGGAGCCTCGTTACTTGGATCGCCTTCCTCCGCTACACCGTTCGTCTCCTCGGACAATTGACGAAGGGGTCTGCCATAACGCCGGAGACCAACACACTTGAGCTTCAAGAACGCATTCGAGACGACTGGATTCGCGTCTACACACAATTAGCGGTCATGCGTGATTCCAGCGATCGCGTCCACCGCGATCTTTACAGCCTCCGGCACGACTACGACGCGTTGACGAGTTGACACCCAATGATCATGAGACGCGTCCTCGTCCGTAGCGATACTCTCATCTGAACCGTCCCACAACTCAGATCAGTGAATTCACAATGACCACCCTCACCGCGCCATGAGAGACCGGTGTAGCCGTTGGATTCGACAAATCGATCGCTTACCCTCTTTGCGACGTCGAAGGCCTTAATGGAACAGATGTCCATATTGAGACCATCGCTAGACATTCTCCTTTCCGCATGTCCCTGTCGTGCACATGAAGCGACTGAGGGAGTCACGAATGAGCGACCTCAACACGACGGGCGCCGGGTTTATCGGCCCCGAGAAACGGCGCATTATCGTCGGCACGCTGATGACCATCGGTCTCGACCATCGCTAGCGCTGGTCGTACGTGAATTCGCCGTTCATCATCGTTGCCGCGACCCCGATCTGGGCAAGGGACTCAACCGGCGTAGTCAACGGGTTGCGATCGAGCAAAACAAAGTCAGCGAGCTTTCCGGGGGCGATGCTCCCTACGATGTTTTCAGCGCCCGTTGTTTGCGCCGAGCCCAGCGTGTATGCCCTCAGCGCCTCGGCCACGCTGATGCGCTCGTCCGGCCCATAAACCTCACCGTCAGCGTCGAGCCGTTCAACAAAAGCCTGAACATTGCGCAGCACGTTGCCCGACGTCACCGGACGATCCGAACTTCCAGGTAGGGGAATACCTGCCGAGAGCAGTGATGCCGCGCGGTAGGACAGCGGCACCCGGTCAGCTCCGAGGGCGCGGGCCATCTCCACACCAAAGGCTGGGATGAAGCCTGGCTGCGGCACCACGATCGCACCCACGGTTTTGATTCGGGCGAGTTGGGCATCCGTTATTACACCACCATGCTCGATACGATTCGGCACAGGGCGGTCACCGTAGAGTGACCGCGCTTGATCGAATATCTCGATCGCGAGGTCTATGGCTGAATCTCCAATGGCGTGCGCTGCGATGGACCAGCCCGACCGGTAGGCAGCGAGGATGCGCTCCGTGAGTTGCCCGACATCGCCCTGAAAGTAGCCGTGGTTGTGCGCCGCACCCACGCAATACGGATCATTCATTGCGGCAGTCAGACCCAGCAACGAGCCGTCGAGAAATACCTTCGTCGGCCCGACTCGCAGGCGATCATCTCCGAATCCGGTTCGTACGCCGAGGTCGAGCCCCAGCTTGATCCGGTCGTCTGCGTGCCCGACCACCGGGTGGAGAGCATCGAGTGCAACCATGAGCTGCGCCCGCGCAGAGAGCACGCCACTGTCGAGTGCCGTCTGATATGCCGCCAGTTCGAGCGGGCTGTGACCAATCCAGCCGCCGCCGATTCCGGCCTCGGTAAAGCTCGTGATTCCTTCGGCAGCGTAGACCGACGTAGCTAGGTCTATCGCCGCAGTGATGGTTCGTTGGGAGTGCGGCAGGAAGAGATCTTGGACCTGCTGTTGGGCACGCTCTTCGAGCAATCCGGTGAATTGTCCCCCGGCGTCACGCACGGCTAGGGCACCGTCTTCCTCGACCCAATCCGAGGCAAGAAACCCGGCCAGTTCGAGTGCCGCCGTGTTGACGATGCCGGCATGACCGGAATTGTGTCGAATAAACAGTGGATGCTTCGGTGCGAGCCGATCCAAAATGGCGATATCGGGGTACTGTCCGCCAAACGACTGGTGGTTGAACCCGGACGCCAAAACCCAGTTTCCCTCCGCCGTCTCAGCGATCTTCGCGGAAAGGGCCGCGTAGACGTCGTCCAGTCGACGGAGCGGAGCGCAATCGATTTCAGTGAGAGACAAGCCAAACCACGTGGTGTGGCAGTGCACGTCGTTGAATCCGGGCAAAACGGTCAACCCCGCGCCGTCGATGTGCCGCGTTGCCGCATTCCCATCGAGGTCGGCCCCGACCGCGACGACTCGGCCATTGAGAACTCCAATCGCCCCGGCCTCCGGCCGGCGGTCGTCCATGGTGAGCACAGTGGCATTTCGAATGATGAGGTCGAGCGGTGGCATGGCCATAACGTCTATCTGCTTTCTGAAGCGCCGACGGGTACGAGACCTACGAGTGTTTCTGCCACGAGGCACAATTTCGCGGCTCCCTCAACTTCGATGCTGTACGTGACACCGACAACTCCTAGTTCCCCCTTCATGGCGAGCGATCCGACAACTGCGCGGGCACGAATGCGCGAGCCGACCGGAACGGGCGCAGGAAAGCGCAGCTTGTCGATGCCGTAGTTGAGCACGTGAGCGACGCCCTCGACACGGTACAGCTGACCGGCAAAGAAGCTGAGGAGCGACATCGTCAGGTACCCGTGAACGATGGTCGTGCCCCACGGCAATAGCGCCGCCACCGCAGGGTCGCAGTGCAGCGGCTGCCAATCTTGTGTGACGCGGGCGAAGGTATCCACATCGTCCTGGCTGATCAGCAGCCAAGGGGTGGGACCGAGTTCCTCGCCGCACGCAGCCGTGACGGCGTCAACCCCGGAGAACACCCGTGGCAGGGCCGATTCAGCCATGCGGGCCGCCGGCCACATACAGAATCTGACCGGACACGAAGCCAGCATCGACTCCGACAAAGAAGGCCACGGCCTCTGCGACGTCGTCGGGGTCGCCAACCCGACGCACAGCAATCGTGGCCGCAGCGCTTGCCTGGAAGTCTTCAAAAGTGACGCCGAGCCGCTCGGCCGTAGCGCGAGTCATATCGGTCGCGATGAATCCTGGCGCGACCGCGTTCACGGTCACCCCGTACGGGCCGAGTTCCCATGCCAACGTCTTGGTGAATCCCTGAACTCCCGCTTTAGCCGCCGCATAGTTGGCCTGACCGCGGTTGCCGAGCGCCGAAGTGCTTGACAAGTTGACGATGCGGCCCCACTTCGCCGCAACCATGTGGCTTTGCACGGCGCGGGACATGAGAAACGCGCCGCGCAGATGCACACCCAGCACGAGATCCCAGTCGACAGTCGTCATCTTGAACAGCATATTGTCGCGCAGAACTCCCGCGTTATTCACGAGGACCTGGGGGGCTCCAAGCTGCTCTGCAACGAGTGCCACAGCGCTTGCCACAGAGACCTCATCGGCTACATCGACCTGCACGGCGATCGCTGTGGCTCCCCCCGCAACGAGGTCTCGCACGCAGTCCTCGGCAGCGACGAGGTTGAGGTCGAGAACGGCGACCGCCATTCCGTCTGCGGCCAGCCGTCGCGCGATCGCCGCACCGATGCCTTGTGCGCCACCCGTCACAATCGCGACCGGTCTCGTTGTTGTTGTCATTGGATTCCCCACCCGTTAGTTGTTGCGATTGGTTGCGCTGATCAGCTCATGCGTTCAAGTGCCAGGGCCATGCCCTGCCCGCCGGCAACGCACATTGCTTCCATTCCGAATTGCTTGTCGTGAACCCGTAAGGAGTGCACGAGGGTTGTCGCAATCCGGGCGCCTGTCATGCCGTAGGGGTGGCCAACAGCGAGGCTTCCGCCGTTCACATTTACGCGCGCCGGATCAATTCCCAGGGCTCGAATGTTCGACAGCACTTGCACGGCAAAAGCCTCGTTGATCTCGAATTCATCGATTTGGCTCAAATTCATTCCCAGCCGATCGAGAAGCCGAGAAATTGCACCGACCGGCCCGGTGCCCATGATCTCCGGTGACACTGCGGACACTCCGGTCCCGAGAATGCGTGCCAACGGCACGATACCCAGCTCCCGTGCCCGGTCATCCGACATGATCACCACGGCTGCAGCGCCGTCGTTGAGCGGACAGCTGTTGCCGGCCGTCACCGATCCGCCAGCCCGAAATGCCGGTTGCAGCCCGGCAAGCGCTTCGAGCGTGGTCTGCGGACGTGGGCTGTCGTCTGCCCGCACGAACGACCCGTCTGCGCGGCGATACGGACTGATTTCCTCAGCCCAGAAACCGCTGGCGGCGGAAGCGGCCGTGAGCGTCTGACTGCGCAGGGAAAAAACGTCCTGATCGAGACGAGTGATCCCCGTCAGCGAGGCGACGTTTTCGGCAGTCTGACCCATCTGAATATAGACGTCCGGCAGAGCTCCGTCTTCGCGCGGGTCACGCCACGGCGCGGCTGATTGAGCGTTCAAAGCGGCCCTAAGCCCGCTTCGCTCGGCCGCAGCCGCAAAATTGGGGCTGTGCGCCTGGGGTGAGCCGTCAACATCCGTTTGAGCGAAGCTCGAGATGGATTCGACGCCTGCAGCGATAAAGACGTCGCCCTCGCCGGCGCGAATCGCATGGGCCGCCGAGCGGATGCTTTGGAGGGACGATGCGCAGAACCTGGACACGATTACACCCGGCACGCTATCCCAACCCAGCTGAACGGCGATGACCCGGGCGAGGTTACTGCCTTGAATTCCACCGGGCACACCGCAGCCCACGATGAGGTCGTCGATCTCGCACGGGTCAAGCTGTGGAATCTGGCTTAGTGCGGCGGTAATCGCTGCGGCAGCAAGATCTTCGGGACGTTCGGCGGCCAGACTTCCCTTGAACGCACGTCCGATCGGGGTGCGCGCGGTGGCAACGATGACCGGCTCAGACATGAGTGGCCTCCCGCCGGGCCAGTTCAGCGCGGGACGCGCTTAGTCTTTGCTGCTTTTGTGCCCGGGGAACTCGCCCGCTCGGGCAATCGAATGGCCCAGATGCTCTCCACCAGCTCGTGGATGTCCAGGTGCGGTTCCGTTTGTGGGCGGTCGAAGCGGGTGCCGCCACCGTGCAAGAGACTCGCGGCGAGGTCGACGTGGATGTCGGCAATCTCATCGACGGAGTACCTGCCTCCAGCTGAGTACCAGCGAGCAACGCCGGAAGACATTTCGAGGATTGCCATGCGCGCCGAGCTCTGGTCGGGTACGTGGAAATATCCGGCATCGACGCCGTCGCGGATCGCGTGCGCCCAGAAACGCTCGTAGGCGTCTCGTTGTTCCACGATGACCAAGCGGTCGACCGGATCAAGGGCTCCGACTTGGTTGTCGACAACATTGGAGGCATCGCGGCTGAGGGCGTGAGTGACGACGTGCATGCGCACGAGACGGTCAAGACGAACCCGCACGTCGTCAGATTGCGCTTCGATGATCGACGCCGCCAGGACGAGGCGCTGGAGTGCGTCATGCATGATTTGAAAGAGCAGTCGTTCTTTGGTGCCCATGTAGTGATAGAGGCTAGCCGTGGACAGTCCTGCGCTCGCGGCAAGCTCACGAATACCTGTGCCGTAGAACCCACGGTCTGCGAACAGTCGCACGGCGGATTCGAGGATGCGCTGGTGCGTCTCATTGATGGCCGGTGACGGCACGCCGGGTTTAGACAAAACAACTCCTTCAGACACGAACTCGGAGTCCGAACGTTCGATCGATTGTATTCGGTGAAACACGGGGATTCAGTCATTCCATCGGCCTTCCGTTGCATCCCAGGTACCCGACAGGCTGCCGGATTGGGCCAACTCGTGCTTGGCGACCCGTTCCGAGACGGTGCGGGGCAGGTCATCCAGGAGCTTCCAATATCGGGGCACTTTGAAGTAGGCCAGCTCGGCAGCGCAGTGCGCCTGCACGCTCTTGAAGAGCTCACGCGCCGCATCAGACTGAGGCAGAATGCTGCCGACCGTTTCCGCACTGACGATATACGCGAGCACCTCCTCGCCCCGAAGCTCGTCGGCGATCGGCACGACGGCTACGAGATCGACCGACACATGCAGGCCGAGCACTTCTTCAACCTCGATCGCGGAGATATTCTCGCCGCTTCGCCGAATCATGTCCTTGGTGCGCCCGCGATAGTAGAGGCGCCCCGCCGAATCGACACTGGCAAGGTCACCGGTGTGGAACCATCCCCCCGCAAAGGCCGTTTCGGTGGCTGCGGGGTCGTCGTAGTAGGCGTGCATCAAGCCCGCACCGCGCAGGAGCAGCGCGCCGACCTCCCCCGGAGCGCACGCTTGGTCGGAACTATTCACGACGAGTGCTTCGCGGTGGCTGCGCGGTCGGCCCAGGCATCCGCTACCTACGAGTTCGTCGTGTTCGAGTTCATCGACGTACAGGTCGGCGCCAGTCTCGGTCATGCCATAAGCCTCGTACCACGGCACGCCCCATCGTTCCTCGAGCGTGCGATGTAGCCCGGCCGGAATGGCTGAGGCCTGGATCGCCCGAACGCGGTTGTTCCGGTCGTCAGGCGAAACGGGCATTTTCAGCAACAGCGTGGGCATCAGGCCGAGGCAGTAGAAGTAGGTGACATCATAGGCGCGTACCTGCTGCCAGAACGTGCTCGGGTGGAATCGGTCGAGCACCACGAGTTCGGCCCCCGTGAGAAGAGCGCTGACGACATTCCACTGGGGGTCGATGTAGTGAAACGGCTGAACGGTGAGCATCACATCGGTGGGAGCGAGGAACGGAAAGTCGTTCTGCATGGTCGTCGCGATCGACAGCCAATAGTCGTGGCCGAGCACGCATCCCTTCGGCTTGCCCGTCGTACCCGAGGTGTATTGAATGTTCGCGGCGTGGTCGCGCGTCGACTGATCCAGAGTCGGGACGATGTTGGCCGGGCCACCCGCGCTCCACTTGGTCAGCATCTCGTCGAGCGATAGCACTGTGCGCACGTTGGGGCAGCGCTCGCCTACCGCGGTGGCCAGGAGGCGAAACTCGTCAACGGCGAGAATGAAGCTTGCCCGTGCGTGGGCCACGACGTGGCTGGCGTCGGTGAGTCGGTAGTTCACATTGAGCGGCACGATGACCGCACCCAGCCGGGCCAGGGCAAGCCAGGCCGCCGGAAAATCCAGGGTGTTACGCGCGAGCACGGCGACATGATCTCCCGAGCGGATGCCGGCAGCGGCCAGTTCACCGGCCAAGTGGCGGGTGACCTGCTCCACTTGGCTGAATGTGAGGGTGTCGGAGGTCTCATCGAAACGCCATGCGGTTTGCTGGGGCCACCGCGCTGCGGCCCGCAGGATGAGCTGCCCGAGGTTATCGATCCCGGCGCCCGGCGTGGTCAATGGAGCATCGGTCGGGGTGGCGCTGGAGCTGCTTTCGGTTTGCCCGCGGTTCATCTAGACGTCCTTCATGTGTTGTCCAATTGCAATCTATCGATCGATCGGTAACCCCTCCATGCTACGGTGCAATTGAACTCCCACCAAGCACCCCCGGCCAAAAGAGGAAAAATGTCTGTTCGACTCGCCACCCCCGCTGATCTCGACACCATCCGATCGATGCTGCGCACTCATGCCAAGACGGAGAGTGGCGTGGGCGCCGTAGCCAGTGCAGACGATGGACTCGAGCAGGCCCTGATCGGGGCTACGCCGACTGTATTCGTGACCGTCGTGTCACTGCCAAATGCACCCGAAACCATCGCGGGTTTGGCAATGTGGTATCCGACTTTCTCGTCATGGTCCTTGGCCGGCGGCATCTGGCTCGAGGACCTCTTTGTGGACGACAGCTATCGAAATGCTGGCCTCGGTCTGGAATTGATGAACGATCTGCGCACCCGCACCGCTGGACGGATCGAGTGGGACGTCTCAGCAGGCAACGAGGGCGCCGAGCGCTTCTACCGCAAGTTGGGGGCCGTCGCGCAATCCGGGTGGACCGCCTACCGGTGGCTGCCCGCAAGCTGACACCAGAGCCGGGCGACTACGCTCGCCCGGCTCCAACCCCGGACTACTGGCCCTTGGCGGCGAATTCTGCCTTTGCCACGTCGGCGTCCGCCGAGTCTCCGGTGAGTAGTGCGTTAGAAATCTCCACGGCCATGGCCGACTCGACCTGGCTGCGCACGGCAACTTCGAATGACTCCTTAGCGAGCGCCAGCGCGTGATGCGGCTGGCTCAGTATCTTGCCGGCCAGTTCACGTGCCACGACGAGTCGCTCCCCCGCTGCCGTCACGCGGTTCACGAGACCGAGTTCAAATGCTTTCTCCGCTCCGAAATTCTCGCCGAGAAGAATCAGCTCCTTGGCCCGCGGCAGTCCGATCGCCTGCGGAAGGAGATAGGAGATGCCACCGGTTACCGACAATCCCACGGACACTTCGGGGAACCCGAACGTAGTGCCCTCCTCGGCAACGACCAGGTCGCAGCTCAAGGCGAACTCGATGCCAGCTCCGAGAGCGTACCCGTGGACGGCGGCAATCGAGATTATCGAGGCGCTGCGAAGAAGCCGGGTGATGTCCTGAACGTTGTGCAGATGTTTGAGAGCCTCAGGGGATTCCGGTTGCAACGTGCTCGACTTTAGATCGTGACCGGCGCAGAAGGCTCGGCCTTCTCCGGTGACGATCACGACGACAGCCTTGTCGGAAACGGCACGGTCGAGCGCAGCCTTGAAGTCTGCCACGAGCTCGGGCGATGCCGCGTTCAAACGATCGGGGCGGTTGAGCTGGAGGACGGCTACGCCGTTCTCCAGGGTCAGGGTGACGAACTCGGGTTGAGAGGTCGTGCCGGTCACTGGTTGTTCTCCTTGTCGGTCGTGCGGGTATGGGCGAAAGTGCGGGGGCGCCGCCGTTTAGTCATCGGCTCGAATTTGGCTCAGGAAGCTCCGTGCACGCTCGGATTCGGGAGCGTCGAGCACTTTCTCGGGGGGTCCCTCTTCGACGATGCCTCCGTCGGCGAGGAGCACCACGTGATCGGCCACCTGACGGGCAAAGCGCATCTCGTGAGTGACGACGACCATAGTCATTCCCTCATCGGCGAGCTCCCGCATAACCTGGAGTACTTCACCAACCAGCTCAGGGTCGAGCGCAGACGTGGGCTCGTCGAACAGCATCAGCTTGGGTGTCATGGCCAGCGCTCGAGCGATGGCCACGCGCTGCTGCTGACCACCCGAAAGCGCGCTCGGATAGCTGTCGGCTTTTTCGGCCAGCCCCACTCGCGCGAGCAAAGCCATTCCGCGATCGCGGGCATCCGCTTTGGAGCGCTTGGAGACTCGAGTTTGGGCCATCGTGATGTTTTCGAGGGCTGTCAGGTGAGGGAAGAGATTGAAGGACTGAAACACCATGCCGACGTGTTCGCGCATGTGGTTCAGGGCGCTTTCTCGATACTCAAGGCGCACACCGTCAATGTCAACGGTCCCGGCAGTGAGGCGCTCGAGCCCGTTTATGCATCGCAGCAGCGTGCTCTTGCCAGCCCCGGAAGGGCCGATCAGTACAGCGACTTCGCCGGAGCGAACCTGCAGATCGATGCCGTTGAGCACAACGGTGTCTCCGAATTTCTTCACCGCCCCGGTGATGGTGACGCGCGGTGTGGTCGTGAGGGATGCGGTATTGATCATGGTTTAGCCTCGCTTTTCGAAGTAGCGCTCGACGCGACCGGAGAAATAGGTCATCGCCCCGACAATTGCCAGGTAATACAGGCTGACGATTGCGTAATAGGTGAGGGGCTGGAAGGTTGCCGCGGAAAGCCGTTGAGCGCTCATGAAGAGTTCATCGACAGTGATGAAGGACGCTACCGCGCTGTCTTTCAGAGAAATGATGGCTTGGTTGACGAGCGCTGGCACGACAACTCGCAGGGCCTGGGGTGCCACGACTTTACTCATCGTGGCTACGCGACTCATACCGAGAGATCGCGATGCTTCAATCTGGCCGTTGTGAACCGAGTTGATTCCCGATCGAAAGATCTCGGCGACATAGGCAGAACTGTGCACGCTCAAACCAATGGCGGCCGCAGCAAAGGCGTCGACCTTGACGATCGATACGATGCCGAAATAGATGACAAACAACAGTGCAATGAGCGGCACGCCACGCACAATGGCGAGGTAAGCCGTGGCGAACGCAGACAGGGCGCGTATTTTGCTCATTTTGAGGGTGACGATGATCGCGCCCAGGATGACCGAGAACACGAGCGTGAGTGCTGTGAGGCTGAGCGTGACCGTTAATCCTTTAATCAAGGTGGGCCAGCTAGTTATTAGGGCATTCAGAAATTCCATGTAATACTCCCGGTGGTTGAGCGACGATTCAGGTGGGCGGCCGGCAGCGAACCAGGCCGCCCACCCAGTGACTAGCTGATGTCTTCGCCGAACCAATCAATACTGATGGCGGCATAGGTACCGTCTTCGTGCATCGTGGCGAGTGCTTCGTTGATCGCAGCCAACAGCTCCGGGGTGTCCTTATTCACGGGAATGGCTGCGATATCGGGGTACAGAACGTCACCTACGGCAACAACTTCGAGGTCCGCGTTCTTTGCCAAGTAACGGCCCATAAATCCCTGTGTGATCACCGCATCAACGCGACCTGCCGCGAGATCGCGAAGAGCATCGATGTCGGCCTGATAGGTCGTAACGTCGCTCACCCCTTCAAGGGTGTGAGCGTATTCCTCAAACGTGGTCCCCAGAGCAACGCCCACAGTCGCGCTCTGCAGGTCGGTCACGTCCTGAATAGACGAGTCTTTGCCGACGAAAAGTTCAGCACCCGTTGAATAGTAAGAATCGCTGAAGTCCACCTGAGTCTTGCGCTCATCCGTGACAGCCATAGATCCGATAATCGCGTCGTATCGGCTGCTGGTGAGACCTGCAATCAATGTGTTGAACGCACCAGTTGTCGGGGCCGCCTCGAGTCCCAACTCCTCAGCGACGGCAGAACAAATGTCAACGTCGAAGCCAACGAGTGTGTTCGTCTCATCATAGAAATTGAAGGGCCGGTATTCACCGCTCATTGCACAGGTCAGTTTGCCCGACTCTACTGTCGTCACGGTTGATGCCGACGCGGACGGGTCTGTTTCAACTTCAGCTGAGCATGCGGTGATACCGAGTAACGACACAGCAATGAGCGCTGCTGCCGCAATGCGACCGGGCATTGCGCGTGGGGTGCGGATGTGATTCATCGAATATCCTTCTTTCCTCTGGTGCGATTCTGTTGGGCGTTGGAGTTTGCGGGTTAGTGAGTTAGCGGACGCCTATCCGGCTAGAAAGCGCGCCGGGTTGTCAGTGGCTATCCGGTTGAAGAGTCCTTCGTCCAGACCCGAGCTAAGAGCCGTACTTTTGAAAAGGCCGTGAACGAGCCCGAATCCAGGACCCCCGCTCGCTTGAAGCTGAGACGGTACACACACGTCTTGGGAGAGGAGAATCTGGTCGGCGAAACCTGCGTCCACTAGCCGAAGGACAAGCTCCACACGGTGCCGAACAGCATGTTCGGTCGACTCGAACATCGTGTCGACCCCGACGAATACGCCACGTTTCGCAACTGCGATCGCGTAGTCAGGGTCCGGCACCGTATCCACGTGACCAACGGCAACCCGGTCGGGCTGCATGGATTCTTCGGCGAGCAGATCCAGTTGTGCAAGACCGACCGGCCAGCGCGCGGCATGGGTGTAGAGCCCCGCGTTAGTGAGGCGCGAGGCGCGCGCAGCGGCCCGAAAGGAACGTTCTTCGCGCGCCGAAATGAACCATTTATCTGAGCCGATCTCGCCGATCACACCCGCACGGGCATCCGTCCCGGGAAAACCCTCAGTAAGGTCGCCAACCATTCCTTCAGCAATTTCGTCCACGGAATGAATGTCGAAAAATTCATGGTTCAGGAATGGATCCCGATAGTGCCCCGTGCTGAGCACGATGTTCAATCCGGTGGCCTTTGAGAGTCGAGCGATGGCCTCGACATTCTCTCTCGGACGCGTCGACCGCCTTATGTCTCTTGTCGCCGCCACGGATGCGCCCACAGTGAGGTCATGAGAGGACAGTTCTACAACCGTGGCGCCGCCCTGCGCGCGGAAAACCGCCAACTCGTCGCGTAGGAGGTTCTCATCGTGGGTCAGGCCGTCTCCGCGACGCTCCCGAAGGAGATTGATGAAAAGGTGCTCGTGCGGCAGCGTAATACCAAGATCGGACGCGGCGACCGGACCAAGGACAGTCTGTATTGCCATGTTCTTTCCCGCCCCTTGAGATTGCCAGCGAGCTGAGCTTCCCTGACGAATTGATCGATCGATCGATCGATCATGTGTTTTACAATATAGGCGGCACCTGCTGCGAAGCAAGCTTCCGGTGCAAACGAAACAGGAACGTCACATAGAAGATCTCAGAGAACGGAATCGGCCATGCCAACGGAACAGAACATCGAAGTCGCACTGAGGTGGGCGGACATGGACGCCAACAGGCACTTGAACAACGTCGAATTCTTTCGACTCCTCGAAGAAGCGCGGGCGCGCTGGTTTCCGACCACGGGCGATGGCGCGTCCCTGCTCACCAGTGGAATTGTTGTCGCGGGCCAAGGCCTCGACTACTCCATGCCGTTGACTTATAGACACGAACCGGTGCTGGTTGGCCTCAGCGTCTCGCGAGTCGGAACCTCCTCATTCACTCTGAGATGTCGCATCTACGACGCACCAGCGGATTCGGTCGCTCGCGTTTACGCCGCTGGAAACGTGGTTATGGTCGCCATCAACGAGGGATCTGGGCGGTCGCGCCCGTTCACTGTTCCGGAGCGTCGTTGGCTGGAATCCCTAAAGGGATAGCGCGATCATCAATTTGCCACACTAGACATTTGTCCAGGCAGCGCCGTCGCGAACCTGCCGTTCGGAAGGTGACAAGACTATGTGCCCGCTGGTGGGATGGCTTTCAGCGGCCAACGCCGCGGAATTCCAGCCCGAGCAAAGGATTCAATTGTGACTTTCAGAGTGGGCATCGACACGGGCGGCACACACACCGACCTCGTGCTGCTCGACGAGGAAACCGGTGCCGTCTGGGTGGACAAAGTGTCTTCGACGCCGAGCGACCCCGTTATCGGCGTCCTTAATGGCATCGAGCGCGTTCTTGCAACGGCCGGAGTCAGCCCGGCCCAGGTGTCGACAGTGGTGTACGGCACCACGGTGATGGTCAATCGCATTATTCAGGGTGATGGAACAGTCAGTGGACTGATCACCACGGCTGGCTTCACCGACGTGCTCGAACTCGCTCGGTCACACCGGGCCGGAAGCATCTACAACATTCAGTGGGAACAGCCCATTTCGCTCATTCCCCGCGAGCTGCGGCTCGGCGTGCGCGAGCGTATTGACTTTCGCGGACAAATCGTCGAGCCGTTGAATGAAGCGGATGTGCGCCAAGCGATTACTGCGTTCGCGAACAGTGGCGTCGAATCAGTTGCCATCTGCCTCTTGCACTCGTATAAAAACGATCAGCATGAGCAACGAATCGCCGCCCTGGTCCGCGAGCACCTGCCGGCGGCCTACATCTCAGTGTCGTCAGACCTAAGCCCCACCATCGGCGAATATGAGCGAGCCAGCACCGCCGCCGTCGATGCATTCGTCAAACCCCGCCTCACTGAGCATTTCGCACATCTGGAGGAGCGGTTGCGGAATATGGGCATTGATGCCGTCCTACTCACCATGCAGGGCAACGGCGGCACGATGTCCTTCGACGCCGCACGGCGCCAACCGATCCGAGTGACGAATTCCGGTCCAGTCGCCGGCGTCATCGCAGGCGCCGCGATCGCGCGCAACCTAGACCTGCCCGCGGTGATAACGCTCGACATGGGCGGAACCAGCACGGACGTAGCCCTCGTATTGGACGGTGCGCCCATCGAGGTGCCCAGCGATGCCATGCAGGGTCATCCAGTACAGCAACCCGCCATTGAAGTCGACCCGATCGGCGCTGGCGGCGGCTCGATCGCCTGGGTCGATGATGGCGGCGCCTTGCGGGTAGGCCCGGAAAGCGCTGGCGCGCATCCCGGCCCCGCTGCCTATAGTGAGGGCGGCGTTCGTCCCACAGTCACTGACGCCGCGCTCGCGCTTGGCTATCTGGGCAGCAACGCGTTCCTTGGCGGCCGTCGCACCCTTGATCGCGATGCCGCAGTGCGCGCCATAGAAACCGTCGCCGAGCCGCTGGGTATGTCGATGCCTGCCGTTGCAAGCGGAATCATGGCCCTCGCGGCTGCCGCATCACTGCGAGCCATCCGCAGACTCACCATCGCGCGCGGCCACGATCCCCGCGACATGGCACTCATCGCTTTCGGCGGCGCTGGCGGACTCATCGCCGCCGCGCTGGCTCACGAATTGGGCACCCCCCGGCTCGTGATTCCTCAAAATCCCGGCAACAGTTCCGCCCTTGGACTCCTGCTCACGGAGCAGCGCCACGACGTTCTTGCCTCATTCCTCTCCCTCTTGGCTGGAAGCGACGTAGAGGCACTGAACACCGCATTCGGAAAGCTCGAATCGGACTGCGCGCTCCAGCTGGAAGAGGACAATGTCCAGGAGGATTCCCGCGAAATCCGTCGATTCGTCGAACTGCGCTACCTCGGCCAAACTTTCGAACTGATTGTGCCGTGCCCACCCGGACCAATCACAACCACCACTCTCGACGGCCTGGAGCGCGAATTCCATCGCCAACATGAAGGCCGATATGGACACGCGTCCCAATCCGATCCGATCGAGCTCGTGAACCTCCGCGTCACCGGAATCGGAAAGACCTACAGCCCCCGTCCTATTGCGCTCGCCCGTGCAGAGGACGGCGTCGCGCCGATGCCCACCACGACTCGTCGCGCTTTCTTCAGCACTTGGCTTGACGTACCCGTCTTCGCTCGCGCCGCCATCCGGCAGGGCGATTCAATCACGGGTCCGGCGATCATCGAAGAGTCCGGAAGCACCATTGTCGTGCCGCCCGGCCACCTTCTGGAGCCCGCCGACGACGGCAGTCTCGTGATCTACGATCTCGCACCGGCCCTCGCCTCGTCTACTTCCTCAAGGAGTGTCTGACCCATGCCCACATCTCTCGTTCCGACGAGCACACTTGACGTCATCACGGTTGAGGTCATCCGTAGTGCTTTGGAATCTCTCGCCGAACAGATGACCGACACGATGGAGCGCACCAGCTACTCGCTACTTCTCAAGGAAGGTAAGGACTGCTCCTCGTCCATCTTCGACGTCTCAGGCCGGCTCGTTGCTGAAGGCGCGAACATCCCCGTTCATCTCAACGCTCTTGGCCCGTGCCTGCGAGCAATGCTCCAGGAGCACATCCCGGCGAGCGACATGAAGCCTGGCGACATCATCCTGACCAACGACCCCTACGTCGGCGGCAGCGTCGGAGCGCACCACACCTCGGACTTCATCGTTTACCACCCGATATTCCTCGGCGACCGCTTGATCGGATTCTCGACGATTTTCGCCCACCTGGCTGGTTCCGGCGGAAACGATCCTGAAGGCTGGCACACGACCATCTTCGAGGAGGGCCTCCGCATTCCGCCGATCAAACTCTTCAATGAAGGCGTTCTGGATGAACAGCTCTTCAAAATGATTCTGGCCAACACGAATTCTCCGTATGAACAGCGTGGGGACATCCTCGGGCAGGTGGCAGGGGCGAAGGTCGGCTCGAACGGCTTTCTCGCCCTGGTTGAGAAGTACGGTCTCTCCGCGATCGATGAAGCCATCGACAGTCAGATCGACTACGCAGAGCGACGCACCCGCAGTTATATCTCCCAAATCGCCGACGGACGATATTCTGCCGAGACGACCCTGCTCGAAGACGGGAGCATGTGCGGCCCGGTCAAGCTTGCGCTGACGGTGATCGTCGACGACGACGAGATCACCTTTGACTTCACCGGCACCGATCCATCCGTTGCCGGACCGATCAATTGCCCCATGTCGGCAACGATATCGGCCAGCCTCTTCGGGTTGTTGTCGCTCCTCCCCACCGACATTCCCAAGAACGAAGGCTCGTCAAACCCCGTCCACATCGTCGCACCAGAGGGCACACTGGTGAATCCGCGGTTCCCAGCCGCTGTGTACCAGCGTATGGCCGTGACACACCAGATCGTGGACCTCGTCTTCGAAGCGCTCGCGCCAGCTGTCCCGACCGCCGTTGTGGCCAACTCGTGCGGAATGGTCTACTGCGTTGCGTCGGCCATCAATCGCGACAGCCATCCCGATGGAGGCGACGTTTCCGGGCGCCGAGGCTGGGGCAACGGTGCCGGACCGAGCGTCGGCGGGCTTGGCGCTCGCGCCACCAAAGACGGCCTGACCGGAATGCCCGGCTGGATAACCAACGTCGCGAGCACATCGATTGAAAGTTCGGAGGTCGAGGGCCCCGTCCGCTACCTGCGCAAAGAACTGCGCCCCGGCTCCGCAGGCCCGGGCAAGTATCGCGGTGGTCTGGGCGTGATTCTATCTTGGCGAGCCCTCGGAAACGAGGTGAAGTTCTCGCACACGTCTCAGCGCTCGGTTATCCCACCCCACGGGTTATTCGGTGGGGGCAGCGGCGGGGTGAGCCGCTGGATTATCAACGAAGGCACGCCTGCGGCACATATTCTGGCCAATCAAGCTGGACCAACCCTCGACCTTGAATTCGGCGACACCGTCACGTTCTACGCCCCTGGCGGCGGCGGATACGGCGACCCTTTGGAGCGCGATTCCGCTCGGGTCGCGCGCGATTGCCAGCTCGGCTATATCGACGCCGCGCAGGCCGAAGCCGACTACGGCGTCGTCCTGACCCTTGATGGTCTGGTCGATATCCCGAAAACCGCGGCGCTGCGTTCCAGCCGCGCCGTCGCATCCGCTCCCCCCATATTTCCCTCATCAATCGCAGCAGCCAACAATGAAAGAAGGACAATCCTATGAAGACTCAACACTCGCTCACCGCACTACGCCGCATTGCGGCGACCACGCTCGCGGCAGGATTGCTCCTAGGCGCCACCGCCTGTTCTGCCGCTGTTGACAAGGCCGAACCGACCGACACGGCGGCCGCAACTGCTGTCACCACCGTGGAGAAGGGCAAGTTCATCTGCGCCATGAGCGGCGAGTACCGGCCGTTCAACTTCTATGACGACACCAATACCCTTGTTGGTTTTGACGTCGACATCTGTAATGCGATCGCCGACAAGCTGGATCTGGAAGCGGCACCCGTCACCGGCGCTTTCACGACGTTGATCGCGGGTTTGAAGAGCAATCGTTTTGACGCCATCGTAGGATCCATGGCGAGCACCGAAGAACGTCTTAAAGAGGTTGACTTCACCGATCCCTACTACTCGACCGGTGCCAGCCTGTTCGTGCACGAAGACTCACCGATCGCGGATGTCACCGACCTCGCCGATTCCAACCTTGGAGTAGCGCTCGGCACCACCTTTGAAACTTACGCGCGAACGTTGACCGGTGTCGGCGAGATCACGACCTATCAGGCAACCGTCGACGCACTCCGCGACCTGGATGCTGGTCGCGTGGATGCCGTCATCGCCCAGGGCTTCATCGGGAAATTCCTCGCCAATAGCGCCGATCTGAAGGTTGAATCAGTCGGCGACGTTCTGCTGCCTGACATCGCCGCTATCCCTGTCAACAAGGAGAACCCGGAGCTGCTGGCCGCCATCAACACTGCGCTGACGGCCATCCATGACGATGGCACGTACACAAAGATCAGCATGGAATGGTTCGGCGAAGACATCAGCTAGTTGCATTCATCGGTGGGCCGCGCGCTGCACGGCCCACCCCGCAGCTTCTCGAGCACGACAGAAAAGGAAAAACATCATGAGCGCGGATAACCGGCCGGGCACCCTGCCCACGCAGCGCCCCGGAATCAGTGAGATCACCGTTGTCGGAGGCGGGCTCATCGGCCTGTTCACGGCACTGTACGGTCAGCGCGCCGGGTACAAGGTTCGGGTGATCGAACGCAGCGCGGTCGGAAGCGGCGCGTCACAGGGGAACGCTGGCGAGATTTGCCCGTCAATGGCTAATCCGATGCCTGCCCCAGGCATGGTCAAGAACGGACTTGCGAACTCGCTGGCTCCCGATGCGGCTCTTCGCATTCACCTACCCCCAAGCGTGAACCTCAGCCGCTGGCTGCTGGGATTCGCCCGCAACTGCCGACCAGCCGCGTACGAGCACGGGTTTGAAGCCCTGTCATCGCTGTCAAAGCGCAGCTTCGAACTGTTCGAGCAGCTCCCCGATCTGGGAGTCGCGACCACACTGGATAAATCGGGGAATCTGCGCTGCTTCGCCGATAACGCGCGGGCGCACCGCGAGTTTGCGGTCTCACAGAACGTGCGCCGGTTCGGTCTCGCCGCGCCGACCGAGTTGATCTCTGGCGACGAGATTCGCGAACTAGCTCCGGTGGTATCGAATAAAGTTGTCGCCGGCTACCACTGGCCCGACCAATGGTTCGTTGACCCGTCGGTCCTCGTGCGCGATTTGCACGCCGCTCTGCTTGCGGTCGGCGTCGAATTCATCGAGCATACGGAAGTCACCGGTGTCACTCCGTACCGCGACTCGGTCGTTGTGCACACGGATAAGGGCGATCACCATGCTGATGCCGTCGTCATCGCGTCAGGCGCCTGGACCCCGGAGGTGCTCAAATCTGTGGGTGTGCGTGCACCCATTCAGTCCGGCAAGGGCTACAGCTTTAGCGTCTCTCCCGAGACGATGCCCAAGCACGTGATTAACATGCCCGAATCAAACGCTGTCGCCACGCCTATGGGCAACCGACTGCGCATCGGCGGCACAGTCGAGTTCGACGGCACTATGGACAAGTTCAACCCGAGTCGCATCGAACGCATCATTCGCGCGGCCAGCCCCTACCTGACGGGAATTGATTGGGACGCCCGTTTCGACGAGTGGGTCGGTCCCCGGCCGATGACGCCCGACGGACTCCCCCTCATCGGCGCTGCTCGATCCAGCGACCGTGTGGTGGTGGCTGCGGGACACAACATGATTGGCCTGACTCTCGGCCCGGCATCCGCTGAACTAGCCATAAGTGCCATAGGCGGGCACAAGCTACCCGGTTGGAGTGCCCCCTTCGACGCGAACCGCTTCGGCAGCCGCGGGCCGGCCCCAACGTCCCGGCGGAGTCGGGTTGCCGTCTCCGCATAGAGTTGCAACAGCAAACCTGCGGAGGGCGAAATGCGGATTGGCCGAACCCGGCTCGATGAGAGCGAGGCGTGGCTGCTGCTGCACGTTTATCGGCAGGATGCGGTTATCTACTTCGATTTCGCCGGCATTCTGCCTGCGCTGGATCCGCAGCCGAATGACGTACTAACACTCGCCGATTTTGGTCGAATCCTTGCCCTTGGCGTCGAGCTCGACGGTGATCGGGTTTCACGAGCGCTCATTGCGGCGGTAAGCGCGAATTGGGGCGGCGTGCCGCAGCATGTACGGTTGCGGGACGCCGACCCCTCGGTTGATCCAGGACTTCTCGATCAGATAACCGAGCTGTACACGCACTTTCGGTATCGGTACGGGTTGGGCGCGCCGCTGGCCTTGGCGATTCTGCATCTCCGTCGCCCGCACCTTGTCCCCTTGTTCACCGACGCTTTGTTCGTCTTCTACACGCCCCTGGCGAGCGAGATCGCCCGCGAGTTTAACAGTTCAACACCGATGTTCTGGGAATCCATCCGTCGAGACCTCGTTTTCAACCGTGACGAGCTCACTCGCCTCCGAGTGCGACTGCGAGCGGATCCCGACGAATACAGTCGTGCGTTGTCAAGACTCAGTGACGTTCGCCTGCACTGCATCATTGCCCAACAAATGGTCGATTCCTCGAGCGTTTGACCGACAGGCGCCTCACTCGGCTGTTAGGACTCGCTGCCCCGACTCGCCCAACTCTTTCCACAGCTGCACGGCGAGTGAGAAGGTCAGCATGTATTGAGGGTCGCGCGGGTCCATCCCAAGCAGTCCTTCGATGCGGTCGAGCCGGTTCCCGAGGCTGTGTCGGTGCAGGCTGAGGGCCAACGCCGTCGGCCCGGGATGACAACCAGCATCGAAATAGGCGATCAGAGTTTCCAGCAGGCGAGTGTCGTCAGCGATATCCCGTTCGATCAGGGGCCCGAGCAGCCCAGCCAGAAACGATGTCGTCGCGTCAGAGCTCAGCAAGGGTGCCAGCATCGACTGGATGCCAAGGTCTTCAACTCGCTGGATTCCATTCTGGGTGAGACTCTGCTGTGATGCAGCGATGTTGGCCTCGCGCATAGCTGCACGGAGGTTGATCGCATCAGACTTCACCCGGCTAACGCCGATTCTGACCCCGGTCCAACCGCGGCCGACACACGCTTCCAGGAGTCGTTGCGCCTGATCAGTTCCGGATTCCTCGATGAGGCAGTAAACGTGCTCGTCGATCGAACCAACAATGGGAGTTCCCGATGTTTCAAGCGCATCCTCAGCAAGGGAACATACCTGCCCTGTGCTGAGTTCGACTGGGGCGTTCAGGCAGAGCACCCGATACCCCTCGACTGCTTGGAAACCGAGATTTTGAAGTTGGTTTCTCGCGTCCGACAGGCTGAGACTGCCCTCATCGAGGCCGCGCAGGAAGGGTTCCACCGCAGAGCGGCGGGCGCGCCGAACGGTCTGCTGCCGACCAAGTTCAAGAAGCACGGCGACCGCGCAATGCCGAAACGCAAGTCGATCCCGGTCAGTAGCCGCCCGGGTGCTGCGAAATGCAAGAAAGACCTCCGGGTTGCGCCAAACTCGCACGGTAGCGGCGGTGATCGTCGTGCCATCCGGCTGTGTTTCCTCGGCCCAGTCGTGGTCGTGGAGCAGGCGCTTCGCCGTAATGAACAGGCTCTCTACTTGGGTCACGATGCGTGCGGAAGGTTGCCGCGAGCCGACGATCTCGCCGAAATAGCTGTAGGCGACGGCTTCTACCTCGGGCAGCGGTCGCAGCGCCAAGCGCAACGCACCGCTGATTCCAGCGTTCGCGAGCAGCGCCCTCGCCAATTGCTCATGCAGATCGAGCGCCTCTTCAGCCCGGCGATCACGTGCCTGTACTAGTTGCGTATTCCATTGGCGTGACAAACGCGTCGGCGTCAGAGCACTTTCGACCGTAGCGATGGCTATGTTTCGCAGGCGCGCCGCCGCAAGTACATCTGGGTCCAGATCGACGGCGCCACCGAGAACTGCAATTGCGACGGAACCGCACTCAACCGCGTAGTCGATCGCCAGGAGAGCCATGTCGGGTCGTGCCAGCAGAAGGTGGCCTGCCAGATCGCCATCGATGTGGTCCGGTGACCAAACGGTGACCCAGGCAACGGTGGCGTTCAATCGGTGAGCGGGCGCCCAGAGCACGCTCGTCGTAATCAGTGCGGGCTGGGTTTGCCACAGTGCGCGGAGATCAGTGCCGGTCGTGTGGAGGGAAGCGCCGGGGATCATATCTCGACCATAGAGGGTCAACGTTCCAGCCAGGGGACGGCGCAAGCCGCTTAGGCCCACCGCACCTCCTCCAAGTCGTGAAGATTTCACCTGCGCGATCACGGGATGCGCTGCTCTCCTCCCTGTCGTACACACCAATCGACACAGGAGCCACCGATGATCGACATCAACCCGAACGGCACGGGCCTTCCCGGCATTGAGCAGCTGCGCGTCATCGTCGGCGCGGTCATGACCATCGGCCTCGTGCTGAGCGTGCTCGCCCTCATCGTCGCAGCAATTGTCTGGGGGTTCGGCGCCAATTCATCCAACCCCCACCTGGCCTCCCGTGGCAAGACCGGAGTGATGGTGGCCTGTGGCGCAGCGATCATCTGCGGCGCCGCCGTCACCCTCGTCAATTTTTTCTGGAACGTCGGCCAGTCCGTCTGACCCCGAATCCGAACGGGGCAGCTGATGAGCGTGTGCGATGTGCCGGTCGTAGCGGATGTCTGCACCGGCGTGGGCGACGTTGCATCCGCTGTCGTCGCCGCCCCCTTCGGCTGGCTCGCCGGCGCAATGGGTTCCACCGCCGCCTGGCTTTTCGAATCCGTCTGGGCGGCCTTCGACACGACCACCCTCGTCGACCTCACCGACCCGACCTACATTGACGTCTACAACGTGCTCTTCGGTCTTGCCGTCTTCGTCACCCTGATCTTCTTCTGCCTGCAACTGATCACCGGTCTCGTGCACCGCGACACCACAGCGCTCTCCCGCGCCGCGATCGGCGTCGCCAAATCGATTCTTGGATCCTTCGTCATCATCACCATCACCGGCCTGCTCCTCGAAATCACCGACCAACTCTCCATCGGCGTCGTGCAGGCCAGCGGCAACACCATGGAAGGCATGGGCCACCGCATCGCGCTGCTCGCCGTGGGCCTCACCGCGATCAGCCCCGGCGCACCCGGCGTCGGCGCCATCCTCACGATCTTCCTCGCTGGCCTCGCCATCAGCGGCGCGGCCATCGTCTGGTTCTCCCTGCTCATCCGCAAAGCCCTGCTGCTCGTGGCCATCGTCTTCGGACCGATCGCCCTCGCCGGCGCCACCTGGGACGCCGCCAAAGGCTGGTTCTCCAAATGGGTCGCCTTCGTTATCGCGCTCATCCTCTCCAAGCTCGTGCTCGTCGTGATTTTTCTGGTCGCGGTCGCGCAGGTCTCGGCCCCGATCGATGCGGACCTGGCCTCCGTCAGCGATCCCATCGCCGGCATCGTGCTGATGTTCATAGCCGCCTTCGCGCCCTACATCACCTACAAGTTCCTCAACTTCGTCGGCCTCGACATGTACCACGCCATGTCCAGCGAGCAGGAAGCGAAGTCAGCGCTGAACCGCCCGGTGCCAGTGCCGAGCGCACCGATGATGAGTAGCGCGCAGAAGGTTCTGGGCCCGGGTGGCAGCGGTGGGGCGACATCAGCTGGCCCTGCACCAACGGCACCGTCCAGCAGCGGCGGGCCCGGTCCCTCGTCGTCGGCTGCCGGCACATCTGCGTACGCTGGTGCTGGGTCGAGCGCCGGAGCAGGCCGCGCAGCAGTGGGTGCTGGCGCCGGCGTGGCCACCGCGGGAGTTGCCGCCGGAGCGGCGGTCGTCAGCACCGCAGCCAAGGCCGGCCCGAAGATCGGCAACGCCGTCGCTCAGAGAGCGGATGCCCACACCCAATCCGCCGGCAACGCCAGCGCCCCGAGCGCGCCGGCATCCAAGCAGACGCGACCACCGGCATCCGCTTCACCGCAGGAGCTGCCAGCCGGACGAAAAATTAGGGACGTGTAGCCATGGACACCGACACGAACCGTACTGACTACCGCCTTGCACCGGTGCAGTTCTCGCGACTGACCAAGCGTGGCATCCTGCTGGGCCTGTCGGTGCCGCAACTGGTCGCCCTGTCGATCGGCACGCTCACCATCGTCACCGCGCTCTACACGGCCGGCGCCACCGGCGTCGCGTGGACGAGCCCGATCTGGGGTATCGCAGCGGTGATCGCGGGAATCCCGATCGGTGGGCGCAAAATCGTCGAGTGGATGCCGGTCGTCACCCGGTGGGTGTGGCGTTCGGGTCATGAGCAACTGACCTACCGGCGCCGCATCATCCGCCCGCGCCCGGTGGGGACGCTGTCGCTGCCAGGCGATGCGGCCGCGCTGCGCGAATGGAACGATCCTGAATCGGGAGCGGTCATGATCCACGACCCGCACGCGAAGACCCTGACCGCGGTCGTGACGGTGTCGCACCCGGCCTTCGCGCTGCTCGACCCGGACGAGCAGCATCGGCGCGTGGTCGCGTGGGGGCGCGTGCTGGCCGGCGCCTGCCGATCAGGACGCATCGCGCGCCTGCAGGTGTCCGAGCGCACGCTGCCCGACTCGGGCACCGGCCTGTCCGAGTGGTGGGAGGGGCACGGCATCAACGACGACAGTTGGGCCGCGACCACCTACCGTGACCTCATCAACCGGGCCGGGCCTGCCGGTGAACGCCATGCCACGACGATCGCGCTCTCCCTCGACCTCAGTGCTGCGTCCCGGCAGGTACGCACGCAAGGCGGCGGCATGCGCGGCGCAGCGACGGTGCTGCGGCAGGAAATGACGGCCCTGACCGGGGCGCTGCGCGCGGCGGATCTCACCGTATGCGGCTGGCTCACCGCCGACGAGCTCGCAGTCATTCTGCGAACCGCCTATGACCCGGCCATTGGTATCGATCTGGAGCGGCATCCGCTGGTCGGGCGGTCACTGGCCACGGCCGGACCAGTCGCGGTCGCCGAGAGCTGGGATCACCTCCGCACCGACAGTGCGTTTCACGCGGTGCTATGGATCAGCGAATGGCCCAGGTCGCAGGTGTTCCCCGGATTTCTGTCGCCGCTGGTCTTCACCAACGGCATCCTGCGCACGGTGTCACTGCACTACCTGCCCGTGCGCGCCGACCGGGCCGCGCGCGACCTGCGCAAGAAGAAAACCGAGCTAATCAGCGACGCCCACCAACGCATTCGCATCGGCCAAATAGAGGATGCCGGCGCCACCGCCGAATACGACGACCTCCTGCACCAGGAAGCCGACCTCACCGCCGGCCACGGCGTGCTACGCACGACCGGGCTAGTGTGCGTGACCGCTCCAACGGTCGATGAGCTTGATGCTGCGGTGGCGTCGATCGAGCAGGCCGCGATTCAGGCGTCGTGTGAGACGCGGCGGCTCGTGGGCCAGCAGGCGCAGGCGTTTACGGCGGCGGCGTTGCCGTTGTGTCGGAGCGTGTAAGCCGTTGAAGGCTCACCTCTTAGCCATTTTTAGATATCGTGGTCGCGGATCACTCTCAGCTGCGAACGAACAGCGCGAACGCCCTGTCGGACGAAATCTTGAGCTGGCCCTCAGACACTGTGCGCTGAACTGACCAGGTGTTCAGCTGCCACCCGACTGCGGAAATTCCTTCGAGCGCAGACTCCCAGTCAACATGACGTTGAGCCATCCGCGAGGGTTCATCGGCCGACTCGAATATCTGCTCCACTCCCGTACCCGCAAAGTCGACAAAACTCGGTGCGTAGAAGGACTTCCCCTCATCCCAAGCCTTTTGAGCATCCATGGAGATCTTCTTGTTGGCGCTGCTGCTCTTTTTTGTCATCGGGTTCCTCCGCAGTCGACGTTTCAGCCTCGCGGCTGCTTGGGATGCTGCGCAGGTGAAATCCTGCCCAACTGTCAACATCTTCGCAGAAGTAGGTCGCCGGCAACTAGTTCCAGTAGACCCGACAAGACCGCGCTATGCGACGCGACGATCAAGCCAGCCGCGGCTGGTGTGATCCTTCCTTGCAGTACTGTGCGAGCGGTGCGCTCCTGTCTTGTAAAGCGATGGGAGTCAATATGCTCGACAGGCCGAGAGTACGCGATTGCCGATGGATCAGTGTCGTGTTCCTGCAAGGAACTGAGGCCGACATGGTGATCCGACTAATCGACCAAAGCGGAGCATCCGCTGCCTTCGACTACCTGCAGCCACGGGACCTCGGCGAGGCCACGACCGACGCCGCCCTCGAGAACGGGTACGTCTACGACAGCATCCCGGCCGGCCGGACCGACCACATCATCGAGCACGACGGCTCTCCGTACGCACTGACTTACAGCAGGACGTACCGGTACGTTTCACTGTTGCGGTGGCATCCGATTGAATCTGAAATGCAACCGGCACGGCTGGCTCCCCGTCGAGACGACATCTGGGCCGCCCCGCGGTCGGCGCGCCTGGCCGAGCGCACGGTCACGCTGTGAAAGACACGCTTGTAACCGAGCGGATGCACACGGCCGCGCTGGTCGAGCCGCGTGGCGAGCTGCGCCGCGACCGTCGAGCCCGTCGACGAGAGGCAGCGAAGATCGAAGCGGATGCGCAGACAGCGAAGGCTCTCGCGGCCCGCACGCGCTGGCACGCCGAGCGGGACGAAGCACGTTCGGGCGCCTACCTACCCAAAGCTGGCGAGGGAGGCCCTGCACAGCTACGCACGCCCGGACGATTAAAACTTCCCAAGCACCAAGACACCACGGCAACGCTGTCCGGCCACTACCCGTTCCTCGCCGAGGCGGGACTCGGCTCGGCCGGCGTCTTCGTCGGGCAGGACCTCTACTCGGGCGGATCCTTCGTCTACGACCCGTGGGTGCTCTACCAGCGAGGCCTGATCACCGCGCCGAACATCGTGCTGGCCGGCATCGTCGGCTCCGGCAAGTCCTCGCTGGCGAAGTCGCTCTACACCCGCTCGCTCCCCTTCGGCCGCCGCGTCTACGTACCCGGCGACCCGAAGGGCGAGCACACCGCCGTCGCCGAGGCCGTCGGCGGCAAGGCCATCATCCTCGGCCATGGACTGCGCAACCGGCTGAATCCACTCGACGAAGGCCACCGCGCCGCATCCGTGTCGGACGCCGAATGGTCGGCGCAGCTGGCCGCACGCCGCCGCGACCTGATCGGCGCTTTAGCGGAAACCGTGCTCGATCGACCACTCAACCCGCTCGAGCACACCGCGATCGACCTCGCCCTGGCCGATGCCGTGCGCAGCTCCGAAGTGCCGATTCTGCCCATGGTGGTTGATCGCATCCTCTCCCCCAACCCCGAGGACGACGAGGGCCGCCTCGCCGCCGATGGACGCCTCGTCGGCCATGCACTGCGACGACTGGTGGCAGGCGACCTCGCCGGACTGTTCGACGGACCCTCCACCGTGCGCTTCGACCCGTCGCTGCCGATGGTCTCGCTCGACCTGTCTCGGGTGGCCGAGAACTCGACGCTCATCTCGGTGCTGATGACCTGCTCGTCGGCGTGGATGGAATCCGCCCTGGCCGATCCGGCCGGCGGCCAGCGCTGGGTCATCTACGACGAGGCCTGGCGGCTCATGGCGTATCCGGCGCTGTTGCGCCGAATGGACGCCCAATGGCGGCTCGCCCGGCACTTCGGCATCGCGAACATGCTCATCTTCCACAAGCTCAGCGACTTGGACAACGTCGGCGATTCCGGGTCGGCCATGCGGGCACTCGCGTCGTCGCTGCTGGCCAACGCGGAAACGCGCATCGTCTATCGGCAAGAGGCGGACCAGCTCGGCTCCACCGCGAGCGCACTCGGCCTGAGCCGAACCGAACAGAGACTTCTCCCCGCGCTCGGCACCGGTCAGGGCCTTTGGCGCATCAAAGATCGCAGCTTCGTCGTGCAGCACCAGCTGCACCCCGACGAGCTCGCGGCCTTTGACACGACGGCCCGGATGACGTCTGGGCAATAACTGCGCACCTTGTCTTCGATTGAGGAGGCCTGGTCATGGAACGAGAAGCGCAAGTGATGCTCGCCGGACGGCCCAAGGCCAGCGCCGTGTCCTTCCGACGGACGAAACTTCTCTTGCTCCCCCACGAGCCCGTTCAGCCGTACCGGCCCAAGTCTGAATCTTCAAGCGGATGACCACCCAGCGACCGCAGACCGGCCTCGGCGACGAGCTGACCAATCTTGGCATTGGACTCCTGATCGCTGCCGCGGTGTTAGCCCTGCTTCTTCGCGGCTCGGGAGCTGTCGCGGCCTGGGTGAGTGGAATCGCGCAGCCCAACGGCGGGCTGGAGTCCGGACTCGCCGTGCTTCTCGACCCAGGAAACCCGGCCGCAGCGCTGCGGGCACCGAATCTGAACCCGGTCGCATACTGGGTGACGACGATTGTGTTGGTGGGGCTGGCATCCGCCTTGGCGTTTGCGTCGTGGCACATGTTCAGGGGCGTCACAACAAAGACCGACCCCTACCGCATCGCTGGCATCGCGACCCGGGCTGAGGTTGCTCACGCCGCGTCGCATTCGGCCATTATGAAACGCGCCGCGCATCTTCGACCGTCGCTCGCCAAGGCCGGCCCGAGCGATGTCGGGTATCGGATCGGGCGATCGCGCAACACTGCGGTGTGGGCGAGCGTCGAGGACTCGATCCTGGTGATCGGGCCGCCGCGCTCTGGCAAGGGGGCGCACATCGTGATCAACGCCATCCTCGACGCCCCGGGTCCGGTCGTGACCACGTCGACGCGCCCCGACAACCTCACCACGACGCTGCGCGCTCGGCAACGGCTGGGGCCTGTGGCGGTGTTTGATCCGCAGCAACTTGCCGCGGGCGTTCCGGTAGGCCTGCGCTGGTCGCCAATCCGCGGATGTGAAGACCCGCTCACCGCGATGATCCGCGCGGCGGGACTCGCTGCCGGAACCGGACTGGCCGCGGGCGGAGTTGATGGCGGCGGATTCTGGGAAGCCAAGACCCGCACGGCCCTCCAGTCAATGCTGCACGCGGCAGCGCTCGACCACTGCTCGCCAGCTGACCTCTTTCGGTGGACCCTCGACCCGGCCGCCGCCCACGATGCAGTCTCCATACTGTTGAGCACGCCGGGCGCGGCCACAGGCTGGGGCGACTCCCTCCGGGCCACGCTCGAGGCCGACCCGCGCACCCGGGATTCGATATGGCAAGGGGTCGCACTGTCATTGGGCGCCTTGGCTGACCCACGCGTGTTGGACGCCGTCTCTCCGCCAGAGGGCGAGGGGTTCGACCCCGAGGGGTTCCTACGCAGCAACGGCACCCTCTACCTGCTCGCCACCGGCGCGGGCTCGAACAACTCGGCCGCCCTCGTCTCGGCTTTCGTCGAGGACCTCGTCGAGACCGCTCGCCGCATCGCCGCCCGAAGCGCCGGTGCGCGGCTCGACCCGCCGCTGCTGCTGGCGCTCGATGAGATCGGCAACCTAGCGCCACTCCCCTCGCTTCCCACGCTGATGGCGGAGGGCGGCGGCACCGGAATCACAACCATGCCCGTGCTGCAGTCGCTCGCTCAGGCACGCACGAAGTGGAGCGACAACGCTGCCGGCACCATCTGGGACTCATCGATCGTCAAGATCGTGCTCGGCGGTGGATCCAACTCGCGGGACCTGCACGACCTCTCGACTCTCATCGGCGACCGCGACGAATCGACCGACTCGACCACAATCGGTGATCGCGGCTCGCGGTCGTCGCAGCGGTCCATCCGCCGGGTGCCGATCATGCCTCCTGACACGATCCGCACCCTGCCGTTTGGTACAGGATTGATCATGCTTCGAGCGGCCCCGCCGATCATCGCGAGCCTGCAGATGTGGACTGCCCGGTCGGATGCCAAGGAGCTGCGCGCGAACCGCGAGGAAATCGAAGGATTGATGCGGGCACCGACTCGGCCTGTGCCCGCACCCGAGCCGGTCGAGCCGGAATGACGACCAGCCGCCCACTCCGATACCGTCTAGACTGCCCTCATATAAAAGAGGTCTCGTTACCGACCTGCGGACATCCGCTCTACTTGCATCACCAAGCCCTCGACGGGATTACCCCGGGGTGAGGACGCAGAACTCGTTGCCCTCGGGGTCGGTGAGAACCACCCACGGCACGTCGCCCTGCCCAATGTCAGTATCCATCGCACCCAGAGATCTCAACCGGGCCACCTCACCCGCCTGGTCATCACGAAGGTACGGACGCAGGTCGAGGTGGACGCGGGTCCACATCGTGACGTCGGGAACGCGCACGAACTCCAGATACGGACCGACCCCCGCGGCCGACCGCAGCCGTGCAAAATCGTCGGTCACCTCGTGCAGGGTCCAATCAATCGCCCCGTTCCAGAAACGGGCCATCGTCCGTGGATCAGTACAACTGACCACCACCGCGGCGATCGGCCCGGTGTCCGCATAGATCGTCCGCGGCTCGAGCACACAGAACACATTTCCCTCCGGGTCGGCCAGAACCGCCCACGGCACGTCGCCCTGCCCAATATCAGCGGATGTTGCGCCCAGCGCCTTCAATCGCGCGACCAGTTCCGCTTGATGAGCCAAGGACGACGTGGCCAGATCGAGGTGTGCGCGGTACTTCACCGCCTCGGGGTCTGGAACCGTGACGACGTCGACGCAGACTGCGACCGGATCCGGCAGGACCATGCCGGGCGGTTCAACATTAGTCACGCCCGGACCTTCGCTGGACACACCCCAGCCGAGCGCATCCGCCCAAAACCTGCCGAGCACCGAATCATCCCGGGCCTTGAAATTCACCTGAACCAGTCGAAGGGCCATGGCGCCCAAGCCTATTCGCCTGCCACATTTGAGACCAGACACTGCCCGCGTTGACCTTCAGGTGGCAGTCGGGCCTCGCCGGCCGGGTCCCGTCGAGTACCGGCAAGAATGCCATGACGCGCTTGGTGCACCTCCTAGTGAGCGCAGATCACGACGGTCTGCCCACATGACAGGAGGCAAAGTCCCATGGCACTTCACACCCAGCAATCGCTATCCGGTTTCATCGCATCAGACCCGCAAGAATCGGTCACCGAGAACGGCGACACTCGCTTCCATGCGCGAGTTGGCCAGCCGCACTTCCGTCACGAATACAGCGGCAGCTTTACCGTGCTCGAGCCGACGTTCCACGACCTCGTCGCCTACCGTGCCACCGCTGAACGAGCTCTAACCCGCTTCGTCAAGGGCGACAGCTTTGTCGCCGAAGGATATGTGCGCACCTTCCAGGTCGAGCACGACGGCGAAACCGCCCAACGCGAGGAATTCGTCGCCAAGAAGATCGGCCACGACCTCGCCCGCACCAACTACCAGGTCGACCGTACCCATCGCGACGTTTCGAAGACCGCGCGGGATACCGAGGTTGAGCACGAAGCGGCGCACACAGGCTCGAGGCGGTGAGCGGGCGATGTCAGAGTCACTCGTCGAGTGGGCTTCCGGCGATCACGATGACGCGTTCAGGGCGAGCTCGTTGGACGACCTTGACGGCCCTCTCACGGCCGAGCCGCCGCATCCAATCAATTGGAATCTGCTCAGCGCCGACGACGCCGAGGCCGAATGGATCGAACTCAACCGGTGGGTGAACTGGCTGCGACGCACCTACGGGCTGCCGGCATCCATTGTGCCGCCGTTCTGGCATCGTCACGCCGAACTCGTCTGGGAGCTCTCCGCCCTGCACCTGCACTGGCTTGGCGCCTACGACCCCGACCAGCACGGCTCCGCCCCGCTCGGCTGGCATCGCGACTTCGCGGATGCCCGCCAGCGGCTCCGCGACTGGGTCGCGATCTCGGGCACGCGGCTTGAGCGGGACCGGGCAACGCGACAGACGGCTTGGCCAGGTGAACCTCTGGCCGACGCAGTTGAGGACGTCGTCATCGGCGATCGCGACGAGGACTTCGTGGAATTCGTCGTCGACGACGTGGCAAGGCGACGCGAGGCCGGAGCTCGTACCAATGCTGGACCCGATTTTCCCTGATTCGTCTATGGGCATCCGGGTCAGTACGACTCGTCGTGGGCTCCCCCATCGTGGCCCGGCGCCTTTCCTGATGTACCGGTGGGATTTGAAACCTAATGCGGCCCCAATTAGGCTGCGGGAACGGCTTCAGATCCGCACTATTACGCGGCTTTTCGATCAGTTGGACACCCTTGAAAGCGATGTAGTTTCGTTCAAATGTTGCCAAAATGTTGCCACGGGTGTCCGCCGCGCCATTAGCGGTCAATACCTCCCGGCATCACGCCGTTCTCGACGGCAGACGGCTCGATCATCGACCACCGAATCGCCTCGGCGGCTCTCGACTGGTGAAAAGGCCGCTTGCACATCGCCCGTCTTCCAACCCATGGGATATGGGATGTCTCACCGCAGTTCCGTCACCGCCTAGCTGCGCAAGTTTCGGCCGTCATTTTCAAGAATATTGCGCCGATCCGCTCGAATTTCGGTCACAGTCACGGCTTCTTGAGTTGAGGCGACAGTTAGTACACGCCAGAAGATCCAAAGCCGACGAAAGACGTGTTCACTTGAGCTACTCTGATCCACAAGGATGTGGGGACTCAATGAGCAAAAAGGTCCGTTTGGGATCAGGGTTCAATATCGGCGGGGATCAGGCCGAAGCTGACCCCATACTCGACGAAGCGTTTTATTCCTCGGGGCAATACGCAACGCTTGCGGACCGTCTGGACACAAGATGTTTCATTGTCGGGAGAACCGGATCAGGAAAATCCGCAGCTCTCAAAAGGCTTATGGAAGACCACCCTGAAAAAGTCATTCGCATCGTCCCTGAGGACCTGTCGCTGCCCTACATAACGAATCTCGATGTTGTGAAGAAGCTTCAAGCTCTTGACGTCGACCTCCAGTCGTTCTGGAAGGCGCTCTGGCGACATGTGTTCATCGTGGAAGTAATTCGACATCGATACAAAATCGACAACGCCGACAGTAAGTCGACGGTTCTGCAAACGCTCCGTGAAAAAGTCGCGCGGAACCCGGGAAAGAAGCTGGCTCTCGCATACCTTGACGAGTTTGAGGGCAAGTTTTGGGCAGAGACAGACGAACGTGTTCGCGAAATCACCTCGACGCTTACGAAGAAGATCGAGGGTGACGCTGAAATGCGTGCAGGGCTTCCAGGTATTGGGTCCGGCGCTGGTTCGACGTCCGGATCTGTCGAAATGTCGGAATCCGATCGTCGGGAACTTGGCCAGCGGTATCAGCGCATCATCAATGAGACGCAACTAGCGCGACTGAACAAGATGATGGATGTCCTAGACGAAGACGTCCTCGGGTCTACACAAGACTTCACATATATCGTCATTGACGACTTGGATAAGGACTGGGTTGATGCAGTTCTCACTAATGATCTGATCATGGCCCTCTTCAAAACGGTGCATGACCTCAAACGGGTGAGAAACCTAAAGGTCCTTGTGGCACTTCGCACCAACATTTTTGAGCATCTTGATTTTGGGTCGGCAAGTGGTGGGCAGGAAGAGAAGTACCGCTCTTTAGTTCTTCCCATGAATTGGACACGTCAGCAGTTGGAAAGTCTTATCGACGAACGCACAAGGGTTGCGAGTCGTTATCAAAAAGCGGACACGGTGTCCTTTCGTGGAATCCTCCCTAACCAGAACGCAAAACGAGGGAGTGCACTCACTTATCTATTGGACCGGACGCTTCTGCGTCCTCGCGATCTCATTTCCTTTGTACGGGAGTGTCTGCTGCAGAGTGAGGGGAAGAGCCAAATCTCATGGGATGCGATCAAGCAGGCCGAGATTGTCTACTCGGAAAATCGGCTGCTTGCTCTGCGGGATGAATGGAAGATCAATTACCCCGGGATTGATCGCGCATTTGAGACATTCCGACATGCAAGCGGAAGGATGAATCGGGAAGAGATCGAGCGTCGGCTCGATGACTGCATCCTTTTACTCGCGGAGGATGGTTTCACGGGAAAGGGGTGGCTGGAGCCGCTGGGGGCGGCCGTACTGTCAGGGCACTCGAAACAGTCTTGGGCTGCGCGCTACGGGCCGATTCTAAAGATGCTTTACAGCATCGGTTTCTTGGGCGTCGCTTCCCAAGGACGAAGAAACCCGACGTTTTACATCGAAGAGCCCAATTCGCTCAAGTTCGAACGTCAGATTGACTTGGTGGAGTCGTACTTCGTTGCTAGGGCGTATCACTCCGCTCTCGAAGTCAAAGTGAGTGACTAGCTCCTATGGAAGTGCGCAGGAGAGGTCGTTAGGTGCGGGTTCAAGCAATTTTTCCAGCTACGGATGGTGCGTTCGAGCAGGGGCCATCGTCCAAAGTAGCTGTCTTGTATCCCTGACGATATAAGACGTCTCACCGCCGCGACCTGAGCTTCCTCAGAATCGCCGGAATCTTGTGGCGGGCCGATTCTCATAACTACGTCGCATAACCACATGCCTGAACCGTGGTACCCGCCATTGGTTAGGAGACACCCCGGGAGCAGAAAAGACGAAACTGATCGGTGTCATTTTTCGAATTCGTCTGCACTAATGTTCGTACTCGCGTGCACACCTCGCTCCAGCCACCGACGAACCTTAATTCCCGTAAAGGGAACGGCGGATTCAACCGGTCGTCGCAACACTCGATTTTTGTGAGGTGTTGTACGTGTGGTCGAAATATGAACTGGTAG
>NZ_PJJQ01000014.1:0-13716 GCF_002929575.1 Cryobacterium sp. N21 | reverse complement strand
GGGCCTCTACAAGAACGAGGCCGTCGCGAAGAACTCACCCTTCATAACCGGTCCGCTGAAGACCCTCGCCGACGTCGAGAAGCTCACCTTCGACTGGCTGGACTGGTACAACAATCGGCGTCTACACAGCGCCCTGGGAAACATGCCACCGGCCGAATATGAGCTCCACTATTACGCTGGAACAAACGGCCCGACAAATATCGAAGCCGCCAACAAAACGGCGGCATGAAACCCGGGACGGTTCACAACTTCCGGCACGAGCAACCCACGCCCACCTGACCAACCAGCCGACATCGGCACCAACCGGACAAAAAGGTGGAACACCCGGCAGCGAGGCCGGCTCTCAGCCGCGACCGAAATCGCGAAACCCGCTCAAATCAGAATCCGGTACCCGCCACAGGTCGGCCGGTGGATCGAGGCTTAGTGAGTTTGAAGCCCCGCTGACCGCGGTGTTCTAGCTCCGAAAATGAACCATGCCAGGACACCCAGAAACGGTATGAAGAACACGATTGCGCACCACGCTAATCGAGCCATTGGTGCGATTGGTGCACGACCGATTTCAAGAAAAGCCACGATTATGACGGTGATGAATCCAGCAATGGCGAGAATGCCTACAGCGAACTCCGGGGTCAGAAAATTCATGGTCGATCCCTCCGTTTCTTTGCTTCCATACTCCCAGCCCAGATCGAGAAGTCAACTTCTCACCCCTGAGCCAGGGCCCAACTTCGGCTTACCCTGATGGGTTGACCCACGCAACAAGCGTCCTTGCGCAGCTCAGAATCGTGTGAGTATGCTGGAAATCACGGCGCAAACATACATTACTGATGTGAACAACATGTAAGGGGAAAAATGATGTTAACGAAGTCATTGAAGGGAAGACGCGGAACAACAGCCGCATTGATAGTTGGATTTGTAGGAGCTGCAACAGTGCTTGGTGCTCCGGCGGCCATAGCAGACGAGCCAACACCCAGCGAATCACCGATTACGGTCACAGCAGCCGAGGACTTGGACAGCTGGATGGAGACGCTCGCGGTCCCGGCAGATGAGCGGGCCGCGCTACTCCTGAAGTTGGAAAACGGACAGCCTTGGGACTCCTTGAACCCATCGGCCACCTTTTCTACCGAAGAGATATCGCTAAGCGGTCTCCCGGTTGAGAAGCGCACGTATGCCGACGGCTCCGTTTCCGTTACCGGTGTGGCAGCGTCAGACTCATCAACCTCCATCGACGCCCTTATTGAGCCAAGTGCCCAGGGCGTTGCAGTTCCGTTCGCCAGCATCTCGGAGTGCGCCATCGCAGGCGCTGCCGGGGACACGATTTATAGTAATTGCTACGTTTTTCACGGTACGGGCATCGTCACCCTCAGCTTCCGGGCGGACTACATTACTGGCGGCGGCACGACCCCAGATTCGGTCTCGAACCCTTGGGACGAAGCTAACCTTCTAGTCGGCTATTCGCTGGCGGGAGAATCGCTGAGCATCACCCGCGCAGCTGAAACGTCTACTCTGCCTGCGGAAATTCGCTACCGTGTGCAAGGCACGCTCTTTGGTCCCTTCCCGACGACCATGGAAGTGAGCCTGCGCCTTCAGGTGAAGGATGGAATCGCGCAAGCGACGGTGTGAGGCGTAGGTCCGTATCTGCGGCTCGGTTAACTCCAGAGCGCTGGCGCGCCGCCAGATCTCCGGATGAACTCACGCACCAAGAGCCGACCATGTGAGGCGGTCAGTTTAGCCTCGATCCACCGATCGGGATTGGGATCTAACGGCGCGTTAAACCGAGAATACCTCTCGGTATCAGGGAAAATGTAGCTTGTCTAGAGCACAGTTTCAACGATTCGGGAGGCATCTCGTAGATGCAAGTTTCTCACACCACTGGCGCTGTTTCGGCCTCCTTTGACGACCCGAACTTGGTGTCGGCGGCAGGCCTAGTCCCAATCATGAAATTGGCCGCCACGGCAGACTTGCAGACCCTCACCGATCAGTGGCTCACGGTCCCGACCGACAAGGGAGCCAACGCCGGCCTCAAAGTCGCCTCGCTGGTCGGCGGCATGGTCGCCGGCGCAGACTCGATCGACGACATGCGATCCTCAGACACGGTGGCATGCGCAAAATCTTCACCGCCTGCTACGCCACCTCGACACTCGGATCGTTCCTGCGATCGTTCACGTTCGGGCATATCCGCCAGCTTGGTGCTGTCGCCTCCCGGTTCGTTCGCAACCTCGCCGCAGAAACACCACTGCTCACTCACGACAGCAGCACCGACGGCTACGTGTTCCTTGACGTGGACGACACGATCATCGAAGTCCACGGTTACCAAAAGCAAGGATCCGGCTACGGCTACTCCGGCGTGCGTGGTCTCAACGCCCTCCTGGCCACGGTCAGAACTGAGGAGTCCGCACCGATCATCATCGGACGAAGGCTGCGCCGCGGTGCCTGCGGTTCACCGCGCGGCGCCCGCCGAATGGTCAGCGACGGCCTCGCCACCATTAAACGCCTCCGCGGCCTCGAAAAAGCGCGCGTGCTCTTTCGCGCTGACTCCGCTTTCTACGGGCACGCCCCATCAGCGCCGCTCTCAAAGCCGGCGCCGACATCTCCGTGACGGCCCGGATGGACCCTGCCGTGAAGACAGCCATCGAGACGATTCCCGCCACGAGCTGGACCGCCATTGAATACACCAACGCGATCTATGACGCGGTCACGAAGACGTGGATTAGCAACGCGGAAGTCGCCGAAATTCCCTTCACGGCATTCAAATCGCGCAAGAAGAGCGAGCACCTCACTGGTCGTTTGGTCGTGCGACGAATTCCCGAACTGAACAAGAAAAACACTGACCAGCCCACCCTGTTCGACACGCACCGGTTCCACGCTTTTTTCACCACCAGCACCCTCGACACCGTCACCGCCGACAAAACCCATCGCGCCCACGCCGGAATCGAGCTCGTCAACGCCGACGTCAAGAACAGTGCCTTGGCTCACCTGCCCTCGGGGGTCTTCACGGCCAACGCCGCCTGGCTCGTCCTGGCAGTGATGGCCTTCAACCTCACCCGCGCCGCCGCGACGATCGCGGGCAACCGCCTCACCCGCGCCACCACCGCGACGATTTGTCGAAAATTGGTCAGCGTCCCCGCACGCCTCTCCACCTCAGCACGGCGCCTCACGCTGCATCTGCCCCAGGCATGGCCCTGGGAAAAACCGTGGGCCACGCTTTTCACACACAACTTCCGGCACGAGCAACCCACGCCCACCTGACCAACCAGCCGACATCGGAACCAACCGGACAAAAAAGTGGAACACCCGGCATCGAGGCCGGCTCTCAGCCGCGCCCAAAATCGCGAAACCCGCTCAAATCAGAATCCGGTACCCGCCACCGGTCGGCCGGTGGATCGAGGCTAAGCACTCGCTGTTGCTTTCTGGGGAGGATGCCCCTCGGGAGGTGTCAAGTGAGGCTGACCTGACGAAGCTGATCTCAGTCGAGAAACAGCGCATCACTGGAGACTCGGAGCTGATGGTGCGCCTCGGTGGCTTGGAGAAGGCGCTCAACGCAAACCAGGCCACGCGAGACTTCTTCAAATTTGTGTCCGATCGTCCGGAGCTGCTTGCGGAGTTCGATAACACCGATCGATTCAAGGAGAAGCTCTGGGTCTCTTATTTCAAAGTGCACGGCGAATTGTTCGCTGAGGCAGTGGATGCTCACAAGTCGTCCAAGGAGCGGCGGAAGAAGATTCTCGAAACTGCAGCGGCACTCAGTGGGAAACCGTCATTGAGCTGTTCAATGAACGGTTTGATGTGCCGTTCACGCTGGTGCCCCGGAACCGGGTGAAGGTCATGCTCGCCCAGGAGCCTTTCCTAACGATTGACTTTGACTTCATGGATGGCGGAGGGTCCACGCGGGTGGATCGAGAGCATCTTTTGCGGGTGCTCAGTACCGGCGAGAAGAAGACGCTTTACATCCTGAACATCCTTTTTGAGGTCGAGGCGAGGAAGAAGTCGGGGGAGCTAAGTCTCTTTGTTATCGATGACATCGCTGACTCTTTTGACTACAAGAATAAATACGCGATTATCCACTATTTGAAGGAGATGGCAGCGGAGACAAATTTCCGGATGGTCATCCTGACTCACAATTTCGATTTTCTCCGCACCATTTACGGCCGCGGTGTAGTGAGCTGGGGCGAGTGCTTCATGGCTGAAAAGAGTGCCGAGCGCGTCAAGTTCAGCAAGATGAGCGGGAATCTCATCACCAACCCTTTCGAGGGTGATCTCAAGAAAAAGATGTTCACCAGCGCCCTTGAACGAATTGCCTGTATTCCGTTCGCTCGGAACATCCTTGAATACAGTCGCGGGAGCAAAGATCCGGACTACCTTCATTTTGACCGCGCCTGTTGAACGTGCACCATTACCTCGCCATGCCGCAGGGTCGAGCGGTGTGATTGGAATTTTGGCGTTCATCGGTGGTCTGTTCAGCATTAATCCCACCGCGGTGCATGATGGGGGGATGCTTGACGTGTTGTGCACCGCCTCCGAGCTGGCAGAATACGGTGAAGTGCACGTTGTAGGGGATCGGCTGGAGCGACTCGCGGTCACGATCACCCCGAATTTCTACGGCACCGAGTTGGACGAAATCGAGTGGGTCTTCGATCGCTTCGCCCAGGTCGCGAGCGGTGGGCGCAAAACTGCAACGATCTCGGGGGTCATCGTCTCCATCGACGCGGTTTATGTCAGCTTGACCCGAAAATCGCGGGGCTGGGCGCCGGCCGGGGGAACAGCGACGCTGGAACGGCTGGAGACGACCGCCGCCACCCGTCGGCCGGAGCGCCGGATTGCGTGGGGGGCGGCATCCGCGCCGGATGAGCACGGTCACGCGAATCGAACGGGATACCCGGTATTCGAGGAGGGCGACGAGAGCTTCACAGGTTGGGTCATCACCCTTGCCGACGAACACGTTCGTCTCGCGGATGCTGTCTGACGGTCGATAAGGACGAATGCGCATCCTTCACCGGACAACCTCACCAAACCCTGGGTTTTACTGACCGTGCGAAGTGGGTTAAAACAAGCCAGCCTTGGGCTTTGGCATTGTTGACGAAACGTTGGTTCTCGTCCTTGTGTGCGGCGAGGGTCGCCGCGTCGTCCTTCCTCACCGTCTTTACCTTTGCAATAGTCGATTGCGCATCGAACCGCTCAAGCCGTGCGCTATCGGATCCGCTTACGGGCGTAACCGGGGGACATTCAGTGTTGCGAGAAGGCCACCACTTAGCGCTGCGATTCACAGCCCTCGGTGTACTGCTCAACACCTAGCCAGTATTCTGGGTCTTCTCCTTCCAGCCGGCATAATCGGAACCGGTCTCAGTCGGTGTAATAGCGAAGTTCCCGTAAGCCGGACGTCGAGCGCGGCAGATGTGGGGCAAAACACCTGGCGGCTGAGTGCGCCGACCTTGTGTCACAGGGGAACCCTTATCGGAACTGTTTGAGAGCTTCGTTGTACCGCTCGTGATCGTCACGGGTCTCATCCGTCACGAGGAGCGTGTGCTGTCCGATGACGCGCGTGTAAGAGCCTTGGCAAGGGATGGTGACAATTTTCGTCAGCCCGGCTTGCCAGGCGGGGATCAGCGCGCTGAGCGACAACCGTTCCGGATCATCCGCGAGGGAAGTCGGGCGACGCTGCGTGCGTGCTTGGAATTGTGATCGATTCCACGTCTTCTTTTTCTCCGTAAAGGCTTCGTCGCCGAAGGAGCTCTTCCAGGACGGCCCGACCATGTTGGCCAACAGGTTGGCGCGCTCGGGTGACCCGTCCAGAGTGTGCTGGAGCTGGTCGAAGATCGTGCTGTCTTCGAGCAGACCGGCGTGGTGAATGCAGGCGTTCCACATCCCCGGCCACGCCTCCACCCACGCTGCGGGCGCGTCGGTCGATCCGGTCGGTGCGTGTGCGCGTACCGAATCGTCCGACAGGAGCGAAGGAAGGTCCTCGCCGACCGGATTCAGATTCCACGCTTCTCGAACCCAGAGCAGATCAACCAACGAGTTCGGGTCATCATCGACGGTGATGAGCATGTCATGAGGCCAGGGGTTCCCCGGCATAGGTACAGATGAACGCAAAGTTTCCCCCTTCAGAGCGGATGTCGGACAGTCTCGCAGAGAACCTTCTCCGAAGGGGAACCCTCACCGGCTGCTTATTTGGCAACCCTCTGCATCCACTTTGAGGGGATGTCTAAAGGCTCGAACCCGAACTTGGAGTAGAGGCCGTGCGCATCCCCCGTTGATAAAAGCATTCGCTTCAGATCCAACGGCTCGAATTCATTAATAACTCCCTCGATGAGGGCGACGCCGAGGCCATGCCCACGCACTTCAGGGTTCACAAAGACGTCGCAAAGCCAAGCAAACGTGGCTCCATCCGTGACGACGCGCGCATAAGCAACTTGTTGACCTGAGATGGTTTCGTAGACACCGAAGTTGCGAGATGCATCGATCGCTTGGTCCTGCGTTGCCCGAGACCTTCCCTTTGCCCAATAACTTTCCTCGCTGAGCCAGCGGTGCACTATTGCGCGATCGATGTCGGAAATGTCGGCAGAGAAACGGTAAGTCGAATCCATCCCACTATCCAACTACAACCTCTCGAGCCAATCGAACAGCCGGTCGTGAATGTCTGGCACACCTATGTAAGCGTTAGAGATTGGTTCGCAAGGGCAGGAGCTGCGCGGTGGAGCCTGCCGTGGATGGCTGCCCCGTAAGCCGGACCTCTTACGGGACGCTCAACACGGTGAACCAGTCGGCGTCCGGCGTCTCTGCAGATCAGCAAAATCAGGCCATAGAGAGTCGCTGCCACCAGCACGGTGACCCTTCCCGAAGCCTCATCCGTCCAGTAGCTGTCGAATCACTCACGAACTGCGTTGATGCCCGTAGCGCTCCGCCATCTTCTCGGAGAGCAGCTGCGCTGCTTCCGCCGCGGTGAGTGCCAGGCTCTCACTTTCCTCAACGCCGAGTTCGTTGAGCGCCCGAACAAGATACAGCGGTAATGGCTCCCTCTGGGTCACGGTTTCGGGTGCCCCGCGGTCCGGCAACTTCTTCTCACGAACGCAGGCCCAGAACGCCTCAGCGTCAACGGCGAGCTGGGTTCGCAGAATGTGGGTCCACATCCCGGCAGAGTACGTCGACCTGTCGACGGGTCTGGAGATTCGAGTGCGGAGGATCTGCCCGCCCCAGAGCGCCAACTCATAGGTGCGGTGATGCCTGACAGGCTGTCCTGACGCGCCGCGAACGAGCTGCCACTTCTCCGCCACGCAGAAATCGTCGTGGTCCTCGCGGGTCGCGGCCGGGTACTTACTCACCGCCGCGCTCAAGCCATTCGAGGAGCTGCTCGTCGGTTGAAAGTTTGATGAGCTGCACGAGTGCCCAGTTGCCGGCGTGATTCGGAGCACGGTCCAGTCGGTCGTCCCAGTCTTCGGCGTACTCACGAAGCGACAGAGCGAGGTCAGCGAGTGCGCCGTCAACATCCGTACCCTCAGACACGAAGGGGCGACCATCCATCAACGCAATCGTGCGGTCATCTTCCCGAGTGACGCGAACGCGCGGCGATACAGTTCGAGAGAAGTATGCCCGGAGTCGATCCACCGGCATGACCGCAGAGAGCTGACCATCGCGTTGCACGGTGACGGTTCGCCCGCGCGCGGTCGCATCGAACACCTCCTTGAGATGCGAGCGCGCGTCTGTAAAGGACCTGTAATCGGCGACGAGTGGCATTTCAACCTTCCTGCGCAGGTGAACCCGCGCGTGCAAACGTACACTGAGTACGTCATGTACATGATATCTCGGTGTCACCTCGAATGGCTACCTCGGCCACGAACTCACCGCAACTGCACCCGTCCATATCGACCCAATGGATGCACACGTACCCGTAAGCCGAACCCTTCACGGGACGGGACGATGTGGTCCCTCATCCATTCGACCGAGAGGCATCCCCCAGAGGAGGGAAAGCCTCGACCGGGCCCGCGGAATCGCTGCTGGGGCATCTACTGTCGGAGCATGACAAAGATTCGTGCACAGCTGCTCCGTTTCCGCGAGCTTGCACTCGGGGTGGTGTTTTTCAGCGCCTGGTTCGTCCAGTCCTCCAGTCGCATTGTGGGCGACGTGCCGCTGCGAACGGACACATTCCTGACGAACCCATACGGCGTGTTTATTGCGGCAGGCTTCGCAGTGGCCATCGCCCTCTGCCGGGTGCGCCCCGGTACCGCACTGTCTTTGACTGGGGCCCTCCTGGTCCTGCAGTTGCTGTTCTGGCCGGCGCGCTTTAGCCAAGTCAGCTGGGTCGCCTACGTTGCACTCATTCTCATTGTGGTTGGCGTCAGCGCCTACGCCCCGTCCAGCAGGCGCCGACTACTGCTGGCACTCTCGATGGTGAGCAGTATGGCCGTGAGCGCACTACTCAACGTTCCGTTCCTCTCCTTGTCTGGAGTGTGGGGCACCATCAACGGAAAAGACGCCGCCAGTATCGAAGTCATCCAAGGATTCTCGGCCTGGACTGTGGTGGCCATCCTGCTGACCGTGGGTGCCTGGCACTTCGGATCGCGACTTCGAACAAGAATCATCCATCCTGATCCGGAACCATCCGGCGGCGGTGCCACGGAATCGGACCGCGCTGACGGAGACACGTCCTCTCCCTCACCCGATCCTCGACCTGATTTCACGGACTGGGACTCGATCGCCACGTTGTCGTCACGCGAGCGGGAAATCTTTCTGCTCGCCGCCCGCGGGCTGAGCAACAGCGACATCGCCCACAGCGCTCATATCGGCGAGTCAACGGTGAAAACACACCTCAGCAGCATCCTCACCAAACTCGGATTCACCTCCCGCGCACAAATCGTCGCCCACGCATACCAGAGCGGGCTGCTGCACTAATCGGGGAGCGTTGATATCGGCCGTGTCAACCGATGCCGCACGGGGTGGACGAGAAAACTCGCAAGCCGAACCCCCTGCGGGACAGTCGCTCAAATCCGTTAGCGTAGCCTGCATGGCTATGCACGACGATGAGTTGCACATTGACGAGCAAGTTGCTCGCCAGCTGATATCGGACCAGTTTCCCGAATGGCGCCTTGAACCTGTCCGTCGCATCGTGACGGACGGCACGGTGAACGCCATTTTTCGAATCGGTGCCGACCTTACGGCACGATTCCCGCTCCGCTCCGCTGAGCCAGCTGATATGTTCTCGGAACTCGACCGGGAAGCCTCGGCAATGCGCGAGCTGGCGACGTGTTGTCCGGTCCCGACACCGGTGCCCGTGGTTGTAGGCAATCCGGGTTACGGCTTTCCCTTGCCATGGTCTGTGCAGACGTGGCTACACGGAGCCGTGGCAACGCCCAAAGGTTTAGCGCACTCCGATATGTTCGCCCATGACCTCTCCGGCCTCGTGCATTCGCTTCGCGCCGCAGCAACGAAAGGACGTCACTTCGCGGGCTCTGGTCGCGGCGGAGATCTGAAGGACTCCGACAAGTGGATGGAACTCTGTTTCCGAGAAAGCGACGGGCTACTTCCCGTCGCTCGGCTCCGCATTCTCTGGATGGAGTTTCGGAGTTTGCCGCCTTCTGGCCGCGAGGTGATGACTCACGGCGATTTGACTCCGAGCAATCTCCTCGTCGAGGGCGACCGACTGGTTGGCGTCCTGGATGGCGGGGGGTTCGCTCCGGCCGACCCGTCACTCGATCTTGTCGCCGCGTGGCATCTGCTCGATGACGAGAGACGAGCGCTCCTCCGTAGCGAGCTGCCTTGCGACGACCTCGAGTGGTGGCGTGGAGCCGCGTGGGCGTTCCAGCAGGCGATGGGCCTGGTGTGGTACTACCGGGAGTCGAACCCAGGGATGAGCACCCTCGGGCAGACCACCTTGGCGCGCATCGTCAACGACCCAGAGTTTTCGGCGCCTACCTCCGGTAGCCCGGGAGCCCTTTAGCGGAACCTTGAACGAGACGATTGAGCGGTGAGTTGATCCACGCCTGCTGAGGCCCCCGGAGAGCACGCTATGTGACGGTCTCGATAGATGATCGACTGACAGTCTCGATAGATGATCGACACCGTATTCCTCAACGGAACGGTCGGCGCCGGCAAGTCGACTATCGCGGCCGCTCTCAGCGTCCTGATGACTGAGAGTGGGCGACACCATGCCGTAATTGACCTGGACCACATCAGACGCGCCTGGCCAACGCCCGAGGGCGACAGATTCAATCACGAACTCGAACTGCTGAATCTGCGCGACTTGGTCGTCAACTATCGGAATGCTGGTATCGAGCACTTCGTCCTCGCCGGCGTTGTCGAGCAAGCCACCGAAGTGCCCCGGTACGAAGCCGCGTTGAAGAGTCGCGGCCTTCTCCTCTGCCGGTTGGATACCGATGGTGCCACTCTGATCAGAAGACTCAGTTTGCGCCATGCCGACAACCCGACCGAGCTGGCTTGGCACCTGCGGCGCGCGGGCGAACTCGCAGCGGTCCTCCAGAGGGCGGCAATTTATCACGTCGTCGTGGACGCTTCAGGAGACGCACCAATGGCGACGGCAAGAGAAGTGATGCATTGCGGCAGTTTTTACGATCAGTGCTGGGCGACATTCGCGGGCAAAATCTGGCACGAATCCGAGCATCATGAAATCCAGCGAACGCTATTTTTGCCGCGAACGTCGGCTATGCGAGCTCACTTTGATGTCTGATTTCGGCAAGGATCCTTCGCACGCGGTGACCAAAGTTCGCAGGCGCGTTCTCGGGTAATTCTGTTACGTGCCACCACGCAACTTCCTCGCTTTCCGCGCTGGTGGACGGGGCAAGGTCTGTCCTCGCGATCGCGCCGAAGCCGATGTCCCAATGAACGGTGCACTGGGTGAAGCCGTCGCCCAGAGGGTGTCGGTCGACATCGAGGATGGCGCCGACCGGGCTGATGTCGGCGATGCCGCCTTCCTCACGGGCCTCGCGGAGGGCCGCCGAGGCAACTGAAATGTCCGTAGCCTCGACGTGGCCGCCGAGCTGAACCCAGAACTGACCCTTCTTGTGGAAGCACAGCAGAACCTGCTCAAGATTGGGGGTGAAGACGAAACAGCTCGCAGTAACGTGCTCGGCACCCCCTCGCGGTCCAGCGCCGACCCAGCAGAGTCGCCAACATAGGAAACATACTCATCACGCAGCGAGCCCTGACTCTGCCCCAGGGGTTCCCACGCATTGAGCGTGTCAATCAAATCGGTAGGGACGCCCGGAACGGTAAGTGCATCGTTGACCATGACCACACCCTACAGAGGCACCCGCACAGGGTCTCAACAACCAACCTTGACCGTGATGCAGGCCGTTTGCGGCGGGCAGGAGGCAATCGCACGAAGCAGGGATCGGGGGCTTATGCTCCCCTGCCCCCCAGAACACAACGCTGCAGGGCACCCAGAACGAGGCCAATTATCCGCAATGCTCGTTGTTTTCCTGGTTGACGAACGAAAATTTTCAAAATGATACTGGGTGGTTGATCGGATAGGTCTTACGTTTCTGCGGACCGGCCCACTAGATTATGAGCGACCGCAAGAAATCCTAGATTCAGAGCGAGCGCGCGTGGTCACTCTTTTTTCGAGACCGAAAGACGGAACTCATATGGCTATCAGCCTCACCGACCTCGAACTCTCGACCCTGGACAGCCTCATAACCCCTGTCGACCCCAAAGACGATTGGATCGTCACGGACGGCGGTTCGGCTATCCGTTGCGACCTAGAGGGTATGAGCGAAGAGCTTGCAGACGTTCCTGTAGAGCACCGATCGGCACAAACGCTGGAGGTCCTTCGGGCCTACCGAGCGGACGCGCGTGCCGCCCGATCGTCATGACCCGAATTCTGCTTCGTATTCTCAAATCATCAACAGCTGCCGTCTACTGGATTCGGTACGCGATCCCGGCACGAGTTCGTTCTTCAAGTCGCCTCCGTCACAACCTGTTCGCCGACCGAGCCGATTTGAGGACGATCACATGATGATTGATATTGCCAGCTCCGTATTCGCCGTTATCGGAATCGTTGTTTTCTCGGTCTGGTTTCTACTGACGATCGCATTTCAGAAAAATAATGGGCTCAGCCGGCTAACTACCCGGTTCGACCGGTTCACACTCATACCAAAATGGTCGTTTTTTACGCCAGATCCCGGTGCGAGCAATTATCACTTTGTTTATCGCAGTCGCGACGAGGGAACGAGTTTCAGTCCATGGGTGGAGTTGAATTTATCCCCGAGAAAAATTCTCTATCCACTTTGGAACCCTCGAAAACGCTACCGAGAGGGAATGATTGAGTTGTTCCAGCTGCTTGCACTTTCAAGTATCAACTGCTCTGCAGAGCAGCTTCAGTTCACCTCGCCGTACATAATCTCGCTCGACGTTGCGCGCACGCAACTCGGAGGTTCATTGTCTCCGCAGGCGTTCTACCAGTTTGCTTTGGTTGAAACACGCGGTCCAAGCGGAGCGTCTGTGCCACTCGTTCGTTTTTATTCGCTGACTCACCCGGTGTCATAAAGCATGTTGACAATCGAAACCGCCGCACGAATTACCGCCGTCATCGTGGGCATAGGCATTCTTCAAGGCTCGTTGCAATTGCTTTTGAGCTTGAAAGAATTCGGCACAAGCGGGATGTTTGACTGGAATAGCAGACAGATCCTCGCCAGGTCACACGGTGCATCACGTGGATGGATCGTCGGGCGAAACGGCTCAATGTGCTTACGCATTGTTGTGATTGTTCGAATCGTCTGTTCCATAGCTCTAATCACTCCGTTTCAAAGCAATCTGCTCTACGCCAGTTACGCAGCGATCATTTTGCTGACAGGCCTTTTCCTCGCCTATCAAATTCGCTATGGCAAAGATGGCTCCAACCAAATATCCGTCATCATCCTTGCGGGCTTGGTATTCATTTTCCTGCTCCCAACGTCGAGTCCTTATCAAGCCGTGGGTTTGTATTTCATCGCGGCGCAGGCCCTGTTGGCATATTTCGCTGCGGGAATATCGAAGATATCCAACGCACACTGGCGTCAAGGATCAGCGATGCAAAGCATTCTCAACACCGCTAGTTATGGACACCCCACGGCGGCAGCCGTACTTCGTAGACGACCTTGGCTTGGAGGCTTCGTCGGATGGTCAGTTATCGTGGTGGAGATCATTTTTCCAGTAGCCCTTGTCGCTCCCCCCGGCGTACTGGTCGCGCTGCTTTTCGCCGGGGCTATGCTCCATCTCGGAACAGCCGTACTGATTGGCCTCGACACTTTCTTTTGGGCCTTCACCGCGACATTTCCGGCGATCATCTTCGTGCACGGGGTTCTCCTTTGAGGATAGAACGGCAGTGACATGCCTCGACCTGTCATCGCCTTTTTCGATGAAAAGATTCTGTTGGGCTGACTAAGTATTCGTTTTCGATCTTTGCGTCCCTGAGGAGCTGATGTGCGCCGCAAATCGCCGTTCCCGTGTTCTGCATTCCACCATCACCCGGCCGGCGCATGGGGACGGCGACCGGGACACCTTCGAATCATCGTCGCCGGCTCGGTTGTCATTTCCCGAAGTCGCCTGCACAACGGCCGTGGTGTTCTCCGGGTTGTGCAGGCGAGTGTGAACACTGGCTTTTCCGTACTCCTCTGCACTACGCACGTTCAGGCGGCGGTGTCTCCGGCGCGTTGGATTGCCCGGTAGACCGTGGATCTGGCGACGCTGAAGAGTTCTGCGATCTGCGCGGTGGTGTGTTCGCCCCGTTGG
>NZ_PJJQ01000009.1:0-5278 GCF_002929575.1 Cryobacterium sp. N21 | reverse complement strand
GCTTCTCTACCAGTTCATATTTCGACCACACGTACAACACCTCACAAAAATCGAGTGTTGCGACGACCGGTTGAATCCGCCAACCCCCTACGGGACGGGGTTGCGGCGGACCACGATCAGCGACCTTAAATCGAATCGTTAGCGTCGCTGGAGGCAGTCATCGGTCGGTGTCTCCAACGTGAAGCGAGTTCCGTATCCTCCGGCGTAGCCGTAGTCGATGCTCTGAACGGTCACGTGGGCAGGGCTCGCCTCGACGATTTGGACAGTGATTGGTTCGGGGTGCGAATCGATGGTCAGCTCCCACCGGTCCGCTAGGTAGCTCAAACCGGTGGATTCGAGAACTTCGACCGCGTCCGAGACGTGAGATGGGTCGGCGAGGTGATAGCCGAAGACTGTAGTTGGGACTACGTGAGGTCCGTCGTCGGCTGTGGGTGCGAGGTAGCCGAGGAGTTCGTTGTCATCGTCTCTGTGGACCGCGGTCCAGGTTGGAGGAATCATTGTTCACTCATTCGGTCGAGGGCGTGTGTCGGGTGCCGCTGGCAGGGAATTCTGGCCAGAGCTTGCTAATGGCCGTCATGATTTTCGCGGTTGTTGCGTGGAGTGAGGCGATTCCTGACGCTTCGTCATCGCTTGAGACGTAGCCGTCTAGGTTGACTGGGTGTCCTTGAACCCACGCATGACGGATGTTTTGTGTGTCGGTGATTTGTGCTGTTGGGTCGCCGGTGGCAAGGAGAAGATCGGCACGTTGGCCCACGGCGATCGTGCCGCGGTCGTGAAGGTTGAATGCCTCTGCTGTTGAGCCCGTGGCTGCGGTGAGTGCTTCGCTGCATGTGAGTCCGGCCGAGACAAGATGCTGTAGCTCTCGGTGCATGCTGGCGCCGTGGATGGTTCCCGGATTTGGGGCGTCGGTTCCGGCAAGGAGTGACACGCCGGCGGCCTGGAGGTTGCGAACATTCACCGCGATTATGGAGAAGTCCGGCACTGGGTCGGGGAGCCATCGTTGACTTTGCTGCTCGATAACTTTCGTCCAGGCGGCCCCGATCCTCCGTGCAAGTTCGGGGTGCCCCAGGATCGGCAACTTTCGGTCCGCGCCAGGGAACCCGTCAGCGATGGACATTGTGGTGATCACCTTCACGCCGCTACGGGCGATCTCGCAAAGCTGCACCGGAGCAATCTCGTCGAAGGGAGCATGCGCAAGGACATCGACGCCGCAGCGGACAACGTCGATCGCTGCGTTCGAAGTGGTCGCATGTGCCACCACGATGAGATTCGCCTCGTGAGCCGCGCGAACCAAAGATCGAATCGTGGCCAAGTTCAAAGCCGGCGTCGCGTGGGGGCTCGTTGATCCATCTTCGTAGAGCACCTTGATGTGCGTGGCACCTTCAGAAACCCGTTCCGCTACAAACTGGGCTGCGCCGCTCGGTCCTTCGAGAAAGGGGAACGGAGAGTAAGCCATAGTGGGGTGCCCCCCGGGCGCTGTTGCTCCGATGCTGGAAGTCCGAAAGTCAGCGTCTCCCGGCTGTGCACGAAAGGTTGCCTCCGACGCCACGAGGTCAGGCTTGCTGAACTGATCGATGAGCGTCGTGACCCCGAACGTCGCCGCTTGACGAAGCGAACCGGGGAGCAAGTGCACGTGTGCGTCAATGAGTCCGGGCAGAATCGTGCCGCCCCGCGCATCGATGACGCCACGATCTGACTCGCTAATCCCTCGGGATCCAACCTCGACGATTTGTCCGTTCTCAACCCTGATGGTCGTTGAGGGGACGGATTTGTATCCGTCGAAGATCTTGGCGTTCATCACCGAAAAGCTGTTCATCTGTCCATCGTAGAAGTTGACACTGTGTCAAGGTCAAGTCGATAAACTGGTGGCATGTCGCTCTCCATCAGCCAGGTTGCCACTCTGGCCGGGATCAGTGCGCGGATGCTCCGCCACTACGACAAACTGGGTCTTTTGCACCCGAGCAGGGTCAGCGATAACGGATATCGCTGGTACGAACGTGACCAGCTTTTCCGGCTCCAACGCATCCTCTTGCTGAGAGATTATGGATTGTCTTTGCCAGCGATCAAAGACGTGCTGTCGCGGAACGATACATCTGATCTACACGAGGCTCTCACCGCGCATCGGGCACTTGTCGCAGAGGAGCGCGACCGACTAACACATCTGCTTTCCACTCTAGATCGCACCCTGAACGAGATGGCAGGCGGCAACCAGATCGGTGAACAGGATTTCTTTGAAGGCCTACGGACAACGCGAGGAGCCCTTCGGAAGGGCCTCCTCGAACGTTTCGGTCCAGAAATTGACTCCGCGTTTACTTCCCAAGAGACAACCACCGCCGAATGGGATGAACGAGACTACAAAGCAGCTGCCCAAAGAGGCAAAGCCCTGTACGAAAGACTGACTGACACGATGAGGCAAGGGCATGCACCTCAATCATCAGAAGCTGCCTCTCTGATTCAAAGCCACTATGACCTCATCAGCGAGACCTGGATTCCGGGGAAAGAGGCCTACGCAGGCCTTGCGGACCTGTACCTTGAGCCGGGGTTTCAGCGCGAACTTGTGGCGGACATCGATCCGAACTTGCCGGACTGGCTGGCTGCTGCCATGAAAGATTTCGCTGAGAAGGGTCTCTCAACGCAGAGACAAGCTTCTTCCGAAGTTTCGTCTCGATAGCCGGACGTCCAGCGGGCGCGTTGAAACGTGATTCCGCTCAAGTCGATTGGCGGGGCGAGTTGCCCGTAAGCGGAACCTCTTGCGGGACGGCAAGAGCGAAGACCGGGGTCACGCCCCTCCGGGTGGCAACTTATCGTCACCGTGTGGTCAGCTGACGAAGCGGAACAGATACCACGGTAGGAGTTCGATATTCCCGATCACATCAAGGGGATCCATTGTCTTGTCGCAGGGTTGACACCCACAGAGCGTGTGCGCGACGCTCGAAGTCACGTTCAGGTGGTCCCATAACGCTGGCAAGCGACATCTGAGTCAGACGGAGGGTGTCGTGGATAGCGCAAGACCTAATAGTGTCGGCTTGCTTGAAGGCCCACCCGATTCCTATGGAACCAATGCCTCCCTGCCGGACATTGATGAGTATGGACACCTTTGATTCCCAAGCCACAGACTCCGCACTGTGGTTGCACGTCCGCGGCGGGAATGGACGCGCGTTTGGTGTCCTGTTTGACCGCCACCGGGATCGGGTTTTTGGTCACAGCCTTCGGCTGGTCCGCACACAAGCGGAGGCAGAGGATGTTACTGCGATGGTGTTCCTCGAAGCTTGGCGTTGCAGAACACGAGTTCGGTTCGTTGATGAGTCCATCCTCGGGTGGCTCCTTGTAACCACTAACAACGTGGCCCGGAATCAACTTCGGTCCGATCTCCGACACCAGCGACTTCTCCGAAGGCTTCCACCGCCGGATTCTGTGCCTGACCACAGTGAGGCGGTGCTGGACGCGATCGATCTCGACTCCACAGGGAACACGGTTCAGCGCGCCTTTGCGCACCTGAACTCCCGGGACCAACAGATACTGCTGCTGTGTGTCCTGGAAGACCTGTCGATGACGGACGTCAGCCAGCTTCTTCGAATACCTTCGGGCACCGTCAAATCCCGACTATTTCGCGCCAAGCAACACCTCGCTCTCGTCCTCAACGAGTACAACCCGATCCAACCATCCGCATCAGTTGTGGGAGAAAGCACATCATGAACAGCACGCCGACGGAACCGCACTTCACTACCAACCGCAGTGCGGCGATCCGAGCCCTCCTCGTGAACATCGCCCAACCAGGAACTCCAGAGAATCTGAGATTTCGTCGTGCTCGACGCGTTCGGATCGTCGTCCCCGCAGTCATTGCAACCCTCGTCTTGACTGCCGGTGCCGTCGTGGCCGTCCAAGCGCAGATTACGAGAACCGATCGCATCAATTGCTTCTCTCGAGCGGAGCTCAACATGTGGGGGGAATTCCCGGGTGCGCGGGTGACCAGCCTCGAGGGCACCATCGGAGACAGTGAAGGGGGTCCGGTGTCAATCGATGACGCCCTGGCCGCGTGCTCAGACCTCTGGGCCCAGCATGCCCTGGACGCAAGTATCGAGAGTGGGGTTCGTTCAGATCCCGTTGACCGAACTTTTTCCTACCCTGTCCCCGACCCTCTCACGGTGTGTGTCATGTCCGATGGAATGGCCGCCGTGATTCCCGGCGCGTCCGACGTCTGCGGTCGCCTCGGCCTGGCGGAACGAGCCAAGTAGGAACAAATAATTGCCATGACAGTTCCTCAAGTGAGTTGGCTTGCTTTGACGAATGAAGAAGATTCTTCTTGCGAGCTCATGGAGTTCCCGAAGGACACGTTCGACGCCGACGACGCCGCAGGAGTCGCAACTAATTCAGCGGGCTGATGGCGTGAAGGTTTCTGGATAGTTGCCGAGCCATCCCCAGTGTTTGGCGGGCCAGCTCACCACGACTGCGCGGCCGACGACGCTACTGATGGGGACGAAGCCGCCTCCCGGCGAGCCATTGAGGAAGTGGAAGGCCGAGTCGGCCGAGTTGTATCGGTTGTCACCCATCACCCAAAGTTTTCCGTCGGGCACGGTGACCGTAAACGGACTCTTGGTTGCCTGGGATTGACCGTCAGGAACCTGGATGTACGGCTCGTCGATGGGGACATCGTTGATGGTGAGCTGCCCGCCTGCGGTGCAACAGACCACGGTGTCTCCGGGGAGGCCGATGACTCTTTTGACGAGGTGATTATTGCTGTCGCCGGTGCTCAGCCCCACAGCCGTGAGCGCGGCGTTTAGTGCACTGAGAAGATTCAGCGGCACGGGTTGCTGTGGTGGGAGCCAGTTTCCTGGGTCGGTGAAGACGACGACGTCGCCGTGTTCAATCGGGATCAGGTTAGGAACGAGTTCATTCACAATGATTCGATCATTGATCAGGAGCGTGTTCTCCATCGAAGAGGACGGGATGTAGAACGAACGAACGACAAAAGTTTTGAGAAGGGCTGAGATCAGAATCGCGATGACCACGATGACGACGAGGTCCCGCACGAACTTCAATGCAGGAGACCCGACCCCGGTCCGCCGCCGCGTAGAACGTGTGGCGTTGTCGGCTGGCATCATTCCCTGATCCTAGGGCAGTCATTCAAGCTGGTATTGATCGGCCGACCCGAGCGGGCCCTCGAACGCAATTCACTCAGCTTCCCCGTCACTATAAGGGGAACGGCGGATTCAACCGGTCGTCGCAACACTCGATTTTTGTGAGGTGTTGTACGTGTGGTCGAAATATGAACTGGTAG
>NZ_PJJQ01000008.1:0-3915 GCF_002929575.1 Cryobacterium sp. N21 | reverse complement strand
TGCAAATCGAACATTGAAGTCCCCCGAATCTGACCGATTTCCACGCCAGTCTAGCTGCGTCGGGAGCGCCGTAAGGGGTTCGTCATACGGGCGATGACAGGCTGTGATGATGATCATGACTCTGCACTTCACCGTTCCCACCTGGCTCCGAGCCTGAGCCATTCGAGCGGCGACACCAGATGTTCACCAACACTCGCTAGTGTCGCCACAGAACTGGTTTGGTACAACCGGGCCTGATTTGGGGGAAAATGCTCGCCATTATTAAGTCGCGTAAATCATGGGCGGCGCTGTTTGTACTGACGTCGTCCGCCCTCGTTTTCCTCTCGGGTTGTGCGAGCGCCACCCCTGGCCCAGCGGCCTCAAGCTCGACAGCCCCAGCGAGCTCGCTCGCGCTCACCCTCGACGTCGCGGGTCAAGAACAACTCGACTGGGAATGGGAGCGAGTGTTACGCGAATCGCCCGATGCGGTGCGACCGATGATCGACATCGTTCGCTTCGTTGACAACGATGACTGGGGAACGGCGAGGGAGAGTTGCATGCACGATTTGGGTTGGCCCGACGTGCGCGCCACTGCGGATGGCGGGCTGGAGTCCGGCATGATTCAAAACTCCCAGGCCGGAGCGCATGCTCTGGCCATGTATACGTGTAACGCGAAGTACCCGATGGATCCGAAGTACAACGTGCCGCTCACCGATGAGCGCCTTGGCGAGCTGTTTGATTACTTCACAGATGAGCTCCAGCCCTGCTTAGCGGCCGAAGGATATGACACTCCGGCTGCTCCGAGCCGGGAGACGTTCATCGATACCTACGCCGAGACCGGTGGTTGGAACCTCTACGAAGGCGTAGCAGGGAATGGACAATCTGAATGGAATGCGATCAACAAGAAGTGCCCGCAACTTCCCGTCGACTTCAATGAGTGACACAGCAGCGGGTCGCTCACCGCGCTGGGCTCGCTGGGTCACCGGCCTGCTCGTCGCAGTCGGGGCTGGCGCCGGTGTGGGGTGGGCAGCGACGACAGCGCTGACACCCCCACGGGATGTTGTGGCCACGACCGCGTTCACCCTCGTCGAGGTTGTGCCCGGCGAGGTGGGGTCGAGCATCAACCTGAACACGGTGGCGCAGTGGACTCCGGTGCCCGCCGGATCAAACCAGGCAGTCGGCACCGTCACCTCCGTGAATGTCACTGCGGGCCAAAGCGTCGCGGTCGGGGCGACGCTCTACACGGTGAACCTGCGACCGGTCGTGATCGCCCAGGGCCAGGTGCCGGCGTTCCGTGCGCTGGCGCAGGACGCTGAAGGAGCGGATGTCACGCAGCTGCAGCAGGCACTCACCGACCTGGCGCTCTACACTGGCGCGGTCGATGGACAGTTCGGCCCCCGCACCACCACGGCGGTCAAGGCGTGGCAGAAGTCTCTGGGCGTTCCCGCCGACGGCGTCGTGCAGCCGGGCGACATCATCTTTGTCCCGACGCTGCCGACCCAGGTAGCTCTCGATACCGAGATCGTCACGCGTGGAGCGCTCCTCACCGGCGGAGAAAACGTCGTGCGGGCGTTACCGGCCGCGCCCATCTTCACCGTACCGGTCAGCGAATCCCAGGCCGCGTTGATGCCCACGGGAACGCGGGTAGAAATCTCCAGCATCGACGGCGGCATTTGGGAAGGGTTCGTGGCCGACCAGGCCGCTGATGAGACCGGACTGATTGTCGTCACCCTCGTGGGCAAAGACGGCGCGGTCATCTGCGCGGATGCCTGCGCGAGCATCCCTGTCACGGAGCAGTCGCTGCTGTCATCCCGGATCGTCACGGTGGAATCAATCGCCGGACTGATGGTCCCGAGTGCCGCGCTGCTCAGCGCGGCCGACGGCACCGCATCCGTCATCGACAACGCCGGCACTAGTCATCCCGTCACGGTGGTCACCAGCGCCCGCGGAATGTCGATCATTGACGGCGTCGCCGACGGCACCTCGGTGCGCATCCCGGCGACGGCCGACTAGCCATGGTCGATACCATCCGGCTGGCCGCTCGCGACCTCACCTTCGGCTACGTTCCGACCGCACCGATCCTGGCGGACTGGAGCGCGGACTTCCACGCCGGAGAGGTGGTCGCCATCACCGGCCCGTCCGGGCGCGGCAAGTCCACCCTGCTCTACGTGCTCGGCCTCATGCTCAAACCCACCGCCGGACAGGTGCAGATCGACGGGACGGATGCTGCGCACCGGCGCGACGCAGACCGCGCCGGTTTACGGGCGCATCAGTATGGCTTCGTCTTTCAAGACGCTGCCCTCGATGCCACCCGAACGGTGCTGGACAACATCATCGAGACCACCCTCTACCGTGGAACCCCCAGGAAGCCGGCCATTCGGCGCGCGCACGAGCTGATGGACCAGTTCGGTGTCGCGCTGCGAGCGGGGGCGAAACCGGGTCAGGTGTCGGGCGGTCAGGCGCAACGCATCGCGCTCTGCCGTGCCCTACTCAACGACCCGCAGATTCTGCTCGCGGACGAGCCCACCGGCAACCTCGATCCGGCCTCATCCGACCTCGTCGTCGATGCTCTGCACGCTCAGGCCCACCGCGGCGCGGCCGTCATCGTCGTCACCCACGACCCGGCCCTGGTCGCCCGCTGCGACCGCCGACTCGAACTATGAGCGCGCTGCGCCGGTGGGCTGCCGTGGTGCGGGAAGCGTTGGCGACGGCGTGGGCCCAACCCGTCGCATCCGTTGTCACCATCGTCATGGTCGCCGGCATGTGTGCCACGGTACTGCTGACCACGGGACGCACGGTCGGGGCGGAGCAGGCCGTGCTCGGCTCAATCGACTCGGAGGGGACGCGTTCCATCATCATTCGTGCCGACACCGACGCCGGGCTCGACGCCACAGTGCTGGACCGGCTGGCACACATCGACGGCATCCAATGGGCTGGAGCGTTCGGTATCGCCCAGGACGTCACCAACCTCCAATTTGCCGGCGCGACCAAGGTCCCGATGCGCTTGGCCTGGAGCAGCCAACTCAACCACCTCGGGATCACCATGCTGCCGCCAGTGAGCAACGCCTCGATCTGGGCATCACCGACTGCGCTGGCGAGCCTGGGAATGCCGGACGCCGTCGGGGCTGTCGTGGACGACTCCGGCGTCGACTTCGCCGTCACCGGGAGCCTGACCGTTCCGGACTTTCTCGCCTTCCTTGAACCCCTCGTCATCGCCCCGCAGACCGAAAACACCCCGGGAACGGTCGCCGTGCTCATTGTCATCGCCGACCGCCCCGACCTGGTCGCTCCCGTCTCCGACGCGGTGCGATCCGTCCTGGCGGTCACCGATCCCGCCAAAGTGACCCTGACCACGAGTGAAAACCTCGCCGCACTCCGTGGCCTGGTTGAAGGACAGCTGGATTCATTCGGCCGCAGCCTCGTCGTCGTCGTTTTCGCACTGACCGCGGTGCTGGTGGCAGCGATTCTTCACGGCCTGGTGATGCTGCGTCGCAAGGACTTCGGGCGCCGCCGCGCCTTGGGCGCCTCCCAAGCCCTGATCATCTCGCTGCTCCTCACGCAAACCGGTGCCCTCGCCCTGGTCGGTGCCACGATCGGCAGCATTGCAGCGTCGATCGGGCTGACCGCCTCCGGAGATCCACTCCCGGGCTGGGACTTCGTCGGCGCCGTCGCACTCCTGTCGACCACCATCGGCGTGATCGCGGCCCTGGTACCCGCGCTGGCGGCCGCCCGCCGCGATCCGCTCAAAGAACTCCGCGTGCCGTAACCAACGGCGCACCGATCAATGTCAGGAAACGAACAGGGCGACATAGCTGATCCAGGATTAATCGCCAAGAGCAGACAGCTCGGCCAAATTGTCCCGTAGGGGGTTGGCGGATTCAACCGGTCGTCGCAACGATGGGCTTTTCTGGCTCTGATAATAGTCGTTGCATGGCT
>NZ_PJJQ01000006.1:0-2683 GCF_002929575.1 Cryobacterium sp. N21 | reverse complement strand
CTACCGGTCACGCGCATTCCTCAGCGGGACATGACCCCGGAAGGCTCAGGCCTTACGAGCCGCCACAGAGAACACCAGCGGCACCCTCTCGTGACCCGAGGCCAAAGCAAATCCGGCCGGCGTCTCTACGAGTGGGGGCACCGGCTTCCAGGGCATAGCAGCCCGGCCACCCTCGCAGGCCGTCGAGGTGCGAGTGTGGTCGACCACGTGCTGCCCGCGGAGGTTCCTTGGCCGTCCCCAGCCTGATCAATCCGTGCAACGTTCGGCTCGCGGCCTCAAGCGTCGTTCGGTCAAGGCCTCGACGGCTTGGAGGCTCAGCGCGTGACCGCGCCGTGCCTCCACGCCGTCAGCTCGCCGGGACGCGACCTCCGGGGTCAGGCGGCCATCGCCCCGTAACGCTTGTGGCCCTTGACGTCGTAGCGGTCGAGCATCATGACCTTCGACCAGACGCGGATGAATTCGCGGACGAACCGCTCTTGCCCGTCGCTGCCCGCGTAGGCGTCGGCGATCGACCGCAGTTGCGCGTTCGAGCCGAATACCAGGTCATTCCGGGAGGCCCTCCAGCGAGCCTCGCCGGTCGCCTGAACCCGACCAGTGAAGGTCATCGCGGTCTCGTCGTCCTTCGTCCAGATGAGGTCGGTGTCGGTCAGATTCACGAGGAAGTCGGTCGTCAGGGCTCCGACGTGATCCGTGAGCACACCCACGTCGGACCCGTCCCAGTTGCTGCCGAGCACGCGGAGCCCGGCGTGCAGGACGGTCCACTCCGGTGCGGTGAAAGTGAACAGGTTCGCCTTGTCGAGGAATGCCGCTTCGGGCGCGACGCCCGGAGCAAACTCTTCGAAGCGCTCGGACACGAAGTTGCGGAACCCGTCCGCAATGGGTCGCAGCCACTCGAACATCTCGATGTCGGTCAACTCCTGCGTCGTGTCGACACGGCCTGGCGTAAACGGCACGCTGGCGTCAGATCCTGCCGCCCGTGCCGCCTGCTCCACGGCGGCGCTGCCGGCGAGGACGATGAGGTCGGCGAGAGATACCTTCCGTCCGCCCGACGTCGCCGTGAAAGCCGCCTGCACGTTCCGCAGCGCGTCGATGACTGGGACGGTGCGTCGGTTGACCGCCCAGTCTTTCTGCGGCGACAAGGCCAGGCGGGCACCGTTCGCCCCTCCGCGCTTGTCGCTGTCGCGGTAGGTCGAGGCGGCGGAGAACGCCGTGTAGACGAGGTCGGACACGGACAGCCCGGTCGCGAAGACGGCTTCCTTGAGCGCTGCCACGTCGGCCTCGTCGAGTGAGGATCCTGCTGCGTCCGGGAGCGGGTCCTGCCAGAGCAGGTCGTCGGCGATGGTGACCTCCGGGCCGAGGTACCGGTGCTTCGGCCCCATGTCGCGGTGCGTGAGTTTGTACCAGGCCTTCGAGAACGCGAGGGTGAACAGATCGAAGTCGGCCAGGAAACGCTCGCATATGGCCCGATACTCCGGGTCGACCTTGAGTGCGATGTCCGAGGTCATCATCATGAGCGGGTTCATCTGACCGGGTACGTGGGCGTCCGGAGTCTTCGGCGCCTCCGAGTCAGTCGGCGTCCACTGCAGCGCGCCGGCCGGGCTTTTCGTCTGCTCGTAGTCGTACGCGAACAGGTTCTCGAGGTAGGTGTTGTCCCACTGTGTCGGGTTCGGAGTCCAGCTGCCCTCGATGCCGTTGGTCGAAGTGTGCTCGGCACTGCCGGTACCCACCGGGTTGTACCAACCGAGCCCCATCGACTCGATCGGGGCTTTCTCGGGTGATGGTCCGATGTCGGATGCGGGTACCTGGCCGTGGCTCTTACCGAACGCGTGGCCACCGGCGATCAATGCCACCGTTTCCTCGTCGTTCATCGCCATCCGCGTGAACGTGATGCGAATGTCGCGTGCTGAGCCCAGCGGGTCGCCGTTCGAATAGGGCCCCTCAGGGTTGACGTAGATGAGCGCCTGGTGCGACGCGGCCAGGGGGCTCTGCAAGTCGTAGCCCGCGTCGCCGTTCTGACCATGCCAGCGTTCGTCGCGGCTCACCATCTCGTCAGGGCTCGCGACCGCGTGCGGGTTCCAGACCTCCGGGCCCCACCAGGTGCCGTCGTCCGGTTCCCACGCATCGAGTCGTCCACCACCGAAGCCGTACGTCGGCAGGCCCATCAACTCGAGGGAGCAGTTGCCGGTCAAGACCATCAGGTCGGCCCACGACAGAGCGTTGCCGTACTGGTGCTTGATCGGCTGTAGGAGTCGTCGTGATTTGTCGGTGTTGCCGTTGTCCCACCAGCTTCCAATTGGTGCGAACCGCTGCATCGCGGTGCCCGCTCCGCCACGGCCGTCGGCAATTCGGTACGTGCCGGCGGCATGCCACGCCATTCGGATCATCTGTGGACCGTAGTTGCCGTAGTCCGCCGGCCACCAGTCGACCGATGTGGTGAGCAGTCGCTTGATGTCCGACTTGAGCGTCGTGAAGTCGATCGTGGCGAAAGCCGCCGCGTAGTCGAAGTCCGCGCCGAGCGGGTCGGCGTCTACGCCGTTCCGGTGGAGAAGCTCAACCCGGAGACGCTGCGGGTACCAACTGTCCAGGGTCGGCGACTGACCGAAGGTGCCACCGAGGTGGTCGCCACCTGCTGGCAGCGCACCGCTCATGTGGAAACTGCATGTGTTGGTCTGGTCGTCAGTGC
>NZ_PJJQ01000005.1:0-2211 GCF_002929575.1 Cryobacterium sp. N21 | reverse complement strand
GAAGTCGTTACGCCATTCGTGCAGGTCGGAACTTACCCGACAAGGAATTTCGCTACCTTAGGATGGTTATAGTTACCACCGCCGTTTACTGGGGCTTAAATTCTCAGCTTCGCCTTGCGGCTAACCGTTCCTCTTAACCTTCCAGCACCGGGCAGGCGTCAGTCCGTATACATCGTCTTGCGACTTAGCACGGACCTGTGTTTTTAGTAAACAGTCGCTTCCCACTGGTCTCTGCGGCCTTCGAACGCTCCCGGAGCAAGTCCGTTCACGCCTCAGGCCCCCCTTCTCCCGAAGTTACGGGGGCATTTTGCCGAGTTCCTTAACCACGATTCTCTCGATCTCCTTAGTATTCTCTACCTGATCACCTGAGTCGGTTTGGGGTACGGGTGACTAAAACCTCGCGTCGATGCTTTTCTTGGCAGCATAGGATCACTGATTTCACCCTTACGGGCTACCCATCGGGTCTCAACCTTATATGAGAGACGGATTTGCCTATCTCTCGGCCTACATCCTTAGACCGGGTCAACCATCGCCCGGCTCAGCTACCTTCCTGCGTCACACCTGTTAATACGCTAACCGCACCAGCATAGGGTCGCACGCTAGGCCCCACGCTTCACCCCGAAGGGATCCATCTAGGGGATTCAGATGCTTAGCATTACTGGATTAGTTTGGGCGGTTTTTCGTCAGTACGGGAATATCAACCCGTTGTCCATCGACTACGCCTGTCGGCCTCGCCTTAGGTCCCGACTTACCCAGGGCGGATTAGCCTGGCCCTGGAACCCTTGATCTTTCGGAGGACGGGTTTCTCACCCGTCTTTCGCTACTCATGCCTGCATTCTCACTCGTGTGGCCTCCACGGCTGGTTTACACCGCCGCTTCGCTGGCCACACGACGCTCTCCTACCCATCAACACGGCTGAACCAACACCACAAGGGTGTTAGCTAACCAAAAATATCAATGCCACAACTTCGGTGGCGTGCTTGAGCCCCGTTACATTGTCGGCGCGGAATCACTTGACCAGTGAGCTATTACGCACTCTTTCAAGGGTGGCTGCTTCTAAGCCAACCTCCTGGTTGTCTGTGCAACTCCACATCCTTTCCCACTTAGCACGCGCTTTGGGACCTTAGTTGGTGGTCTGGGTTGTTTCCCTCTCGACGATGAAGCTTATCCCCCACCGTCTCACTGCTGCGCTCTCACTTACCGGCATTCGGAGTTTGGCTGACGTCAGTAAGCTTTTGGGCCCCATCGGCCATCCAGTAGCTCTACCTCCGGCAAGAAACACGCAACGCTGCACCTAAATGCATTTCGGAGAGAACCAGCTATCACGAAGTTTGATTGGCCTTTCACCCCTATCCACAGCTCATCCCCTCCATTTTCAACTGAAGTGGGTTCGGTCCTCCACGACGTCTTACCGTCGCTTCAACCTGGCCATGGATAGATCACTTCGCTTCGGGTCTAGGACATGCGACTGAATCGCCCTATTCAGACTCGCTTTCGCTACGCATTCCCCTCTCGGGTTAAGCTCGCCACATATCACTAACTCGCAGGCTCATTCTTCAAAAGGCACGCTGTCACCAGAACAAAGCTGGCTCCAACGGTTTGTAAGCAAACGGTTTCAGGTACTATTTCACTCCCCTCCCGGGGTACTTTTCACCTTTCCCTCACGGTACTTGTTCACTATCGGTCATGTAGGAGTATTTAGGCTTATCAGGTGGTCCTGACGGATTCACACGGGATTTCTCGGGCCCCGTGCTACTTGGGATACTTCTCGGGCGATTGCTGCATTTCGACTACGGGGTTCGCACCCTCTATGACCAGGCTTTCAATCCTGTTCGTCTATACAACGTTCTAACCCTTACCATTCGGTAGAATAGGCAGAAAAGTCCCGCAACCCCGACCATGCAACGCCTACCGGCTATCACACATGATCGGTTTAGCCTCATCCGGGTTCGCTCGCCACTACTAACGGAATCACTATTGTTTTCTCTTCCTGTGGGTACTGAGATGTTTCACTTCCCCACGTTCCCTCTACCCGCCCTATATATTCAGGCGGGAGTCACCAGGTCACCTCACGGGCCTGGCGGGGTTTCCCCATTCGGACATCCTCGGATCACAGTTCGTTTATCAACTCCCCGAGGCTTATCGCAGATTACTACGTCCTTCTTCGGCTCTACATGCCAAGGCATTCACCGTTTGCTCTTAAAAATTTGA
>NZ_PJJQ01000004.1:0-1819 GCF_002929575.1 Cryobacterium sp. N21 | reverse complement strand
GCACGTGCTCCTTAGAAAGGAGGTGATCCAGCCGCACCTTCCGGTACGGCTACCTTGTTACGACTTAGTCCTAATCACCGATCCCACCTTCGACAGCTCCGTCCCTTACGGGTTCGGCCACTGGCTTCGGGTGTTACCGACTTTCATGACTTGACGGGCGGTGTGTACAAGGCCCGGGAACGTATTCACCGCAGCGTTGCTGATCTGCGATTACTAGCGACTCCGACTTCATGAGGTCGAGTTGCAGACCTCAATCCGAACTGAGACCGGCTTTTTGGGATTCGCTCCACCTTGCGGTATCGCAGCCCTTTGTACCGGCCATTGTAGCATGCGTGAAGCCCAAGACATAAGGGGCATGATGATTTGACGTCATCCCCACCTTCCTCCGAGTTGACCCCGGCAGTATCCCATGAGTTCCCACCATTACGTGCTGGCAACATAGGACGAGGGTTGCGCTCGTTGCGGGACTTAACCCAACATCTCACGACACGAGCTGACGACAACCATGCACCACCTGTATACCGACCTTGCGGGGCACCTGTTTCCAGGCGTTACCGGTATATGTCAAGCCTTGGTAAGGTTCTTCGCGTTGCATCGAATTAATCCGCATGCTCCGCCGCTTGTGCGGGCCCCCGTCAATTCCTTTGAGTTTTAGCCTTGCGGCCGTACTCCCCAGGCGGGGAACTTAATGCGTTAGCTGCGACACGGAGACCGTGGAATGGTCCCCACATCTAGTTCCCAACGTTTACGGCATGGACTACCAGGGTATCTAATCCTGTTCGCTCCCCATGCTTTCGCTCCTCAGCGTCAGTTACGGCCCAGAGATCTGCCTTCGCCATTGGTGTTCCTCCTGATATCTGCGCATTCCACCGCTACACCAGGAATTCCAATCTCCCCTACCGCACTCTAGTCTGCCCGTACCCACTGCAGGCCCGAGGTTGAGCCTCGGGTTTTCACAGCAGACGCGACAAACCGCCTACGAGCTCTTTACGCCCAATAATTCCGGACAACGCTTGCACCCTACGTATTACCGCGGCTGCTGGCACGTAGTTAGCCGGTGCTTTTTCTGCAGGTACCGTCACTCCCAGGAAAACCCAGTCGCTTCTTCCCTACTAAAAGAGGTTTACAACCCGAAGGCCGTCGTCCCTCACGCGGCGTTGCTGCATCAGGCTTGCGCCCATTGTGCAATATTCCCCACTGCTGCCTCCCGTAGGAGTCTGGGCCGTGTCTCAGTCCCAGTGTGGCCGGTCACCCTCTCAGGCCGGCTACCCGTCGTCGCCTTGGTGAGCCATTACCTCACCAACTAGCTGATAGGCCGCGAGCTCATCCTTGACCAAAATTCTTTCCACCCCAGAAGATGCCTTCCAAGGTAATATCCGGTATTAGCTACAGTTTCCCGCAGTTATCCCAGAGTCAAGGGCAGATTGCTCACGTGTTACTCACCCGTTCGCCACTGATCCAAGGAGCAAGCTCCTCTTCACCGTTCGACTTGCATGTGTTAAGCACGCCGCCAGCGTTCGTCCTGAGCCAGGATCAAACTCTCCGTAAATGTTTGAATAGCTCCCAAACCCGAAAGTTCAGTGCCCATCTAGTGCACCCCACAGCCGGAATAGGCCAAGAAGATGCAAGTTTGAAACTGACAAGAACAAATCATTACTGACTTGCTTTGTTTAGTTGCCCAACCGAAGTCAGGACTTGTTCAATATTATTTCCAAAGGAATCTCCCGGCTGCAACCCGCTAGAAACGGGCCGACAACCACGAGGTTTTTGGCATTTGACATTGTGCACGCTGTTGAGTTCTCAAGGATCGGACACACCC
>NZ_PJJQ01000003.1:0-1313 GCF_002929575.1 Cryobacterium sp. N21 | reverse complement strand
CGGTGGTAACTATAACCATCCTAAGGTAGCGAAATTCCTTGTCGGGTAAGTTCCGACCTGCACGAATGGCGTAACGACTTCCCAGCTGTCTCAACCGCGAACTCGGCGAAATTGCATTACGAGTAAAGATGCTCGTTACGCGCAGCAGGACGGAAAGACCCCGTGACCTTTACTACAGCTTGGTATTGGTGTTCGGTGTGGCTTGTGTAGGATAGGTGGGAGACTGTGAAGCTTGGACGCTAGTTCAGGTGGAGTCATTGTTGAAATACCACTCTGGTCATATTGGATACCTAACTTCGAACCGTGATCCGGTTCAGGGACAGTGCCTGGTGGGTAGTTTAACTGGGGCGGTTGCCTCCTAAAAAGTAACGGAGGCGCCCAAAGGTTCCCTCAACCTGGTTGGTAATCAGGTGTCGAGTGTAAGTGCACAAGGGAGCTTGACTGTAAGACTGACAAGTCGAGCAGGGACGAAAGTCGGGACTAGTGATCCGGCAGTGGCTTGTGGAAGCGCTGTCGCTCAACGGATAAAAGGTACCTCGGGGATAACAGGCTGATCTTGCCCAAGAGTCCATATCGACGGCATGGTTTGGCACCTCGATGTCGGCTCGTCGCATCCTGGGGCTGGAGTAGGTCCCAAGGGTTGGGCTGTTCGCCCATTAAAGCGGTACGCGAGCTGGGTTTAGAACGTCGTGAGACAGTTCGGTCCCTATCCGCTGCGCGCGCAGGAAATTTGAGAAGATCTATCCCTAGTACGAGAGGACCGGGATGGACGAACCTCTGGTGTGTCAGTTGTTCCGCCAGGAGCACCGCTGATTAGCTACGTTCGGAACGGATAACCGCTGAAAGCATCTAAGCGGGAAGCCGGCTTCGAGATGAGATTTCCATCCCTTCGGGGGAGAGGCTCGCAGCTAGACTACTGCGTTGATAGGCCGGATGTGGAAGTGGGGACTAAAGACCCATGGAGCTGACCGGTACTAATAAGCCGATAATTTGATAACACTCAGTTTGAAGAAGCTGCTTTAGCGTCCACTATGTGGTTCTCGATGTACGGTCGAGAACAACGTCCTCGTCACGAGGACTCTATATAACTACATAATATAGAATCGATTCATCGCAAGATGTTTCGGCGGCTATAGCGAGAGGGAAACGCCCGGTCACATTCCGAACCCGGAAGCTAAGACTCTCAGCGCCGATGGTACTGCAGGGGGGACCCTGTGGGAGAGTAGGACACCGCCGGACTTAACGTAGAAACACCAGGAAAGCCATCCCTCCGGGGATGGCTTTCCTGCGTTAACAGGCCACCCACGCGGGTG
>NZ_PJJQ01000002.1:0-1175 GCF_002929575.1 Cryobacterium sp. N21 | reverse complement strand
TGTCGGCGGACATGAGAAGCTGCCCGTAGGCGGCCACGGAATTGCCCGCTGACGGCCAGGAGATCTGCCCGTTGGTGGCCATGAGATCTGCCCACTTCCTTTTCTGAGCCCGACCGGTTAACCGGCGGGAGCCTCTCCCTGGGGTTTGATTGCGGTATCTAGACGCATCAAGCCAGTTCAGGAAGAGGCCTATTTATGAAGGTAGACGTAGAAGTTATGGAAATTCTCGCTGCGTATGATCTGACACGATCTTTTCGCGCTGCTGCGGAGCTGACGGGGTGTTCGCACCACACTGTCGCCCGGCATGTTGCTGCGCGGGATGCGGGCCACCCGCTCGCTGAACCGGTCTTTCGGGCCCGGGTCACGGACCCTTTCCTGCCGAAGATGGAGGAGTGGATTCAGCTGTCACATGGGAAGCTGCGTGGTGACAAGGCCCACACCAAGTTGTTGGCTCTGGGCTACACCGGGTCCGAGCGCTCCACCCGGCGCGCCATCGCGCAGGTCCGCGCCAACTTTCGCCTGGGCAACGTGCGGGTGCACCGGCCGTGGGTGACGGAGCCGGGCCAGTGGCTGCAATACGATTTCGGCGATGGCCCTCTAATCGACGGGCGCAAGACGGTGTTGTTCGTGGCGTGGTTGGCGTGGTCACGGTTTCGGATCGTCATCGTGCTGCGTGACCGGACGGCGCCAACGGTGTTTGCGGCGCTGGACCGGACGCTGCGCATCATTGGCGGCGCGCCGACTTACGTCCTGACCGACAACGAGAAAACGGTGACCGTGGCGCACATCGCCGGTGTTCCGGTGCGGAACCTGCAGACGGTGGACTTCGCCCGGCACTACGGCGTGACGGTGCTCACCTGCCAGCCGGCGGACCCGGCGACGAAGGGCGGGTCCGAGTCGTCCGTGAAACTGGCCAAGGCCGACATCGTCCCGAAGGACACGAACCTCCGGCCCGAGTATGACTCGTTCGCCGAGATTGAAACGGCCTGTCAGGAGTTCATGGACGAGGTCAACAATCGCGAGCACCGCGCCACCCGCCGCAAGCCCGCCGCGATGCTGCTGGAAGAGACACCGCGACTGCACCGCATCCCCGCCACCGCCCACACGGTCTCGTTCGGTCTCTCGCGCAGCGTCCCGGACAACACACCCATGGTCACGTTCGAGAACGGTCAGTA
>NZ_PJJQ01000001.1:0-1080 GCF_002929575.1 Cryobacterium sp. N21 | reverse complement strand
GGCGGATTCAACCGGTCGTCGCAACGATGGGCTTTTCTGGCTCTGATAATAGTCGTTGCATGGCTTCAGCGGGTGTGCTGCCGCCGAGCGTTTTGCGGGGTCGATTGTTGAGTTCGGTGGCGACTTCGAGTAGCCGCTCGGGCGAATGGACGGATAAGTCGGTGCCTTTGGGGAAATATTGGCGCAGCAGCCCGTTGGTGTTCTCGTTGGTGCCTCGTTGCCACGGCGAATGTGGATCACAGAAGTAGATCGCTATCGTGGTGGCCAGCGTGATCTGCCGGTGCTGGGCCAGCTCGGTTCCTTGGTCCCACGTCAGAGTCTTCACCAAGTGCTCGGGGAGAGTCTTGATGGCGGCCAACAGCCCCTCGCGAACCGTGATCGCGCCGTGATCACCGGGAAGGTGGACGAGCATGGTGAACCGCGTCTGACGCTCCACCAACGTAGCGATCGCCGACCGGCAGTGTGACCCCAAGATTAGATCTCCTTCCCAATGCCCCGGCACGGCTCGGTCCTCAACCTCCGCCGGCCTCTCGCTAATCATGGTCATATCCGGGATCTTGCCCGAGTTCTTCGCAGCGGGCCGTCTCGGATGCCGGATGGCGCGGCCGGTGCGTAAATGCTGATGCAGATCACCGCGCAAGTCACCCCGCCCGCCCCCATAAAGCGCCTGGTAGATCGCTTCCGGACTGACTCGCATCTCCTGCCGATCGGGAAACACCGCAGCCAGATGGTCACTGATCTGTTCCGGACTCCATTTCAGGCACAACTTTTTCTGCACCAAAAAAGCCAGTTCCGAATGGTCGAATTTGCTCGCCTTGGGACGACGTCCGCGAAGCTCAGCCTGCTTCTGCGCCGCATACGGGGCGTACTTCGTCCGTGCCTGCGGGCCAGTCTTGGACCCGCCTCGAGCGAGCTCTCGACTGATCGTGGCAGCAGACCGGCCCACCAGAGCAGCGATCGCCCGCACACCGGTGCCACCCAGGTGCAAGTCCGCGATCTGCAGTCGTTCCTCCAAGGACAAGTACCGCCTAGACCTCTCTGCCTCAGGAAGAGGGATCCGCCCACCCGTTGCTTGACGCC